>NZ_CP032819.1:3694053-4309729 GCF_003991565.1 Butyricimonas faecalis | reverse complement strand
ATGACATTTACCGTGAAAGTCAAAGACCGGGTACTTGCCAAAAAAGACGGTTATTTTATTGTAACCTGCACGTGGATTATCTTCACCATCTTCGGTTGCTTACCTTACTTGTTCGGAGGTACAATTCCATCGGTTGTTGACGCCATATTCGAAACCATGTCCGGTTTCACGACAACAGGTTCCTCGGTGATAGACAATGTCGAGACCTTACCTCATGCCACGCTATTCTGGCGTTCCCTGACCCAATGGATGGGTGGTATGGGTATCATCGTGTTACTTTTAGCTATCCTTCCCGGCTTGGGAATCGAGGGACGCGATCTTTTCGTGGCCGAAGTGCCAGGTCCAACACATGACAAATTTACGGCAACCTTCAGATCTACGGCCCGGCGTATGTGGTACCTCTATATTTCACTAACAGCAGCTCAAGTCATTTTACTTCTATTAGGGGATATGGATCTTTTTGATGCCATCTGTCACTCGTTCACAACAATGGCTACCGGTGGATATTCAACCAAACAAGCTAGTATTGCTTATTGGGACTCCGCATATATCCAATACGTGATCATTATATTCATGTTTATTGCCGGAACAAATTTCGGTTTACTTTATGTCATGTTGCACGGTAAACTCCGAAAATTGTTTCATGACGAAGAATTTAAACTATACCTTTACATCACGTTAGGAGCCAGCGCAATCATCGCAATTGTCTTATTCCTGAATGGTTATGCAAACTTAGAGTTAAGCATACGGGAATCTATATTCCAAGTAGTTGCCATTTTAACTACAACAGGATTCGTCACTGCAAACTATCTATTATGGCCACCGCTCACGGGCGCCATCATCTTTGCCCTTCTATTTATCGGGGCGTGTGCCGGTTCTACTTCAGGAGGCTTGAAATGTATTCGACTCAATCTATTATTCAAAAATTCGTTTATCGAGATGAAACGAATTATTCATCCTAACGGAATTATCAATGTCAAGTATAACGGAAAAAGTGTTCATCCCAATATCATGACCGGAGTAATGGGCTTTTTTATCTTGTATATATTCATTTTCGCTATCTCCAGCCTGATCATGTCACTATTTACTCAAGATATAGTCACTGCCTGCAGTGCTGCCATCTCTAGCATGAGTAACGTGGGCCCCGGATTCGGAGGAATCGGACCGATGGATAACTTTGCAAACCTACACGACTTTGCCAAGATATTCTTATCCATTCTGATGATGGTCGGACGCTTGGAGATATTCACGGTTCTTGTTCTATTCAGTAAAATATTCTGGAAAAAGTAATCTACCACAAGACAATTTGATCTCATCAGATCCGCTAAAAAAGAATCCCCAAATCATTGACTTGGGGACTCTTTTTTAATTTTCTACAAGTATTCTATAACTCACCCAAACCTTGTCTAGTAACAATAATCTCATCCCCAGTACAATCAATCACCGTTGAAGGAATATTATTTCCATATCCTCCGTCTATCACCAAATCAACCAGACGATGATATTTCTCGTGAATCAATTCCGGATCTGTGATATATTCCTCGACTTCTCCTTCTGCAACTTTCACCGAAGTGGTCAGCAAAGGCCCCCCCAGTTCTTCGACAATAGCCTGAACAATAAAATTCTTGGGTATTCGAATACCTATTGTTTTACGTCTATTCATCAAAACATTGGGCAACTTACTGGTAGCTGGCAATACAAAAGTATACGGTCCCGGTAAATATTGTTTCATCAACCGGAACTCTTCGTTATTTACCTTTGCATAAGCGGCAATGTTTCCCAGATCCTTACAGATCATCGAGAAATTTGCTTTTTCCGCTTTCACGCCACGAATAGCCGCAACCCGTTGAACGGCTTTCACGCTATTTATATCACACCCGATCGCATAAATCGTGTCGGTCGGGTAAATGATAACACCACCATTACGCAAGAGCTCAACGATCTTTCGAATCTCCCGATCATTGGGATTGTCCTCGAATAAACGTACAAGCATGATCGTAAATTATGAATTCACTTTCTTGTGATCAGCCAGGAACGTAGCCAGGCCTGAATCCGTTAGCGGGTGTTTTAACAAACCTTTGATCGCACTCAACGGGCACGTTGCAACGTCTGCCCCGGCCTCAATACATTGAATGATATGTTGCGTGTGGCGAATGGATGCAGCCAATACTTGCGTGTTGAAGCCATAGTAAGCATACATATCCACGATCTTTTCCACCAACTCGATTCCATCACTACTGATGTCATCCAAACGTCCCACGAAAGGAGACACGTAAGTAGCACCGGCCTTAGCAGCCAACAAAGCTTGTCCCGGAGAGAAGACCAACGTACAATTCGTACGAATCCCCTTGTTGGTAAAATATTTGATTGCCTTAATACCATCGGCAATACAAGGCACTTTTACCACGATATTCGGGTGTAATGCGGCTAATTCCTCTCCTTCTTTGATCATGCCTTCGTAATCCGTTGCGATTACCTCTGCACTTACATCTCCATCCACGATATTGCAAATCTCAACGTAATGTTTTTTACAATTCTCGTCACCTTTAATACCCTCTTTTGCCATTAAAGACGGGTTGGTGGTTACACCGTCCAACACTCCAAGATCATTTGCCTCGCGAATCTGGTCAAGATTTGCCGTATCAATAAAAAATTTCATATTCTATTTGGTTTTATTGTTTAACTTCAATATCACGGACAAAATTACAAACAATATCTGTAATCCGATCATATTTAGTTACAAAGTTTACGCTATTAGCCCGAAAAGTATCCAAGCAACAAGTAAAGTAAATACCACGTTAAACGCTTGTGCACCTAAAAAAGCATACGTAGAGCGACGATTTTCTGAGGTTATCAAACTCTTGAAATCCGTCTCCAAGCCAATAGACATAAATGCCAAGGCAAACCACATACCCTGAATATTCTTCAAGATCGGTTTAGCATCCGACACAACCTCAGGAGCTACGAAAAATGAAAAAATAAGAGAAGCCGCAACAAATCCCAACACGAATTTCGGGAAGCGTAACCAAATTACTTTCAGTGTCGGTTTCTCTTCTGCTACCTCTTTCTTTGAATAAGACCAATAAATACTGATCAAGAAAGCCGCAACTCCCAACAACACGTTCTGAGAGAACTTCACGATTGTACTTGTCTGCAAGGCCACTTCTCCATATATCGCTCCGGTTGCGGCCACGGCACCAGTCGTATCAATCGTTCCACCGATCCAAGCCCCTGCCATATCCTCAGGTAATCCCATCAACTTAGCCAAACCGGGCATGATCAAAATCATCGGCACAGCCACGACCAATACTAAGGATACCACGTATGACAATTTTGTCTTGTCGCCCTTGATAGCTCCGGCAGTCGCTACTGCAGCTGACACACCACAAATGGACACTGCACTGGAAAGCATCAATGACATTTCTTTGTCAATTTTCATTTTACGACATAACCAAAAGCAGAAATTCCACACGGTAAAGACAACAACACAAGATTGTATCAATCCTAATGCCCCGGCTTTCAACAAATCATCAAAAAGTACGGTTGTTCCAAGTAACACCAAACCGATCTTCACGAAAAGTTCAGAAGAAAGAGACTCCTTCAACCACTTGGGAATAGAAAATATATTACTAATGAAAAGTCCTATCAACAAACTAAATATCACGGTTTCAAATCCCCAATCCTTCAGGAATTTATTCCCACCGACAACCATAGCCAAAAGTGTGAGGAAAAACACGACCGGAAAACTTGCAGCAATCATTTTCAATTTCTTGCCCGTTAATAACCCGGCAATCAAGGCCATCAAGAACATAAAACAGAAAACAATCAAGGCATGTCCCACGTTATCCAACGTAAAAACCTTATTCATCAAAACATCAGCATTCGGCCAACTGAAAGAAGGCCAATGAGGTTTCAACTGAAATACTACTAAAAGAATTATAAACCACCCCACGATCGTAGAGGTCCAATCTTCGGAAATCTTTAACTTGCTCATCTGGAAATTTATTAATTTAGTGAATAATTTCTGTGGCAAAGTTAGTACCGGAAATCAAAAAAATAATCCGTATTTTTACTAATTCTGAATTAGTACATTTCCAATAGCCCTTTAATAGAGCCCAGGTAATACTCTTTCCAACCTTCAACGATCTCCTCGAAGACCTCATCCGGAATATTTGTATGTTCTAATTCTACACGAGTTCGGGGACCGTCTTTTTTCAATTTAATGGTCACAATAGAACGTTGATCCGTCTCCCCGAAGAACCATTCCTGTACAAGCAAACGATTGGGCTTTACCTCCAGGTTCACGCCACAAATATCTCCCTCCCATAAAGAAAACACGAAACCCTCCTCCGCTTTCATTTCCGCGGGGTATCCACTCCAGAGTTCGATTTGAAAAGGATTCGTCAATGCCGTAAAGACTTCCTCCGGATCAGCCGTAATATCAATTGTGTATTTAAAATTCATGTATAATAATAGACTTTATGAACTTTCAGAACCGGAGGTTCAACCCTATAGATCTTACAAATAAAAAGTGTGATAAAAGTTATTTTATCACACTTCATTATTATTTATTTTTTCGCGTATTGTTCATTTAGTTGACTTACCACCTCATTGGTAATATCAAATCCCTCTTGTGCGAAAAGCACGTTACCACCTAACGTCGTGCTCAGTATTAATTGGAACCCTTTCGCTTTATTATACTCCGTCAAGAAATTCGTGATTGCATCATACAATTTCCGATTTATTTCCATCTGCTCGCGTTGAGCATTCTCGGTCATTTCCTGTTGCAATTTCTGCAAATTTTGTTGTTTGATCATCAAATCCATTTGGGCTTGTTCGGCTCTTTCGCGAGTCATAAAACCGTTGTTTTCCACTTTATTCCGGAACTCTGCAGCCTCACGATCGAAGTTCTTCACTTTTATGTTCAACTCTGTCCGATTTGCTTCCAATTTTTTCAAAAATGCTTCATTCAATTCTCTAGATTGAGTATAATTGTTAAGCAACGTATCCATGTTAATGTAGACTATTTTTGCATCCGCATTCACAGTTGCAGTTCCGCCTTGATTGCTCGTACTTTTACCATTTCCACTGAAATGCAAAATATACAAAACTATCACAGCAATCAACAATAACACATTTAATCCTATCGACAAATTCTTCATAAAATGTAACTTTGTTATTAATAAATCGATTTTTTGAAATTTCGGCCCACACAAGGCCCGTTTCGAATACAAAGATAATCTTTCTTCTTTTAGTTATCCGATTTTTCTCTTTTTTCTATATAAAAAATTTTCTTTAACAGGTCTATTTCCTCAATATTAATGACTTTTCCTTTTTCTGCTTGTCGACGAGCTCGCACCAACCCTTGCAATACAGTGACAGACCGAGTTCCAACACCTAATTTCACGTCAACCATGCCTTTCATTTCTACCTTACGGGCAAAATCCTCGATCATCATACGCCTGTTCATTTCCTGATCCATCGCTTCCACCGGTTTCGAGGCGGCATGTATAGCTTGATTTAGGTTATTCTGAGCATTCAGCAAAAAAGCATTTGATTTATAATTCCCCGTAAAAAAACGCGGCAAGATTAAAACTTCCGACAGCAAAACAGTATCTCGTACCATAAAAACCCCCAGTAAGAAATCATTTTCTCTTAAACTGTCTGAAATTACAACCTGAGTAGGAGCATAACCTATATGTGAAAAACGCAATGTATCCCCCACTTGCACGCTCAATGAAAATCTACCTTGTTTATCAACTCCTCGCACCTCTTTTCCCAATCGAAAGATTGCTTCCGGCAATGGGCGTATGCTATCTCGATCGCAAACGATCCCCGTGACAAACACATCGTTCTTACCCTGATTTTGCCCTTGTACTCCCAAGCAAAAAAATAGAAGAAAAAAAAGAAGACTAAGCTCTTTCATTTTCCCGGGCTATTTCACTATTCTGCAATATATTCAACAACAACTCCCTTGCACGAAACAATTGAGCTTTCACGGTTCCTAAGGGAATACTCAGTTCCTGAGCAATTTCTTCGTAAGAATATTCCTCAAAATAACGTAATTCTATCAATTTACGGTAACGACCTTTCAACATAGCAACTTTTTCCCGCATAAATTCAGCTCGCTGTTTACGGATCGTTTCCTCTTCCGGATTCAACACGTCGGCCGGGACACTATTTATATACCCACGATCATCCGGATTTATATCATCCTTATCCAAAGAAACCACCTTGGCTTTCTTCTTCCGGATAAAATCAATCGTGTTATTAGAGGCAATTTTGAATAACCACGTACTAAACGCAAACTGAGGCGAGTAGTAATTCAAACTTGAGAAAGCTTTCTCGAAAGCCTCGAACATTAAGTCTTCTGCATCAGTTCTGTTATTCACCATCTTCAGTATCATAAAATATACTGAATCCTTATACCTTTTAAATAACTCGGCATAAGCTTGCTCATCTCCCGTTACAGCCCTCTTTACAATCTTGTAATCATAAAGAGCTTTCTCTGACAAGTTGTTTGTTAACTCCATTTCTTCTTGTTAAAAAATGAATATCCATTTTCATACACTCGATAAACAAAACCGATCATACTAATAATAAACGAAGTTAGGAATAATTTTTTTTGTTTCAGACAAATAGCACAAATATTTAACAAAATTACATCCATTAAAAACATTGTCAACATGACAAGAGATACGTATATCGGATAAAGACCTAAGACAATCAAACAAATAGCTGTCAAATAAAAGAATAAACGCACGATCATATCACCATCTATCATCATCCTTTCTGTCATTGTCAATCTCATCTTACTAGCATAATAATATGAAACTTCATTTATTTCTCCTTTTTTGTCACTCTTATCAATTATCACGTACGAATCCGGATCTTTTGTCATCTTTATTGTCCCAAACCTTGATAATTCTCTAACCATATCATTATCGTATCCTAAATACGATTGTGAATTCTTCGCAAATCCACGATTTTCTATGTAATACGATTTTCGGTAGGCCATGTTACATCCATCCCCAAAAATATATTTTTTATTTTTTGCCATGACCATCATTTTTATAAAGCGCAAGAAACGAAACACACGCAAATTCCTCACGTTTTTCTCGGAGAAATCATAATTCGCAAAACCGATGACAGCTGCTGTATTTTCATCAAAATATGACTCCATGGTCTTTATCCAATACATGGAAGAGGGATGGCAGTTAATCTCTGAAAACAACAAGATATCGTGCTTGGCAGCTAAAACACCAATATTTATAGCCAATTTTTTAGTAAATCTGAATTTCGTGTCCGGAAATATTCGCGTGCATCGCAATTGTGGATAATCCTTCTGAATCTCGGCCAATACATCCTGCGTGTCATCTTCAGAACATTCATCCACCACGATCACCTCAAAATTATCGTATTGTTGCATCAAAAAACTTGACAAATTCCGTCGCAAACACTCCGCATTATTGTGTGACGTGATGATAACCGACACTCCTTCATGTACCTGTTTATCTCTTGGTTTGTTTTTACGAGACACAATCACACACCGACGGATAATGTGATAAGTGTAAGTGAGTATCAACACAAACAGAAGTATTACCCCGTACTTAAAAGCACCCAGTTCTCCCCAAAGAAATCTCAAACTCTCCATATCATTATATTAACATTCTTTTATCCATAAAAAACAGACAAATATACTTACTTAATGATGATTTTAACGTATTAATTGAACAATTTTGTGTACATTAGTTCGATTTTACTAACATAAAGCAATACATTATGGGACAACAAAAAAACAGAGGAATTATAGGGATTCTCACTGGCGGAGGAGATGTTCCCGGCTTGAATCCAGCTATCAGGGCGGTAACGATTCGAGCCTTACGCGAAGGATATAAAGTTATCGGGATTAAAAGAGGCTGGGGTGGCTTAATTGACATCGTACGAGATCCGCAATATGACAATTCCGGCAATTTCTTTGAATTGACAGAAGAAATCGTGAATAAAGCTGGACGCACCGGAGGAACATTCCTACACACGTCTAGAACCAGGGCATCCCACGTACCCAAAGCAAACGTACCCAAGCATCTACAGGACAAATACACGGACGAAATCAACGACTTGACCCCGGAAGTATTGAAGAACCTGGAGTTCATGGGCATCGATTACCTGATCCCTATCGGGGGCGACGACACGTTGAGCTACGCGGTACGCTTGAGCAAGGAAAGAGTGAAAGTCGTGGCTATTCCCAAAACCATGGACAACGATGTTCCCGGAACAGATTACTGTATTGGTTTCAGCACCTGTATTACCCGCACGATTGCCCTCACACATGATCTCCGCACGTCTGCCGGATCTCACGAACGAATACTGGTTCTGGAAGTATTCGGACGTTATGCCGGATTCACGGCAATGCTCCCCACCTTGGCCGGGGCTGCCAACCGTTGCGTCATTCCGGAATACGAATTCAACATCGAACGTCTGACCGAACTGCTTTGCGAGGATCGTTTCACGAATCCCAGCAAATACTCGGTAGTACTCGTATCCGAAGGAGCCACGTTCTCCGGAGGCAGCATGATTTTTCAAAGCGAAGAAACAGACATGTTCGGACACAAAAAACTGGGAGGCATCGGGAACATGATCTCGCAACAATTGAAAGAACTCACTCCACAATTTAACCACGGACAGGTAATCAACACCATCACGCAAAGATTGGGATATTTGGTTCGTTGCGGGGACCCGGATGCACTGGACTCTATCGTACCCATGGCATACGGGAACCTAGCCCTGGATTTAATCAATAAAGGATTACACGGCAGGTTAGTCATCCTAAGAAACGGACGTTATGACAACGCCCCGATCGAGATTGTAACCAGTAGTAAAAAGATCGTGGATGTCCCCAAATTTTACAACACGGAGAGATTACGTCCCCAATACAACAGTTTTGAATTCATGCCGCAAATGATACTATAAGACTAAAGCTCCCGGGTACCCGGGAGCTTTGTCTTTTAAGATAAAAGAATCAGTACCAACTTTTAGCTTTTAGTTTTTAACTTTTATCTTTTAGTGTTCTGAGTAATCGAATCAGGCGTAATACTATCAACCTCCACGACAACTTCCGACTCCTCCACAACAGTCCCTACCGGCTCTTGTACTTGTTTCCCCGACTGTACCTTGTTCTTTTGGCTATTCCCGCAAGAAGCAAACATCAGAATCGCGGCAACTGCCACCATGCAAATCCATCCAATTCTTCCAAAAGTTTTCATCATATTCAAATTTAGTTTAGCTAGAAATTTAACATGGAACTATACGAAATTATGACGGTATAGGTTACAAAAAGGTGGGTCACCATCACGGCCCCACCTTAAGACAATTTAGAATTTTCAAAAATTGTTATGCAAAAACATAACAATAACTTTAAACCAAACGTTAAACCAATTTAGTAAGAAATGCCTCCGGCTCTTTATAAATTAGATCCCACTCTGAATTTAAAAAAAGACGTGCTATTGCACACCGGAGGCAATCTCTTTTATGCAATACACGTCTTTTATAACTTTAATTCGAGTGGGATGCTGCAAATGTAAGCATTAAATTTCATTTAGCAACATTATTTTTACGATAGAATTTGGAAAAAAGAAAATCTCTATATAGCTTTGTCTTTACAAAATAAAGAAACATGATGCATAATCAACACATAGCCCAAACTTGGTGGTGGCACCTTTTTAAACTTCATCGTAAACAATGAGGTTATGTGATTGTATTGCATAATTAAAATATAGAGAGCCTATTGTTTACGAACAGTAGGCTCTCTTTTTTTATTCACCTTTTTTAAAATCAAAATCATGAAACCAATCAAAAAATTTATGCTCACCGAGCAAGAAATGCCAACTCAATGGTACAACATCGTGGCTGATATGCCCAATAAACCCCTTCCACCTCTCCACCCGGGAACAAAACAACCGTTGAAACCGGAAGACCTTTATCCGCTAT
This sequence comes from Butyricimonas faecalis, assembly GCF_003991565.1. NCBI lineage: Bacteria > Pseudomonadati > Bacteroidota > Bacteroidia > Bacteroidales > Odoribacteraceae > Butyricimonas > Butyricimonas faecalis. The sequence continues at coordinate 4,299,739 of NZ_CP032819.1, read as the reverse complement.
TTGCCCAGGAATTGGCAAAACAAGAGTTCGCTACAGAACGCTACATCGAGATCCCCGACGAAGTGCAAGACTTATATAAAATATGGAGATCGACCCCTCTCGTGCGAGCCTACGCTTTAGAAAAAGCGCTAGATACTCCCGCGAAAATATATTTCAAAAATGAAGGTACAAGCCCGGCCGGCTCTCACAAACCGAACACAGCCATTGCACAAGCTTACTACAACTATAAGCAAGGCATTAAACGCATCACCACAGAAACCGGTGGGGGACAATGGGGCACAGCATTAAGTTTTGCCTGTCAGCATTTCGGTCTGGACCTGAAAGTGTTCATGGTAAAAGTAAGCTACAACCAAAAACCCTATCGCAAGTTGATGATGAACACGTGGGGAGCAGACGTGATCCCGTCACCCAGCAAGCTGACAGAAGCCGGAAGAAAAATTCTGCGGGAACACCCGGATTCAGCCGGTAGCCTGGGGATTGCCATCTCCGAAGCCGTTGAACTTGCCGCACAGGATCCCATAACAAATTACTCTCTTGGTAGTGTACTGAACCACGTGTTATTACACCAAACCATCATCGGAGAGGAAGCACTTCTCCAAATGGAAAAAGCCGGAGATGAGCCGGACATCGTGATCGGATGCTTCGGGGGAGGTTCAAATTTCGCCGGAATCAGTTTCCCATTCATTCGCCGGAATCTGAAAGAAGGAAAACACACCCGGGTAATTGCAGTGGAACCACAATCCTGCCCGAAGTTAACCCGCGGTCAATTCCAATACGATTTCGGCGATACCGTCGGGTTGACCCCCTTACTTCCCATGTACACGCTGGGACACGACTTCCAACCCGCAAGCATTCATGCCGGAGGATTACGTTACCATGGAGCCGGGGTCATCGTCAGCCAACTCCTCAAGGACAAATTGATGGAAGCCGTCGCCATCCCGCAATTAGAGACCTTCGAGGCCGGGATCTTATTTGCCAAAACCGAAGGAATAATTCCCGCTCCAGAGTCCACCCACGCCATAGCGCAAGCGATTCGGGAAGCGAAAATCGCCAAAGCCGAAGGAAAAGCCAAAACGATCCTGTTCAACCTATCCGGACACGGCATGATCGACCTCTACGCTTACGAACAGTACCTTGGGGGAAGCCTCCAAAACTTCGAGCTTTCCGATCAAGAAATAGCTCAATCTCTCGATAAATTAGAGAAAATCATGTGAAGAGCATAGCTATCTGATTTTTTGCTACATTTGCAAAAAAATCAGATAGCATGTTTTATACAGAACTCACATTCCACATCTTCCCTTACGTGGAGGACATTGCAGATGCGATTATTGCCGAACTCGGCGACCTCGGATACGACAGTTTTTCATACACGGACGACGGTTTTAAGGCTTACATTCCAAGCAACAAATTTGATGAAGAACAAGTAAAATCATTGGAAATCCTTTCCTTCTTCCAGTCTCTGTACACGATCTCCTGGGAAAAAGCAGAAATCGAGAATCAAGATTGGAATAAAATCTGGGAGGAAAACTTCACACCAATCCTCGTGCAAGACCGAATTCTGGTAAGAGCCGGATTCCATCCCACGATTGAAAACATAGAACACGAAATCATCATCGACCCGAAAATGAGTTTTGGTACGGGCCACCATGCCACGACAGCACTCATGCTGGAAACGATTCTTGACATGAAACCTGATTTCTCCGGCAAGAAAGTCCTTGACATGGGATGCGGCACCGGCATTCTATCTATCATGGCCGCACAAAGCGGGGCTCAATCGGTTACCGGTATCGACATCGATGAATGGGCCTACAACAACGCCATGGAAAACATTGCCACCAACAACCTGAACAATATACGCGTGCTCATCGGGGATGCAACTTTACTAGACGGACGGGAACATTACGACATCATTCTAGCCAATATCAACCGGAATATATTACTGAATGACATGCCCGCATACGTGAACGTGCTTAACGACAAGGGTTACCTCATCATGAGCGGATTCTACACCGAAGACATTCCCATCATTCGCGAGAAAGCTGAATCATTGCAACTAACCTATCAATCCAACAAAGTAAAAGACAATTGGACAGCCGTCATTTTCCGCAAAAACTAACTTTTTTGTGGGAAATTACAGGTTTCAGATTGTTAAAAAAGAACTTGAAATTTGCCAACCTGTAACTTGTGACGTGGCGTAGCCACATATCTGTTAATATTTTAACAAAGGCTTGTTTTTTCAATTTCAATATGCAATATTTGCATCGTGAAAAACACAAAAGAAGAATGAGAACAAAGTATACGAATAACTATAAACAGATGATGTGCATGCAAAGGCTCTTTGCAGGCTAACGCACTGTTATCAAAAAACTGTCGAAAAAGCCTGTGTGAAAACACGGGCTTTTTTCATGTAAAAAATAAATGATTTAAAAACAATAAACGTATGAACGTATTAAAATTTGGAGGAACCTCGGTTGGTTCCGCACAACGAATTCAAGAAGTGGCAAAATTAATCTCGGACAACCAACCCAAAATTGTCGTTCTTTCTGCCATGTCCGGAACGACCAACACGTTAGTAGACATCACCAACTATCTATACCACAATGACAGACAGGAAGCCTTGACGACAATCCAAAATCTCGAACTGGATTACCTGATGACCATTAGCGACCTCTACAGCACCGAGGCATTCAAGCACCGGGGACAAGAATTTGTACAAACCATCTTCACCTATCTCCGCTCATTCATCAACAAGGACTTCTACCCGTTACAAGAAAAAGCGGTGGTCGCCCAAGGAGAGATCATCTCCACCACGCTGATGCATTATTATTTGCAAGAACAAGGCATTCCTTCCACGCTCCTGTCCGCTTTGGATTTCATGCGTATCGACAAAGATTGTGAACCGGATTATTTCTACATCGAACAAAATCTAAAACGCCTATTATCCAATCCAGCCACAGAGCGCATTATCATTACCCAGGGATTTATTTGCCGAAACGCGTACGGGGAAATAGACAACCTGAAAAGAGGAGGCAGCGATTACTCAGCCGCGTTAATCGGTGCTGCACTCAACGTAGACGAAATTCAGATATGGACCGACATTGACGGTGTACATAACAGCGACCCGCGGTACGTGAAAAACACGAAAGCCATTCGTTCCCTATCTTTTGACGAAGCGGCAGAACTCGCCTATTTCGGGGCAAAAATTCTCCACCCGTCAAGTATTCAGCCCGCTAAAAAAGCAAACATTCCCGTTCGCATGAAAAACACGATGAACCCAAGTGACGAAGGAACTTTGATCACGAAAGAAAGCCCTATCCAAGATTTCAAGGCGGTAGCGGCAAAAGACGGAATCACGGCCATAAAAGTCAAATCCAGCAATATGCTGCTTGCCTACGGTTTTGTTCGAAAAGTATTCGAAATATTCGAATCCTGGAAAACCCCGATCGACATGATTGCCACGTCGGAAGTTGCCATATCCCTCACGATCGACAGCACATGCCATCTGGAAGACATCCAAAAAGACCTTGCTAAATACGGTACCATCGAGGTGGAAGAATCGCTTTCCATCATCTGCATCGTCGGGGATTGCTCGATCAACAATAGCGGACTCGCAGCTCGGGCTCTTACCGCCCTGAAAGATATCCCCCTGCACATGATCTCTTACGGGGCTAGCGAACACAGCATTTCCCTGCTCGTGAAACAAACCGACAAACAAAAAGCGCTCGAAGCACTTAGCGAAAGATTGTTAAACCAGTGAGTTCATAATCCTCATAAATTCAACCTCCATGAATATAGAAACCATCAAAACATTTCAAACCTTGAAGACCCCGTTTTATTACTACGACACGACTCTTCTACAGGCCACCCTTCAGGCAGCCTCCCAGGCGGCTAAAAAACACGGATTCCATTTGCATTACGCCATAAAAGCGAATGCCAACCCACATATTCTCGACATCATTCAAAGCCACGGGATAGGGGCGGACTGCGTGAGTGGCAACGAGGTTGCCCAAGCCGTAGCCAATGGTTTCTCCGCGCAACAGATCGTGTATGCCGGAGTCGGGAAAAGTGACGAGGAAATCCGGCTGGCGCTTGAAAAAGGGATATTTTGCTTCAACTGCGAATCTTTACCCGAAATAGAGGTGATCAACTTGCTGGCCGGAGAAATGGGGAAAAAAGCCTCCATCGCTCTTCGGGTAAATCCCAACGTGGATGCCCACACGCATCACTACATCACCACGGGAATTGAAGAAAACAAATTCGGGTTCTACCTTTACGACCTCGACCGCGCCATCACGGCCTGCCGGGAAATGGAAAACATCCATCTTATCGGGCTACACTTTCACATCGGTTCCCAGATCACCGATCTCACGGTATTCCGTGGACTTTGCCTGAGAGTGAACGAAATACAATCTCGATTGAAAGAACAGGGCATCCTTCTCCCCCACGTGAATTTCGGTGGCGGGCTGGGTATCAATTACGATTGTCCCGCGTGTGGTCTGATCCCCGACTTTGCTTCTTATTTCCAGATTTTTGCCGATTTCTTCGAAGCCCTGCCGGGTCAGCAACTTCATTTCGAACTAGGCCGATCCCTCGTCGGGCAATGCGGTTCACTCATTTCTCGCGTCCTGTACGTGAAGGAAGGGAAACATAAAAAGTTTGTCATCCTCGACGCGGGAATGAACGACCTTCTACGTCCGGCACTTTACCAGGCTTTCCACCGGATAGAAAACCTAACCTCCGCGGGAGAACACGAAAAATACGACGTGGTAGGCCCTATCTGTGAATCATCCGATTGCTTCGGCAAAGACCGGGAACTCCCCCTCACCAAACGGGGAGACCTGATCGCCATTCGTTCCTGCGGCGCATACGGGGAAGTCATGGCCTCACGCTACAATCTCAGAGAATTACCGGGGAGTTACTTTTCCCGGTAATTCCCCGCGGTATTTCGTTTCATAAAAAGAAATTCGTATCTTTGTAATGAATATTATAGTATTCTATAAACACAAAATATTCATATAAGAGATATTATAGTATGAATTTAATATACAATTTTGATTTAGATACCCCGGATGAATTACTGGAAATTCTTGCTAAAAACCTACAGCAACGAAGACTGGAAAAGGGATTATCAAGAAACGCCCTTTCCAAGCTAAGTGGCGTACCCACCCCCACGATTGCCAAATTCGAACAGAAACACACCATATCTTTGGCCGCTTTCGTGTCTATGGCCAAGACATTGGGTTACAGCAAAGATATTAAGGAATTATTGTCTCGCCCCCTCTATAACACGATGGAAGAGTTGGAAACAATCAATAGAAACAAAAACAGAAAGCGAGGACGAAATGAAATGGACCGATAAACTAAATGTACTTTATCACGACAGGGTTGTGGGCAAACTCTGCATGACCCCGGACAATTCATGTTGTGCTTTCCAATACGATAAAGAATGGATTGCCACGGGATTCTCAATATCCCCCCTTGACCTTCCCCTCAAACCGGATCTCTTTCTGGCCAAACCCAAACCGTTTTGGGGGAATTTTGGAATTTTTGAAGATAGCCTACCCGATGGTTATGGACGTTACCTGTTAAACAGGCTATTAAAAAAACAAGGAATAGACGATTCAAAACTCACTCCCATTCAAAGACTAAGCATTGTTGGTTGCTCAGGCTTGGGAGCTTTATGCTATCTGCCGGAAACTTACATTGGCGAAGATAAAAACCTACCGGAATTAGACAAACTCCAACAAATGGCACTAGACGTGTTATCAGAAAAATCTGACAAAGGCGAAGACACCCTTTATTTTAACAGCGGTAATTCCGGGGGATGCCACCCCAAATGTTTATTACTCGATGAACAAGGCTCTTGGCTAGTCAAATTCCGTCACACCTACGATCCCTCGGATATGAGCATCATGGAGTATCGATACAATGAAATAGCTCGCCAATGTGAAATCACGGTTCCTGACTTCAGATTATTTGACGGAAAATATTTCGCAACCAAACGTTTTGATATAGAAAACGAAAATCGATTGCATATTGCCACAGCCGGAGCATTATTGAACGAATCGATTCAACTTCCCAAACTGGATTATAAAACACTCCTCCACCTGACAGGTTATCTCACGCAAGATCCTCATCAAGTTGACGAAATGTTCAAAAGAATGATCTTCAACATACTAACAGACAATAAAGATGATCATGCCAAAAATTTCAGTTTCATTTGCAGGGAAGGAACTTGGTCTCTAGCCCCCGCCTACGACCTCACTCGTTGCAGCAAGGGCTACAACGGAGGACATGCCACCACCGTCAACAACCACGGAAATCCCAACATCGAAGATATGCTTATTGTTGGAGAAAGCATCCGTATACCTCGAAAGAAAGGATTAGAAATCATCCGTTTCGTCGCTAGTCATTGCGATGAATTGCTCGTTGATAACTATCGCTTCCAACTTTAACGGACACTTTAGTTTCATAATAAAACAGACCCGAGAAAACCCGGGTCTGTTTTACATTTTTAACCATCCATTCACTATTTCTGGTTATTCTTCTTATCATTCGGCTTGGCAATGGATTCTCTCATTTGCGTATCCGCCTCGATATTCTTCATTTTGTAGTAATCCATGATACCCAAATTACCGCTACGGAAAGCCTCGGCCATGGCCCGGGGTACTTCCGCCTCGGCCTCGATTACTCTTGCCCGCATCTCCTGGGCTAGCGCTTTCATTTCATGCTCGGTAGCGACAGCCATCGCCCGGCGTTCCTCCGCTTTCGCCTGGGCGATCTTCAAATCGGCCTCGGCCTGATCGGTCTGCAATTCAGCCCCGATATTCTTACCTATATCAATATCGGCGATATCAATAGACAAAATTTCAAAAGCAGTACCCGAATCCAACCCCTTGCTCAACACCACCTTCGAAATAGAGTCCGGATTCTCCAAAACCTCCTTGTGCGAGGCAGCAGAACCAATGGAAGAGACAATACCTTCCCCGACACGGGCCAGGATGGTTTCCTCCCCGGCACCCCCGACCAATTGACGGATATTAGCTCGCACCGTAACCCGGGCTTTGGCTATCAACTGTATACCATCTTTAGCCACGGCAGCCACCGGCGGAGTATTAATCACTTTCGGGTTCACGCTCATCTGCACGGCCTCGAACACGTCACGACCGGCCAAGTCCACGGCCGTTGCAATTTGAAACGTCAGGTCGATATTCGCTTTTGACGCGGACACCAAGGCATGTACCACTTGAGCCACGTGGCCCCCCGCCAGATAATGCGCCTCCAGCAAGTCGCGATAAAGTTCCAATCCGGCCTTTTTCCCCTCGATCATGGCACGAACGATGATCGTGGGAGGCACTTTCCGCCAACGCATCAAAACTAATTGCAACAAAGATATTTTCACATCAGACACTAACGCTTGAAACCACAAGCCAATCGGAATAAAGTAGAGTATCATCCAAAGTAAAAAAAGACCTCCGGCGATAACCGCTACCAGAAAAAACAAACTACTCTCCATCTTCTATTCAGTTTTTAATTTAACTACAATCTTATTTTTATATACTTTCAACACGATCACTTCCCGGTTCTCCTCAATATACCCGGAACGGGATTCTGCCTCGACCACACTATCCCCCACCCGTACTTTTCCCATCGGGGCCAAGCGTCCCTGTGTCACCCCGGTGTCGCCTTCCCGGATGGATTCATCCACTCCTTCCACCGTGCTGTCAATCTGCGTGTGTAACTGCATACGTCTCCACGTCTTCGATCGCAAAACATAATAAGTCACCCCGAAACCACAAAGAGCCGTCCCCAACAAAGTGAAATGCCCGACCGTTGTTCCCATCGTAGAATAAGCCAGCCAAACAGCCCCGACAACACAAGCGAAACCAAGAATCCCGGCAATATTCACCCCCGGAAATACTAGAAATTCGAGAATCAACAGGACAAGACCTATCGCGATAAGCATAAATAACACGAACCACTCCATATTCAATATTTTATTTGGCTAAAGATACATTTTTTCGTGAAATAAACATGCGCATCGTCTTGAAAAATTCTATATTTCTCCTTCCCTTCTCCTACATATCCGGCAAACATCTATTGATCACCTATTGATCATCTATCCATCATCTATTCCATCATACAATACATGATGAATAGATGCTCGGTAATTTATCCTCTCGTAACACCCGGAAGAGAAAGAGACATGTACAAGAAAATTCCGATTTTTCCCTGTGCAAATGGAAAATAGACTATCTCAAATTCTTTTTATTCTAACGTTTATTGTAAATTTGTAAAGCGGTCACCCCCGTGAGTGTTTGTAAAATGCTAATTATTCAATATATTTGTGTGTCGTTTAGAAACATCTAAACGATGACAATTTAACGAAAAGCGTTTAGTTTTATCCTTTCCTTTAAAATCGCCAATTTTTTTGCAAAGGGATAAACGGTACAAACGCTCATGCTTGCCATATAGTTATCTACATTATATATGGTTTAGCGTGGGGTGACTGTTTATTTTTGCAAGGGTGTTTGGCGATACCTAAAGGAAGATAAACTGAAAGTTCCCACGCTTTTCTTTTTATAAAAACTTACCTTCAGGGAATTAGGGTTACAAAAGTATGGTTGTATGAGGTATTTATTTACTCTCTTTTTCAAGTGCCAGCACTTGATATGGATTTTCATCCTATGCGTTGCTTTCGCAGGATGCAAGAATGATTTCGACGACAGTGAATTACGCGGACAAATCGCGGACCTAGACGGGAGATTAACCACTCTCGAAAAGTTGTGCGCACAAATGAACACGAACATCTCGTCCATGCAGACGATTGTCAACGCGCTGCAACAAAACGATTACATCACGGGAGTTACTCCTATCACGGAAGGCGAATCCATTATCGGCTACACGATCACTTTCACCAAGAACAAACCTATCACCATCTACCACGGGAAGAACGGCTCGACACCCGTCATCGGGATTAAGCAAGACTCCGATGGCATCTATTACTGGACGCTGAACGGGGAATGGCTGCTGGACGCATCCGATAACAAAATCAATGCACAGGGAACCGACGGAGAAAAGGGTGAACCTGGAGAGAAAGGCGAACCCGGGCGAGACGGGATTACCCCTGTCTTAAAAATAGAGGAGGGATACTGGTACGTTTCGTATGACAATGAAAACAGTTGGAAGCAACTGGGAAAAGCCTCCGGGGAAAAGGGAGAGCAAGGTGAAGCGGGAGAAAAAGGGGACTCCATGTTTAGTAGCGTGGACACCAGCAGTGACGAGTATGTTATATTCACGCTCGCGGATGGCACGGAATTAAAACTACCGAGAAAAGACTCGTTCGGAATATATTTTTCAAATACACTTCCTGGGATTAGCTCGGGAGAAACAATTGAAATAGGATACACGCTATCGAAAGGAGATGAAAAGACATTGGTGAAAACCGTCACCTCGAACGGATGGAAAGCCGTGGTGAACCCAAAAGATAATCTAAGCGGAACCATCACTATCACGGCTCCCGACCCGATCACGGATGACGAGGTACTGGTGTTCGTTTCCGACGGGAAAGAGAAAACCGTGATGTCAGCGATTTCATTTTGTATCATTATCCTTGAAAACGTGCAGAACAACACCGTGATAGTTGGCGGTGGGAATGGAGATTTGAACCTGGAAATCACGTCGAACTTGGAAATAAAAGCGGTGCCTAAAAATGAATGGATCGTGTTAGATGAACAACCATTGGGCAGATCTCTCGTGACGAATCATTTTCATTTCACGATTCAAGCGAACGAGGGAGAACAAAACCGCACCGGCAATATCGAGGTGCAAGACATGGGAGGCAAAGTATTAAAAACTATCATCGTCTTCCAAGGAAATGCTTCGAAAGAAAAACTCGCGAAAGAACGGGAAATTTTGATTAAATTTTACCATGCAACCAATGGCGATCAGTGGGAAGATAACACAAACTGGTGTAGCGATAAACCTGTCGGAGAATGGTACGGGATAGAAACTAGCAATTACAATGGTTTAATTGATCGAATACGATTTGTCGGTAATTTTAATGGCAACAATCTGTCGGGTTATTTAATTCCAGAACTGGGAGATTTATCTAATCTAAGTTTTTTAGAGATTCAATTCTCTAAAATTTCCGGTAGCATACCCGAAGAATTAGGCAAATTACAACACATCTATCACTTGAATTTATCATGCAATCAGCTAACCGGGGAAATTCCAACCTCTATTAGCCAAATGACAAATTTAAACGATCTAAATCTACAAAAAAATCAACTATCAGGAGAAATACCAAATTCTATTTGGCAAATGCCTTCCCTTGAACGCATAGAATTACAATACAATCAATTATCAGGGGAATTACCTCAAAATATAAATGACTTAAAAACTTTAGATTATTTGGATTTATCATACAATCAATTCACTGGAGAAATCCCCGAAACAATTTGTCTGTTACCAAATTTGTATAGATTAGAATTAAACAACAATCAACTGACAGGAGCCCTCCCCGAAAATATCGGAAATCTCAAAAAACTTTATATTTTAAACTTAGCAGACAATCAACTCTCGGGAACAATTCCAACCACAATCAAACAATGTTCAGAATTACGCTATATTCGCCTAAATAATAATCAATTACACGGACACATCATATTTGATTTCTTCATGCAACAATGTACTGGCATCGGTTTAAGCAACAACTATTTTACCGGATCTATCCCGGTAGATTTGGCGAGCTGGTTGCTGGACGATAATCATAAATCTATTAACATTTCATACAATTGCCTGTCGGGAACAATCCCTTGGGAGATTGTTTCTCACCCCAGGTGGGTCTCATTGAGGTCAGATTTCCTACCCCAAAATGAAGGATACCAGTTAGAAATACCGACATTATACGAATCGACAGACTACAGTGAAGACGGAAAGGTTGTAATACTACAAAAAGCAACAGAAGGGAATGGCATTAATGTCGCAATTGTCGGAGACGGATTCGCTGATGTTGATTTCACCAGCGGGCATTTCGATAATGTGATGCACAAAACCATGGAAGGATTATTTAGACTGGAACCTATGAAATCCTTCCGCCACTTATTCAACGTCTATGCCGTCAAAGCCGTTTCAAAACACAATGTTTTCCTGGATGGTGAAACCGCCTTAGAGGGTAAATACGGGAATAGCGACTCCCCTGGTTACGCCCGCGCAGAATGCAATCCAGAAATCCTCAGAAACAAATACATAAATAAAATACCCAATTTCAATACAGACCAAGACATCTGTTTCGTTATATTTAATGCTTACACGTCTAACGCCAAAACAACGTACACTAGCTATCCTCAAGGATTTTCTTATTCTATCTCAGGTCTTGGAAACTATACCCCTGCTGGTAATGATTTGCACGGATTTGAAAATGGCATCTGCCGTGGATTCGGTTTAACATTCGGCAAACTGGGAACCGAGGAATGGATTGAAACATTTGGCGATATCGCTACCGATGCCACCAAAGAGAAAATATTAAATTACCAAGCCAATGGCTGGTACGCAAACCTTAGTGTTGATCCTGAAAATGTTCCATGGAACAAATTTATGACGGATGAACGATACACGAATGAAGATATCGGAATCTATGAAGGAGGAATGTATTGTGCTTTTGGAATTTACAGGTCATCCAATACAAGCATCATGAGAACGACTATTGATGAGGTTATTTTTAATGTCCCTAGCCGCGAAGCCATTTACAAGCGCATGATGCGACAGGCTTATGGTGACAGCTGGCAATACGATTACGAGAAATTCGTGGAATATGACGCTATCAATCGCAATTCAATCCCCAAACTCTTGCGACGCACCACAGATACCCCTAAGGGAGACAGCCCTCAATATCATCCTGTCGTTATTATCCATGAACAATAATAAACATTATAGATTATGCTAGAAAAATATTGTTATACACGACATAAATTAACTCACTTTATCAAGTGCTTGCACTTAGTATGGCTATCGCTCCTCTGCGTTACTTTCGCTGGATGTAAAGATGATTTCGACGACAGTGAATTACGCGGACAAATCGCGGATCTGGACGGGAGATTAACCTCTCTCGAAAAGTTGTGCGCACAAATGAACACCAATATCTCGTCCATGCAGACGATCATCAACGCGCTGCAACAAAACGATTACATCACGGGAGTTACTCCAATCACCGAGGGGAGCACCACGATCGGGTACACGATCACTTTCGTTAAAAACAAACCCATTACCATCTACCACGGGAAAGACGGGGAAAAAGGAGAGAAAGGGGATGATGGTGTTACCCCACAATTCAAAATTGAAAATGGTAGATGGATGGTCTCCCGGGACAAGGGTTCCACGTGGGAGGACGCGGGACAGGCAACCGGTGACAAGGGAGAAGCAGGACTACCGGGTGTCACCCCTGATTTAAAAATTCAAAATGGCAGATGGATGATATCATGGGACAAAGGCTCCACGTGGGAGGATTTAGGACAAGCCACAGGGAATCAAGGACAACAAGGTGCAGATGGCATCACACCACAATTCAAAATCGAATTCGACAACTGGTTCGTGTCCTTTGACAACGGGACTAACTGGACCTTTTTGGGGCAAGCTACCGGTGATAAGGGAGAAACAGGCAAAGACGGGGTAACCCCTGTTATCGGAATAAAACAAGATATCGACGGTATCTATTACTGGACCCTGAACGGCACGTGGCTTTTGGATAATAACAATCAAAAAATCAAAGCAGAAGGGACCGACGGAAAAGATGGACTTCCCGGAAAAGATGGAATTACTCCTCTATTAGATATTAAAGACGGGTATTGGGAAGTATCATATGACAATGGAATAACGTGGAAAACATTATGGCGAGCCACCGGACCTCAAGGAGAAAGGGGAGAACAGGGCGAAAAAGGGGAACAAGGAACACCGGGAAAAGATGGGGATTCCATGTTCAGAGACGTGGACTACTCAACAAGTAATGAATACGTTATCTTTACACTCTCCAATGGCGAGCAATTGAAGATCCCGACATGGTACGCTTTCGAGGAATTAAGAACACAATGTAACCAAATGAACACGAACATTTCCTCGTTACAAAGCATTGTAACCGCATTGGAAAACAATGATTACGTTACTTCTGTCACTCCCTTAATGGAAGAAGGTAAAGCTATCGGTTACACAATTAGTTTTTCCAAAAGCCCGGCAATTGTTATCTATCACGGAAAAGATGGACAAGACGGAACACCCGGACAGAATGGCGTCGCTCCAATTATAAGCATTAAAAAAGATACGGACAACATCTATTACTGGACATTGAATGGCAATTGGCTTCTGGATGATAGTAACAATAAGATCAAAGCACAAGGAACAGATGGTAAGGATGGACTAGATGGAACACCGGGGAAAGACGGAAATGATGGAGCACAAGGAACACCGGGACAAAATGGCGTTACTCCTCAATTAAAAATTGAAAAAGGATACTGGTATGTATCATATGAAGAAGGGAAATGGCAACAGTTAGGACCGAGCACGACGGGTGGTGCATTTTTCGAGGAAGTAACAGAAGACGAAGATTATGTGCACATGACATTAAACGGTGGAAATACGATCTCGATTCCCAAATACAAACCACTTTCAATTACATTCAGCGAAACCGAAGACATACGGGTTCTTCCTAGTAAAACTTATTCCATCAATTACACGTTGGTTGGTTCTGATTCTAAAACAGTTGTAAAAGCTTTAACTCAAGATGGATTCCGTGCAGTTGTAAAACCGACTGACCACACCCAAGGGGTTATTGAAATTACAACTCCCCCAACAATTTTGAACAGCGAGGTATTAATATTCATTTCAGATGGAAAAGGACACACGATAATGAGTTCTATCAATTTCGTGGAAGGAATAATCAATGTTACAACAAAAAGCTATATCGTTGAATATAATGGAGGACAAGTTGAAGTGAAATTGTCTACTAATATTAACTATACCGTAGAAATTCCCACTGAAGCACAATCATGGCTAAGCGTGGCACCCAAGGGCAGGGCTGCAATGCGTGACGAGGTGATTACTTTCATCGTGCAACCGAATCAAACTGTACGAACTCGTTTCGCTAATATAAAATTAATTGACAAAATTGGAGTCACTATCGAAACGATTTTAATCAATCAAGAAAAAGGTATTGCCCAAACCGTATACACCGGGAGAGGACAACTTGAACAATTAATAAATGCAGAAGATGTACCATTAATAGAAGAATTAATTGTTTCTGGAGCCTTAGATAAATCCGATTTTGATTTCATGAAGACCATGCCAAACCTAACTAAAGTGGATTTAAGAGGGGTTTTGACTACAATGCCTGAGGGTGCATTCCGGGGAGCTAAAACAATTCTTTCTGTACGCCTACCCAGCATGGTGGTAATTCCTGATTACGCATTTACCGCGAGTTCTATAACATCTGTTGAAATACCAAGTTGCGTACGTAGAATTGGGGCTCACGCTTTTAACGGATGTCCATTAACATCCCTAACACTTCCTTCCGATTTAATAATCATTGATGAATATGCTTTCATAGGTTTACCTTTAAAAGGAGATCTAGTTATCCCAGATAAAGTAACCACAATCGGTAACTATGCTTTTTCTAATTGCAAACTTGATGGTAGGGTTATATTAGGAGAAAGCATTACAGAAATAGGTCAAGGAGCTTTTCAGAGATGTGAAACTGTTACGGGGGATTTGGTTATTCCTAATTCTGTGAAAAAAATCGGGAAAGAAGCATTTGCGAGATATGGACTTGCGCATACAAACGGATTCAATGGTTCTATAAAAATAGGGAACGGTCTGACATCTATCCCAGAAGACGCATTTATGACTTCTAAATTTAACGGCACACTTACAATAGGAGAAAATGTTACGGATATAGGTTATCGTGCATTTAATGATTGTCCCTTTTTGTCTGGAAATTTGATTATTCCTGACAAAGTACGAACAATTGCCGATTATGCTTTCCGTAATTGTACCGGTTTTACAGGTTATTTACTTTTAGGCAGTAGTGTTAAAACAATTGGTTGTTTATCGTTTGCAAATGCAGCCTGGAACTCAACATTTGAGCCTTGTGAGTTGAATTTTTCTAAAATATATTCCAAAGCGTATTCGCCGCCAACACTTCATGATACTAATTACGATGGAATACCACAACATTCTTTCGGTGGTGCATTCCGTAAACGTTTTGTTTTAGGAGTATCTTTGCCCGATCCTAATCCTAGCGGTTTGTATACTTCCCCGAAAGAAAAGTATGAAGCAAACCGATCATGGAAAAAAGCGTATTCTACCATTGAAGAAGTTGATTTTGAAACATTAATAAAATAACATGCAAAAAGAAAGATTATTAAAACTCTGGAAGAAATTTCAAAAACAAATGACCTCCGAGGAGCTAAACAATATCCTTGAGCGGGGCATTTGTTTCTCGAAGATAGAAATACCACACCGAATTTTAGTCACGGGTATGAACCCATCGTTCCGGCAAGGGGATGTGGCACGCAAGGAAAACATATGCGAGTATAATTACCAAGGGATAGTGGAAGGCGGAGAAGACCGTTATTTTTTGGCTTTCGACAAGCTTTTCCCGGAGGAGTACAAACAAGAAGTAGCATACATGGATTTGCTGAATTTCCGGGAAACGGATCAGGAAATGGTGTGGAAGTTTTGCAATGACCCGAAAGGTCTTGAACTCGTTGCCGAAAATTTGCGGTTGAATCAACTTTTCATGGAGCAGGTGGTGCGCCCGCGATTAATTATGGTCAAGAATAGAGGTTCATGGTGCTTCTGGGGTAAAGAAGCAACAGCGGACGCCAACATCTGGATGGGATACCGCTTCGAACACTTGGAGCCGCTCCCTTGCGGTGAGCTGTGCCGCATCACGGGACTAGTGGATCATCCGGACCGGGTAAGTGACAACGAACTGTTGGAAACGAACCTGAAAGGAACGTTGGTGCTGTTCACGAGCCATTTCCAATACCAAGCCTCGGATAAACTGCCCACACCGGAATTGATTGCCCGACTATGTGACATGATGGAAAAGTAAGATTATTATTACATTTTTATAAAACGAAGAGTTGCCGGAAGTTTTCGGCAACTCTTCGTTTTATAAAATTTTCCTATCACTTTTCCTAGAAAAATGGGCGTATTCTAGCTGATTTTCATATTTAACAATATTTAATGTGCGCCATAAACACCTATACAACTGCAATTTACAAAAATATCGTCTTCTCTAATGCAATATTCCCCCTCAGGTGCGCGCAAATTTAACATTTGCCGTGTATAATGCCTCATGTAAGGATAAGACTTCTCAAGAAGTTAGATGCTTACCTCTCGTCCAAGTGTGTTGGAGAGAGAAATATATTATTAATTTTTTAATTTTTGCAATATGGCAAAAATAATTTCGGATCCGATAGAAAGCTATCGGGGGCGTATTGGTAAAATAAGTTACTACATACGCGAAAGCGAGAACATGGCTCGCAAAAGTTCGTCGAACGCAAAAGTTTCCGATGCCCCGGCAGCCGTTGCACAACGAAAGAAGTTCAAAAGACTGACAGAATTAACCCAAGGGCTTGCCCCGGTTATTCAACTCGGATTTCCCCAGCGTAAAAGAGGACTGTCTCCCGCGAATGCCTTCATGTCCTTGAACAAAGGGATTTGCACGGTGGAAGAGGACAACACGGTGACCGTGGACTACGAACAATTGTTATGTGCACAAGGATCACTCATGGAACCGGAGATCACCGCTACTTACAGTGCCTCAACGTCAAGGATTACCTTCGAGAACACGAGTATGGAAGATTTCGGGTATTGTAACGCGGATGACAAGACGTACGCCATGGTGTTGAACACCCGGTATGCCGGATGCCGGGTGATACCCCTTCGCGAACGCGGAGAAAATAGTTCAACAAGCGTGACTTTTCCGGTAACGTGGGAAAAAGGAGACCTGAAAGTGTACATCTTTGCCACGAGCGCGAACGGGAAACAGGCTTCCCCATCTGTTTGCATCACGCTAGCAGAAGAGGCTTAACATGTAGGATGAGAGGGAGTTTTCGGACTCCCCCTCTTTACTAATCCAAACTGAAGGAACATAAATGTAATTATTAAACACCTTAATACTATATCATGAAAGTAAAAGACCTTATCAACAGATTTTTCCAAGGAAGACACAATAACATTATTTTTTACGCGAGGGGCGACAAGATGCACGCCCGGCGATATGCCATTCCCGGTAAAAAACGAAAATGGGAAACCGAGGGACGCACCCCCAAGCAGCAGGCTGTCACGACACGCTTCAAAGCCGTGCAAGTATTTTACATGACATTTGCCAAGCAAGTATCACCCGAGATATGGCGTGCCGTGGCGAAGGCAGAGAAACGATTCGCCTCGAACGTATTCTTTTCAAGAAATTTCCATTGTTTTGGAGACGAGGGAAAAATCGTGGATTTCGAGAACTTCTCGTTCACGGACGGAACACTGGCACTTCCCCGGGAGTTGAAAGTTTCACGAGAAGCAAACCGTTTTACCATTTCATGGCAAGAGGAACGGACATGGAAAACTACGGCAAGCACGGATAAACTGCAAGTGGGCGTGATCTATGACAATGACCCTCGAATACCTCGCTTAGCCTGTCAAGTAAAAGGCGTACGCGGAGAATCGCAAGGAGAGTTCTCGCTCAACGAAGAAATCGGGCAAAATGCCCACCTGTACATTTTCTTCAGCAGTGACGACGGTCTCAGATTCTCTCCCAGCCAACACGTGCACGTGGAGTAGTTTTATCCATTTTTCAATATACGATTTTCAATTCTCGATTATTATATTTTACTTTGCAACGAATTTTTCTTCGCCGAGATAAGCGATGAATCAAGCACCTAAAAGAGAGGAAGAATGAAATACACAGAATTGGATGACAATGAAGAATTCTACCGCAAAGTAGAATATTACAACAAGGCAAGAATCGAAAAACTAAGCTATCATTATAAAGAAATTCTCACATTATTGGGAGAAGATCCCGAAAGAGAAGGATTAGTGAAAACCCCGTATCGTGTTGCCAAAGCCATGCAATTTATGACAAAAGGTTACACGGAAAACCCGGAAGAAATACTTCGCTCCGCCCTGTTTAAAGAAGATTATCGCCAAATGGTAATCGTCAAGGATATTGAAATCTATTCTCTATGTGAACACCACATGCTCCCGTTCATCGGACATGCTCACGTGGCCTACATTCCGAACGGGTATATCACCGGGTTGAGTAAAATAGCCCGGGTGGTTGAAGCTTTTTCCAGAAGGCTTCAAGTACAGGAGAGGTTGACAAATGATATAAAAAATTGTATACAGAATACACTCAATCCCCTCGGTGTTGCCGTGGTCATTGAGGCCCAGCACATGTGCATGATGATGCGGGGCGTGCAAAAACAAAATTCGGTAACGACGACTTCCGATTTCAGCGGGGCTTTCGAAAAACTTGCCACGCGGGAAGAGTTCATCCGACTAATTAGTAACAAATTTCATTAAGAAATAAACATGACGAGTATGAAAAAAGCATTTGTTTTCCCGGGCCAAGGAGCCCAATTCGTAGGCATGGGTAAGAGCTTATACGAAAACTCACCTGCAGCAAAAGAGTTATTTGAAAAGGCAAACGAAATCCTGGGATTCCGCATCACGGACCTGATGTTCGAGGGGACTGACGAAGATTTAAAGCAAACCAAAGTAACACAACCGGCCATATTCCTTCACTCGGTGATTCTTGCAAAATCGTTGAACGAGAAACCGGATATGGTGGCGGGACACTCTCTGGGAGAATTTTCCGCGCTTGTAGCCAACGGGGCTCTTTCTTTTGAAGATGGCTTGCGTCTTGTTCACGCCAGAGCACTTGCCATGCAAAAAGCATGTGAGGCAAACCCATCCACGATGGCTGCCATCCTCGGGTTACCGGATGCGACCGTAGAAAATATTTTAGCTGAAATTGACGATATTGTCGTTCCGGCAAACTACAACTGCCCGGGCCAAATTGTTATTTCCGGAACAATGCAAGGAATTGCCACCGCTTGCGAAAAACTAAAAGCAGCCGGGGCCAAACGGGCTCTCCCGTTAAAAGTCGGGGGTGCATTCCACTCTCCGCTGATGGAACCCGCCCGGAAAGAACTGGCCGATGCCATCATGCACACCCACTTCTCACAACCCTCGTGCCCGGTTTACCAGAACGTGAACGCACAACCGGTATCTGACCCGGAGGTGATCAAAAAGAATTTGATTGACCAGTTAACAGCATCTGTACGTTGGACTCAAACCGTACAAAACATGTTGGCAGACGGAGCTTCGTCTTTCTTGGAAATCGGTCCCGGAAACGTGCTTCAAGGATTGATCAAAAAAGTAAGTACCGAAGTTGAAACTGCAGGAATACAATAATCTTGTTTAAAACATTGTATTCCCGCAGAGCTGAAAGCTCAACTTGAAACTTGTAACAATTTTAAAGCCTCCCATGGGAGGCTTTAAAATTTTATTTATATCTTTGAACAAAGATAATTCAAGATAAAATCGGGATATGTCAAACAATAAAACCAAACGACACCGTACGATCCAATACGTGTTCAAAATCAGTACAATAATCATCATCTGTGGCCTCATTGTCTTATTGCTCCCTAAAGTAGAGAGATTTAAATACTCCTACCAAAAAGGGATGCCTTGGAAATACGAGACATTGATCGCACCCTTAGATTTTCCATTGCATAAAAGTGCCGAAGAACTTGCTGCCGATATTGAAAAAATCAAAGAAGAGCAAGCCCCCATTTTTAACTTCAAAGCAACAAATGTTGAAGTTCAAATCAACAAACTTTCGGAAAAAATAAATCCATATCGAACCGCGCACAACGGAGAAGATATGGATAAAATCATTCAAAAACTGCGGGACATTTATTCCAAAGGTATTCTGCTGATGCCGGAAAAAATGGATCCTGCTAAAATAAAAAATATTCTTATCGTCAAGAACAACATTGCCTTCGATGAAAAGTTCTCCAACGTGTACACGCTAAAGCAAGCCTACGAAACGTTGGTTAAATACATCGAGAGCCTTCACCTGAACAAATCCACCGAGGAAGGAATACTTAGTTTGGGCTTGAACAACTACATCAACCCGAACTTGGAATACGATGCCGGAAAAACGGGACTTGCCATTGAAACCAGTATAAAAAGTATCACGCCAACCCAAGGAATGATCAACCGGGGAGATATTATCATATCCCAAAACGATCTGGTAACACCCGAAAAATATAAAATTCTGGAATCTTTCCGGATAGAACATGAGCAAAACTTGGGCTCAACCATTGACCGAATCCGGATCTCGGTTGCCCAAACCGTGTTGACCTTGATTGCTATCATGAGTTTTTCAATTTTCCTGTATGTTTCCCGAAAACGACTATTTTATAACAACAAGGACTTTTTCTTCCTGTATAGCATGTTCTTACTAACCATTGCCCTGGGAAGCATCAGTTACTTTCAACACATCAATATCCTCACGATTCCCGTTTTGTTCTTCCCGATCATCGTGAACATACTGTTTGGGACAAGACCGGCCCTTTATCTATTGATAGGTACAAGCTTGCTGGTTTCCTACTACGCTCCCAACAATTACATGTACTTCTTCATGCAAATATCGGCAGGAATCGTTGCCATGTTCAGCCTCTTGCACCTGCAACGTCGCTCTCAATTATTTATTGCACTAGGTCTAATATTCCTAACTTACACGTTAGTATATGGGGCATTCTCGCTCATTCAAGAGGGGGCGCTCACGCCAAAACATCTATTCGCTATCGTGTTCCTCATTATAAATACTGGTCTGTTAAGTTTAATTTATCCGGCCCTTTACCTAGTAGAACGCCTCTTCGGGTACACCTCTGAAATCAGTTTACTGGAATACTCCAACCCGAATCACCCGGCCTTGCGCAACCTGACCAAAAAAGCCCCGGGGACATTCCAGCACTCCCTCATGGTTGCCAACCTGGCGGAAGAAGCAATTTACCACATCGGGGGAAGCCCTCTTTTAGCCCGTACGGGAGCATTGTACCACGACATCGGGAAAACATACAACCCGATCATGTTCGTGGAGAATCAAACAGGTGGTTTGAATCCACACGACCTTCTGGGTTTTGACGAAAGCGCCCAAATTATTATCAAACACGTGACACAAGGCCTGGAACTTGCCAATAAATACAAATTACCGGAAGTGCTCAAGGATTTTATCCGCACGCACCACGGTAAAAGCAAAGTAAAATATTTCTACTATTCTTTCAAAAACAAATACCCGGACAAGGAAATAGACGAATCTTTATTCACCTACCCCGGTCCGGACCCCGTGAGAAAAGAGTGTGCCGTAGTCATGATGGCCGATGGCGTGGAAGCTGCCTCACGAGCACTGGAAATCAAGGATGAAGAAAACCTGACCAAACTGGTAAATAGCCTGATTGACGGCCTTCTTCAAGATGGACGTTTCTCTAACGCAGACTTGACATTCAAGGACATTTCCACGGTGAAACGAGTATTTACAGAAATGCTTATCAACGTGTACCATGCCCGTATCGCGTACCCGAAATTACAAACCAAAGCATAACCTCAAGACCTAAATATATGACACAAAAACCAATAACCATCAAAGACATTGCCGAGAAATTAAATATATCCGTGTCTACCGTTTCCCGGGCGCTAAAAGACAATCATGAAATTAGTGCACAAACACGCAAAACCGTACAGGATCTGGCAAAACAACTCGGTTACAAACCCAATCCCATCGCCGTAGCCCTAAAAACCCATAAAAGTCATTCGATCGGGGTTATCGTTCCCCAAATTGTGAGTACTTTTTTTGCCACGGTAGTGAAAACGATTGAGGAAGTGGCAGACGGTCACGGTTACAATGTTTTGGTCATATCTTCGAACGAAAGTTTCCAAAAAGAACAAAAAAGCGTAGAGGTACTTATGGCCAACCGGGCGGATGGAATTATCCTTGCCTTATCACACGAGACGAAAGATTACGAGCATATTAAAATGATACAGGAATCCGGAACCCCGATCGTGTTGTTCGATCGTACCACTAATGAACTCAACGTGTCACGGGTTGTAACGGATGGTGTCACTGCAGCATTTCAAGCCGTTCAGCATCTCGTTTCTGAAGGTTGCCAAAAAATAGCTTTATTATGCGGTCCCGAAAACGTTGGCATCGGGGGCAATCGTATGGAGGGCTACGAAAAAGCCATGGAAGCCAACCATCTTCCAGTGAAGCCAGAATTGATCTGCCATTGCTCAGACTTCACAGTAGAAGCAGGAAAAGAAGCAACACGCCAATTGCTCTCCCGGAAAGAAAGACCGGATGCCATATTCGGGATCACGGACGACCTGGCAATCGGGGCAATCGAAGCCATCAAAGAAAAAGGCCTTAATATCCCGGAGGATATCGCTATTGTCGGTTTCTCCAACACGAAACGCTCACGCTACATGAATCCGACAGTAAGTTCCATCAACCAGTTCCCAGAAAAGATCGGACGGGCCGCGGCTGAACTTTTGTTTGATCAAATACTAAACAGCAAGCACGCTCAGATTAAAAAAGAAATCATTAATTGTGAACTGATCGTTAGAGAATCTTCGGACAGACGATGTAGACACGACAGATGCTAACATAATTACAAAAATCTTAACAATATAAATCAAAACCTTGTTAATTACTCGGTTAAAGATTATTAAACCTAAAAATCAACGGTTTGAATGACTATTTTTGTAGAAATTAATAACAGCAGCCCATGGATGTAATTGTGGAAAACCTGACGAAATCTTTCGAGAATCAGAAAGCCGTGGATTCTATTTCTTTTCAAGCAAAAAGAGGCGAAATTCTTGGTTTTCTGGGGCCGAACGGTGCGGGTAAAACAACTACAATGAAGATCATGGCAGGACTACTGACACCGGATTTCGGGAATATCACATTCGGGGACTATTCGATTGGGAAACAAACAGGTAAAATAAAAAATATCATTGGCTATCTCCCGGAACGAAACCCCTTGTATAACGAAATGAACGTGATTGATTTTCTATTTTTCATTTCAAAACTCCACAACATTCCCAAATACAAAATCACATCACGTGTTCTGGATATGATTCGTTTATGCGGGTTAGACAACGATAAGCACAAACAGATTGGCGAATTATCCAAGGGATTCCGTCAACGGGTAGGAATTGCCCAAGCATTAATTCATGATCCGGAAGTAGTCATCCTGGATGAACCGACAACAGGACTCGACCCCAACCAAATTTTCGGAATCCGCAAAATCATCAAAGAAATCGGGGAAGAAAAAACAGTCATTTTAAGTTCCCATATTCTTTCTGAAATCGAAACGACTTGCGATCAAGTGATGATCATGAGCAACGGAAAAATCGTAGCCAACGGTACGACATCTGAACTTCGTCGCAAATCAGATGCTGAATATTGCCTGAAAGTAGGCATCAAGGGCGGAGAAACATCCGACATTCACAAGGCTTTAGACAACCTACCGGGAGTGCTCCACATCGAAATTATTCATAAACAGAATTTTGAACTTCAATGCAAACCCGATATAGAAATTGAAAAATCAATCTTTAGCCTTTGTCAAGACAACAACTGGTACATCAGCGAGTTAACTCCCGTACAAACCAGATTGGAAGATATATTTCGTAAAGTCACACAAAATGGATAATTCATGGGTGCAGTTAAAGTTATCATAAACAAAGAATTAAAAGTAGCATTTAATTCACTATTAATATACATCGCGTACACAGCTTTCCTTGGTGTAACAGGATTTGTTTGCTGGTTCTCCGGGAAAAACATCTTTTCAAGCGGACAAGCCTCTTTAAGCAACCTATTCAACGTGTTTTACTGGACACTCTTTTTCCTAATCCCGGCACTCACGATGAAAAGTATTTCAGAAGAACGCAAGGAGGGGACCTTCGAACTCTTATTCTCCAAACCGATTAAAACAGGGCAGGTAATCATGGGAAAATTCCTCGCGATACTATTACAAGTAGTTATATGTCTGACATTAACACTTCCCTACTATATCACGATTGCCTCACTGGGCAACGTTGACCATGCCGTTGGTTTTTGCGGTTACCTGGGGCTCATTCTAGTCAGTGGGTGTTACATCAGTATCGGAATGTTCGCTTCATCCCTCACCCCGAACACCATCGTAGCCTTCTTCATCACGTTTGCTATTGAAACAGGATTCGTGCTTTTATTTGAATTCATTGCGGAACTATGGGGTTCCGGATTCATGGCGGCATTATTCACGTATCTCTCCATAGGAGAGCATTTTGATGCTATTCCCCGCGGAGTGATCGACACGAAAGATTTGGTGTACTTTATCAGCGTAATTATTATATTTTTAGCATTAGCAAAACATTATATCAGTAAAAATCGGTTTTAATATTTAGAACAAAAGTGATGAAAAAGAAATTAATATATAATCCGACCTACTTGATTTTATCACTGATAGCGGTAAATATTATTTCCTATTTTCTATTTATCAGGATCGACCTCACGAGTAACAAAAAATATTCTTTAAGCCCTGTCAGCAAAACAATGATCAAAAAAATTGACAAGGATATTTCCGTTACCCTATTCATGTCCGAAGGTCTCACGCCCGACAAAGTAAAACTCGGGCGGGAATTCCGACACCTGCTAAAAGAATACAAAACAATCAGTAATAAAGTATTCACCATAAACACAATCATCCCGAACAATAGAGACAAGGAAGCTCTGGCGGAACAACTGGGGATAGAACCTATAGCACAGGAAATAGCCGAGAGAGACATGGTGAAAATTCAAAAAGTGTACTTTGGAGCTGTCATCCAGATTGGCGACAAAAAAGAAACCATCAACATTCTCCCGACCACGGCATTGGAATACGAGGTTACCCGTCGTTTAAAAGAAGCTTGCGACACGACCAAACCGACTATCGGCTTCTTACGTGGACACAACGAAATGTTGAGGCAAAAAACACAGTTAATCGAGCACGAGCTATCTCATAGCGCCAAGATCGAATCCATGCGCATAGACCAGTTTACAGATCTGAATGACTACAAAGTAATCTGCATCGTGGGACCAAAAGAATCATTCAGCAAGGAAGAACTCGTTCGGTTGGAGCAATACCTGGAACAAGGAGGAAGACTCTATATTGCTTTGAATCATGCCGTCGGACAAATCAGTTACAGCCAAAATAACGGATTCATCAATCGGGTCGGCATTGAAGACATGCTGGAAGAATTCGGGTTGAAAATCAACTATGATTTCGTCGTGGATAACTATTGCGGACGTATACTGGTCACGCAAGACCAAGGATTTCTACAACTCCAAAGCGATCGCCATTTCCCGTATATACCCATCATCCAGAACTTCAGTTCACATGTGATCACGAAAGGTCTGAATGCCATGTTATTACAATTTGCCAGCAGCATCACGAATGTAAAAACGACATCCGCTTACACGTTCACCCCACTGGCAAAATCATCTTCCATTTCGGGAGTACAAAAAGTTCCGGTATTCTTTGATATTTATAAAACCTGGACTCGAAAACATGACTTTAACCACCCTTACAACACCGTTGCCGCATTATTAAGCAACGAAGATAACAACAGTGCTATTGTTGTCATCACGGATGCCGATTTCATGCAAGACAAATTCTTTGACCCGTTCTATATCAGTAATATCAATTTTGCCGTCAACTCCATCGAATGGTTGGCGGACGATTCAGGATTGATTAAATTGAGAAACAAATATATCGAAAACCAGTCCCTAAAAGTAGTAAGCGATTCTTACAGGAGATTTTTAAAATATACCAACTTCTTCCTGCCCATCGTGCTCGTATTACTTATCGGTCTATATCAATACAGGGAATATAAAAGAAAACGGTTGAGACGCTCTCAACCGGGTCGTATCGATTAGGTGATCACTCATCTAATCGTTTTATTTTTTGATACAAGGTCTCACTCACCTCGCACAACGGCGATCTTAACTTTTGGCAGGCAATCACACCCCTGGCATGTAACGCTGCTTTTATCCCGGCAGGGTTTCCCTCTTCAAAGAGAGCTTTAAACATCTCGCCCAACTGCAAATGAATCTGTCGAGCCTCTCCATATTCACCTTCCAGAGCCAAATGTAACATCGAGGAAAACTCACCAGGCATCACGTTCGCTATCACCGAAATAACACCACTTGCCCCAATAGATACCAAAGGCAAGGCGATGCCATCATCACCCGACAAGAATATAAAATTCTTCGGCATACCGGAAATAATTGCCGTAGCCTGTTCAAAATTTCCCGAAGCCTCTTTAATGGCTATGATATTCTCAAAATCACGAGCTAACTTCAAGGTTATCGCCGCGGTCATATTCACGGATGTACGTCCCGGAACATTATATAGGATAACGGGAAGAGGAGTGTGTTCGGCTATCGCTTTAAAATGATTATACAAGCCTTGTTGAGAAGGTTTATTGTAATACGGGGTAACACTCAAGATAGCATCTCCCAATTGCAAATAAGGCAGTGTCGCAAGATCATGGATTACTTGCTCCGTATTATTCCCCCCGATACCCAAAACTATCGGCAAACGTCCAGCGTTCTCTTCAGCAATAACCCGCACGACAAAAGCTCTCTCTTCAGCCGTCATCGTTGCCGCCTCAGAAGTCGTACCCAAAGCAACCAGATAATCCACTCCGCCATCAATCACATAATTCACCAGATTCCTCAGAGAATGTTCATCTACACGTCCCGTTTCGTCAAATGGAGTCACTAGAGCAACCCCTACTCCCGAAAACTTTTTCATTTCAATACGCATTTATCTTAGTTAATAATTCAAACAATCGATTCATAAAATCATCTATATCCCTCACTCTGTCAAAATCAATATCATGCCCCGTATTATAACCGATCTTACAAGAAGTCTTAGCCGACCGCATGATATAACTCCCCCACGCATTCTGATTCAACGATAAGTCAATCAACAAGCCCTCCTTTCTGTCCAGCAGTTCCTGTACCCGGGGATCGCAAAATTCTCCCTTATAAGAAACCCCTGAACTATCCAAATAAATAGCATCCGGTATTTGTTCCTGATTCAATCTCGACCGCCGAAAAAAAGCAAACAAACAAACGGCCATATGATTCCCCAAAGCCTCCCGTACCTTATTAACGGAGGACATTGGGACATCATCAGCTCCCCAAAACACTATACATTTTTTAGCTGTATCTAAATTATAAAATGACAACACTCGTTCGTCTTTTACCACCATGTGCTTTAAATGGTGCTTTTTAAATTCTTCCGCAATACATTTAAACATATAAAACTATTTATCTGGCTTTTCTCCTAACTTTATCATATTCATTTGTACATAAACAGAGTAACACAAATGTAGTAATAAAAATTGTATGCCCTCCACTTTGTTATTTTTCAAACATAAAAAAAGTATTTGAAAAAATACCGTTAACTCTTGCAGAAAAAAAGAACATTCTCTATCTTTGCAACGCAAATCAAGAAGGACTCGTAGCTTAATGGATAGAGCACTTGGTTACGGCCCAAGAGGTTGTGGGTTCGACTCCCGCCGAGTTCACGAAAATCCCCTGAAAGACACTTTCGGGGGATTTTTTATTAGTTTAAACTTGCCTTCGGCAAGTTACAGGTTCGTCGAACAATTAAAAGTTGAAACTTGAAAATGAGAAAATAAAAAAAGAGCGAGTCGTGTTGACTCGCTCTCCCTAAATTCGGCATCGACCTACTCTCCCACCCAAGGGCAGTACCATCGGCGCTAACGGGCTTAACTTCTCTGTTCGGGATGGGAAGAGGTGGATCACCGTAGCTATAGATACCTTTTAATAAGTTTAGAATTTAGAACGTGGAATTTGAAATGACCTCTCGTCACCCAAAAACACCTTCCAGATTCCCGTCACTTCTCGCGGCCCTCCGGCCGGCGTGACAAATACCCTTGAAGATCGTTTATTCATGCTTTTCTCGCGATTGCCGCTTGACAATCGCCGGGAACGTTAACCGGATCATCTCACCCGCCGAACGTCAACTTTCGGGTGATTAGTACCACTCGGCTTTGCCGTCACCGGCTTTACACCTGTGGCCTATCGACGTCGTCGTCTACGACGACCCTGCAAGGAGATCTCATCTCGAGGCAGGCTTCGCGCTTAGATGCTTTCAGCGCTTATCCCGTCCGCGCGTGGCTACCCTGCCGTACGACTGGCGTCATAACAGGTTCACTAGCGGCGCGTCCAACCCGGTCCTCTCGTACTAGAGTCAGGACCTCTCGAATCTCCAACGCCCACGACAGATAGGGACCGAACTGTCTCACGACGTTCTGAACCCAGCTCGCGTGCCACTTTAATCGGCGAACAGCCGAACCCTTGGGACCTTCTCCAGCCCCAGGATGTGACGAGCCGACATCGAGGTGCCAAACCGCCCCGTCGATATGAGCTCTTGGGGGCGATCAGCCTGTTATCCCCGGAGTACCTTTTATCCTTTGAGCGATGACCCTTCCACGCGGGATCACCGGATCACTATGCCCTGCTTTCGCACCCGATCGACTTGTAAGTCTCCCGGTCAAGCACCCTTGTGCCATTGCACTCCAAGGTTGATTACCAACCAACCCGAGGGTACCTTTGGAAGCCTCCGTTACGCTTTTGGAGGCGACCACCCCAGTCAAACTACCCACCACGCGGTGTCCCCATCACATGGGTTAGATCCCAGACAAGAGAAGGGTCGTATTTCAACGATGGCTCCACGATTCCTGGCGAAACCGCTTCATTGCCTCCGACCTATCCTACACGTCCCGTGCCCGGGAACAACGCGAAGCTGCAGTAAAGGTTCACGGGGTCTTTCCGTCCCGTCGCGGGTACCCGGCATCTTCACCGGAACTACAATTTCACCGAGCTCATGGTCGAGACAGTGCCCAGATCGTTACACCATTCGTGCAGGTCGGAACTTACCCGACAAGGAATTTCGCTACCTTAGGACCGTTATAGTTACGGCCGCCGTTTACCGGGGCTTCAATTTGAACCTTCGGGTCACCCCTGAGCTCTCCTCTTAACCTTCCGGCACCGGGCAGGTGTCAGGCCATATACGTCATCTTTCGATTTGGCATAGCCATGTGTTTTTGGTAAACAGTCGCCTGGGCCATTACTCTGCGGCTCTATCACTAGAGCGTCCTTTTTCCCGAGGTTACAGGACTATTTTGCCTAGTTCCTTGACCATGAATCACTCGAGCGCCTTGGTATGTTCTACCCGACCACGTGTGTCCGTTTACAGTACGGTTCCTCGTCACTTGAAGTTTAGCGGGTTTTCTCGGGGGTAAATTGCCTGGACGCTATCCCCTCGGCCGAGGCCTCGAGGTACTATCGACTTTCGCCTCCGGTGGCGTGCTTGACTACCACCGTCAAAGGGTACGGTCTTCAACGCGCTATTCCGTCAGCGCGCGGTCCATTCATCACCCCGTCACCGCGTCACGGTGACGAGAAGCACGGGAATGTTAACCCGTTTCTCGTCGGCGTCCCCCTTCGGGTTAGCCTTAGAGGCCGGCTGACCCCCGGCTGATTGACATTGCCGGGGAATCCTTGGTCTTGCGGCGTGGGGGGTTCTCGCCCCCATTATCGTTACTTATGCCTACATTTGCTTTTCATGCCGCTCCAGTCACTCTCGCGGGTGACCTTCAACGCTGGCAGGAATGCTCTCCTACCGGTCAGTTCAACACTGACCCCACGGCTTCGGTTGACAGTTTGATGCCCGTGTATTATCCACGCGGGATCGCTCGACTAGTGAGCTGTTACGCACTCTTTAAATGAATGGCTGCTTCCAAGCCAACATCCTAGCTGTCTCCGCGATCCCACCTCGTTTGATCAACTTAACTGTCCATCCGGGACCTTAGCCGGTGGTCCGGGTTCTTTCCCTCTCGTCCGCGGACCTTAGCACCCGCGGGCTCACTCCATGATTTCGTGTTCCAGCATTCGGAGTTTATCCGGATTTGATAGGCGGTGAAGCCCTCGCGTCCAACCAGTAGCTCTACCTCTGGAACAGAACATCACAGGCTGCACCGAAATGCATTTCGGAGAGTACGAGCTATTTCCCAGTTTGATTGGCCTTTCACCCCTACCCGCGAGTCATCCGAAAACTTTTCAACGTTTACCGGTTCGGTCCTCCATCACGCGTTACCGCGACTTCAACCTGCTCGTGGGTAGATCACAAGGTTTCGCGTCTAGCGCCACCAACTCGTCGCCCTGTTAAGGCTCGCTTTCACTTCGGCTAACGGGCCTGAAGCCCTTAACCTCGCTGGTGACGACTAACTCGTAGGCTCATTATGCAAAAGGCACGCCGTCACCATATTTCATGGCTCCGACCGCTTGTAGGCGCGCGGGTTCAGGGTCTATTTCACCCCCCTGCTCGGGGTACTTTTCACCTTTCCCTCGCGGTACTGGTTCACTATCGGTCTCTCGGGAGTATTTAGCCTTGCCAGGGGGTCCTGGCGAATTCAGGCAGGATTTCTCGTGTCCCGCCCTACTCGGGATTCCGCTATCTTCGATGGGGCTGTCGTGCACGGGGCTATCACCCTCCGCGGCTTACCTTTCCAGGTAATTGCACTTCGTCCATCGTCGAATGGCGCGGTCCCATGACCCCGGTGTCGCCGAAACGGCACCGGTTTGGGCTCTTCCCCGTTCGCTCGCCACTACTGGGGGAATCACTGTTGTTTTCTTCTCCTGCGGGTAATGAGATGTTTCAGTTCCCCGCGTTCGCCTCCATTGCTGGATGACCGTCATCTAGACGGCCGGGTTGCCCCATTCGGAAATCCACGGGTCAAGGGTTACTTGCACCTCGCCGTGGCCTATCGCGGCTTATCGCGTCCTTCATCGCCTCCGAGAGCCTAGGCATCCACCGCGCGCCCTTGATCGTTCACGTTCGTTAGCGTCGTGTGTCTTTAATCATTTCACCTTTGCCGTCGTCTCCCGACGACGGCGGCTCTGTGTTATTCTACTACATTCTTATACTTCGCGGATCAAATGATCCGTTAACGTTCCAGCATGTCAAAGAACTTCTCGAATTCCAGATTTAAAGATTCTAGATTCTAGATTGACTAGATTCTAAATTTTAAATTCTAAATTCATGATGTCGGGACCGGGGCAACGAGCCTCGTCGTGAAGATCCCTCGAGGGAATCCCGTTGATGATGAACTTGCTGTAGCGAGCCGCATGACTCCAGCTCCAGAAAGGAGGTGTTCCAGCCGCACCTTCCGGTACGGCTACCTTGTTACGACTTAGCCCCAGTTACCGGTATTACCCTAGCCCGTTCCTCGCGGTCACGATCTTCAGGTACTCCCGGCTTCCATGGCTTGACGGGCGGTGTGTACAAGGCCCGGGAACGTATTCACCGCGCCATGGCTGATGCGCGATTACTAGCGAATCCAACTTCGTGGAGTCGGGTTGCAGACTCCAGTCCGAACTACGACCGGCTTTAGAGATTCGCTCCGGGTCGCCCCGTGGCTGCCCTCTGTACCGGCCATTGTAACACGTGTGTCGCCCCGGGTGTAAGGGCCGTGCTGATTTGACGTCATCCCCGCCTTCCTCGCACCTTACGGTGGCAGTCTCGACAGAGTGCCCGGCTGAAACCGATGGCAACTGGCGATAGGGGTTGCGCTCGTTATGGGACTTAACCCGACACCTCACGGCACGAGCTGACGACAACCATGCAGCACCTTGCAGGTGGCCCCGAGGGGAAGAGGTGTTTCCACCTCATGCAACCTGCATTTAAACCCGGGTAAGGTTCCTCGCGTATCATCGAATTAAACCACATGTTCCTCCGCTTGTGCGGGCCCCCGTCAATTCCTTTGAGTTTCATCGTTGCCGACGTACTCCCCAGGTGGCTCACTTAATACTTTCGCTTGAACCCTGGCCGTGTATCGCCAAGATCCAGTGAGCATCGTTTACGGCGTGGACTACCAGGGTATCTAATCCTGTTCGCTACCCACGCTCTCGCGCATCAGCGTCAGACCGAGCCTGGGAAGCTGCCTTCGCTATCGGGGTTCCAAGTGATATCTATGCATTTCACCGCTACTTCACTTGTTCCGCCTCCCTCGTCTCGTCTCCAGGTCGACAGTTTCAACGGCGTGCTACAGTTTAGCTGCAGTCTTTTACCGCTGACTTGTCGTCCCGCCTACGCGCCCTTTAAACCCAATAAATCCGGATAACGCTCGCATCCCCCGTATTACCGCGGCTGCTGGCACGGAGTTAGCCGATGCTTATTCGTCAAGTACTGGCAAGGTGGCACTCGTGCCGCTTATTCTTCCTTGACAAAAGAGGTTTACAGGCCATAGACCATTCTTCCCTCACGCGACTTGGCTGGTTCAGGCTCTCGCCCATTGACCAATATTCCTCACTGCTGCCTCCCGTAGGAGTCTGGACCGTGTCTCAGTTCCAGTGTGGGGGACCTTCCTCTCAGAACCCCTAGACATCGTCGGCTTGGTGGGCCGTTACCCCGCCAACTACCTAATGTCGCGCGTGCCCGTCCCGTACCACCGGGGTTTTAAACTCCCCCCCATGCGGGGGAAAGGTGTTATGGGGTGTTAGTCCACGTTTCCGCGGGTTATCTCCCGGTACGGGGTTGGTTGCACACGTGTTACTCACCCGTGCGCCGGTCGCCACCGGGGTATTGCTACCCCGTGCTGCCCCTCGACTTGCATGTGTTAAGCCTGTCGCTAGCGTTCATCCTGAGCCAGGATCAAACTCTTCATGGTAAAAGTTACTTTACAGAAATTTTATCTGGCAGGGTCATGTGTATGAATCTCGACTCCCGTCGATTCCGATTCACGCTCGCTACGTTTTGTTCATCTCAATATCTTAAAGAACTCTTCTTTCATCTTCTCCCGCTCTCGATCGTCCCTCCCGGCTCCCCCTCTTGAAAGCGGCTGCAAAGGTAAGGCTTGTTTTTCAATCTCCAAATTTTTTCAAGCTTTTTTTCAAACTTTTTTCCCGGCCCCTCGTTTTAACCTCTTCCCCCTCGCGCCCTCTCTCTCGAAAGCGGGTGCAAAGATAAGGCAATCATTTCCCTTTTTCCAAATATTCTAGCGATTATTTTTCAAGTTTTTTCCTCTCACCACCGCAAGAGCCTGGCTGGAAAAACGTTAGGGAGAAAAGTTTTTTCGCCCCCGCCCGGTAAAAAAGGGTCAAGCCCCCCGCTTCCCCGGGATCGAGGCGCGATTCAACGGGAAAAACAACCGGCAAAAAGATAATAATACCTGAATATACACCTTTCAAGGACGCCCGTGAACGTCTTTGAAACGTCTTTGATGCGGCAATGATACGCCTTTAACACCTGCATGCAACCGGAAAACTACGGGAAAATCACGGGCAAGGATCGACCGGTCCCAGGGATCGAGCGGGCCGGGAAACACTACCAATCCACAACGTCGCTCCAAAAAAACGCAACGGCGCATGAATATACATGACAGGTTCATGGGATAGACCAACCATTAACCAAGGACCAGGAAACCCCGAACAAGAAGCGGAATATTACAAATGTTTTAGAGCTAATTTGATCAGATTTTCGACAGTTTCGACTTTCTCCGAAGCCAAAATCTTATCCAATGTTTTCGCCACTTGAGCACGAGCAAAGCCCAACATAACCAAAGCGGCCTGTGCTTCTTCCCGAACAGCACTTGTAGAAAGACTCAATCCCTCCACAGGAACTCCCTCTTTGCCAACTTTATCCTTTAGTTCAATAATAACCCGCTGGGCAGTCTTCACGCCAATCCCTTTCACGCTCTTTATAGCATTTACATTTTCCGTAAGTATCGCCCCGGTTATTTCTTCCACCGACATAGAGCTCAACATGACATTCGCCGTGTTAGCCCCGATTCCGGAAACAGAGATCAATGCCCGGAATAAACTTCTCTCCTCTTTAGAAAAGAATCCATACAATAAATGAGCATCCTCCCGCACAATCTGGTGAATATAAAACATGACCTGATTCTGGGAAGCTATTTTAGAATACGTATTAACCGAAATATGAATATAATACCCGACACCCCCACAGTCGACAACCGCGTTTGCCGGAGTTGCCTCCACTAATTCACCTTTTATATATTCGTACATAATCATTGAAAATTAAAAATTGAAAATTGAAAATGCCACGGCATCTCAATTTTCAATTCTATGTTTATACTACTAGCGGAACCCGATAAGTTTACGCACTTCTTTCATCGTGACAGCCGCGCTAGCCCGTGCTTTCTCGGCCCCGGCCGCGGCAATTTTATCCAGATTATCCGGATTAGCGGCATATTCCATGATTCGTTCCCGAATCGGAGTGTTGAAATTAATAATATCCTCTGCCAGTTGCTTTTTCAAATCCCCGTAGCGGATTTCACAATTATTATATTTTTCGTTGAAATAATCGTACGTGTCTTTCGAAGAAACAACATCCATCAACGTGAACAGGTTCTGGATCACCTCCGGTTTCACGCTATTCGGTTCGGTTGGCCCGC
Organism: Butyricimonas faecalis; assembly: GCF_003991565.1. Taxonomy (NCBI): domain Bacteria; kingdom Pseudomonadati; phylum Bacteroidota; class Bacteroidia; order Bacteroidales; family Odoribacteraceae; genus Butyricimonas; species Butyricimonas faecalis. The sequence continues at coordinate 4,265,149 of NZ_CP032819.1, read as the reverse complement.
TATCGGTAACGGCTTTCATCACCTTTTTACGTATTGTTGTTGCATCATCAACCAGATAGATGGCATTTCCCTCGGATTTTCCCATTTTCCCGGAACCATCTAATCCCGGAATCTTGATTCCTTCCCCCGTGTAGGAGAAAGATGCCGGCTCCGGGAACAATTCACTTCCGTATATCGTATTGAATCTCCGGGCAAATTTCCGGGCCATCTCCATGTTTTGCTCTTGATCTTTTCCGACAGGCACTTTGTGAGCCCTGTGTATAATAATATCCGCGGCCATCAGCGTGGGATAGGTCAACAAACCAGCATTCACGTTATCCGGCTGTTTACGAGCTTTTTCCTTAAAAGTAGTTGTACGCTCCAACTCGCCAAGATAAGCATTCATGTTTAGATACAAATACAACTCGGCAATCTCCTTAATATCACTCTGCACGTATATTGTCGCCTTCTCGGGATCCAAACCACAAGCAAGGTACTCTGCCAGAATCTTTCGCACGTTCTCCACCACGTTACCCGGGTGCGGATGCGTAGTCAACGAGTGCCAATCGGCAATAAAAAAGAAACATTTGTACTCGTCCTGCATTTTTAGAAAATTCTTCACGGCACCAAAATAATTTCCCAGGTGCAAATTACCCGTAGGTCTGATTCCACTTACTACTGTTTCCATTGTCTGAAATTTACAAATTTAAAACATACAAAGATACGGTTTTATTCGTTTTGTACAACTATGTAGCGCTATGCATCGGCAAACAATATTCACCACTACACTTTACCTGCATCTACACGCGAAGCGGTAAAATCCATTTTTACTGAACACTCAAAACGGCAACTGGCATTCGACCATTTAAATACAATCAAAACAATGACTATCAATAAATTACATCTACCACAAACGACCACACACCTTTTTAAAACGTTTTCATCAAAGTAAGATATTGATAGACAACGAGAAAAAAATAATACAAAAATCGATGTTGTTATATTATTTTTCCTACTTTTGAAACGCAAAGTCTAATTAATAATTTTAATTTAAACATGGAAGGTTACGAAAAGAATGATGGTATGGAAATGAATGATCGGGATGAGATCTATTCAAAACCGGTGAGAGCAGGGAAAAGGACTTATTTTTTTGATGTAAAAGCTACTCGTAATAACGATTATTATCTGACAATTACCGAAAGCAAGAAGAAACTCGAAAAAGATGGTTCTCAAAATTACGAAAAGCACAAGATCTTTTTATACAAAGAAGACTTTGATAAATTTGCAGAGGGGCTTGACAACGCTGTCGCTTATATCAAAGCAGCTCTTAACGGAGAAACAATGGCAGTTCACGAAGAAATTGAAACAAACAAATTTGACGACATTGATTTTGACGATCTATCCAAATAACAAAAAAGCTCTTCATCGTGAAGAGCTTTTTTGTTATTATATATATCCATAAGGAATTTTCGCCAAACCTTCTGCCATTTGATTGATTCCCTTTTCTAGCTTTCCCTTCAGCAACATTTTCATCATCATGTTCAAATCTGCCTCTGCCGTTATCCGCAAGCGGGTATCATAAGGGCCGTTATCCAGCAATTGTATCCATACTTGAAATTCGAAAGGTATGCGCCCGTCCCCCTCCAGTTTAATCAATTTCGGTTCTTCCCGTTCCACGATTTTCATCCCCATTTCACCAACGCCTTTTACCATAAAAGTACAGGTATCTTCCGTGGTGCGAACGTCCTCGATCTTGTCAGCTAGTTCCGGCATCTGATTACCGGCCCCCATCTGGCGTGCCATCTCGATCAATTTTCCGATCTTCGAAAAATCAGAAAGAAACGCGTACACGTCAGCTATCGCGCTATTAATTTTTTGGACCTCACTAACAACTCGTGTTGCCATATTCCCTTATTTATAAGATTCCGGGCTCAAGCGCCACTCTTTCAACTTGACCACGTCGCTCTCCTGCACGTATCCGGTTTTCTGTGCCAGGTCGATCATGGCGTTGTAATCACTCAATGTGTCGAGAACACAATGAGCATTCGTGAAATTATCAATCGCTTTCTGGAATCCATACGTGAAAATAGCCACCATTCCCAACACGTCACAACCTGCATTTCTCAACGCTTCCACGGCCTGCAAGCTGGATCCTCCGGTAGAAATCAAATCCTCCACGACCACCACTTTCTGTCCCTCTTTATACTCACCTTCGATTAAGTTTTCCAACCCGTGATTCTTCGCGGCGGAACGCACGTACACGAACGGCAACTCCAATTCTTGAGCCACCAAAGCCCCTTGGGCAATTGCCCCGGTAGCCACCCCGGCGATCAATTCCACCTGCGGGTATTTCGTTTTAATCAAGTTCACGAACTGATCCCGGATATAAGTACGCACTTCCGGGTAAGACAAGGTCTTCCGGTTGTCGCAATAAATAGGAGATTTCCATCCGGAAGCCCATGTAAAAGGGTGATTCGGTTCTAACTTTATCGCTTTGATCTGTAGCAAATGTGACGCTACTTGTTCTGCAACAGTATTCATATCTGTCTATTATTTTAATGGTTATTCTTTACTTTCAGGGTGCAAAGGTACGAAGTATTTTTCAAAAGCCATTCGGATAGCGTGCTGAATCTCGGTATATTCTCCTTCCAGCTTTCCGGATTCGAACAGCGTGATAATTCCTTGTAAACCGGGGACGATCGAGTCAATAAAATGAGTTTTCCCCTCGTGCAGGCCGCGCAACCCAAACGCACCCATGGCTTGTAACAAACGTACCAGCACGAAATGATAGTACATTTCCCGAAATTTTTCCGCGTATTCCGGTTCACACGCCGTTAATTTCCGGATATAGAAATTCAATAATTCTTCCTTTTGACTTTCAGGAATTTTCACGATCGCGTCATATAACAAGGACGCCACGTCATAATGCAAAGCTCCTTGCCTGCCTCCCTGATAATCGATAAAATACACCTCGTTATCAACGACCATGATATTTCTTGATTGAAAGTCCCGAAACATGAAACCACCCGTCCCGGCCATGACCAGTTTCGCCGTTAACCGATCGAAATCATCCTCCAACCGATCCTCATCAGCCTCCACTCCGGCCAATTTCAAAAAACAATATTTAAAATAGTTCAAATCCCACCGGATACAGCGTTCATCAAAAACAGGACGAGGCAAACATTCCGAATAATCCAATCCTTTTCCTCCCACTAACTGGAATTTCAACAACTCGGACAAGGCTTTTCGATATAATTCCATGGTATGTTCGCTCAGAAATTCTCCCTCTCGCTCCCGCTCCACGACATTCAACAGCATATCCGGCCCCAAATCATCCTGCAAATAGCAAAACCCGTCCTCCGAAACACAATACACGTGCGGAACATGCAACCGGGATTTTTCAAAATGCCGAGTAAAATCCACGAACAAACGATTCTCCCGCAAATTTTCATGGTACACACCCACGTATGTTCTGTCTTCCGTGAACACCCGGTAATATCTCCGGGCCGAACCGGACACGGGTAGTGACTCTACTCGCAATGCATCATTGCCACTATATTGTTTGAAAAGAGTTCTTATTTTTTCTTCCATAACTCAAAATATTCATTCTCTCTCGTCGGCAAAAGTAAAGAAAAAAAACAATTTACGCTATCATGTAACATAATCAACAAACCATCACTTTTGCTCTACAAAAGCGATAAAATCTTTAACGGATACCCCCATCGTTCTTAAATTTGATCGAATAATAAATTCCGGCACCGGATCCACGTGCGCTTGGAGAACAATGCTCCTTCCCAACCCACTTTTAGCCCACATCTCATGGCCTCCCTTTTTCCTTATAACTTTTAATCCTTGCGCTTCCAAGAATCTACGAAATAAAGCTAAAGATATATTCTGCAAGGTTCCCATCAGGCAAGAATTGGGATGTTAATATTTTGATCTATTTTTTTGAAATTATGATTGTTGAATATATCACTAAAGTCCTCGTTAATCTTTAGCAGTTTAGAGAATAAAGGCGGAGTAAACTTCTTTTTCCTTATCGTCCATCCCATTTTTGCCATCTCGGAATGTAATGTCCCCTTATTAAGGGTATATTTCAAGAACTCGCCAAGACAAACCTTGAAAGAATCTAATGCCTCTTTTTCCGTGACACCATAACCATACACGTCCAAAGCCGGACAATACACGACCTGCGAGCCGCTATCCTCAAAAATGATAAGTGATAATTTAACCTCAACTTGTTTATTAGCTCCTTCCCATTTCCCCTCAAAGTGAACATTTTTTGACGCTCTATCCATGGTGTTTCTTTTATTTTACGTTGTAAACGTACAAATATTATTTATGGAATCAAATTGCCCAATAGATTATTTTTGGTTTTTAACTTTAGGCCCACATTGCGATAACTGAAAGGACATATCCAAATTGAAATCCTTGTAACACGTATCCTTACTAATAAAAATCCCCTTCAAAATCAATCGATTAAGAAGGGGATTTGTGCCCAAGACAAGACTCGAACTTGCACAGCCGAACGGCCACTACCACCTCAAAGTAGCGTGTATACCAATTTCACCACTTGGGCATTTTTTAACGGTGCAAATATATAGCATTTTCTCGTTATTGCAAAACAAATAAGCGGTATTTTAACCCGAATTTCACGAAATAAACAGAAAAGGATGCACCTTGTCCTTACCGTTTTTTCCAGTAACTAACAGCAAAACAATGTGTCTTATCCAAACTTTCATTCTTCACTTGATGATACACTTTTACACGATTTCCCGCTTCCTCAACATGACATCCGGCACACACCACGCTATCCGGCAGGACCTCATGCTCGTAAATGATTTCCAACTCCGTGATCTCGTGGTCCTTCAAGAAGTCGTAAGACAAAGAATTGGTAACCCAGCGTACATACGTGGCTTGAGTGACATGCTTGTTGAAATCAATATTATCGTATGTTGCCGTGAAACGACGAGTGCTCTCGAAGTCTGTCGGCATCTTTTTCGTATCCAGTTCAAAAGGAATTTCCCGAATACCGTCCACGCAAAAGGCAGCCGTTTCCGTCACGCAAGCCGGTAAACGCACGGGACGACGACGATTCAAATCAATCACCATCCACTCGGAAGTAGCCCGCAATATAACCTCTTCCCCGTCCAGCATTCTAAAATCGCGAATCGCGAATAAACGGTCAATACCCGACGGCCACGTTTCCAACGTCACTTTTTCTCCCTGCTCCGGCATTCGGTCTATCAATATATGCAACTTGTGCAACATCCACGTCAACCCCTGCTCGTTCAACGTGGGTACGTCTATTTTCAGGGCGTAAGTCTGCACGTTTGCCACGTCGTTAAACAAATCACACAAGGACTTCACTATCAATCGCCCTTCCAAATCCGTGTAATGTCCCCGAATATCTATCTTTTCCGAATATTTTACCATCCCGTTCTGATTTTTGATTTAATGATTTTTGATTTTAGATTTAGAAATTCCATTCATATCACGTTCACCTCAGCTTCCAACCACACTCCAAACTGAAGGAACACGGATTTCTTTATCTCGTTGGCCAAATGTGCAATTTCTATACCGGTAGCCCCACCCGTATTCACTAACACGAGTGCCTGTTTTTCATGTACCCCGGCATGCCCCACCACTTTTCCCTTCCATCCGGCAGCCTCGATCAACCACCCGGCAGCCAGTTTCACATGGTCGTCATCCACGGGATAAATCGGCAGTGCAGGATACTTTTCCGACAAGGCGTCCGCGATAGCACGTTCAACCATCGGGTTTTTAAAAAAACTCCCGGCATTAGGCAAAACTTTCACGTCCGGCAACTTCGCCTCCCGTATACGAATAATGGCTTGGCGTATCGTTTTCAACGAAGGTTCGCCCAAACGGGCTACTTCATCCTTCACGCTCCCGTAGTGCAACTTAAACTCGGGATGTTTCGCCAAACGGAACGTGACATACGTTACCAGAAAACGATTCTTCCACTCATGCTTGAAAATAGAATCCCGGTAACTGAAACGACATGTTGCCGCGTCAATCGTCACCTTTTCTCCCTTCACGATATCCACGGCTTCCACCCGGTCAATACATTCCCCCGCTTCCGTCCCGTAAGCCCCGATGTTCTGTACCGGAGTCGCCCCGACATGCCCAGGGATCAGAGAAAGATTCTCCACCCCTCCATACTCGCGTTCAACCGTCCACGCCACGAAATCATCCCACACGAAGCCACTACCGACCCGGACAAACACGTGTTCGTCATCTTCCCCGACGATCTCACACCCTTGCATCATGGGATAAAAGACAACCCCGTCAAAGTCTTCCGTGAACAAGAAATTACTTCCTCCCCCTAAAAGCAAAATCTCTTCCGGGTCCAACTCGTATGATCTCACGAATTCCAACAATTCGCTCTCCTGATCACACTTCACAAAATATTTACAAGTCACGTCTATACCAAACGTGTTATATTCTTTCAAACTAAAGTTTTCGCTAATCTCAATCATTTTATTTCTAACTGTTAATCAACTCCGCGCTCTCTTTTCTCTCGCGAAGGTAAAATATATCAGGAAATAAATCACTAAATTTGTCCCATTAATCCAACGTGTATATGATCTCATTACCACCAGCATTTACAGAAAGGATGCAGCAGCTCCTTGGAACGGAATCGGAAGCCTTCTTCCAGGCGTTAGTTTCGGAATCACCCACTTCCATCCGGTTAAACCCGGAGAAAACACCCCTTACCAACCTGCCCTTCCCGGAATTAGTTTCACAACAAGTGCCCTGGTGCAGTAATGGATATTACCTGAAAGAACGCCCCTCGTTCACCTCCGACCCGCTTCTACACGGGGGAGCTTATTACGTGCAAGAGGCCTCTTCCATGTTTCTGCAAGTCGTTCTGCAGCAAATAACGGGGAATACCCCTCTCCGGGTCCTCGACCTATGTGCTGCCCCGGGAGGTAAATCCACGTTACTGGCAAGCAGTCTGCCCAAGGATTCATTGCTGGTTTCCAACGAGGTCATCAAATCAAGAGCCTCCATCCTTAAAGAAAATATGATCAAATGGGGGTACGATCACGTCGTCGTCACCAATAGTGACCCCAACCGTTTCACCAGTCTGAAGGGAGCGTTCGACATCATTCTCGTGGATGCCCCCTGTTCCGGGGAAGGTATGTTCCGGAAAGACGAGAAAGCCATCACGGAATGGAGCGAGAATAACCTCCGTCTATGCGAAGAACGCCAGAAAAGAATCCTTTCCGACGTGTGGGACGCGCTTACCCCCGGAGGGTATCTCGTGTACAGCACCTGTACTTACAATCCGGGTGAAAATGAAGAGATACTGAATTGGATGCTGACCACGTTCGATGCATCATCCATCGCGATCCGGCATAACTTCCCGGCTATCACCCCATCCCCCGCCCCTCTTCACGGGTATCATTTCTACCCGCACAAAACGAACGGTGAAGGTCTGTTCATGGGAGTTATTCAAAAAAACGACGGGACACCCTTTATCATGAAAAAAGAGAAGCGAGCCACCCCGTCACCCGCGGTCAAACTCCCGGCCGACATACTCCCGCTTCTACCGGACATGACCCCATACACGCCTTACATCGCGGGTGAAACGCTAGGTATTCTCCCCAAGCAACATGCCGAATTTATTCAATATCTATCCACCAAAGCCGGTGTCATTTACAAGGGATGCGAAATCGGTGAATGTGTAAAAGGGAAAACGAAACCCGCCCACTCTCTGGCGCTATACCACAAACTTCAACAAAAGTACGTCACCCGTCAGGAAGTGGACCTCCCGACGGCCCTCCAATTCCTACGCAAAGAAGACATCCGTTTCGATGCCCCCAAAGGCGAATGGATTCTCATCACCTACAAAGGCATCGGACTGGGCTGGGTAAAAGAAGTCGGTAACCGGGTAAACAACTATTACCCGAAAGAGTGGAGAATCAGACAATTTTAAATTTTAGATTTTAGATTTTAGATTTTAGATTCCAACCTCACAAAACCCCGGTTGCCCCAGCAGCCACAAGCAAAGCGCCCCGCAAGGGGCCACCTTACGGACTTTATAAACTTTTATCTCCTTTTACTCCTCCTCCACCGAGCAATAGCGCTTGATAATGCTATAAGAATCCGTCAGCCCAAGCTCCCCGGCTTTACTTAAATCCACGTTGGCCGCACTCCGGTCTCCCTGGTAGATATGGAGTAGCCCCCGGTTAAAATAAGCCTCGGCGATATCCCCGTCCACCTCCAGCACCTTCGTGTACATATCGATCGCTTTCTGGATCTCACCGCTCTTGGCATACACGTTAGCGATATTAAACAGGGCAAAAACGAATTCCGGATCAATCTCCAGACATTTGTTATTTCCTTCCAACACCAAAGAATAATCCACGTTCCGCTCCACTTTCTTCTCCTCACCCACGACACGGGAAGTCTTCTCTTCTATCGACTCGATGTAGTCGTACATTCGGGAACGGGCACTTGCCAAATTCATCAAAGCAAACAAATGATTCGGCTCACGCTCCAGCACGGCCCGAAAATCTTCGATCGCTTTCGTGTAATCTCCCCGGTTCAAGTACAACGAACCGCGCAGCAACAATGCATCCGTGACCTCCTTGTTTTTCCGGATATCCGAAGACAGCGTCTCGATATAATTATCCTCGAATTCCCTCGGGTAATTAAATTTCTTATTCGAGACGGTCAACGCCGGGTTATAATTATGTTCCTGGTTAAACTTCATGATCCGCTTGTCAAAATACTGCACCTTCCCTTTTCGTAATGTATCCAAAGACAAGTACTGCACGATAAACATATCCTGCAATTCGATAATCACGTTCCGATCCTGCAAGCGTCCGTTAATCACGTCTTTCATCCGGTCATCCCGGGAATTTATATCTATCAGTCGCTTGAAATTTTCCGTGGTATCCACCAAAGCATTCCGATCCCCCTCCTTCATCCGTCGGTAGCGGTCCATGATCTCTTCCGCCTTGTAACGATCCTTTTCGGCCGCATCGTAATCCCGCATATCCATGCTCGTCGCGGCTCTTGCCAGGTATGCCTTCACGAAATCGGGGTAGATCGAGATACTCTGGGAAAAGTCATTATAAGCCCCCTCGTAATCCTTGATCTCCATTTTCAACAATCCGCGGTTGAAATAAATCAAAATGTTATCCGGGTTCATCTCCAACACCTGGTCAAAATCATGAATGGCATTATTCACGTCTCCGATTTCCGACCGCAACAAAGCCCGGTTATAATAAGCATACGCGTAAGTACTATCCACTTTCAAGACGGCCGTGTAATCCTCCAAAGCCTCGGGATACTTTTTCATCTCGTACCAAGTAATCGCCCGGCTCATAAGAATCCGCTTGTTCTCCGGGTTAATCTTCAACGCCTTGTTATAATCCTCTATCGCGTCGTGATACTCTTTTGCCTGAAACCTCAAATATCCCCTCAACCCGTAAGCATCATCTGAAAACATATTCAACTTGATCGCCATGTTACAATCCGCAATAGCCCCCTCTTGATCGCCCAGCTTCTCCCGCATGATCGCCCGGTTCAGATAGGCAGGCAACAGGTTTTTATCAATAATCAACGCCTTTGAGTAATCCTTCTCCGCCGCCTTGAAATCACCCATATCCGCCTCGGTAATTGCCCTGTTCGCGAACACGTAAGCCTCTCCCGGATTTATCGCGATTGCCGTATTGTAATCGTGCATGGCCTCCTCGTACTGCTTCATGTTATGATAGGCTATTCCCCGGTACATGTAAGCATGGAAATAATTCGGGTTCAACTCTATCGCCTGTGTATAATCCCTTATCGCCCCCTCAAAATCATCCAGGTTCAACTTTGCCAGTCCCCGGAAGAAATAAGGTTCAGATAAGTAAGGCTTTATCCGTATAATATTATTGAAGTTTTCAATTGCACTCACGTAGTCGTCAAACATGATCGCACTCTTTCCCACTCGCAACATATTTGTCGTATTCCATTGTGCCGACACTCCCAATGTCGCCAAACAGAAGAATAGTATAATGCCAAATTTCTTCATTCGATAAGCATATATTTTGGGGGATAAAGATAATAAAAAAGTTCGCATCTGTATTACTTCCTGTATCAAGTTCATAATACCCGTATGAATTTTCCCTACACCACCAAGCCTGACTTATAATAAGAACCTAGGGAAAACCTAGGGAGATACTAAGGAAATAATTCCACATATTCGAAGATTATTCGAAGCTTAAACAGAGCTCAACCATTCCGGAACGTTTGAACAACGAATGAACAACGAAAGCGCAACGAATATGTAGGATTATTGGGGTAAGATTACTTCCTTATTTGGGTTAAATTAGAGTAACATCACGGGAGTAAATTACATGGCAAACAAATACGACCTTTCCCGCTACAATCTCATAGATACAAATACATCTTGATCGATTTCGTTTATCAAATAGGCATTGAGATACTTAGATTATAAAGTTATGCATCCCTATACCTTCAAATGCAAATCTCGAGAAGTCAAAAAATACCCTTCTCCAAAAGAATTTCCGATCATTAAAGAAGCATCTGCCTCCAAGATACTTCTTAAACGAGTAATACCTTTTCTCAATGCATTTCCCTTCTCTGTATACCCCATTCCCCATAATCCACGAATCAAATAATCATTGCTTGCTATCTCGTGCATTTTGACACAAAGCAAATGAAGCAAACGGGAGTCCATTGATTTTAGAACCAAATTTTTCCCATTCATAACTAACAATCCAGTCACGGCATTAAATTTTGTCGTTTCAGATAAGAAATATATTTGAGGACTTCCTTCATCTCGTACAACTCTACGATAAATACTTCTCAATTTTTCCAACAATAGCTCTATCGGGCAACCTTTCCGAATACAATCATCCGCTCCTAATTTTATCGCCTCCAATTCTTTCTCAACATTCATGTACGAACTATAAAAAACGATCGGAACTCGTTTGTTTACCTTTCGAACCAATTTAACAATCTTCAACCCATCTTTTTTCGGCATTTCCAAATCCAACAGCAACAAATCCGGGGGACTATGCTGAAAAACATCCCACACCCGCTTCCCGTCACAAGCAATCCGAACATGAAATTCATGATCTTCCAGCAAATTTTTCACCATCTTAGCCATCTTGTCATCATCCTCTGCGTACAAAACATCTATTTTCTTTTCCATTGTCTATGAGGTAAAATAATAATAAATTCTGTTCCTACATTTACAATACTACGAACAATAATCTTTCCATGATGAGCTTTCACTACAGAATACACAAAAGACAAACCAATCCCGAACCCTTTTCTCGAATGGTCATCCCGTATGGAAGGATCGCGATAGTAAATTTCAAAAATATGTTTTAAACTACGCGGGGGAATCCCTGCCCCATTGTCCTTTACTCGAATTTCAATCCATTTCCCCTTTTCTTGACAAGTAATATCTATTTTCACGTTCTTTCCTGAATACTTTATGGCATTTCCTATCAAATTTTCAAAAACAATCGGGAAATAGACCGGATCAACAGAAATTTCCGGGTTTTCCATCTCACAAGCAATATTCATATCTACCTGTTTTCCAGGTTGGATTTTCACAAAATTCAAAGCATTTAGCTTTTCAAGCATCTCTTTCAAACAAAGAGGATAAGGATAAATCTGAATCCGGTGAAATATATCCGACAAGGTTAACAAACGAGTAATGGCCCGCCCCATATCCGATTGTTTTTCCCGAATTCTTTCTAGTGCCTGTTGATCCTCTATTTCCATCATACTTCCATATTTCTTGTCAAGAACTTCTTGTGTAAAACTCATATAATCCAAAGGTGATTGCAAATTATGTATCACGGTATCAAGAAAAAGATGTTGCCCGATAGTACGTTTCCTCTCTTGGTTAATCTTGCGTATTAAGATCATAATACAAACAATCAACAAAACCATAAATACGAATAAAAGAATAAAAGAATTTTTCGAACGGTTCCAAAACTGATGAATCGAAAACATGAATCTAACTTCTAACACGTGCTTCTCCCCCAAAAATAACCGAATGGGTTCCGCTTTAACCATAGACCAAGGGTGTATATATCCACAACTAAAACTATCAATTCTATTTCCAAAACTATCCAACAAGCTAATCTCAATAGGAAAAGATTTTTCATCCATCCTCATGCTTTGTCTAAGAAGCGAGTAGAACTTTTCCAATGTCAAAAGAGTTGTATCCCGGATATCATATATTGCCCGACATTCCGCATCAACCCAATCATCATCTCGCCAATGTCGACACCTCTCGCTTTTTCCTCCTTTCGTAAGCATCAAACAAGGAACAGAACGCTCAACGGGAACGGTAGCTGATTTTTGTACAGCAAGCAAATTCAATTCGTTAACGAAATGAGTAATCTTATGGTTCACCTTGGTGACAAATCTCTCTTTTTGGAAATGATACAATTCAACAATCGAAAGTGCCTGCCAAACGAGCACTCCCAAAACAGCTATTACCGTTACCGCTATACCCCAATTTACGCCAAAGTGTTTATTCATAAACAAGATTTACTACAATAAATTTATCATACGGCACAAATAAAAACACCACAAAAAAAGGAACAATTTTACCACAAATCAACCAACATTGCAATTGTTTATTACCATACCTTTGCAAATATACAAATAAACACAGATAAAACATAAAGAGTTGTGAATTATCAAAATTTAGTCATTTAGTTAAATATCCAAGAAAGTGAGGTGTAATAAAAAGTAAAACAAGTAGCCGAAGAAAAACCGTAATCTTCACGTAAATAGCTCATTTATGTTTCTATATCGGGACTAATATTTATTAATAAAAATCAAAATCATGAGAAAAATTACAATTTTAATCGCCTTGTTCATTGGTGTTATGTTGGGATGTCAAAATTCAGATTTAGAACTAGTTCCGACTGAAAATTTACAGAGCAATGACCCATTTATTCCATTAAGAGAAACATTTGATTTCACTTACAATGGAAAAACTTACTCTTCACCTTTCTATATGGAAAATGACACACTTATGATATTAGAGGATGAAGAAGTTGCAGCAGTCTATAATAGGCTCCAAGAGTTACCAGAATTAGCAACTTATGTTGCTTCTAATGGAGATATAGAATATTACAATTCTTATGAAGAACTGGAGATGAACAAACAATCTAAAGGAGTTAAAAATAAGAATGCTATTTCAAGAATATTTGGGCCTTCATACGAAATCTACATATACGAACATGCAGATTACAACACTCTACGCCAAGGAAGAAAAGCATTGCTTATTCCTCCTGTTGCTATCCCACACCTTGACGCTTACGGTATGAATGACATGATATCATCATTTACAGCAGGCGCTCACAATCTGATGTATTCATCTAATGGCGAGGGAATAACGTTTTTCAGAAATCCCGATTATAAAGCTCAATCCATAACATTTACAGTTAATGGCCTCACCAGTGTGGAATCTGGTTATTACTATTATTGCAAAGTAAGGAATTTTCACGATTATAAAGTAAAAAAAGGAATTAATTGGAACGATCGAATTTCGTCTATCAAGACCTTTGAATAATTAAATATTAAAAACTCAATCGAAATAACCGAGTTTCATCTCTCAAATCTCAATGTTAATTATCTATTAATTAGGGACATATATCCCTAATTAATAGATTTCGTCTTTCATGATGCTCTATCAAAAGCACCACTACTATGACGCCTGCAGACTTCGAATGGCTAACTTTACTCTGTGACTTTCGTAAAAAGGCAACTAATCACCATAATCCGTGCGACCTCTTCGGATAAGGCAATATCTTTCTATACTATACTCTCTTCATTTACGGCAACTACATTCCAAATAGTGATAGAACACATTGATTTGTTTGGCGATTTCATCCATGCTAATATCTTGTATAGTGGTCCTGTCGTCAAGCCAGATGTTTGGCCATGGACGTTCTTTTAGACTCCTCCCTATACATACACCCTTGCCATTGTCTATGTAATTTTCACTATTAAAGTTTGCTCAGGATTTACACCTGTTAGACGTTGCTCAGCCACATCCCCCCAAAAAAAATTCTGACAAGATCATTTCTCTTGTCAGAATTTATAAACCTTTATGTGATCAAACTAAATTAATAGTCGTTTCTACGAGTTTCTTTTATATCTGGGATAAATTTCCAAGTAGAATTGGTAAAGTATCTTGTTGATGAACTTGAAACTGCATCAATTGGATCTATACTAGTACCACCTGTTGTATAATAACCATAACCATCAGCAACAAAAGATACAGCACCAACAACGTTACCTGCAGATGGAGCTAAATCCTCCATTTGATGCCATTGATCTTTTTTATGATTATATTTCCATACAGTTGAAGAACTATTTCCCGTACCAGTTGCAATATAAGCATAATTTTCACCATCCTTCCCTTTATTAGAAACGAAAGATACTGCGAACGCTCTTGGAATCCGATCATAATCTTTATCTTGCTTTACGCCTGGCTTATCAGTTAAAGCTTGCATATTATCCCAAGAAACTTTTCCCTCTCCTAATGGGGTACATTTAATAACATCCTGTGCATATCCAGATCCTTTTGCACCTAAACATACATAAGCAGCACCACCAACGACAAAAGCAGATGCCCCGTATCTTTGATCCCCCTTAAACCCTAACTCGTTCGTATTCCATGTTTCGGTCTTTGGGTCAAAGCAATAAAAATCTTTGAAGAGTAATGCTTTATCAGCACGCCCCGTTCCTACATATCCATAATTATCTAGAGTAAAAGCAACTGCATCTCTACGAGCTTCTCCTGGAAAATCTTCTATTCTTGTCCAAGAATTATCTGTCGGGTCAAAACGATAAAAATCTTTCAAATATTCTTTAGCACGAATTACGTCTGTTCCATCTGATCCCTGTATTTGATTTGCAGAAATATAGCCCAATCCAACATAAGCATAAGTTTTCCCTTCCTTTTCAGCTACAAATGCGACAGCGCCATGGCGTCCCTTTCCCGGAAAATTATCTGGAACATCAGTCCAAGTTCCCTCTTTCAAATTATACTTTTTAAAATCTGTATATTCTGCTAAATCAACTCCGAATCCAGTTCCAACATAAGCGTAATCTCCAATAACAAATGATACAGCTTGGTTACGTAATCTACCGCTAAATTCAGGAGCTTTCTCCCAGTCACCTAAATGATCATCATCATCACAAGCGACAAAAGCGAATCCTAAAATGGCTAGTACTAATAAACTAAATGTTCTCATACTTTTTCTACTTGATTATTTTATTTGCAATATTCTATAATATTTTCTCTAATTCAAAAGGCAAAACTACATATTTTATCATGAAATCCAACAAAACGATGACAGAAATGTCACGCATTCTTTTTTTTTAACCTCTCATTAGATAAAATACAACTTCAAATATCGATTTTTTAGAAAATAGTTATACCTTCGCATCTTGTTATAAAACAAAATCAAGAAACATGAGAATATTCTTTATCGCATTTTTTTTGTTATCATTATATGCGTGTGACAATGACCTTACAACGATTGGTGATAATTTAATTCCCAACGACCACTATGTAGAAGTAACACGTTTTATTTTAGACGAAACTTCTACAATTAAATTAGATTCATTTCCGACATCTAACATGTCAACGACTAGTGCTTTCCAGCTCACTATGGGGAAAATTAAAGATTACTATACTGGTGTCACCAAGGCAATACCTTATTTTCAAGTAAACCCAACTGGTTTCGCTAGTAATGTCACGTGGGAAACTAATTGTGTATTTGATTCTTTAATACTAACAATCCCTAATCCTCAAACATTAGCAGGAGATACCACAAAATATCAAGCATTCGATTTATACCAATTAGACAAACACATGATTTATAATATAGATAATCCTATATTCTGTAATATCGATTCTTTACCATGGTATAAAAAACTCGCAACATTAAATATTTATCCACAAAAAGAAAATTATACAAGAGAACTTTATTTTAAAATAAATGACACTATCGGTCAAAATCTATTTAACCGAATGAGATCTCGTGATCCCATGTTTGAGGAAAAACTTGGAATAAATTACCTATTTATGGATTATTTAAAAGGATTTGCCATTGTTCCCCAAGAACACAATTCAGTATTAACATCACTATCGGCTACCGATATACAACTTCGCTGCTATTATCACATTGGATCAAAAGAAGGATTATATTTTTCAATGCCAACATTTTCTTCCGGATCTTATGCTTATACAAATATTAAATATGAAGCATCAGAAAATTTTCCATTAAAAAATGCAACATTTACAGATGCTATACCTTTTCAAGAAGGGAGAATGGCTATCATAGAAGGAATGAATGGTTTCATGTTGAAGATGAAAATACCGTTTATTGCAGATGAGACCAGATACAAAACGATTGTAAAAGCAGAAATTGAATTACGACCTAAAACTGAAATATGGGAGAATATCCCAGAACCTCAATTATTAAGTGTATACATTGTCAGTAAAGACAATTACGTCAAGCAAGTTTTAACTGATAATTCATCAAATAATATATATGGAGTTCTTTCTCAAAATGTAATGGATATTAATAGTAAAAAGTATACTATAGATCTTACAGATTTTTATATTAAACAAGTAGAAGGAGTTCACCCTCTAGACAAAGAGATATACCTATTAATAGGTCTGCCAGGTTATATTTATTCTCCATGGGACGGGTATCAAATTTTTACTGGAGATGTTTACAACAAATTTCGACGGGTTATTTTTGAAGAATTACCTGTATTCAGCATATATTATAGTAATTATAAGTAAACGAATTATTACGTAGTGTCAAAAATGAAACTTATGAGAAAGTTATTAGGATGTATCATTATTTTATTGATAGCAATAAATACTTGGGCGCAAAATAATTCAGGAACACCTTATTCAAAAGAAGGTTTTGGATTATTGCCTGACAATTACGGAGCGTTTACAGGAATGGGAGGAGTTTCTGCCGCCATGCGCGATAATTACAATATCAATTTTTTAAATCCAGCTTCTTACACAGCCTTAGATTCTGTCAGATTTTATTTTCAATCAGGAATTACTGGAGAATATGTTGATATTTCAACTAACAAGACGCATACAAACTATAAAGTTGCTCAAAATGGAGAAGTCGTAATGGCATTCCGTGTTTACAAAAAATTATTTGTATCATTTGGTATTCTTCAGCGATCAAATCGAGGATTTGACGTATTATATAACAATGATGTACGAGGTGACTATTCTATGCGTTATATCCAACATATCGAAGGAGAAGGTGGATTAAATGAAGTTTATTTAGGGGCAGCTTATCAACTGGGACGCCTATCCTTAGGGGTAAACATGTCTTATTTATTTGGGAGAATTGATGATCGCTTGACATTGGTTTTACAACCTGCCACTAGCGGCTATTATATGAAAACGCAAACTGTTACCCAAATGGGAAGTGCTCTATTTACATTAGGAGCACAAATGCCGTTTTCTATTGGTGGAAAAAATAAATTTGTAATAGGTACAAGTTTTAATTTTGGAACCCCGCTTCACGCCAATCAGACTTTTGTTTCATACAAAATAAGTAATACTAATTCATCCATGATTCCAGTTGACAATGAATCTTTGGAAAATAGTAGCGTCTTTTACCCATTTAGAATTGTAACAGGACTTTCTTACCAAAGTAATCAAAAATGGCTTTTTGCCGGAGATTACACATTTCAAAATATGTCACAATATGAAGAATTCCACACAAACAAGGAGTATCAAAACTATCATAAGATAGCCATGGGGGCATATCTACAACCCAACGAGAATGGGCGTTATTGGTGGCAAAGAAATAAGTATATGGCAGGAACTTATTTTACCAGATCACATCTTAATTTCAACTCCACCGACATAAACACTTACGGCGTGACCATCGGAACCCAGATGCCTCTTCGCCTGGCCCGTCAGGAGTTGATGTTGGGAGTCGCCGTTGATTTAGGTATGCGCGGAACTCACCGGAATAACCAAATTTTGGAGAAATACGCAAAATTAAGAATAAACATTGCCTTTAAAGAGATCTGGTTTATGAAAGCTAAGATTTATTAAAGACAACATATTTCATATTTAGAAAACTAAAACACATGAGAAAACTTTTATTATCAATCGTTGCTGCAAGTATGACTCTTGCAGCATGTAACGCCCAAAGTGGTTACAAAGTAACCGGAACGGTAGAAGGAATGCCGGACGGTAAAGCCATTATCGCAACGGTTAATGGCAGTACTCTTGACACGTTAGCAAAAGCAGACGTGAAGAACGGTTCATTTGAATTTACCGGAAACGTAAGCGAACCTACCGGAGCTTACATCATGGTTATCGGTCAAAGAGGAGCGATCCCATTCATGTTGGAAAATGCAAACATCACGATCAGTGCCGGACAAGCAGGATTGACGGTTACCGGTAGCGAAGGTCAAAAAATATATGACCAATTCATGGCTATCAACGCAACAGCTCAACAAGAAGCCATGAAGTTGCAACAAGAATTCCAAGCAGCTAACGGAGATCAGGCTAAAATTCAAGCCATCCAAGAAGCATACGCTAAATTAATGACGGATGTTCAAGCTAAAGAAACCGAATTAATCAAAGCTAATCCGGATTCTTACGTTTCAGCTTTCGTTATCGCTTCCGGCATGGGACAAATGGAATACGAGCAATTGAAAGAAAGATATAATTTACTGGGCGAAAAAGCAAAAGCTGGCGCACAAGGTAAAGCTATCGCTGCTCAAATTGCTAAATTAGAAAGCACTGCCATTGGCCAAATCGCTCCTAACTTCACGATCACTACCCCGGAAGGAGAGTCTATCTCTTTGTATGACATCAAGGGTAAAGTGAAATTAATCGATTTCTGGGCTTCATGGTGTGGTCCTTGCCGCGGAGAGAATCCTCATGTAGTTGAGATCTACAAAGAATATCACCCGAAAGGATTGGAAATCTTCGGTGTATCTTTGGACAACAACAAAGAGGCTTGGGTGAAAGCTATCGCTGATGACGGTTTGGTATGGAAACACGGTTCCGACTTGAAAGGTTGGCAATCAGCTCCTGCTCAATTGTACAGTGTAACCGGAATTCCTCACACGGTATTATTAGACGAAAATAACAAAATCATTGCCAAGAATTTAAGAGGCGATGAATTAAAACAAAAGATTGCTGAATTATTGAAATAATTTTCAAGCTATCGATACAAGTGCGGCAAACATAAATTGATTGCCGCACTTTTTTTAACCAACCTCTAACGCTAAAATTTGCAACTACCATGCACAAGCTCCTTTCCGCAATCGGACTATTTTGCATGCTCCTCCCCTCATTTCACGGTCAAGCCCAGTCCGCGTGGGCCGATTCGACATTAAATACCATGAGCCTGGATGAAAAGATCGGACAGCTGATCATGGTTGCCGCCTACAGCAACAAAGACAGCGTGTACGAAAACCACTTAGGAGCTACCGTTGAAAAATATCATATCGGGGGAATCATTTTCTTTCAAGGCAGTCCCCTAAAGCAGGCTTTGATGACAAATAAATACCAGCAAAGCGCAAAAATTCCACTCATGATCGGGATGGATGCCGAAAATGGGGTCGGTTGGCGGATTAAGCCCGCCATGGAATTTCCCAACCAGACCTTATTGGGAGCCATTCGAGACACGAATCTGATTTACCGTCTGGGAGCAGCCATCGGACAGCAATGCCGCGCCATGGGCATTCACGTGAACTTTGCCCCCGTGGCCGATATAAACGTTAACCCCAAAAATCCGGTGATCGGCATTCGGTCGTTCGGTGAAAAGAAAGAGGAGGTTGGCAACCGCACCCTGCAATACATGCGAGGCCTGCAATCCCAGCACGTGATGGCCGTGGCCAAACACTTCCCGGGACACGGGGACACGGACGTCGATTCACACTTGGCATTACCCCTGATCCGTCACACGGTAGCACGTATTGACACGGTTGAGTTGTATCCCTTCCGCCAGCTTTTCGAGGCAGGAATACCGGGAGTCATGATTGCCCACTTAAACGTACCTTCCTACGATTCGGCCAATATCCCGGCTTCTTTATCCAAACAGATCGTCACGGATCTGCTACGCGAGAAATTGCACTTCGACGGTCTTTGTTTCACGGACGCCATGAATATGAAAGGTGTCACCCAAGGAAAGACTCCCGGGGATGCTGATGTCAAGGCGCTGGCAGCAGGCAACGACGTGCTGTTGTTCCCAGAAGACGTGGAGGCCTCCGTGAAGAAGATCAAAGCAGCCATCCAGCAAGGCATTCTCTCGGAAGAAATGATCCATGAAAAATGCCGCAAAGTCCTCGAAGCAAAAGCCGAATTTGTGCTCCCGTATGCTACTCCCGTGGATACAGTCCGGCTGACCGAACGATTAAGTTCTCCATCTGCCCAAGCATTATTACAAGAGGCATACGCCAAAGCGATCACGCTCGTGAAAAATGACGATCTCTTACTCCCACTGACACACGTGGACACGCTACGTATAGCCTCTTTGAATTTTGGCGACCGGAAAGCGACCGCTTTCGAGAGTACCTTGGAGAAATACGCTCCTTGTGCCCACTTTTCTCTATCGCCCGGATCCTCAAAAGAGAAAGTGGAACAACTGATCAAAAATCTATCAAAATACAATTGTGTCATCCTGTACAACAGTGCCGCCCGTAACATGGCCTCCCGACAATTCGGGGCGACCATGGAACTTGTCAATATCATCAAGCAACTGAAAGGGAAACATATCGTGTTCTGCCATCCGGCCACGCCTTACGGGCTCGACCTGTACAGCTACCTCCCCATGGATGCCATCATCGTGAGCTATTCACATGACACTCCCGCCCAGCAGTTTGCCGCCCAAGCCATTTTCGGGGGCATCAACGTGAACGGGAAATTGCCCGTGAGCATCAACCTCTACTATCCCGCGGGTACCGGGTTGTCCACCCCGAAATTACGGTTGGGATATTACCGGCCGGAAAGTTGCGGCATGAATTCTCAGACGCTGCTTAAAATTGACAGCATATGCCAAGCCGCCATAAAAACAAAGGCCACGCCCGGTTGTCAGGTACTCGTGGCAAAAGACGGTTACATTGTCTACAACAAAGCCTTTGGCTTCAACACGTATGATAAAAAAAAGAAAAACACGACCGACAATATATACGACATTGCCTCTATCACGAAAATTGCGGCCACCCTTCCGGCTGTCATGATGCTTTATGACCAGCAACATATAGCGCTCGACTCCCCGATTGTCCGATACTCTTACGCGCTTCGGGAAACCGACAAGCAAGATATCACCGTCAAGGAATTGTTGCTGCACACGTCCGGACTAAAGGCATCTTTTTCTTTCTTCCAGCACGCGATTGACTGGGACAAGATGCAAGGCCGGTTATTCACGACAAAATACACGAAAACCAATACCCGCAAACTCCGGGATCGACTCTACGTAAATCCCAAATTCACGTACCGGGACAGCACGTTCAATTTCACGGGAGGCGAAGGCTACCTGGTTGTTTCCCCACATTTTTATATTCACAAACATTTCCAGGATTCCATTCACGACTTGATTTTAAACTCCAAATTGCTGCCCCAGAAAAAATACACGTACAGCGACCTTGGATTCGTGTTGTTAAAGGACATCGTGGAAGCACAGTCCGCCACCCCTTTTGACGTTTATTGCCGGAAACATTTCTTTAAAAGACTGGGAGCCTATAACACGGACTTCAACGCTCATTTTAATCTTGACATGAAAAGAGTGGTCCCCACTAATAAAGATGATATTTTCAGAAAATCCCAACTACACGGGTACGTGCATGACCCGATCGCGGCACTCATGGGCGGTGTGTCCGGAAATGCCGGTTTATTTTCCACCGCGGAAGACCTGGCCAAAATCATGAGTGTTTACTTGAACCGCGGCACGTACGGGGGAGAACGTTTCATCGATTCGACGACAATTGACCTTTTCACTCAAACCCAATTACCTCTCGAACAGAACAGACGGGGACTCGGGTTCGACAAACCGGAAACCCTGCCCAACAAATTAGGCCCAACCTGCAAGGAAGCCCCTTGCTCCAGCTACGGGCACACGGGATTCACGGGAGCCATCGCATGGAATGACCCGGACAATCAATTGATATATATCTTTCTATCCAACCGGCTTTATCCCAACGAATTCAATGACAAACTGATCAAAGACAATATCCGTACTAAAATTCAAGAAGTTATTTATAAAGCAATGGACAACTGAGTTCGTAAACTAAAAAAGTCGAAAGTCCATGGACTTTATAGACTTTTGACCTTATGGACTTCCGACTTTTATACTCTTTTTCAACCTCCTTCATTACGGAAAAAATTCAGTATATTTAGAATGATTTTAAAATAGGCAAACCCGTTTAAAATGACGGAAAAATAGATACTTTTGTGCCAGATAAAGAATTTAAATAGTTATCAATAAATAGACCCAATTATGAGTAATTTCTTAACATCGTCGATCGGGAAAAAGATCATTCTGAGTTTATCAGGCCTTTTTCTTATTGCGTTTTTGTGCGTCCACTTAGCACTGAATCTACTTTTGATTGTAGATAATAGTGGAGATTTGTTTAATATCGGAGCCCATTTCATGGCTACAAATCCTATCATTAAAATCGTAGAGCCGATTCTTGCCATAGGATTCATTATCCATATCATCTTGGCTTCTATCCTGACTCTTCAAAACAGAAGCGCACGTCCTATCAAGTACGATCTTCGCAGACAATCAGGGAATTGTACATGGTCATCCAGAAACATGTACATCTTGGGTGGTTTGGTTTTGATCTTCTTACTTGTTCACCTTTGGAACTTCTGGTGGAAAATCAAGTTTGCCGGGGATCCTCTTTTAGCAGAGATCAACGTAGACGGTACTGCCATGGAAAACACCTACGCTTTGGTTTCCGGACTATTTAAATCAAGTATCATCTATTGCTTGCTTTACATCTTGGGAGGTATCTTCTTGGGATTGCACTTGACCCACGGTTTCTGGTCTGCTTTCCAATCTATCGGTTTCTGTAACCAAATTTGGAGAAAAAGACTGGAATGCTTGGCTAAAATCTTCGCTTTCATCATTGCTGCAGGCTTTAGCATCATTCCGCTTTATTTCATGCTTGGACTGGCAAACTAACAACAATTTTAAATTTATAGATTGTAGATTTTAAATTGCATGAATCAACGATCTAAATTTAAAATTTAAAACTTAAAATTTAAAATTACTAAGGTTATGACAGAATTAAACGCTAAAATACCAGCAGGCCCACTAGCCCAGAAATGGTCGAATCACAAAGCCCATATCAATGTTGTGAGCCCTGCTAACAAAAGAAAACTTGATGTTATTATCGTGGGTACTGGACTTGCCGGAGGATCGGCTGCTGCCAGTCTTGCTGAACTAGGATACAATGTAACCACATTCTGCTATCAAGACTCTCCCCGTCGTGCACACTCTATCGCTGCACAAGGTGGTATCAACGCTGCCAAGAATTACACGAATGATAACGACTCTATATATAGGCTATTTTATGAAACTATCAAAGGTGGTGACTACCGTGCTCGTGAAGCTAACGTGTATCGTTTGGCAGAGGTAAGTAATGCCATCATTGACCAGTGTGTGGCTCAAGGTGTACCGTTTGCCCGTGATTACGGCGGTCTTTTGGACAACCGTTCTTTCGGAGGAGCATTGGTTAGCCGTACATTCTATGCTCGCGGTCAGACCGGACAACAATTGTTGTTAGGATGCTATGGGGCAATGAACCGCCAGATTGAAAAAGGCAAAATCAAATCATATACCCGTCACGAAGTGCTGGATGTTGTTATCGTGGACGGAAAAGCAAGAGGTGTTATTGCCCGTGACTTAGTCACTGGAAAGATCGAACGCTTCGGTGCTCATGCCGTGGTACTGGCTACCGGAGGATACGGAAACGTGTTCTTCTTGTCAACCAATGCTATGGGATGTAACGGTAGTGCTGCTTGGCAAGCTTACAAACGCGGTGCCATGTTCGGAAATCCTTGTTTCGTGCAAATCCACCCGACTTGTATCCCCGTACACGGAGACCAACAAAGTAAGTTGACTTTGATGTCCGAATCATTACGTAATGACGGACGTGTTTGGGTTCCGAAAAAATTGGAAGATGCCAAGAAATTACAAGCCGGCACGTTAAACCCGAACGATATTCCGGACGAGGATCGTGACTTCTACCTGGAACGTCGTTACCCGGCATTCGGGAACTTGGTTCCGCGTGACGTGGCATCCCGTGCCGCTAAAGAGAGATGCGACGCCGGATTCGGAGTAAACAACACCGGTAAAGCCGTGTTCCTGGACTTCAAATACGCTATCGAACGTTTAGGAAGACACGTGATCGAGGAACGTTACGGAAACTTGTTCCAGATGTACGAAAAGATCACTGCTGTTGACCCGTACCACAATCCGATGATGATTTACCCGGCTATCCACTACTCTATGGGAGGTCTTTGGGTTGACTATAACTTGATGACTACCATCCCGGGATTGTACGCTATCGGAGAATGTAACTTCTCTGACCACGGTGCAAACCGTTTGGGAGCATCTGCTTTGATGCAAGGCTTGGCTGACGGTTATTTCGTGTTACCGTACACGATTGGAGATTATCTCGCCCATGATATTCAAACCCCGAAAATCAAAACAAATACACCGGAATTCGACGCGGCCGAAAAGAATGTTACCGATCGTCTGCGTAAATTGTACGACATCAAGGGTACGAAATCACCGGATCACTTCCACAAAATGTTGGGACACATCATGTGGGATTACATCGGAATGGCTCGCGAGGCCGAGGGCTTGAAGAAAGCAATCCAATTGATTGCCGAATTGAAAGAAGAGTTTTACAAGGATTTGCGCATAACCGGAGAGTTTACTGCGATGAACAACGAGCTTGAAAAAGCCGGACGTGTGGCAGACTTCATCGATATCGCACACTTGATGGCTTTGGATGCCTTGAATCGTAACGAATCCTGTGGAGGTCACTTCCGCTTGGAATCAGTTACCGAGGAAGGTGAAGCAAAACGTGATGACGAGCACTATCAGTACGTTTCCGTTTGGGAATACAAGGGAGATGACAAAGAACCTGAATTACACAAGGAAGACCTTGTATTTGAAAACATCCAAGTAGCTCAACGTTCTTATAAATAATCTTAAATGAAAAATCGTTATGGCAGATAAAATATTAAAAGAACTAACCCTAAAGATCTGGCGTCAAAAAGATGCAAAATCAAAAGGTGGGTTTGAAACTTACAAGATTCATGATATTTCAACCGGTAGCTCATTCCTTGAAATGCTTGACATTTTGAATGAACAACTGGTTAGCGAGAACAAAGAACCGGTGGCTTTCGATCACGATTGTCGCGAAGGTATCTGTGGAACCTGTAGTTTATTCATCGATGGACGCGCACACGGACCAGATGATGACGTGACCACTTGTCAATTACACATGCGCCGTTTCGAGGATGGGGCAACCATCACGATCGAACCGTGGCGTTGCGGGGCTTTCCCAGTAATCAAAGACTTGATCGTAGACCGCGGTGCTTATGAGAAAATTCTGCAGGCTGGAGGATACGTTTCAGTAAACACCGGTGGTGTTCCTGACGGAAATGCAATTCCAATCGCCAAGCCGGCTGCCGACGAGGCTATGGATGCAGCCGCTTGTATCGGTTGCGGAGCTTGTGCCGCCACTTGTAAGAACTCTTCAGCCATGCTTTTCGTGGCTGCAAAAGTTTCTCAGTTGGCCCTTCTTCCGCAAGGGAAAATCGAAGCTGCTCGCCGTGCTAAAGCGATGGTGGCTAAAATGGATGAACTCGGATTCGGTAACTGTACCAACACGGGTGCCTGCGAATCAGAGTGTCCGAAGAGCATCTCTATCGAGCATATCGCTCGCTTGAACAGAGAGTTCTTGAAAGCTAAATTGAAAGACTAGTACAGTTGGACGATTTAACACGATGATGTATATAAAAGGGTCCGGTATTGCACCGGACTCTTTTCTTTTAGCCTTGTTTTTATTCTCCAGCTTCCCGGTAATAAACAGAGGGTGTGTCACTACCCCCTCCAACTCTCCCCCTTACACAGGGGGAGAGTTGGTACTTCTTCTTGAAGATTGTGTATATTTCAGCTCTCCCTCTGTTTATAGAGGGAAACCACCGGGTAAGCGAGAACAGACGAAGAGCTTGCTCGGAATCTGTCAAACGAAAGGTGGTTCGAGTCCCTTTCGGGCTCAATACGGCGAAGCCGGGAGGGAGTTGAATCTGCGGAAGAAAAAGCCCCTCTTTTTCATTGTTGCTCAAAAAATATTTTTATAATTTTGCACGTGGGTGATGGCGCTTTTATGGTATTGTTTAGCATTATAAAGGACACGCACATACAAGCCGTGTTGCCCAATTACAGTAAATGATCAAAATCAACCGACGGATGTTGTAATGGAGCACATGATATATAGTTATTCACTTTGCGTTGCCTTGCCGTTGATGTTATTCTTCGGCTTTTCTTTTTTGTTCTCAAAAACTCCGGACAAAAATATTTTTAATAATTATCTGCGCTCACGACGTATTATGGGGGTAGCCCTGTTGTTGCTCGCGGTGAACTACTCCATGCACTTTTTCTTCGAAATCAGGTATCTGAATCCTAACGCAGCTATATTGATGAACCTGACCACCTATTTCTTGTGTTACTGGCTCTTCAGTTCGGCACTGACGTCTCTGCTCAACCGATTCTACATTACGCGGAAAAGGTTTGGCATCCATATCGGCATGTGGATATCGTTCTCATTACTTTCCGGGATCGTACTATTTGTCCTGCCCGAAGGGATGGTACAAAAGGTGGGCTTGATCGCCATGGCGATATGGCTGATCATTTATGGCCTTGTTTTGTCCCGAAGACTTCTTCTCGCCTACAAAAAGGCCGTTACGATTTTAAACAATTCTTTTTCGGATGACATCGGGACATACATCCATTGGATGTCCGTCTTTACCTATTGGGCCATCATATTCGGCGTAGGATGCGGGGCGCTAACTTTTCTCCCGGACAAATATATTTTTATATGGATTCTTTCTTCAGTTCCATTTTACATTTACCTCTATATCTGTTACCAGAATTACCTGCTGTTTTACGAGCAAGTGGAAAACGCGATGGAAAATGAAATGCCTTCGGAAAATGAAGTCTTATACACCCCTGAACAGGAAGACGGGAATACCCATGAGTTGCCCGGTAACTCGACCGAAATAATCGGGAAGAGAATCAACGCGTGGATAAACATGGACAAGTATGTTCATCCGGGACTTACCATAACAGAACTCTCTAAAGAGCTTCACACAAACCGTACTTACCTTTCGACATATATAAACACGGAGTATAATATGTCTTTCCGCAACTGGATTACCGAACTGCGCATGGAATATGCCAAGCGAAAGATTATTCAATACCCTGAGAAAACCATTGTTGAAATAGCCGGGATATCAGGCTTTTTGTCAATGAGCCATTTCATAAAGACATTCAAAGAAAAAGAGGGTTGTTCTCCGTCCACATGGAAGAAGACGAATCAAGGGAACAAGAAAAAAGCAGATCATGAAACGTGCTAAAACGATAAAGATATACTAAAACAACAAAAATAAAATATACCCAAAATATGAACAAACGATTGAATTTATTCCTGTTATTGTCCGGCTTGCTTTCCATGATAGCCGGTTGCAGCGAAGAAAGCTTTAACAGCGATACGACCGGAAGCGGGGACATACGTTTCGATATCGGGTTCACTTCCGCCGCGAGAGTAGCAACAGACGCGGAATTTGAAAGTACCTGGGAGAAAGGCGACGCTATCGGTATTTTTGCCTACGACGCCAATAACAATTTAGTTCTCAATAACGCAAAAGTGACCTATGACGGTTCCGAATGGAATAGTAGTGACGGTTTGTACTGGAAAGGCAAAACATTGAAATTCTATGCCTATTATCCTTACGACGCAACGGTATCCGATCCGGCAGACATTACATTTCAAGTAAAATCAGACCAAAGCGGTACGACGGGCGAGGACAATGATAAACAATCCAATTACAGCCTTTCCGATCTGATGACAGCAACGAACACGCAGGGCCTATCAGTAGGTTCTACAGTTTCCCTGTCATTTAAACATGAATTTGTCATGATCCAAGTAGAAGTTCCGGCTCAGGCACTGGGGAAAGGTTTGGGTGCGAGCGAAAACATGACCGTAAGCCTTAAAGGTGTACAGACAGGAGCAACACTAAATCTAACAAGCGAGAATACTCCCATCGTGCAAACAAAAACCGAAACGGGGAACGTGAAAATGTACCTTACCGGAAAACCGGGTACGGATGGTTACAACAATTACACGTACCGGGCAGTCATTCCCGTACAGACGCTACAAGGCGGTTCGGATTTGTTCCTGATTTCTAACGAGGGGGTACTTTACAAAGGTAGCGGTCCTGATGCGGAGTTGGAATTGCAAGCCGAAAAAGCAGTAATTTTTACCCGTTCGTTGCCGAACGATATTAAAAATTTGCATAGGGTACTTATTCCTGCCGGCAAGTTTATGATGGGTGATGCAGAGAGTATTTACGCATCTATGAAGCCCGTTCATGAAGTAACCTTATCGCATGATTTTTATATGACCAAATACGAGATAACCAACGCCCAGTATGCAGCTTTCCTAAATGCAACGGGAGTCGGAGAAGACGGTAAGGGACAGGTTTCCTATCCCGACGGAAAGGGCAATGAGCAGACAGAAGAACAGGCGTTGATTAAGATAGATACAGATGGAGTGAACTACGAAAACGGTACGTGGAAACCGCAAGACGGCAAGGATGATTTTCCTGTCATTAACGTAACATGGTACGGAGCTAAGGCTTATGCCGACTGGGTAGGCGGCAGTTTGCCAACCGATGCGCAGTGGGAGTATGCCTGCCGTGCAGGAACTACGACAACATACTCTTTCGGAGACGACAGCAACGAACTCGGTACATATGCATGGTTCAGCTACAACTCGGGAAGAAAAACACACGAAGTCGGAACCAAGGCTCCCAACTCGTGGGGACTTTACGACATGCACGGAAACGTGAATGAGTGGTGTGCCGATTGGTTCGATTACTATTCAGACGATGCTGTTACCGATCCTACAGGGCCTGCAACAGGTAGTTTCCGCATAGCGCGCGGCGGCTCATATACAGGGAATCCGCAGATGTGCAGTTCGGCCTATCGTCTCAACCGCAAACCAGATGAAATAAACACCACCTATGGTTTCCGTGTGGTCTTTTTGCCTTAGTTCACCAGTCTGAAATCACACCGCAATAATATGAAATTATTTTTTCGTACCATTGGAGAGGGGACTCCTTTAATTATACTACACGGTTTATGGGGGGCATCTGAAAATTGGCTCCCCATTGCCCATCTATTAGAAGATAAATTCCAAGTCATTTTACCGGATGTCCGTAATCACGGTCAATCCCCCCACGACGAGGCTATGAATTACGAAGTGATGAGTAATGATGTCATCGAACTCATTGAAGACCTGAAACTCCCCGTACGGCCTCATATCATGGGACACTCCATGGGTGGCAAGATCGTGATGGCTTTGTTACTCAAAAGACCGGAACTCGTGAATAAAGCCATTGTCGTGGATATCGCCCCGATATCGTATTCCCAACGAGATGGGGGAAGCCATAACCGGATTATCGATTTCATGACAAATTTCGATCTTTCCCGTTTACACAGCCGTGAAGAAATCAAGGAGGCCATTCGGCAACATTTCAGAACGGAACGTTCTCAACAGTTGTTTTTGAAAAATATTAAAAAGACGCCTTCCGGTTTCGAGTGGAAAATCAACCACCAAGTCATCAGTAAACACTTTGACGAGATTAGCGGTTGTCCGTCTTCACTACCCTACAAGACGTACGATAAAGAAATCCTGTTCATTAAAGGCGAACAATCCAACTTGATCACCGGAATGGAATGCCTGCAAAAAGAATTTCCGGCTGCCCGCCTTATCGAACTTCCACAGTGTGGACATTGGATTCATAGCGAACAACCGGAAAAACTGGTTCAGGCAGTTAGAAATTTTCTTCTAGAATAATCTCAACTTGCTATCTGCCAAGTAGGCATTTATCTGTCACGTACACGACTGCTTGTACGTGACTTTCTGCTATTACACTATTAGAAGCGACACCGGACTCCAACATAACAGCAGTCAAACGAAGAGTGTACTCTTTCTTGGAATTAATTTTATCCAATTTATTAATTTTCCCGATAGTACTCTCGTTAAGGATATATCTACCATTGTCATAAGGGAATAATCCACTCTCAAAATACACATCGGCTTCATTGTCCTTTGAATACACCTCCATCTTGTAATACACGTTTTCTCCCTCAAATTTATTCCACGTGATTTCCAACTGATTAGGATAGCCGGCCTTTATTGATGAAGTAAAATCAATGTCCGTTAATCGCATGGAACTGAAATTATCTGCCGTGATAAATTCGTCAAATTTCACGTAATCAGAGCCGATACGACAAGAGAAACGAACTCTTCGATCCTCTACCCGACTAATGTCAGCCTCTCCTTTCCAAACATTACCGTAACCTTTCAGTTCTATTTTATCGTCCGATAACAAAGCTAGTACATACCCCGCACGCATACTTCGATCGTTTGAGATCCGGAAACCAAGTTGGGGCTTACTTACTCCATCTACAAATTTATTTACCCAGAAAGCATCACCTGTCAAATTCTCAAGATAGGATGGCACCGTGACATATACCCGTTTACCCCATCCATTATTCACGACGAACTCACGAGACGTACAATTTTCCACCGTCCACATTTCGGTATTCCCATCCTTCCAATCCACGGCAAGAATGTTCTCCCCTTCATCCCGCCATGTTCCGGCTACCGAATCAATCACTCCTCGCAGATCAATGCCATTTATTCCCCCGCTTTTGTCAAAACGATGTATTTGCAGTACGTTTTCATCCGAGAATGACAAGTAATTCTTATTCGTGGTTCTATTGTAATACCAATCAACACCTGTCATTCGATTAATATCTAACATAAAATCCTTGTCATCGTCACTACAACCACTCAACCACAAACTCCCCACAACGAGAATTAACATTCCTAATTTCTTCATTTCACTCCGTTTTATATCATTAACCGTAATTCTATCGCAAAATTAATCCATAAATTATAATCCCCCAGTCACAAAATTCCTATCTTTGTTCTTAGTACAATAATTATGCCTAACAAAAAAATAAATCATGTTATACCCGTTAAAATTCCATCCAATTCTCAAAAAAAAGATATGGGGAGGTGAAAGATTAGCTTACAAAAGTAAAGAACACGAAGAATCCATTGGTGAAAGCTGGGAAATATCGGCCGTGGAAGACAATATTTCGGTGGTTTCAAACGGAATCCTTGCTGACAACGATTTGCAAGAGCTAATCGAAGTGTACATGGGCGACCTTGTCGGAGATCATATTTACGAGAAATTCGGGATTGAATTTCCTCTATTAATTAAATATATCGATGCGAACGATGACCTGTCCATCCAAGTTCACCCGGATGACAAGACCGCAAAAGAACGCCATAACGCCTACGGCAAAACCGAAATGTGGTACATTGTCGACGCGGAAAAGGATGCCTCCCTCGTGTTGGGATTCAATCAGGAAATAGACAAGGCAACCTATCTTCAGGCATTACACCAAAACAAACTCATGGATTTATTGAATGTCCAGAAAGTGAAAAAGGGGGAAAGCTTCTTTATTCCCGCCGGACTGGTACACGCTATCGGGAAAGGATGCTTGATTGCGGAGATTCAACAAACTTCCGACATCACGTACCGGATTTACGACTATAACCGGAAGGACGCTAACGGGAACACCCGCGAACTGCACACGGATCTAGCCACCGATGTGATCGATTATAGCTATCAACCACAACACCGGGTAAACTATACCCCTCAGGACAATCAATCCACAAGACTCGTGAAATGCCCCTATTTCACTACAAATCTACTTGTTTTTGACCGGGATATTGAAAAAGAGTATGTTCACCTCGACTCATTTGTTATCTACATGTGTCTGCAAGGCACATTCACCATCACAACCGGTGAATGTGACCCGGTGTTAGTCAACAAAGGGGAAACCGTTCTTATTCCCGCTTGCTTTAAAAATCTCACACTA
This sequence comes from Butyricimonas faecalis, assembly GCF_003991565.1. Taxonomy (NCBI): domain Bacteria; kingdom Pseudomonadati; phylum Bacteroidota; class Bacteroidia; order Bacteroidales; family Odoribacteraceae; genus Butyricimonas; species Butyricimonas faecalis. Next base: position 4,232,867 of record NZ_CP032819.1, on the reverse strand, counting down.
TACCCCGATGATATAACGCAAATCTTAGAAATATACGTGGAAGAGTAAGGTGGTCCACAAAGTTTATAAGGCAAAATTGCTTTATCCTGTTAAACAAACTACCCCCTCCAACTCCCCCTTACACAGAAGGGCTGCTTACCAAGCGGTTTCCCCTCCTGTGCAAGGAGGGGTTAGGGGAGGTAGTCGTTAAACAATCCCTTTATGGACCACCCTATCAACTTCATGAACTATCTTATCGCTTCTCTAATGCGAACCAGTTTTTCCAGTAATCCTTCGATCAGGTCCAAGCGCAACATATTTGCCCCATCCGATTTGGCACAACGAGGCTCAGCATGAGTTTCAATAAAAATACCATCTGCCCCCACGGCAATTCCGGCCTTGGCAATCGTTTCAATTAACGCGGGCTGTCCTCCGGTTACCCCGGAAGCTTGATTCGGTTGTTGCAAAGAATGTGTCACATCCACAACCACCGGACACTGGCAAGCTTGTTGCATGATACTGATGCCGCGGTAATCCACGATCAAATCCTGATACCCGAACGTCGTTCCCCGTTCTGTAACCATCACCCGGTCATCCCCGGATTCCCTCACCTTATCCACGGCGAATTTCATGGCCTCGGGAGAAAGGAACTGTCCTTTCTTGATATTCACCATTTTTCCCGTTTTCGCGGCAGCCACCAACAAATCGGTCTGACGACACAAGAAAGCCGGAATCTGTAACACATCCACGTATTCGGCAGCCATTTCCGCGTCTCGTTCCGTGTGAATATCCGTAACCACCGGGATGCCGAATTCGGCTTTCACCTTGGCCAATATCTTCAATGCCTTCTCGTCCCCGATCCCCGTGAAAGAATCCAGACGCGAACGGTTGGCCTTCTTAAACGACCCCTTGAACACGTACGGGATTCCCAAACGATCCGTCACCTTCTTCACGTGTTCAGCAATATTTAAAGCCATCTCCTCCCCCTCGATCACGCAAGGCCCGGCCAACAAAAAAAACATCTCCTGATTTATCAACTTATCCATGATACAACTTTAAATTTATGATTTCATTCTAAAATTTCAAATCCTATATCCTAAATTATCATCCCCTGTATTTTCTCCACCAAGCCTTCAGGCGCTCCAGAATCTTCGCTTCTTGAGCATTCGGTTGAGGCTGATAAAACTTCTTGTCCTTCAACTCTTCCGGCAAATATGGCTGGTCTACAAAATTTCCCGGATAATCATGCGGGTACTTGTAATCCTGACCGTAATTCAAATCCTTCATCAACTTGGTCGGGGCATTGCGTAAATGTAAGGGTACCGGAGAATTTCCGGTCTGTTTCACCGTAGCAATAGCCGCATCAATAGCCAGATAAGCGGAATTACTCTTCGGTGAAGTCGCCAGATAGATCACGCATTCTGACAACGGGATACGAGCTTCCGGCATACCGATTTTATGCACCACTTCAAAGCAAGTATTCGCGATCAAAATTGCATTCGGATTAGCCAACCCGATATCCTCTGCCGCAGAAATAATCAAACGACGGGCTATAAACTTCGGATCCTCTCCCCCCTGCAACATACGAGCCATCCAATAAACCGCCGCGTTCGGGTCACCTCCCCGGATGGACTTGATCATCGCGGAAACAATATCATAATGCTGTTCCCCATCCTTATCGTACATCAACGGGTTTTCATGCAGTTCCCGATGCACCGCCTCGTTATCGATCACAATATCCCCCTCGCCCAATCCATTTACCACCAACTCCAAAATATTCAACAACTTTCGGGCATCACCGCCACTATAAGAAATCATGGCCTCTTTCTCCTTCACCGTGATATTCCGCTTACTCAAGTAATAATCTTTGGTGACGGCACGATCTATCAGATCTTCAAGGTCTTTCTTTTCTTGAGATTTTAGCACATACACCTGACACCGGGATAAAAGCGGGGAAATCACCTCGAAAGAAGGATTTTCAGTCGTGGCACCGATAAGAGTCACGGTACCTTTCTCGACAGCTGCCAGCAAGGAATCCTGCTGGGCTTTCGAGAATCGATGGATTTCATCGATAAACAAGATGGGATTCGGCGTATTAAAGAATCGCTGTCCCTCGGCTTTCTGTATCACTTCTCGCACATCCTTTACCCCGGAACTCACGGCACTCAGCACGTAAAACGGACGTTTCAACTGTTCCGCGATTATCATTGCCAACGTTGTTTTCCCGACACCCGGAGGCCCCCATAAAATAAAGGAAGACACCACTCCCGAATCAATCATCTTTCGTAGCACCTTGCCTGGTCCTACCAAATGTTGTTGTCCGATATAGTCTTCTAAAGACTTCGGCCTCATGCGCTCTGCCAACGGCTTATTCTCCATGTTTCTCTTCTTTCTATCCTCACAAAGATACTCAAAATTCAATGGAGAAAAAACAAAAAAGGAGTTCATGCAAAAAGCGGGACTCACTGATCGTGCATCCCGCTTCCATATTTATTACAGTATCATTTACAGGTCCGTATTTCTTTCCGGAAGTTCGCCATTGATTGCAGCTTTTACCACGCCAATAGCCTCTTCTAAGCCCTCGACAAACTTGTCAAAGTCTTCTTTATACAAGAACACTTTATGTTTCTCGTAGCTTGGATTACCGTTATTATCAAATTTTTTCTTGCTTTCGGTGATCGTCAAATAGTAATCATTATTACGGGTCGCCTTCACATCAAAAAAATAAGTTCTTTTCCCTGCTTTCACTGCATTGGAATAGATTTCATCTCTATCATTCGTATCCATTCCGTCGTTTTGTTCGTATCCTTCCATTGTTTCTCAATTTTATTTGACTTTGCACCTCAAATGTAGAAAAAACAACGTAATAAATAGCCTTTTTTAATCTTTTTTTTTAACGATTCTTGTTTTTATACGAAAAAACCTCTCAAAACACCATATAAACACGAATTCATAGCCTCTTTCTTACCAATTTCGAATCAAAACTCCCTGTATTCTTAAAATTACAATTCATTGGGTATCTTTAAAATATCGCCATCAAGAATCCCCCTCCATTCCCTTGGGAAAACGAAGTAATATGGGTATATTTGTTTTATTAAAACAAACCATTATGATAGGAATCTACTTTATTATTATAGTCGTATTGATCGGCCTGGCTTTTATTGGCTTGGGGATCTCTACTTTTTTCAGCAAGAAAAAGAAATTCCCCGATACCCATATCGGGAAAAACAAAGCCATGAAAGAACGGGGTATCAGTTGTGCAGCCACAACAGATCGTCAAGAAAGAGAAAATTATAAACCCATTGAAATAAAGAAAACGGAATAAAAAAGGGAGGTCTTAACGCCTCCCCTTTTCATAATCATGCTTCGATTATATTATTTTTTATACATTCCCAAATCCTTCAATTCGAAATCATTGATAAATGCAGCATATCCTGCCACCTTTGCCTGACCATATTTCACGAAAATCTCGGCAGATTTAGCAAAACGATCGCAACGTTGAGAATCTAGCAACAGCAAGTAACCTAAAATAATATACCCAGCCATTTCAACCAAACGACGTGCATGGAAATCCACGTATTCCGTCTCTCCAACAGCCGTTACTTTTGTCACGGCAGCCTCGAATGCCCCGGTCATACCTTTCAATATTTCGCGAATATATTCTTGCTCCGGACAGATAGAAGCTTGCTCGTATTCTTCTCGAATTTGTTTCAAGAATTGTCCCGTGGTCACACCGCGGATGGCAGCCACGACCTGCAACTGAGAAGTCCCCTCATAAATATTAGTGATACGAGCATCACGAACCAAACGCTCAATCGGATAATCCTTCATGAATCCGGAACCTCCGTGAATCTGCAATGCATCATAAGCAATCTCGTTTGCATACTCGCTGGAGAACAATTTCAATAACGGAGTAAAAATATCAGCCAACTTCTGGTATTTCTTCATCTCCTCACGCTCCTCTTTATTTAATGTACGCTCGTTAGCGATGTGCGTGTAAGCTTTGTACATATCAACGAAACGGCTGGTCTCGTAAAGAACAGAACGAGCGGCTTGCAACTTCGCCTCCATATTGGTCAACATCTCGTACACAGCCGGGAATTCGATAATTGCTTTACCGAACTGGCGTCTTTCTTGAGCATATTTCAAACCTTCACGGTAAGCGGCTTCAGCAATACCCACAGATTGAGCACCAACACCCAAACGGGCACCGTTCATCAAAGACATCACGTACTTGATCAATCCAAGTTTACGCTCTCCCACCAATTCTGCCGGTGCATCCTTGAACACCAACTCGCAAGTCGGAGACCCCTTGATTCCCAATTTATTCTCGATACGACGAACAGTCATTCCACCGTTAGCTTTGTCATAGATAAACATGGACAAACCACGTCCGTCATGTGTACCTTCTTCAGAACGAGCAAGTACCAATGAAATGTGAGCATCTCCATTCGTGATGAAACGTTTCACTCCATTCAGATACCATTTCCCGTCTTTCTCACAATAGGTAGCTTTCAACTGTACAGACTGTAAATCCGACCCTGCATCCGGTTCGGTCAAGTCCATGGCGTAAGTATCGCCTTTAGCGGCACGAGGTAAGTATTGACGTTTTTGCTCCTCGCTAGCGAACTCGTGAATGGTTTCAGCACAATCCTGCAAGCCCCAGATGTTAGCAAAACCGCCATCACCACGGGAAACTAACTCTGCAGCCATCACGTAAGGCACCATCGGGAAATTCAACCCGTCATACTCACGCGGTAATGACATACCGTACAATCCGGCCTGAGTCAGCATATCATGATTCTGTTGAGTTCCGGCAGCATATTTTACCCGACCGTCAATTACTTCCGGTCCCTCGTGATCCACGCTCTCTGCATTTTCAGCCAGCACGTTACCACAAATATCTCCCACGATCTCCAACACTCTATCATAATTATCCATTGCATCCTCGAAATCACGCGGTGCGATTTCGCATTTCCCTGCATCCTCGAAATTGCGCTCTTTCAAAGCAACAATCTTCTGCATCAAGGGATGTCCCAAGTGGAACTTTAAATCCTCGTTATCTGTATAGAAATTTGCCATACCTTTTTTAATTTTAGATTTAGTGATTTATGATTTTAGATTTCTCCCCACAAAACCCCTCTTTCTTCGTAAATCCTCAATCGTAAATCGTAAATAATTTTACTTGCTATTCTTCTTATAATACTGAATCATCTTGGGGATAACCACGTTCAAGTCACCCGTGATCACGTAATCGGCAAATTTATTAATCGGAGCGTTTGCGTCCGTGTTAATAGCAATCACCATAGAAGACTCTTCCATTCCGGCCGTATGCTGAATCTGTCCGGAAATACCGCAAGCGATATATAATTTAGGACGAACCGTTGTTCCTGTCTGTCCGATCTGGCGTTCATGTTCACAGAACCCGGCATCAACAGCAGCACGAGAAGCACCGACTTCCCCTCCTAACACGGCAGCTAGTTCGTATAACAGATTAAAGTTCTCTTTTGAACCGACACCATATCCACCGGCAACAATGATCGGGGCAGCCTTGATATTCACTTTGGATTTCTCCATGTGACGCTCGATCACTTTCACCACCAAGTCGGTATCATCCAGATATTCGTCCACGTTCAATTTCTTCACTTCTCCCTGGTGTTGAAGATTGAAGATCTCTTTCTTCATCACACCTTCACGAACCGTCGCCATCTGCGGACGACATTCCGGGTTTACGATCGTGGCCACGATATTTCCTCCAAAGGCCGGACGAATCTGGTATAACAAATTCTCGTATTTTTTCCCGCTCTTGGCGTCGGTATATTCACCGATTTCAAGACTCGTACAGTCTGCCGTCAATCCGCTATGCAATGCAGAAGACACGCGAGGACCCAAATCACGTCCCACGCTGGTTGCTCCCATTAAAGCCACCTGTGGTTTCTCCGCGTCAAACAAACGTACCAACATCTTCGTGTGGGGTAACGTCGTGTAAGGAGCCAAGCGAGCATCGTCACCCACCCAAAGCACGTCCACACCATAAGGGAATACTTGTTTTTCAATACCTTTCAAGCCTTCGCCCAGAGCGATAGCCTCCAACTTCACGCCAAGTTTTGTAGCAAGGGCACGTCCTTTGGTTAATAATTCAAGACTCACGTCTGCAACCGTACCCTCTTCTATTTCGCAATATACAAATACACTGTTCATTCTGTAATTCTTTTATAATTTATGATTTATGATTTCATGATTTACGATTAGGTTCATCTAATCTAAAATCGTAAATCTAAAATCGTAAATTATCCAATTGTATGGTTAGTTATCAACTCTTTCATCATGGCATCCAACTCTGCATCCGTACCGGAAAGTACTTTAGCCTCTTTAGCTTGGAACACCACATTCTCGATATTCTTTACCTTGGTCGGCGATCCGCTCAAACCGAGATCCTCCGGGTTACTCTGAATATCGTTCACGCTCCATTCCGTCAATTTCAAATACGGACGTTCGTTCACCAATGCGAAATAATCCTCGTTAGCATCCTGCGCCTCTTGAGTACCTTTTGCATTTTTATATTTCATCACGAAACGGGCGTTTCTCGGACGACAAGGTGCAGCAGAACCGTTCACGGTCACCACGCAAGGCATCGGACAAGTAACCACTTCAATACCTCTTTCCAAACGACGTTTGATCGTCACGATCTTCCCGTCACAGCCTTGAATTTCTTCAGCATAAGTAACCTGCGGCAAAGCCAATTTCTCAGCCACCTGCGGACCTACCTGAGCAGTATCCCCGTCAATAGCCTGACGACCGCAAACAATCAAATCATATTCCAAATTACGTAACGCACAAGACAAAGCGTAAGAAGTTGCCAACGTATCCGAACCGGCAAAAGCACGATCAGACAATAAATAACCTCCATCTGCCCCACGGTACATAGCCTCGCGAATGATCTCGGCAGCACGGCCGGGGCCCATCGTCAATACATGAACGGTCGTCCCTTCAATTGTATCTTTTAATCTTAAAGCTTGCTCTAAAGCATTTAAATCCTCAGGATTGAAGATGGCAGGTAAAGCTGCCCTGTTTACAGTTCCGTCCGCTTTCATTGCATCTTTCCCCACGTTTCTCGTATCGGGAACCTGCTTAGCAAGAACAACAATTTTTAGTCCTTTCATATTAATATCCAATTTTATGTTCCAAGTGACATGAAATACTCCTTTGATTTACAACCAGAGACATGAACTCTCGTTACAGAATACTCCATATACCAAATATTTTCAACACTAATAAAATTTTAAGCGTGTAAAGATACTATTTTCCACTTAGAAATACAAAACAATCTCAGCAATCCTCTCTACTTTACCTTTACCCATTTCACGGCATCGGCAACAATACATGGGATGTACTCCTTAGAATCCCCGTGTCCCTTCCCTATAAGAAAAGAAGCCCCTCGATCATCCAAGACGACACGACATTCTCCCACCGGCAAAGTAAACATACCTAAAAAAATCCAGCCAGTATCGTCTTTTTCAAATTTTAAAACAACTTCCTCCTCCCCTTCCGGAGTATAAACTGTATAATAATTTTTCAACTCCGGACACTCCTTCCCGTCCGAAGGAGTACTGCCACTATAGGTTCTATAGACAAAAATCTCATATTTACTTGTTTCAGGAATATCTGCCACCCATTCCGCCTTACATCTACCTGTTCCGGCTCTCTTGACAAAAACACTAAGAACACTTTCCCCGTAAAACCAATCAAATCCGTTTGACAGGATAGGCTTTCCCCACGTGTTGACTTTAGGATTCAGGGCATTCGTGTATATGTCCTCGTTCTCTTTTGTGAACAGATCAGCCAATCGCTTTCGATCACCGATCGAATCAATCAAGTGGAAATCTTTATCTTCATTATCAACAACAATCTCTCCCGGAGGATAAAACTGCTCCCTCTCAAGTAACGTCACTCCTTCATCCGGGATCACATCATACTTTAAAACCTGTTCTCCATCAAGAGAATACGTTTTAGGCATATTCCCTGAAAAATTAGTAGTCAACTTCAAACCGTATCTCCCGTCTTCATGCACAACTATCCGTTTGCATTCCCCAGCTTTAATCAAGTAACTACGCCTATCTTCAATCTTATCCCTCCCGCTTTCTGTTGTCCCCATAGTGATAATCGATATTACCCCGTCCGTTTCACTAAAATTACCCACTTTGAAGTCCAAAACCTGCAACTCTTCCGTCTTTTTAATGGACAAATCTTTTATCCGCAACCACGGAATCGCACGGCTCGCGTACCACTCATCCAGAGTTTCTCGAATATTCTGCCCGAAACACCGTTCAAAATCGTCAATAAACATTTCAAAATCAACTTCATGAAAATGAGCTCTTGCACTAAATTCCTGCATAAATTGCTTCAAGGAATCCCTAGTCGTTATTGACGTCAAGTATCCTAGCAACTGAGAAACTTTTAAAGAAATCGCCAAACTTTGTTCCGAACCATATTCTTCCGCCATACATCCTTCCAATCCCTTTTCTACAACATGGTTCAATACTCTTGGACGTATTGTCCGATACAACATTTTTTCGTCCAACAACTCATTGTATATTAAATTTATTCCCCGGTATCTCTCGGAAGTCACACCACGAGTAAATTCCGTAAAAATACGGTCTATATTCATCCTACTTAAATTATAAGGCAGATTTTCGTAAAGCATCCCTTCCTGCACACCACCTTCCCCGGCAATTGCATCTGGTTTATAATGATCCGTTGTCGCAAACCGTTCCTCGAAAAACACAATTTCAGGCTGCACGTTATCCCCCGACAAAAAACCTCGTAAAAAGGAAGGAGGGGTCTCTATCATCTTAAAAAACTTAAAAGGATAAGGCTCCGCTTGATTCTCCTCTATCATCCCCTTACACATGTTAAATATTTTTGCCAACCTTTTCTCTCGCCCCGGCATCTCCTCTTTCAATACATCCCACTTGTCAAAATGCTTCATGTAGAAATCATTGCCCGGACCCGTATAAAACTCCACCGTCAAGGAATCGACTGTCACCGTCCGCTTCTGGAATTCTCCTATACAAAGACTCAATCCGGTCAGTTTTTGCACATTTTCAAATACAACATTACCCCCATTCATCTGCTGTTCACCTTGTGACACAACGGTCATATTCTCCCCGGGTTCTCAACCCGAAGCACATAACTCGTGAAATTCAACTCCTTACCTGCTGCTCCCCCGGGCAACACCGCCATCGGGTACCACATCACTTCTGGCAAGAGCAACGTATAACCTCGCGACACGAAAGCCGCACGTTTTCCGTAATTTTCATGGTACGAAGAATAAACAACAGGAGCGAAATAATCTTCGTCGAGAATTTTCACCTGATAAATATCCTCATCGATACTGCCCTCATATTCAATCTTTAGCTCGACTATCTCACCACAAGCCAACGCTCGTTCAACAACAACAACTTGACGATTTTTGCGAAAAGCCACTCTTTGCCCGTCGGATTCAATCTTAGAAATTTCGAGTCCCGGGTTTAAAAAAAGAGGGAACTTATCCATCTCCGCTTTCCGCCGATTCTGTATTTTCATTAGGCTCGTTGCTGAAAATTTATCCCCCAGGGGACGATACGTGATCTCGTGTTCAAGCACACGTGCCGTGGGGCACTTGCCGTATTCAAGAATAGCTTCCCTGAACGCACCCCTGTTTTTCAAGCGGGCTTGATACTTCCCGACATAAAGAGCCCCCAGGCACAAGGAAACCATCAAACACAAACAAGCGGGAACAATAAGGTAAAACTTTCTACCGGGAATATTGGGCAACCTTTTCACGAGAGAAGCGGCAAAACAAAGGAAACTAATTCCCAACCACAAAAAAGCCCCTCGTTGCATCAAATTCTCCTCGACATGTATAAATCCGACCAATGACGAAAAAGAGTCTGGCAACAAAGATCCCCGGAAATCCAACACCCCATACAAGGGGGACACCAAGAACGCATATGAAAAATAAAGAAAACCGATCAGAACAAACCAACTAACAAAAGGTAATTTCACCAACTTAGTAACAAGCAAAGACAAGCCGGAAACAAAAATAAGCGGAGGCAACACTCGCACGAAAAAATAAAAAAGAAATACCCAAAGATTCTCAGGCGAATCAGGCACGACTATATGGATCATCGCGCAAACAATCATGAAAACAACATCCACCACAAGGAACGGTAAGAAAATACCAAAGAATTCTCCAAGAAAAAAACGTCCATTCCCAACGGGACGGATAGAAAAAGTCTCTCGAGTTTCTGCCTTGTTCCGTTTCCTTTGAATATCACAAACGAGAAAAACAACAATCACCGATTGAAACAAATTCAAAAAAGAAATCCCTCGAGAAAAAACTGACGAAGCCAATGCAACATCCGACCACAGCACCTGTTTGGCATTCCACGGGATCAAAACACCCACGATGTAACCTAAAACCCCGAGAATAAAAAAGTAGAACAACCAATTTCTCCTTAATAATTTTTCCTCGTAAAAGATAATTGTTTTCATAACTGTTTTTTAACGTAATTAAGACACAAAGGGACTATCTAACAAGTCTTATTCCTATCAACAAGCTACCCCTTTACACAAGGGGAGGATTGATTACCAAGCGGTTTCCCCTCCTATAGGAGAGATTATGGAAGGTAGTCATTAAAAGACTGACTTGTTAGACACTCCCTCATAATTACTCTATTTCACAAACGGATCTTCTATCATTATCATATCACTCGGCTTTGATGGATCACTCAGTCCTTCTGCATTGACAGCACGCACACGAAATTGCATCTCACTACCTTCAACTAAACCATCAATAGTATACTCAAGGTCCGTAGGATTATCTTTTCCACTTACTTTATACCAATTATCTGATGACTTATACTTCCGCTCAATAATATATCCTGTTATCGACGACCCACCGTCATACCGGGGTGCGGCATACTTTATCTTACAACGATCTCTTTGAACATCAACCGCCTGAGGCCTTCCTGGAGGATCAGGAGGACTAACCATCATAACCGCACTAGTAAATACAATTGTAGCAATCAAACCTAAACAAATAAACAATAATGACCTAAACCCCTTTTTTTTCATAATTTTCTGTTTTTAGCTATCTGATTAATTCAGCATTCTATACAAAGATAAGATAAAAAATCACACTTATACAATTAACATACTTCTCGGATCAACTTGCTGATCTATAAAAATTTTCTACTCCGTTCAAGAACAGCTCTCGACACAATCAGTCATTCCATGTAAAAGAAATAATATTTATACTATAATCTTAGTATTAATAATTTGGAATTTATATACAGGCTTATAGCCAATGAACTCCCTTCCCCCCCTTCGGGAAGAAACACCAACTCTTCCCCTTGTGTAAGGAGTTGGAGGAGGTAACAACGGAGGAGTTTGAGTGTAATAACAAGAGTTACGTTGATGTACTGCAAAATGGTATATAATTACCATAATTTTTATGCTATTTCTATTTTCTATTCAAATTTAAATTCTATTCTTATACCTTTATAGTAAGAATTAAATGAAAATTGAATAGGAGATACTACCTATCAACCACAATTAAATTCTTTGTTTATACACATTATTTATCTTACATTAACGCAAACGCAAGAGAAACCTTTTAAAATCTAAAATCGATTTTATTTTCTATTCTAAACAAATCCCCTAATTTTGTGTCCCAATGATTCAGTGTAATAATTATTCACATTATAAATGACAAATAAAATGAAATACGACTTAATCGTGATTGGTAGTGGTCCTGGTGGATACGTGGCTGCTATTCGTGGGGCTCAATTAGGAATGAGCGTGGCTGTTGTAGAACGTGCCGAACTGGGAGGTATTTGCCTGAACTGGGGATGTATTCCCACGAAATCCTTACTCAAATCAGCACAAGTGCTGGAATACGCCCATCACGCCGCAGACTACGGGGTAAAGATCGAAAATGCCACACCCGATTTCGATGCCATCATCGCTCGCAGCCGGGGGGTTGCTGATAAAATGAGCAAAGGAATTCAGTACCTGTTCAAAAAGAACAACATTACCGTGATTGAAGGCCATGGAAAGTTAACCGCGGACAAAACGGTAGAAGTAACCAATGCCGCCGGAGAAAAAACCATTTTCGAGGCTCAACATATCGTTTTAGCCACGGGAGCACGTTCCCGTCAGTTACCGAACATTCCCCAAGATGGAAAGCGGATTATCGGTTACCGCCAGGCGTTAACCCTTGACCACAAACCGGAATCCATGATCGTGGTAGGCTCCGGTGCAATCGGTTCTGAATTGGCATACTTCTACAATGCCATGGGTACCAAAGTATTGCTGGTTGAATTCATGCCGACCATCCTGCCGCTTGAAGACGAGGAAGTATCCAAACAAGTGGGTCGCTCCTTCAAGAAAGCCGGCATTGACGTGATGGTAAAATCTTCCGTGGAAAGCGTGGAAAGCGGAGAAGGCCTGTTGAAAGTGAACATCAAAAACAAGAAAGGCGAGATCGAAGTACACGAAGCTGAAATCGTATTGTCTGCCGTGGGAATCTCCCCGAACGTGGAAAACATCGGCTTGGAAGAATTGAACATTGAAATGGAAAGAGGTCGCGTGAAAGTGGACGACTACTACCGCACGAACGTGGAAGGTGTTTACGCTATCGGGGACATCGTTCACGGTCCGGCACTGGCTCACGTGGCATCTGCCGAAGCCATCTGCTGCGTGGAACATATCGCGGGTGTCCACACGGAACCGATCGACTACACCAACATCCCCGGGTGTACCTACACGACTCCGGAAGTGGCATCCGTTGGTCTGAACGAGGCAAAAGCACTGGAAGCCGGTTATGAAATCAAGATCGGTAAATTCCCGTTCACGGCATCAGGTAAAGCAAGTGCAGCCGGGGCAAACGAAGGATTCATCAAATTGATCTTCAACGCTGCCGACAACACCCTGCTGGGAGCCCACATGGTAGGAATGAACGTGACCGAAATGATTGCCGAAATGGTGCTTGCCCGCAAAGTAAAAGCTACCGCTCATGACATCATCAAAACGGTTCACCCGCACCCGACCATGAGCGAGGCTGTGATGGAAGCTGCCGCGGCCGCTTACGACGAAGTAATCCATATCTAATTAAAAACGAGGATACCAAAAAAATGAAAATCACGCTACTCACAAGCTCTTTACTATTCATCGGTGCGTCGCTATGCGCCCAAACGATCGGTGAAAAAGAACTGAATGACATCAAGGGAAGCTTTCAAAAAGACGCCTCCACGAAAGCCATTCAGAACGTGTTGACCAATGACAAAAATATCCGGGACAACGCCCTCAACCGGGAAATTCAAGGGAAAATAGACCACTATTTCAAATATCGGGTAAAAGTACAAGGTATCACGGATCAGCAAAGCTCCGGACGCTGCTGGATGTTTACCTCCATGAACGTGTTACGTCCGAGCATCATCGAGAAATACAACCTCACGGGCTTCGACTTCTCTCACAACTACCTTTACTTCTGGGATATGTTCGAGAAATCCAATCTCTTTTTAGAGAATATGATCGCCACGGCCAACAAACCGATGGACGACCGGGACGTGACCTTCATGTTCCAAGCTCCCGTGGGTGACGGTGGTGTATGGAACCTCTATTACAACCTGGGAGAAAAATACGGTGTTGTACCCAAAGAAGTTATGCCGGAAACCGCCCACTCGAACAACACGAGCGCCATGGGATCATTGATCAACGAGCGTCTCCGCAAAGGTGGCTACACCATCCGGGAAATGGCCGCTCAAGGCAAAAAAATCAAAGAACTGCGTGCAGAGAAAGTGTCTGTTTTGAAAGACATTTATCGCATCCTGGCTCTTTGCCTAGGAGAACCGCCAACCACGTTCACCTGGAGATACAAGGACAAAAACGGGGATATCAAGGAACTGGCAAACTACACTCCTCAACAATTCTACAAGGAGATCACGCCAGCCGATTACAGCCCGAAGAATTACATCATGATCATGAACGACCCAACGCGGGAATATTATAAAGTATATGATATTCAAAATTACCGAAACACGGTCGAGGGCATCAACTGGGTATATCTGAACCTGCCGAACAAGGACATCAAAGCAGCAGCCATCGCCTCCATCAAAGGCAACGAGGCCATGTACACCTCCAGCGACGTGGGTAAATACTTCAACCGGGAAACCGGAATTCTCGACCCGGAAATGTACGACTACAACTCGTTGATGGGCGTAGACTTCTCCATGGACAAGAAAACCCGTATCCTAACCCGTCAAAGCGGTTCCGCTCACGCCATGACATTGATCGCCGTGGATGTTGACGCGAACGGCAAACCCACGAAATGGGAATTCGAGAACAGCTGGGGCCCGCAAGCCGGACACAACGGTTACCTCACCTTCACCGACCGATGGTTTGACGAATACATCTTCCGGGTAGTTATTCACAAAAAATACTTGGGAGAAAAGGCATTGAAAGCCCTAGATCAAAAACCGATCCTACTGCCGATGTGGGACTATATGTTCTAAAAGAAACTCAAACAACAAGCATAACGCCCGGAGGAACCTCCGGGCGTTATTTTATTTCATCAACTTCCGTCCGTCCATATCCGCCAACACTCTCATTTGCTGGATGGCAATCCGGTTCAATTTCAACAAACGCTCTTGTTGATCCATACCTTCCTGGATAAAAACGGCATTCAAGTTTTCCATGTTCGAAAGGCAGATCAATTCATTGATCGTGGCATAATCCCGGATATTACCTTTCAAATCCGGATGTGCCTCCCGCCATTCGAAAGCCGTCATCCCGAACATGGCCACATTCAACACGTCGGCTTCATTGGCATACACTTGAGAAACCCGTGCCGGAGAAAGCTCCTCCGGGATCAGATTCTGCTTAATCGCGTCCGTGTGGATATGGTAGTTGATTTTTGAAAGCTCCCGTTTGGCCGACCAACCGAGTTGAGCTTGCTCCTGTTCTTTCAAACGCTGGAATTCCTTGATCAAGTATAATTCAAATTCCACGGAAACCCAACTGGCAAACTTAAACGCGATATCCCTCTGGGCGTATGTACCTCCTCCCGCTCCATTTTTCGTGATAATACCAATAGCTCCCGTTGTTTCCACCCAACGAGACGGACTCATCGTGAAAGCATTGTTTCCCGCCTCGTTCAAAAGGGGGTCGAATTCGACCCCTTTAAAATTGAGATTATTCAATTTCTCCCACAGGCCAAGATATTCCAACGTATTCTTTACCCTCATCCAATTCTTCACCACATCTTTAGGTTCAACTGGATTCTTCTGACGAGCAATATCCGTGATACAGATATAGTCTATTCCATTTTCTTGTAACGTCCGGATCATCGTGTCCCGAACCTGTATAACCGCCTTCTTTACCATTTTATCTAGTTTTTCAATTTTCAAGTTACCCATTACATTTTAAACACACCGAATCAGAAGCATCCTTCCCATCTGCCGCACGGGCAAAAACATAGACAACCAGCCCCTCCTCTTCTGCCTTTTCCGGGAAATCCATGCTCTCGTTCCAATCCTCCCCGCGCGTTCCTAGTCGCATCACTTTACAGGAATGCGTCGATTCGTGAAGAAGTACACCATAAATCTCGTCATCCAAGAAACAGTCTATAGCCTCCACGACCCTTCTTTGGTGCGAAAAATGCACCTTCCGGTTCCCTGACTCCACCTCGCAAACAACTACCGGGCTGACAAGCGCACCCGCCGCCACGCGAAGTTTCGAGTAATCAATAACACCCCGGTATTCCTGGGTAGCCTTCTTATAGCGGGCAATCGGCTTCATGGGATTAATCTTTTCAACCGTCACCGCCGTTGTCACGTTCACACTCGTGAACCCGTTAAAACCTTTCGGGTATTGATTTCCCGGAAATCCCAATCGAATCGCCCGAGCCATCCATCCTTTTTTACTCACCACAACAGCAAACGCTGCAGCCCGTTGCTTTTGCAACTCCGTACTCGGCTTACGAGAAATACTCTCACCTTTACAATAATTCTTACCGTTAGCCCGCACATAGGCAACCACGTTTCCGAATTTTCCCCGCACCTGACCAATAGAGTTCACAAATTCCGCCATAATCCTTTTATTTAATTAAGACCCGCAATATACGACAATTAATCTGAAAGTAGAGCTAATTAGCATAAAAGTTGAAATAAAAATTCATCTTCATTTTTTGATGAATACCGAATTAATACCTTCATGAACCTTATAGATACCTTATAGAAACCTTATATGAACCTTATTATATATAAGGTTCATAAAGTGTAGATATTGTTTATTCAAAATATTATTACTACTATTGCACCGATATTCATCAATTATTCATTTCTAAATCAATATTGACATGGACATAACCTCTCCTCTATTTTTAGCTTTACTTGCAAACGGCCCGGTTAAAGCCGACGGGTATACTTATTTCTTGTACGGGGGGAAAGCCCGGAAATGCAAATCCAGCCGGGGACCCAGAAAATCCAGAACAGAGGGAGAGAAACAAACCACGGACCGATTCACGGAAGCCCGCAAAATGTGGAAAATTTACAAACGGGCTATCGGGGATTTACCCATATGGCGAATTGCGGCCCGGGAGAGAGGGGTTTCCAAGAGCGACTCTCTATTCCATTCAACCAATGGAGGATGCCTACTCCCGGGCAAAGGAGTATGGGCATTCAAAACTTTCCGTTTTTCCGTGGGAACACTAGAAGCTCCCGTCATCACCGGTTCGGAACGTAACGGGTGGACGGTCACCTTGCACTGGGAAAACGGTATCGATTGCCCGAAAGCAAGCGCCTCGGATCAAGTGTTCGTGGGATATTTCTACGACACGCTACGACGTTCTCCCTGTCTGCTTCGTGACATTCCCGCTCGCAGGGGCGACGAGGGCGTAACCATAGAAATCCCCTCCGGGGATCAACCGGAAGGGACACCGCTACATCTTTATTTATTTTTTGGAGATAGCGAACTCGCCCGGTTTTCACCCAGCGAGTACACCCAAGTATAACATCTACCGGGAGAATAACAGTTCCCGGTATTTCGGCAACGGCCAGATCTCGTCGTCCACGAGCAATTCCAGCTTATCCACGTGATAACGGATCTTCTCCAGGTAGGGACGAACCTTTTCCGTGTATTCCTCGGCCCGTGCCACTTCATCGGCAATCGCGTTGGCTTGTTTGCGAGCTTCCGTCATATCCGACACCATCGTCTGGATCTCCCGGATATGATGGGAAATCGTGCGGATGGCCTCGATTTGCACGTCGGCCACAGACTCGTAGTCCGGCAGGATATTCTTCAGCGCCGTCACGTTCGTCAACAGCGTATTCTGGTAAGTGATCGCGGTCGGGATAATGTGATTCAACACGAGATCGCCCAAAACACGGGATTCAATTTGCAACTTCTTCAAATAAATTTCATTCTTGATCTCGAAGCGCGCTTCCAGCTCCCGTTCACTCAATATCCCGTTGTCCACGAACAACCGTTTGGCCTTCTCCGAACAATAAGCCTTTAAAGCCGGGATACAATCCACCTCCGTGGACAATCCCCGACGGGCAGCCTCTTCCCGCCATTCCTTGCTGTAACCGTTCCCCTCGAAACGCACGGGTTTGGACTCGATGATGTATTTACGCAATACCTGGAAAATGGCCTCGTCTTTCTTGACGCCTTTCTCGATTAAGGTATCCGTTTCTTTTTTAAAGGCGATCAACTGCTCGGCAACAGCGGCATTCAACGCGATCATCGGTCCTCCGCAATTGGCTGACGACCCCACTGCACGGAATTCAAAACGATTTCCGGTAAAGGCAAAAGGCGAGGTTCGGTTGCGATCCGTGTTATCCAACATGATCTCAGGGATTTTACCCACGTTCAATTTCAACTCGGTTTTCTCGTCCGGGCTCATCTTCCGGTCGCTCACTTTCTCCACCAACTCGTCAAGCATTCCCGACAAGTAATTCCCCAGGAACACGGACATGATCACCGGTGGGGCCTCGTCTCCTCCCAACCGGGCCTCGTTTCCTTGAGAGACGATCGATGCTTTCAGTAAATCACCATGTTCATACACGGCCTTGATCGTCGATACCAAGAAGATCAAGAACTGCATGTTTGACTTCGGATTCTTGCCCGGCGATAATAGGTTCACTCCCGTGTTGGTCAACAACGACCAGTTGTTGTGTTTTCCCGAGCCGTTCACACCTTTGTAAGGTTTCTCGTGCAACAACACCCGGAAATTATGACGACGGGCCACTTTTTTCATCGTGGACATCAACAATTGATTATGATCGACGGCCAGATTCGCCTCTTCGAAAATGGGAGCACATTCGAATTGATTGGGAGCCACCTCGTTATGACGGGTCTTGATCGGGATTCCCAGGCAATGACATTCGTATTCCAATTCCTCCATGAATGCCGTCACCCGCGCCGGGATGGAACCGAAATACTGATCCTCCAGCTGTTGATCTTTCGCGGAAGAATGCCCCATCAGCGTACGACCGCACAATTTCAGGTCGGGACGGGCATTGTACAGAGCCTCATCCACCAGGAAATATTCCTGCTCCCATCCCAACGTGGCTATCACTCGCTGCACGTCTTTATCGAAATACTGGCAAATATCCACGGCAGCCCGGTCGATCATTGCCAACGCCTTCAACATAGGCGTCTTGAAGTCAAGTGCTTCTCCCGTATAAGCCACGAATACCGTGGGAATACACAACGTGCGGTTATTAATAAAAGCCGGGGAAGCCGGGTCCCAAGCCGTGTAGCCGCGAGCCTCGAAGGTGTTGCGAATTCCCCCGTTCGGGAAACTGGACGCATCGGGTTCCTGTTGAACCAGTAACCGTCCGTCAAATGATTCGATCACGCCGCCATCCGGCAGCAAATCAATAAAAGAATCATGTTTCTCAGCCGTAGCACCGTTCAAGGGATGAAACCAGTGTGTGTAGTGAGTAACTCCCCGTTCAACAGCCCAAGCTTTCATCGCGGCTGCCACTTGATCGGCTAACCCACGATCGATTGCCAATCCTTCAGACATGGTCTTTTCCAATCTTTTGTAAGCTTCGATGGAAAGGTAGTGGCGCATTTTGTCCATTGAAAACACGTTTTCTCCAAACACGACAGAACACCTGGGACGTTCCCCGCACTCCACGGGTTTACGACGGGCAATCTCTTGTAAAGCTAAGAATCTAAATTTTGCCATAAATTTATATTTAAAGAAGTGAACCCTGTTTTTACAGGGGCAAATATACAAAATAATGCTAATTTTATGCACATACCCCCATATTTTTTGATGCAAATTCAACAAAAACATGTTTATTACAAGACACACCCCCTATAAAACACACCCATGCTTAATTTTATAATACGCGTACTCATAAAAATAAACAATGTATATACATGACTAGTAAATAAAAAAACGTACATTTGAAAAATTTCATACACACGGATAAAAGACTCACAAAATAGCATTATATATGTCAGAATATCTTTCAACTTTCGGAGCAAATATTTCCGCAGAAATGCAAGAGGCTATACTAGCCGCAGCCCCCAACATGATGGTTTTCTTTGATGAGTCGTATCATCTACTCAGCTTGCTTAACCCCATCATCGAACATATCCCTTACCCCCCGGAAGAGATGATCGGTAAAACACTGGAAGAACTCATTGAAGAACCGGAAAGTAAAAACTATTTTCAAGAACAACTCCAAAGAACACGAGAGGAAAAGAAGCCCCAATATTTTGACATCTATCTCCCGGTAAGAAATACGAAGTACTTTTTTGATGTTCACACGGCCCTCCTCCCGAACAATCAAGTGATCGCTTTCATGCGGGATATCACCGATTACACGTTGAGAAAAACAGAGACAGAAAAATTACAACTCTTTTTGAACCGGGTACTTGAAAGTATCGAGTTTCCTATTTCAATCAAAGATATGAACACGGAACGTTATATATTCTGGAGTGAACGATCAGGCATATTCGGGCGTACCACCGAAGAGATGATCGGACAGACGGAGGAGATGATCGCCAGTAAAGAACGGGCCCGACAGATGCAAGAATTCGACCGACAACTAGCCTTGGGAAAAAAATCCTATCAAGGAATCGAGAAATTCATTTTTGCCGACGGTCAAGAACACTCGCTGCTAATCACCAAACATCTTTTCACGGAAGACAATATGAATTGGCTCGTGTGTACCACTCAGGATATAAGTGACATGCAAAGGCAACAAGAAAAAATCAAATCCCTTACCAAGAAGTTGATTCTCGCCCTAAACATCACGAAGCATGCCCTCTGGATGTACGATATCAAGGAGCAAGTGTTTATAACCAACTCCCTGCAGTTAAAGGGTATTTACAGAGAAACCCTCGAATGGGACTTAAAAATACCCATGATCAAATTCTATAACGCCATTCACCCGGATGACCGAAAACATGTAGAGAAAGAATTCAACGACCTTATTCGCGGTAAAGTGTTCCAGATAAGATTCACCTTTCGGGCTGATTTCAAATATCATAAAAACTACAAATGGTTCGAAATTAATGCCTTACAAAAAGAAGAGGAAACTTATAAAAATATGAACAGGCTAATCGGAACCTGCAGCTCCATCGATGATTACAAAAGACTGGAAACTTCATTGAGGGATGCCAAAGAGAAACTGGAAATCACGAACTCCTCGCTTTCCTCCGTTCTCAGCCTGGCACACGTTCTCCCGTGGACTTGCGACGTCCCATCGCAAACCTTCTCCTGTGATTACGACATCCATCATCACGAAGATGCTCTTTTTGCCATCAACGGCAAATATTACTGTAAAGTCGAAAAATATATCAATTCCATACACCCCGATTACCGCGAACATATGCGTGACATATTCCGTGAACTTTTAGCAGGTAAACGCAAGGAGTTTCACGAGGAATACCTCGTACACTGGTACAACGACTGGGAATACGAGTGGGTCAACAAGCAAGGAACCGTTTACGAGTACGACAGTACGGGAAAACCGAAAACCATCATCGGGTCAAGCGTCGTGATCACGGAACGCAAACAAATGGAACAAAAACTATTACAAGCTAAAGAACAAGCAGAAGAAAGCAACCGTTTGAAATCTGCATTTCTGGCAAACATGAGTCATGAAATCCGCACCCCACTCAACTCGATCGTAGGTTTTTCCGAGATTCTTGCCATAACTGAAGATGAAGCCGAAAGACAGGAATACATTCAGATTATAAAAAACAACAACAATTTACTACTACAATTAATCAACGATATTCTCGACCTCGCTAAAATTGAAGCGGGAACGTTGGAGTTCGTGTTTTCGGAAGTAAATATAAATAGTCTCATAGAAGAAATTGCCCAGACAACCCAGCTTAAAATGATTCATCCCAATGTCACGTTCAGCGTGGAAGAACGTTTGCCGCGATGTATCATCAGAACCGAACGCAACCGTGTATTCCAAGTTATAAACAACTTCATCACGAATGCCATCAAATTTACCCATCAAGGGAGCATAAAACTAGGTTACAGACTCTCGTCACCCGGCACGCTTTATTTTTACGTGTCAGACACGGGTTGTGGAATTGCACCCGATAAAAGAGAGAAGGTGTTCGATCGCTTTATTAAACTGAACAATTTTGTCCAAGGAACGGGATTGGGATTAGCCATCAGCGAAACGATTATCACGAAGCTAGGCGGCAAGATAGGCGTTGATTCAGAGGAAGGTAAAGGTTCCACCTTCTGGTTCACCTTGCCGTATGTTCCACTGAAATAAATTTTATTACCTTTGGGAAATAAAGAAAACGCTTAATCATGAAGAAAATTGCCGCCATTCACGACCTGTCTGGCTACGGAAGAGCTTCATTGACCGTGGCTATCCCCATACTTACACACATGGGATTCCAGGTTTGCCCCCTTCCCACTGCCATACTATCCGCCCATAGCGAATACAAGGATTTTCGCTCGCTGGATCTGACTGATTACATGGAAAGTTTTATCGCTCATTGGAAAGAGTTGCAACTCCAATTTGACGCCATCTACACGGGATACCTGGCTTCCGTGAAACAAATGGGCATCGTCAGTGATTTTTTCGCACACTTCAAAAATGATCAAAATTTCATCCTCGTTGATCCCGTACTGGGAGACCACGGGGAATTATATTCCAGCATGACACCCGACATGGTGGAAGGAATGCGGAAACTCTGTTCCCAAGCCAAAGTGATCACCCCCAACTTGACAGAAGCGGCCTTTCTGCTCGGGTATAACCCGCGACTGGAGATTTCCGTGGAAACCGCAATACAATGGTGCAAACAGTTGAGCGAGCTCGGTCCGGAACACGTGATTATCACCTCCGCTCCCGGAGGTAACGCCCAAAACGTGGCCACCCTCGCTTATAACCGCTTGGATCACCGGACCTGGCGGGTACTATGTGACTACATCCCGGCCTCGTATCCCGGCACGGGCGACGCTTTCGCCAGCGTGATCACGGGGTGCATGCTCAATGGAGACAGTCTCCCGGAAGCCCTCGACCGAGCCGTACACTTCATCAATATGGGTATTAAAGCCACCTTCGGTTACGCCCACAATCCCCTTGACGGCATGAATCAGGAAAAAGTACTCCACTACCTCAACGAACCTCTGCCTTATTACAAGTATGAACTCGTTGAAACAAATGAAGAAATTTAGAATTTAAAGTTTAGAATTTAGAATGAAAAGAAGCTGGTCATTTACGATTTACGAAGAGGACTTATGATTGAAAAAACGTCGTTTAACAGGTGAAAACCTCTTCATCCAAAATCCTAAATCTAAAATCAAGAAATTAATTAATCATGATTAAAGCTATTATTATCGATCTGGACGGGACTACTCTTCCTCGCAATTGGCACCAAATAAGCGAGGAGAACCGGGAAGCGCTGGAAGAAGCGGGACGACAAGGCGTGGTTCGCATCCTAGCCACGGGACGCTCCGTGTTCTCTCTCAACAACACGCTACCCGAAGGCCTTCCGGTGGATTACATGGTATTTTCCTCCGGAGCTGGCATCATGCGCTGGGGAGACAAAGAGATTCTTCTCACCCGGGAATTATCGGCCGAAGAGACACTAGACATTGCTACCCACCTCTGGAAATACGATATAAATTTTACCATACAGCAAAGAATTCCCGACAACCATCATTTCTATTACCGGAATATCTCCTCTCTTCACGAAGATTTCCGACGTCGCATCGAAAATTATCCCGGATTGGGAACACCCATCTCTTCAATTGACGAGATACGGGACGGGGCCACTCAATTTCTTGTTATCCTAGACGCGAAACAACTCCAACTTCACGGGGATATTCAACAAAAATTATCAACCTATTCCGTGATCCGTTCCACGTCCCCCATCGACAATCAAGCCATCTGGACCGAAGTTTTCGCTCCCGATGTCAATAAAGGTACGTCTTGCCAGTTGCTCCTTGATCAGCTAGGTATTCATTACGATGAATGCGCCGGACTCGGGAATGATTATAACGACCTTGATTTTCTCAAACGCTGCGGCCACCCGTTCATCGTGTCCAATGCCTCGCAACCTCTACGGGATCAATTCGACAACATGCCCGCGGATGAAGATAACGGACTGGCCGTTTTCATCCGGCACGCCTTAAACTTGTAAACATGATTTATAAACCGAACTTCTTTGTCATTGACACTTTAAATCAAACAAAGGTTATTTCAGTCGTACGTTGAAATCGTACAACTGAATTTTTCATTCATTCACGTTTCAAACTATCCTTTTATAAATCAAAAAGGTGTGTCGCCTAACGACACACCTTCTCTATATTGCAATCTATTTCTCTTAAATCACTCCTTTGGCAACAAGCAATTCCGCCATTTGTTGTTGCAATTTCACGGCCTCTTCTCTCGCTCTCACGGCAAAATTCTCGGTCTTGTCCGCAAAGATGATCCCGCGAGAAGAATTCACGATTAACCCGCAATGAGAGTTCATACCGTATTTAGCGACCTCTTCCAAACTACCACCTTGCGCTCCCACTCCCGGAACCAGCAAGAAGTGATTCGGAACGATCTCACGGATACCGCTCAACATTTCCGCTTTCGTGGCCCCCACGACATACATCATATTCTGGTCATTCCCCCACTCCTGAGATTTACGCAAAACCCGTTCATACAATTTCACGCCATTCTCCTCAAAGAATTGGAAATCAAAAGCACCTTTATTAGAGGTCAATGCCAACAGGATCACCCATTTGCCCTCATATTTCAGGAACGGGGTCACGGAATCCTCTCCCATGTAAGGAGCCACCGTGATAGAATCAAATTCCATCGTCTCCAGGAAAGCACGGGCGTACATCTCGGACGTATTCCCGATGTCCCCGCGTTTAGCATCGGCAATCAAGAAGATTTCGGGATATTTTGATTTGATGTATTTCACCGTTTTCTCCAACGTGATCCAACCGGCTACCCCATTACTCTCGTAAAACGCAATATTGGGCTTATAGGCAATTGCCACGTCGGCCGTTGCATCCACGATAGCTTTATTAAATTCGTACACGGGGTCCTCCGCTCCCATCAGGTGTTGAGGCAATTTCTTTATATCTGAATCCAAGCCCACGCAAAGGAAGGACTTTTTCTTTTTTACCTGTTCAAATAACTCGTTATAAGTCATACCCTCTAACTTTTATCTTTTAGTTTTTAACTTTTATCTTTAGAATCCGCTCTCCTTCAATTTCTCCGTGTTCTCCTCGATCTGCAATTTCTCGATAATCTCACCCAACTCGCCATCCATAACGGCAGCCAAGTTATAAAGCGTCAGATTGATACGATGATCGGTCACACGTCCTTGCGGATAATTGTAGGTACGAATCTTGGCAGAACGGTCACCCGTGGAAACCATCGTTTTCCGTTTTGAAGCTATTTCATCCAAATATTTCTGATGCTCGATCGCGTAGATACGAGACCGCAACTCGGTCATTGCTTTCGCCAAGTTCTTCAACTGCGATTTCTCGTCCTGACAAGTCACCACTATACCCGTGGGAATATGCGTCAAACGGATAGCGGAGTAGGTCGTGTTCACAGATTGCCCTCCAGGACCGGAAGAACAATAGGTATCTTTCCGAATATCTGCCGGATTCAACACGACATCCACCTCTTCTGCCTCCGGCAGTACGGCCACCGTGGCCGCAGAGGTATGCACCCGTCCTTGAGTCTCTGTCGCCGGGACGCGCTGCACGCGATGTACTCCCGACTCGTATTTCATAATCCCGTAGACACCATCTCCCGTGATGTTTGCGACGATTTCCTTGTATCCCCCGGAAGTTCCTTCACTATAATTGGTTACTTCTATTTTCCAACGTTTGGATTCACAGAATTTCGTATACATACGGAACAAATCCCCGGCGAAAAGACTGGCCTCGTCTCCCCCGGTTCCGGCACGAATTTCAAGAATCACGTTCTTCGAATCCTCCGGATCGGCAGGAACCAACAACATTTTCACCTTCGACTCCAATTCGGGGATCTTGGCACCCAGCTCCTCAATCTCCATCTCTGCCATTTCTTTTAGCTCCTTATCGGTCTCCGTGTTCAATATTTCCTGTGCCTCATCGTAAGAACTCACCGCACGTTTCAACTCGTCTCCCGCCTCCACGATCTGTTCCAGATCGCGATACTCTTTATTCAACTTCACAAAACGATTCATGTCCTGTATCACCTCCGGGTCGGTTATCAACTGTCCGATCTCGCGGAAACGGATATAAAATGTTTCTAATTTCTCTAATAGGGAATTGTCGCTCATATATATATCTAAATTATAATCGAACGCGAATTTAATAAATTATCCATTGATATCACAAATCTTCGATCAATTGCTCGACAACTTCCTTTAAAGGAGTTATTACATATCTTTGAAAAAACGGGCCGTCTCTTCAAGCGTATGAAAATGGAAATCGGGAAAAAGAGACAATACTTTCGCGCTGGAATAACGGGATTTATGTTGAGACGAACGAGCCGTTTCCTTCGTGAAGGCCGGTTTCTTTCCCGTGAATAGAGCCACGAAAGCCAGCAAACGCCAAGCCAAACCCGTCATCCACGGGGTCATCCGGATACAAGGCGGACGTTTACCCACGACACGGGCAATCACGGTGAACAACTCCCGATAAGAATAATTTCCCCCGCACAACACGAAACGCTCTCCCCGAACGCCACGATCTTTAGCCAAACGGATCATCAGTTCACAAACATCCCGCACGTCCACGTATCCATTCATGCCTTCCGTGTAAAAAGGCATTCCCTTGCTTGCCTGTTCAAACAATTTGACACTACTTCGTCCCCGTAACCCCGCTCCCAAAATGATAGCCGGATTCACGATCACGGCATCCAATCCTTGACGGACATATTTCCAGACAATCTTTTCCGATTCTCCCTTACTGCCGGAATAAAGCGAGTGAATCGACCCCGGAATTTCCGGCGTATTCTCGTCAATCACGACACGCTCGTCGGGAGCATCCCCCAATGCGGCAATCGAACTCACAAAACATAGGCGTACCCCACGTTCCAAACAAATCTTACAGATATTTTCCGTTCCCTTGATATTCGTTTCCAGTAACGTATTCCGGTCTCCGCCATTGAAAGAAACCAGGGCTGCACAATGATAAACGGTGTCCACTTTTTCCACAAACGGGGTCACGGATTCCCCATCCAGCACATCCCCGACCACCCAAGTCACCCGGGACACGGCCTCTTCCGGCGAATCGGAATAATACGAAAAGAGAGCCTCCGTTTCTTCAACGTGGCTCTTATCTCTTTTTAACGCGATGATTGTCTCACCGCATCGTGCCAAATGACACAGCAAGTGGCTACCTAGGAAACCGGTAGCCCCGGTTACCATTACTGCCAATTAAACACAAAGTTTTGTTTCACATCCGGGTGTAAGCTCAAATGCACGGGACAGGTGTGTGCCACACGTTCGAGAATCTTTTTATCTTTCTCCGAATAGCCTTTGGCCGGCATGTTAAAGATCACGTCGATCTCGGCAATACGACGAGGTTCTGCCGCCATTTTCTTGGTTATTTCGATCTCAGCTCCCGTCAGATCGATACCGTTATTTTTAGCATAGATTCCCATGATTGTCATGGCACAAGCAGCCAGTGACGTGGAACACAAATCGGTCGGAGAAAAAGCCTCACCTTTCCCGTTGTTATCTGTCGGTGCATCCGTGATAATCTTCGTACCACTCTGTAAATGCGTACACTCCAAACGCAAATCTCCTAAATATTTTGCTTTTACTGTTGCCATATCCTTTTTCTTTTATGTTTTACTTTTCAAAGATAGTAAATTTCGTACAAAATCATCCATATGAAAGAAAATTTGATACTTTTTGCAGGAACCCGAATTTCTAGCACAATTTTTGATAATACACAAGTATCCCTATTGACACTTTTCTTATGCCGGGTGGTTTTTCATATTCCTACCACACCACACACGACAAAAGCCACCCGGTTCTTTAAAACAAATCAATGGCTTCTTTTATATATTCCAGATGCATTTCTACACCGGTGACCACAACCAAATCGAATCGTATTTCCCGGTGAATGTTCTTTTTCGTCAAATAAGCAGCTCCCGCAGCTTGCAAATTTCTCCTCTTCTTGTAATCCAGCAAATCAAAAAGTGATACGTTGTCACTCTCCCGGGTTTTCACCTCCACCACGACCAATACCTCCCCGTCAAGACACACAAAATCCAGTTCCCGATGTCCCACCCGCCAGTTTCGTTCCAGAATCGTGTAACCCATATCCAAAAGATACCGGTTCACCTTTTCTTCTCCGTATTCACCCAGTTTGTTATGCCACGCCATAGTACAGTCTCCCCCTAATTTACAGCCTAAAAAGAGTTTCGCAATGTTATACAAATCTATCATAAACGCAAAATTTTTAGTCAAAAATTCTACACCCCGCATCGTTTTTAAGATTCAAGTGGTTTATTTCGAGAGAGGTTTATTTCGAACTAGTTTTGAAATCTGAACCAAAATGCCTATCTTTGTAAGGTTTTTGGGAAAAGTAGTAGTTATGGCTAAAAAAAGAGTTTTATTCATTTCTCAAGAGATAGTTCCTTATCTGCCGGAATCAGAGATGGCAAATATTGGAAGATTTCTACCTCAAGGGATACAAGACAAAGGTAAAGAGATTAGAACATTCATGCCCCGTTACGGCTGCATCAATGAAAGACGGAATCAACTTCACGAGGTAATTCGCCTTTCGGGGATGAACTTGATCATCAACGACACGGATCATCCGTTAATTATCAAGGTTGCCTCGATCCAAGCTGCACGAATGCAAGTTTATTTCATCGACAATGAGGATTATTTTCAACGTAAGTACACGATCTCCGACGAGGAAGGAAATTTTTTTCCGGACAATGACGAAAGATCTATTTTTTTTGCCCGGGGAGTATTCGAAACCGTGCGCAAACTCAGATGGGCTCCCGACTTGATTTATTGCCAAGGATGGTTCACCGCGCTGGTTCCCCTTTACCTGAAAAAGGAATATCATGATGACCCTGTTTTCTCCAAAACGAAAGTGGTATTCTCTACCTATAATGACAAATTCGACGGAAAGCTGGACGAAAAGTTCGGGGAAAAAGCGATCACGGAAGGAGTTTCCCGAAAAGATGTGACACTTTTAAAAGACCCGACACACACGAACATCAATAAATTGGCTTTCCAATATGCCGACGGAATCATTTTCAACCACAAAGACGTGGACGATGAACTCCGTACCTTCGCCTCCGATCTAAAGAAGCCCACCTTGGAATACCCGGGCGAGCAAAGTTACATCGAGGCTTATTCCGATTTTTTCGACAAGATTATTGAATAATTATATAAACAAGCGGCAATGGTTGTTATGCCGCTTGTTTTCATTTAATATAAATCATTAAAACATAACATTTATGTGTGGTATTGTAGGATACATCGGGCCCAAAGAAGCCTGTCCGATCTTAATTAACGGTCTGAAACGCCTGGAATACCGGGGATATGACTCTGCCGGAATCGCGTTGATCCATAATAATAACATCCAAGTTTACAAGTGCAAGGGAAGGGTACAAGACCTGGAACATCACATGGAACTGGAAGACACCAGTGCCACGATCGGCATGGGGCATACACGCTGGGCCACTCACGGGGAACCCAATGACACGAACGCGCATCCCCATACTTCCATGAACGGTCTTTTTTCCATCGTCCACAACGGTATTATCGAGAATCACGCTCTATTAAAGGAAAAATTGCAGGCCAGAGGCTATACGTTCCAAAGTGAAACCGACACGGAAGTGCTGGCAAACCTGATCGAGTATATTTACACGAAAGGCCAAGTCAATGCAGAGAATGCCGTGCGTCTGGCTTTAACCAAGGTTATCGGGGCATACGGACTGGTTGTTTTATGCAAGAACGAACCGGACCAGCTCGTGGTGGCGAGGAAAGGTAGTCCTCTCGTGATCGGCGTGGGACAAAGCGAATATTTCGTAGCCTCGGATGCTACACCTATCGTGGAATACACGAAAAACGTGATCTATTTGAATGATGACGATGTTGCCATCTTGAAGAGAGACGAGATGGTTTTGAAAACGATCAAGAACACCCCTGTTTCATTAAGCATCCAGCAGGTGGATATCGACATCGAGAAGATCGAGAAAGGCGGTTTTCCACACTTTATGCTGAAAGAGATTTTCGAGCAGGTAAATTCAATATACGACACGATCCGCGGACGCGTGAATGCCGAGGCTTCGGAAATCTATCTGGGAGGTATCTCCGAGATTATCCCGAAGATGGTCAATGCCCACCGCATCATCATTATCGGTTGCGGAACGTCATGGCACGCCGGAACGGTAGGCGAATATATCTTTGAAGAATTCACCCGTATCCCGGTAGAAGTGGAATACGCGTCGGAATTCAGATATCGCAACCCGATCGTGGACGCCAACGATATTGTTATTGCTATTTCACAGAGTGGCGAGACAGCCGACACGCTGGCGGCCATCAAGTATGCAAAGGCACACGGGGCTACGGTTATCGGCATTTGTAATGTCGTGGGATCAAGCATCGCCCGGGAAACCGATGCAGGAGTTTACACGCATGCCGGCCCGGAAATCGGGGTTGCCTCCACGAAAGCTTTCACGGCTCAAATATCCGTGTTGGTCATGATGGCCTTACAGATCGGCCACCGCAAGGGGACATTATCCGACGAACTGTACAAAAA
This sequence comes from Butyricimonas faecalis, assembly GCF_003991565.1. Taxonomy (NCBI): domain Bacteria; kingdom Pseudomonadati; phylum Bacteroidota; class Bacteroidia; order Bacteroidales; family Odoribacteraceae; genus Butyricimonas; species Butyricimonas faecalis. The sequence continues at coordinate 4,202,611 of NZ_CP032819.1, read as the reverse complement.
GTATATCCAAGAATTATATAATTTACCGGACAAAGTAAAAGCGATTTTGGAAAAGAATGACAAGATCAAAGAGATTGCAGCCATTTACAAAGACTCCACGAACGCTATTTACCTGGGAAGAGGTTGTCAATTCCCGGTTGCCCTGGAAGGTGCGTTAAAACTGAAAGAGATTTCTTACATCCACGCGGAAGGTTACCCGGCAGCAGAAATGAAACACGGCCCGATCGCATTGATCGACGAGAATATGCCGGTTTTTGCCATTGCCACGAATGACAATTATTACGATAAGATCGTTTCCAATATCAAAGAGATCCAATCCCGGAAAGGACACGTGATCGCTCTTGTCAACGATAACGATACACAGGTAAAAAAACTGGCAGAACACGTGATCGAAATCCCCGAAACGCTGGAATATCTGTCACCGCTTCTGAACGTGATCCCGTTACAACTCATTTCCTATCACATTGCTGTAATGCGAGGTTGCAACGTGGATATGCCGAGAAACTTGGCTAAATCCGTAACCGTTGAATAGACTAAAAAAGGTGGGAAATCCCACCTTTTTTTACTTATTTAGTGTTTGCTGCCATTTCCAAGCATTCGCCAGCGTCTCCTCGATGGGTGTGACCGCTTTCCATCCCAGTTCATTATTAGCTAAAGTTGTATCGGCCCAGACTTTCTCTATATCCCCGGCACGACGTCCCACGATCTTGTAATTCACTTTCACCCCGGTTGCACGCTCGAAGGCATGAATAATTTCCAACACGGAAAGGGCTTTCCCCGTACCGATATTGAAAAACTCGTAATTCTTTTTATTCTTCCCTTCCAACAACCGATGAATGGCCACCACATGCGCTTTAGCCAAGTCTACCACGTCAATATAATCCCGTAATGGAGAACCGTCTGGCGTGTTATAATCGTCACCAAACACGCTCAACTGCTCCCGAATCCCAATAGCCGTTTGTGTCAAGTAAGGAATCAAATTATTGGGCACTCCATTGGGCAACTCCCCGATAAACGCTGTCGGATGAGCCCCGATCGGGTTAAAATAACGCAAAGCCAACGCCTTCATGTCCGGCTCCACCCGCATCAGATCCCGAATAATATCTTCACTCATCACTTTCGTGTTCCCATAAGGAGATTCAGCCTCATGACGAGGTGTTTTTTCCGTTACCGGCAACACATCGGCTTGCCCGTACACCGTGCAAGAAGAAGAAAACACCAAATTCGGCACCTTGAATTCCCGCATACAAGTCAACACGTTCATCAAAGAGTTCAAATTATTGAAATAGTACTCCAAAGGCTTGTTCACCGACTCTCCCACGGCCTTCAAAGCGGCAAAATGAATCACGGCCCGAAGATCCGAATGGCGAGCAAAAAAATCCCGTGTAACCTCCCGATCGGTAAGGTCTATCTCCTCGAACTCGGGACGAATTCCCGTGATCTTTTCTATCCCGTCTAGTACATCCAAACTCGAATTCACTAGATTGTCAGCAATAATTACATCATACCCATTCTTCTGGAGTTCGACCACCGTGTGGGAACCTATATACCCAGTACCTCCTGTCACAAAAATTTTCATACGCCCATAATTTTATCTCAATTTATAACATTCTGAGTGTCTGCAATAGACACAACAAAGTAAATAATAATAATCCGAAATGCCTAAAATCAGTTTGACAACCTTACGTTTTTTCTTACCTTTGTGGCATGAATAAATATGTTGAACACATCGAAGAATTGCTCTATTTGCATGATTGCGTGATCGTTCCGGGATTCGGAGGGTTCATTTGCGACTACACGTCCGCAAGCATCAACGAGAAAACGGGGATCATCGTTCCCCCGTCTAAAAAAGTCGTGTTCAACAAGTATCTGAAACAAAATGACGGTCTCTTGATCGATTGGATCGCACGTAAAGAACAGGTTGATTACGAAAAAGCGCAACGACGTTTGGCTCTATTCTGTGAAGAGGTCAAGGTACGTCTGAATCAGAAACAAAAAGTGGATTTCGGAACAATCGGGACTTTCTCGGTCGACCGTCGGTTTAATATTCTTTTTGAATCCAAAAACCATAACTTCTTACCGGACGTGATTGGTATGGAAACCCTGCCTTTGGTAACTGTCAACGGGAAGAAGGCTCGCAAAACCCAAGAAGAGGTGATTAACACCGAATCCGGTAATCTGGTTACCCGTTTATTCAAATTCGGTTTGTCGGCAGCCGTTGTGACCGGAATCGTGGTGATTTCCCAACAGGATATATTCCAAGGAGACGGGGTGACGAATATGACAAACATGCAACCCTCCCCGATAAAAAACAAAACAATCCTCGTGGAGAATCCAGCCGTGATCTCTCCTACATACGATTTTGTGGATTATGACCCGATTATTGATCTGCCCGAGCCGTCAGTTTCACGACAAGCACAATCAAGTAAGCCGGAAAGACAATAAACAAGGCTGCCCATTTCAATAACAGGAAGAGTAGCACGAGTACCCCCCAGAACCTCCAGTTCCATTTCTTCTTGAAATCATAACAAGAGATCAATATATAAACGGGGATCATACAGGATAATGCTTTCACACCCCAAATGACAAAACCGATTATTACAGCCCCCAAAAAACAATACAAGAGAGCATTCCCGTTCCATGAGAAGTTGATCAATTTCAACGAGAACATCGGGATTTCACTGATCAGCAAGATCGCCAGCACCAAGGCAAAAAGAGCCAACAGCCACGGTTTGCCCCACATCGCCATGAAAAATTCTTCCTGATGATAACGGGTAAATACCAGCATCACCCAAAACAAAGCATTCGACGGGGTTGGCAAACCGATAAACGAATGAGTTTGCCGCACATCCAGATTGAATTTAGCCAAACGATAAGCCGAAAAAGCCGGAACCAGAAACGGCACGTACATAAACGTCCCCTGCCAGGGATTCGCAGCGAACAACTCTCCACCACCATACCCCAGATCGCGAATCAGGAAAAAAGCCATCACGGAAGGCATTACCCCGAAACTAACCATGTCGGCCAAGGAATCCAGTTCCTTGCCCATTTCCGACTTCACGTGCAACAATCGAGCAGCGAAACCGTCAAAGAAATCAAACACCATTGCCAGAATCACGAGCCAAGCAGCAAGATACAAATAGCCGTGAAAAGCGGCATAAATAGCCACCGTGCCGGACGTAACATTCATACAGGTAATCAGATTGGGTATATGTTTCTTCATGATATTACTTTTTATGATCTGAGCACGAAAATAGTTCTTTTTACGATAGATAAACGACATTTTTATTACTTTTGTTGCAAATTCGTTTTAGATATGGCTAAATTTCTCATTATCAGGTTCAGTTCCATCGGAGACATCATCCAATGTATGAATGTCGTAAACGGTATAAAGAACCATTTCCCCGATGCCGAAATCCACTGGATTGCCCGAAAAGATATGGGTTCTTTTCTCAACATGGACAAACGCATCGACCGGGTGTGGGGATTCGATAAGAAAACGGGATTCAAAGGTTTACTACAAATGGCCCGTCAACTGAAAGCCGAAAAATTTGATTATATCTATGACGCTCATAGCAACATCCGCTCCAACATCTTGAAAGCCGTGTTACTCCCGCCCTTTTACCATCTTTTCCCAAGAGGGCCACACTACACACTACGCCACAAGGATCGCTGGAAACGATTCCTGCTTTTCAATCTACGGATAAATAAGTTCGACAAACCGTTCCGGGGTATCGTTTCTTACCAGAAACCATTAGCCACGTGGGGCATCACGAATTTTGAATCCGATTACAGCGATTGGAATTTCCCGGCAGAGTATGAGGAAAGATTTCGTCGCACACTTACCCCAAAGACAATCACGCTCGTCCCTTCCGCCAACTGGGAAATGAAACGCTGGCCGGTCAGTAATTGGCAACAAGTAATACAGCTTATGCCCGACTATCGTTTTATCATTCTGGCAGGTCCGACCGACACGTTCTGCGAAACGATCAAGGCCATCGCTCCCGAAAGAGTCAATAACCTGGCAGGTAAAACCAGCCTTTTGGAATCTTGTTATCTCGTGAAACAATCCAATCTCGTGATCAGCGGGGATACCGGCTTCCTTCATGCCGCAGACCTATTCCACACGAAAGCCATCGCCTTGATGGGTCCAACGGCTTTCGGTTATCCCACGGGCAAACAGTCCGAAGTCATCGAAGTCGATCTTCCCTGCCGCCCCTGCACCAAAGACGGTCACGGTAAATGTAAACAATCCACCTGGCAGAAATGCATGGTTGACATTCTCCCTAAACGTGTAGTCGACACAGCTCTAAGAATTTTAGATTTTAAATTTTAAATTTCAACAGCAAGGGGCTAACGCTTATTATATGATTTCGTGATTTCCGATCAGGTGTTTCCCTCTCGCAAAGCAATACTTTTTTGATCGTAAATCGTAATTCATAAATCATAAATTATTTAGTTTTCAATTGTCTTGTTTCAGCACCACATAAAACGTTGTTCCTTCATTCTCTACACTTTCAAAAGTGATTGAGCCTCCCATCGCTTCTATAATTTTGTAGGACATCGTTAATCCTAGTCCCGTACCTCCGGACTTCGTCGTGAAATTAGGCTCGGAGATCCGATCCCGAATGTTTTCCGGAATTCCGCAACCATTATCTTTAATAAGCAATATAATCTTACCCAACACCGTTTTCAGTCGTACCAACACGTGCCCTTTTCGTTCTTCCGGAATACTCTGTTCCGCATTCTTCAACAAATTCACAATTACCCGGTTCACCTGATCCCGATCACCGTACACGGAAACATTCGGTTCTATATCACATTCCATTGTGTCCACATTCTCATGAAACAATTTTGCACACCCGTTTACCAGTTCACTCAGATCAAACCACTCGTTATTTGCCTCCTGCAACTTGGCAAAATCAGAGAAAGCCGAGGCAATTGATGCCATATGATCAATCTGTTCGATCAACACGGCCGAGATATCTTTGAATCGTTGACGCACTTCCTCCATATTCCCCCTCTGCAACGTGCGCTGCATAAATTGCAAATTCAATTTCATCGGGGTCAACGGGTTTTTGATCTCGTGAGCAATTTGCCGGGCCATTTCCCGCCAAGCGCTCTCCCGTTCCGACTTCGCCAACTTCTTCACGTTCGCCTCCAATTTATCAACCATCTCGTTATACTCTTTCACCAGCATACCGATTTCATCCCGCTCATGGTACACGATCTTCTCGTTCTTCCCCCCCACCCTCATTTGACGCAATTTCTCATTCACGACTTGTAGTGGTTTCATGATTCGCTCCGCCACGATACTTGACAAGATAAAGGCAAGCACCATCACGATCATGGCTATATTCACCGCGATAATCACAATCAATAAAATATCCTTGTTCAGTTCCTCCCCACGGGTAAAATAGGGGATACTCAACACGTACCTTTCCCCATTTTCCAGCACCAACGGCATATACACAGCCATGTATGTCAACTCCACGATTTTTTCATCTTGAACAAAGTTAATTTGTTCCTTTTCAATAATTTGTTCAAAAGCCTTCGGATTCAACAATGTCCCGTCAAATCCCTTCTCGAATATCACGGGACGAGAAGTCGCCACGAGAACTCCATCCCAATTATAGATATTAATATCTACCCAAAGTACCTCAGACATATCCTTTAACTTTTTCAATATCTGGGGACACTTTGCAGCATCCATACAATCATTATGCTCCAATTCATCTGTTATATACCGAGACAACTCGATCACTTTCGAACTATGTCGACGTTCAAAACTCTTGGCATTCATGACAATACTCATGATTGTCATGATCAAGAACAACGCACCGATCAACGTGATAATATTCTTTTTAATCCTCAACGTGAGACTCGTCTGTCGAAAACTTCCCCATCCCCTGTCAAACCGGAAGAACATCCCGTAAGAAGTTAAGATACCACTGACAAAAATAGCGTACAACAGGTTCAAATAGTAGAGTGCAAACACGTCATCCCCCAAACTGACAATACACACCCCGTCATTCTCCACGGGAATCACCATGTGCGAAAACCTGTCCATGTTCATAATACGGGCGTGTTCGATCTTCCCGAAACGCTCCAAATAACGCGGATAACTAAAGTCTCCTTTGGAATCCACCAGTATTCCATTCTTGTACTTCGCATAAGAATAAGGATAACGTGCTTCCTTCTCCACGCCGATTTCCCTTGATAAAATCTGGGCATACCCTATCCCTTCATGCCGGTTTTTCGACTTGAAACGGATATACACGCAATTACTCCCCTGAGGAGTGGAGAAAGAAAAACGACCGAGATATTCAGCTACCCCGTCAAAATCCTTTATACTGAAAAATGATGTGTAACCAATACGGGTTCCCAAACTATCAATCAGCTTATCGTAAAACTCGTCACAACTATACTTTTTAAAAGTAGGTGTCAACAATATCGAATCCCGAGGATCACATATCATTGCCTTACAAGTATAATAGAAACCTGTCATATCCAGCAACTCACTTGAAATATAATCCGACAACAAATCCAAATCTCCTACCTTCACTAACGAATCTACCTCCTGGCTTTGTTTTATTTTATCGTTAACTTCCAGTAATTTATATTCAAAAATCGGGTCTCGTTCTTTGATAATCTCGTTCGCAAAACTTGCCCTCACCCCGTGTTCCCGATGGATCTCGCTACTTTTTGCCAAGAAAATGATATAAATACAAACCACCACTAGCGCAATCATGAAGATACTCTTCTGTGCATCCTGTTTCATCAAATACACCCCCAAAATAAACAAGATATAAAGCGCCAACGGGAAAAGACACTCCAACGGGGACAGAGAGAAATTAAAGAAATAACAAAGTGCCGCACAAAAAACAAGTACGCCAGTTACACCCAAAAACGCCTGAGTAATAGAGAATAAATTCCTGAAGTAACGCACAGAACTATTAATCAGCACGATAAACCCCATCCCGGCAATAATCAACGTGATAAAAGCCACTATCGATGAGAAATCAACATTAATAAGACGGGCTATATTCAAGCTGACTTGCGTGCTTTCAATTAACATGTTTATCGAAAAGTGTAATAAATTCGTGTAGAAGAAAACACCTATCACAAATCCCACTAGGAATATATATTTATAATGGACCAAACGAGGCTCATCATATTTAATTTTCAGCTTGTTAAAGGTAATGAAAAAATAATGTGCCAGACAGAACATCGTGACAAACAAATCTCCCACCGACACAATAAACCCTCCCCCAATTTGCCCCGTCATGAAAATAGGTAGAGAATAAAGCACTTGTGGCACCTTGTAATCAATCATCAAAGAACGCAACAGCATGATGAAAAAGAAGAATCCGAACACGTGGAATAATTGTATCCGGAACGACCGGGCCCGATCCAAGGATATTTCGTAAGCATAGAACAGCAAGAAAAGATACAAAATATAGGGAATCAACAGAAAATAAGAGGGAATGACATCCCCACGTTCCACCCGACTCTCGATCTTGAACAACGGTCTCCCGTCCCGGTTGTACACAAGTTGACCACCTTTTTCCCATATCTCCCGGACAATTACCTTACTCGCATAATCCAAGTTTTCGCCTAATGACGGGTTAAAATGATTTTTCACGTAATTACTCGAATACGGGTAATCCTCCTTTATAAACAGAAGCGCATAATAAACCGTATCCCCGACGACATGTCTACGAACATCAAAATAAAGATTATTAATCTTCACGAAGTCATTTCCCGCGGACAATATCTCGTACAAACGAGGTGAACCGACTCTCTCGTTACTCCAATAAACTAACTTACTTCCCTTAAAACCAACCAGCACAGACTGTTTACCTTTCCATTCCGGCTTTTTCCGCTCTGCCTCATAATCAAGTTTCCGCAACTGATCGTCAAGCCGCTTCTCTTCAAACTTCAATCGTTCTTGAAAAAGAAACAGCTTCTTGTCTGCAGACCAATCATTCAGAGAATACTCCCACAAAGAGCCCACGATCAGGCAGAACATGGCAAGTGACAGTACAAGCCAAAATTTCTTCATGCTTTTCATCCTCATTTTATTCATGATGATAAGGTTCTCCTTTCAATATAGTCATTGCCCTGTATAATTGTTCCGTGAAGATCATCCTCACCATTTGGTGAGAAAAAGTCATCTTGGATAGTGATATTTTCATATTTGCACGTTTATATACTTCTTCCGAAAAACCGTAAGGTCCCCCGATGATAAATACAAGTCGTTTCATACTTGTCAGCATCTTCTGTGCCAAAAAGTTCGCAAAAGCCTTCGAAGTGTACTCGTTCCCCTTCTCATCCAACAAAATTATGTAATCCGCTGTCTCCAACTGTCCCAATAATAACTCGCCCTCCCGTTCTTTCTGTTGTATCTCGCTCATGTTTTTCGTGTTCCGCACATCCGGAATCACCTTCATCTCGTAAGGGATATAATATTTCAAACGTTTCTCATACTCGGCAATTCCCGCCCGTACAAATTCCACATCCGTCTTTCCTATCACTAGCAAACAAACTTTCACACCACGAATTTTATCAATTATACTAATAAGTTCATCTACACGCAAATGTAAATAAATTTATGGTATCTTCCACAAACCATCAAAAAAAAGCCCTCCAATATTTGCCCGAATTTTAATAAAACACTATATTTGCACCCGTTAAAGGCTAACCACTTTAACACACGCAAGTGTAGGTCCTATAGCTCAGCTGGTTAGAGCACCTGACTCATAATCAGGGGGTCCTTGGTTCAAGCCCAAGTGGGACCACTTCTTACACAACAAACTCGCTGAAAATCAGCGAGTTTTTCTTTTTATAGTACGGTATTTGGTACACTATCGTTGATTCCCCTTTCATGGATCAACAGCAAAATCCGTAATTTAGGTACACATCTCTGTAATTTATATACAAGCAGGACACAGGAAGCGATGTAATTTTGTAACATAAAATCATGAACACAACATACTGGAATAATCATTATAAAAAATCATATTATGGCAAAAAGAATTTTAATTCTCTCTTCCAGTCCCCGGAAAGGCGGAAACTCCGACACTTTGTGCGATGAATTTTTGCGGGGAGCTAAAGAAGCAGGACATGACGTTGAAAAAATTTTCTTACGAGATAAAAAGATCAACTACTGCACGGGATGTAGCACGTGTAGCCTGTATCACAAACCCTGTCCGCAAAAAGATGATGCAGCGGAGATCATTGACAAGATGGTGGCAGCAGACGTTATCGTCATGGCAACACCCGTCTATTTTTACACGATGAGTGCCCAGATGAAAACCTTGATCGACCGATGCTGCGGTCTCTACACGGAAATGAACGACAAAGAGTTTTATTTCATCATCACGGCAGCTGAAGATAATAAAGAAAACATGATGCGCACCGTGGACACGTTCCAAGGATTTCTTGATTGCTTGGAAAATCCCACCATCAAAGGGGTTGTCTTCGGACTAGGCGTATGGCACGTCGGAGAAATCAAAGGCCACCCGGCCATGCAAGAAGCGTATGAAACAGGAAAACGAGTATAAATTTAGAAAAACTATGTACTTAGAAAACATTAACTCCCCGGAAGACGTGAAGCGTCTTTCCTTCGAAAATTTAAATATACTGGCGGATGAAATTCGTCACGCCCTACTAACCAAACTAAGTGCCCATGGCGGACACATCGGACCTAACCTGGGAATGGTAGAGGCCACGATAGCCCTACATTACGTGTTCAACTCGCCGGTGGACAAAATCGTGTATGACGTGTCGCATCAAAGCTACACCCATAAAATGTTAACCGGGCGTAAAGATGCTTTCCTTCACGCGGAAGAGTACGATGACGTGTCCGGTTATACCAACCCGCAAGAAAGCAAACACGACTTCTTCACGATCGGTCACACGTCAACCTCCGTAAGCCTCGCCTGCGGGTTAGCCAAAGCCCGAGATTTAAAAGGGGATCATGAAAATATTATCGCCGTGATTGGCGACGGTTCCCTGAGTGGCGGAGAAGCCTATGAAGGGCTAAGCAATGCCGCGGAAACAGGCACCAACCTGATCGTGGTCGTTAATGACAATGAAATGTCTATTGCCGAGAATCATGGCGGTTTGTACCAAAACTTGAAAACCTTGAGGAACACGGACGGCCAAGCGCCTTGCAATTTTTTCAAATCGCTCGGACTTGATTATATTTACGTGAAAGATGGGAACGATATTACCGCCTTGATACACGCTTTCACGCAAGTAAAAGACGCTTCCCATCCCGTCGTCGTGCATATCCACACGCTAAAAGGAAAGGGGTACACTCCCGCGGAAACCTACAAGGAAAAATTCCACTGGGGTATGCCGTTCAAACTGGAAACCGGAGAACCTTTGTCTAACGGGGGAAACACGGAAGATTACGGCAACCTGACGGGAAAATTCCTGCTGGAACAAATACAAAAAGATCCTACCGTGGTAGCCATCTCTTCGGGTACTCCCGCGGTAATCGGTTTTAATCCCGAACGCAGGCAACAAGCCGGGAAACAATTCGTTGATGTGGGAATAGCCGAAGAACACGCCGTGGCTCTTGCATCCGGTATCGCGGCCAATGGCGGGAAACCCGTGTATGGGGTTTACAGCACGTTTATCCAACGGTGTTACGACCAACTGTCACAAGATTTATGTATCAACCGAAACCCGGCAGTTATTTCCGTGTTCCTGGGTGGTTCCGCCGGGATGAACGATGAAACCCATCTTGGATTTTTCGATATCCCGCTTATCAGCAATATCCCGAACATGGTGTATCTGGCCCCGACTTGCAAAGAGGAATATTTTGCCATGTTGGAATGGGGTATCAAACAAACCACGTACCCTGTTGCCATTCGTGTTCCGGGACCGGTTGTTATTGAAAGCGAAGAGACCTTTGACACGGATTACAGTGAATTAAACCGTTATAAAATCACCCGCCAAGGGGAACGGGTGGCTGTCATCGCGCTCGGAAATTTCTACCCGCTAGGAGAGTCCGTATGCCAGAAGTTACAAAAAGAAACCGGGATACAGGCCACATTGATCAATCCTCGCTATATCACGGGAGTTGACAAACAAATGCTGGAAGATTTAAAGGCCAATCACCAACTGGTGATCACGTTGGAAGACGGTGTACTGGACGGTGGGTTCGGGGAAAAGATTGCCCGCTATTACGGGGATTCCGAGATGAAGGTCAAGAACTACGGTCTGAAGAAAGAATTTGCCGATCGCTTTGTTCTGGAAGAACTGTTAAAAGAAAATCATTTGACAGACACGCAGATCACGAACGAGATTCGGGAAATCTTAGATAAAAAACAAGACTAAGTTTTAGGTTTATATGTAGCAACCAGCAACTAAAAAAGTAGACATTTTTAGTGCAAAAGTCCGGACTTTCAATAGTTCGGACTTTTAAATTCCCAAACAACTAAATCACCCCAAAATGCCGTAAAGCCTTTTCAACTCCATCCTCATCCACGGAATCGGTAACATAATCCGCTGCCCGCTTCACCTCGTCTTCCGCGTTGCCCATTGCCACCCCGATCCCGACGTGTTTCAACATGAGAACATCATTTCCCCCATCCCCGAAAGCCATCGACTCATCCAACGATATTCCAAAATAATCCAACATCTTATCCACCCCCACTTGCTTACTACTTCCTTTCGGAATAACATCCGAGAACAACGGATTCCAGCGGGTCGCCTCGCAATGCGGCATAACTGCCATGATTGCTTTCTCCTGTTCTTTCGTGAAAAAAGCCACCAACTGAAAAATATCACCTGTGGCAGCCTCCCGTAAAGGCAGAGTAGGAGGTTGCGGAAAATTCAACAAACGAAAGACCTCGTCTGTCCGTTCATCCGTGTAATTGATACAAAATGCATTCTCATGCACAAAAATACAAGGGAAATTTTCTCGTTCTTCCATGTATTGCACCAAAGAAACCATATCCTCCGACGGCATACTGTGCTTATAAATCACTTGCTCTCCCACAATACAATATCCCCCGTTCAACGTAACATAACCGTCAAATTGTAAATCTTCTAAATTATTAATAGCCAGCAATTGTCTTCCACTCGCGATAAACACCCGAACACCTTTAGCTCGTAAAGCGGCTATCGCCCTTTTCGCGGAATCCGGAACCCGATGTGTCTTAAAGCTGACCAACGTCCCATCAATATCAAAAAATACAGCTTTTATCATATCATCCTAATTTCAACGCAAAAATACAGATTTACTCAACAACTCTCATTGACTTAAATCAAAATTTATAGGAAGAAGAAAACAGTCGGGAATGATATGGTATCGAAAAGAAGGCAGTATTTCTGTTGGTGTGATGATCTGCCATACCGACTGTTTTCTGTAGATCAAGTTCAAATTCTTTCACATTGCAAATATACAAACAATTTTCAATATTACACTATTTTTAATCCAATATTATTTACATTTATTGAAATAAAGAGCTATTTGCACTGTTTCAAAACAAATCGGACGGCTTCATCAATAAAAAATCATCCATTCTCCCCCTTTGCAAGCTACTTTCATTACTCCTGCTCTTTTCCCGCCTCCACGTTATCCAGCCTATATTCCAACGCCTTCACCGAAATCAATATCTCTTTCACGGAAATTCCCAATGAAATCACCAACAGCAACAAGGCTATACCAAACGTGTAGACGGCTAAAGTCTGCAGGCCAATATAAATAAAAAAGGTACAAACCACGCAAAGTAACAAACTGATCACCCCGTAAATTTGCATCGACCGAGCCAAGTAAAGCCGCTTCCGTAAATTATCCAGTTGCAACTTGGTCATCGTACTTGGCCGATTCTCATGCTCCCCCTTCAAATTCCGAATCACTTGAGCATACGCCAAGAAACGATTCGTGTAAGCCAACATAATCAACGATATCGCTGAAAACAAGATAGAAGGAGTTGTCAACGTAAGCTCTTCCATGGCAGCAACATTTAAATACCCAACACTTTACGAGCACATTCGTACCCTTGATTATACAAATCCGTCAATTTCTCCACGTCCTGTTCAATCCGATCCACCTCCAACGGTTTCTCCGGACGAATCAAGACCACTTTCCCCTCCCGCTCCAACTGTTCCAGGAAATCAAGCGTCTCGTTATAACGTTTATTCTTCACTCTCAAACTCTCCCGCAAGGCCGGATACTTACGATACATGAACCAAGGCAACGACTTCTCCTTTTCATCTTTCCGGTAACCTTTATTACGCGTCAATACCACCACGTTACGATCGAACCCGTCAGCTATAGCCTTCCGGATCGGGATGGCATCACAAATTCCCCCGTCCAGCATGGGTACTCCGTCCACGTGAGTGATCGGGCAAACAAAAGGCAGGCTGCAAGAAGCCCGACAGATATTCAGCAAACGCACGGGATCGTGCTTTTCCTCGAAATAATTCGCCTCTCCCGTCCTGCAATTACTTGTCACCATCACGAAACGCTCCGGGGAAGCAAAGTACGTATCATAATCGTACGGAATAATCCGGGTGGGGAAATCATCAAAAATAAGATCAAAATCCATGATACTCCGCTTCGTAAAAAAATAACGGAACCCGATATAATGATACTTGTCCAACAAATCAATATTACACGCCTTGGCCCGTCCTCGTTGACGGGATGCGTAAGAAAGCCCGTTACACGCCCCGGCTGAAACACCGATCGTGTAAGGGAAATAAATCTTTTTATCCATCAAGAAATCCAGTGCTCCGGCAGTAAAGACACCTCTCATCCCACCACCTTCAAGCACCAATCCCGTATGTGAATCCAATATCATAACCAACAAACATTTTTATCTTCTTTTAAAACAGGAGGAACCACATCCCACACATCACTCAAGTCCGGTCCTTCGCTTCCCGCCGCATACGTCCGCAATTGCTCTCCCGGGTGTTCCCGCCAATAATTTACGATCGGATCGATAAACTTCCAACTGGCCTCCAAGGCATCATCCCGCGTGTAGAGCATCGAATCCCCCTGCATGGCATCCAGTAACAAACGCTCGTAAGCCCCCGGCAGATAATTGTTGCACAGGGAAGCATACAGGAAATCCATCCCCACCTGTTTCACCGTGAAACCACCACCCGGCATTTTCAACCCGAACTTCAGCATCACCCCCTCATCCGGTGTCATACGAATAATCAACTGGTTACAGGACGCCCCCTCACATTGTCCCTGAAACAACTTGTGCGGCGTCGACTTGAAATGAATCACCACCCCGGAACGCTTATCCTTCAAACGCTTGCCCGTGTATATATAAAACGGCACATGACTCCAACGCCAGTTATCAATAAACACTTTCAACGCCACGTAAGTCTCCATGTCGGAATTCGGAGCAACATCCTTTTCCTGCAAATACCCGACCACGGGCTGCCCCTTTGATTCCCCGGCCACGTATTGCGCCCGGACAACATTGCGGGGAATATCCTCCCCCCTCCACGGACGAAGCGAGCGCAACACCTTCACCGTCTCGTCGCGAATCACCTCCGGTTCCATCGTCGCCGGAGACTCCATCGCCACGAAAGCCAGCAACTGCATCAAATGGTTTTGCACCATATCCCGCAAAGCCCCCGTCGTTTCGTAATACTTTCCCCGGTTCTCGATCCCGAGCGATTCCAAGGCATATATCTCCACGTAATCCACGTAATTCCGGTTCCACAGGGATTCGAATATCTCGTTTGCAAAACGCAAGACCAATATATTCTGTACCGTCTCCTTCCCCAAAAAATGATCGATGCGATAAATCTCCCGCTCACAGAACACCTGCAACAAGGCTCTATCCAACTCCTTCGCCGTCTCCAAACTTGTCCCGAAAGGCTTTTCCACCACGATCCGGTGCCATCCGCCCCGTTCCTTTACTCCAAACAGACAACTTCTCCCAATGTATTTCGTGATTGCCTGCTGGGAATTCGGCGGAGTTGCCAGATAATACACCACCCGCGTCGGGATAGCGTTTTCCTCCATCAAAAACATCACCCGTTCCCCCAACTCATCGGCTCCCTCCACCGGGTCAAAAGGCTGGTAGTACACTTTCTGCAAGAAACGATCCACCTCTTCCCCCTTCAAGCCTTTTTCCCCTTTCAACTCCTCCAACATCAAACGGATCGACAAACGGAACTCGTCGTCACTCATGGATTTCCTCGAAGTCCCCAAAATAACAAAACGCTCCGGCAACATCTGCCGCACGTGCAACTCGTACAACGAGGGCATCAACATCCGTTTGGTCAAATCGCCCGATGCCCCGAATATAACTAATACCTGATCCTCCGGTCTATTCATAATCACACGTTATAAGTTCCTGAAACCGTCTTTCCTCCCTTTCCCGTCCAGTCGGTATGGAAAAACTTACCTCTCTCCGCATCCGTACGTTCGTATGTATGCGCCCCGAAATAATCCCTTTGCGCCTGAATCAAATTCGCCGGGGATGTAAAATTACGCAACCCGTCAAAATAACTCAATGCCGAGAAGAAACAAGGTGCCGCGATACCGTTAAACACGCAATCCACGACCACGCCCCGCAAGGCCGGCAAGGCATTCTCCATCCTCTCGTGGAAAAAGGCATCAAACAACAGGTTCTGCAATCCCGGACTCTTCGTAAACGCTTGAGTGATCCTCTCCAAGAACACGGAGCGGATAATACATCCTTTCCTCCAGATTTTGGCTATCGTCCCGTAATCCAAATTCCAACCATTCCGCTCGGAAGCCCTGCGCATCAAAGAAAATCCTTGCGCGTAAGAGATCAGTTTTGCCGCGTACAAAGCATCCCTCACCGCCTCAATCCCGGAAGAATTCAAGGTAATACAAGCCTCCATATCCCCCACCTTACCCGACGGGTACTGCACGGATGCCCTCTCCCGTTCACTCACCAAAGCCGACATGAAACGGGCAAACACCGCCTCCGACACCAGCGTCAACGGGTCACCCTCGTCCAACGCCGCCATCACGCTCCACTTCCCCGTTCCCTTCTGCCCGGCAACATCCAAGATATGATCCAGTAAATAATCCCCATTCTCTTCCTTGTAATGCAGGATATGCGAAGTAATCTCTATCAAGAAACTATTTAACTCTCCCCGGTTCCACAACTCGAAAATATCTCCCAACCCGTCATTGTCCAACCCGGTTCTCTTCTTCAGCATAGAATAAGCTTCCGCGATCAATTCCATATCCCCGTACTCGATCCCGTTGTGCACCATCTTCACGTAATGTCCCGCCCCTCCGGCTCCGATCCATTCGCAACAGGGAGAACCGTCTTCCAGTTTTGCAGCGATCGACTGTAATATATCTTTCACCAACGGCCAAGCCATCACCGAACCTCCCGGCATAATGGACGGCCCGTTCAACGCACCTTCCTCTCCCCCGGAAATCCCGGCTCCAATAAAATAAAGACCCTTCTCTTCCAGCATCTTCACCCGACGCTCCGTGTCGTGGTAATCCGAATTTCCCCCGTCAATAATAACATCTCCCGGGGAAAGCCACGGGAGCAACTGCCCGATCAACTCATCCACCGGATCCCCGGCCTTCACCATCAACATGATCTTCCGCGGCAAACGTATGGACTCCACGAACTCTTCAATCGTGTAGGTCCCATGAAAACGCTTCCCTTTCCCTCGTCCTTCCACGAAACGGGTCACCACGCTCTCCCGGTCCGGGTGAACCCGGTTATAAACAGAAACCGTGTATCCCTTACTTTCCAAATTCAGAGCCAAATTCTCCCCCATTACCGCCAACCCGATCAATCCTATATCTGATATTTCCATCATAACAATAATTTATTCGTAACTCTATTGTACGACCATTCCTTTCAATTTGTTCGTAAATATAATAAAATTTACACTCGCAAAACATCCTACAAAAAGAAAGCCAAAATTAATCGGTAAACGAATAACCTCACTCGTCCACCCTGACATACTGACTCGAAGAATAGGTCATTCCTCCTTTCCCCGAGAAAAAGCAATACAAATGAGCCGCCTGCCCCCGTGTCCGCTCCAACCTAAATGTCATACGCCCATCCTTTCTCCGGGCATCCACGCCTTCCACGATAAAAGGAGAAAAACAACGGTCATTCAACAGCACGATCACCCGTAAGCGATCGTCATCCCCGGCCGAAGGCGAATCGATCCCCACCTTCCACGTCAAAGTAACTTGCTTCCCGTTATCTTCCGCTACCTCCAAGTGATTCACTTGTTGCAAAACACCGGCAGTCAAACACAAGCGAGAAAAATCCCCCACCCGCCCACACGGGGTAAACACCATCATGTTTTTCTTCATAAAAAGATTAAAACCATTCTGACTTGTCCCTGCCGCCGCTAATTTCCATATTTCCCGAGAAATCACCTTCGTTAACCGTTGATAAAAAAGAGTTGCCACCCTTAACCGAGACCTTCCGGATCGTTGCCCCTCCGAATCGGCATCTTGAAAATCACTCGCGGTGCTTCTCACCCGAGTTTCACTACCCATCTTGTAGAAAACCATATTACCCACTTTACCTCTAATCTCCTGTTCGGTCTTTGCCATATTATCTTTGTTTTTTAGATTACGGTGACAAAAATACTTTTCCTATCCCCTCCCAACGAATCTATTATACAAACAACAGAAAATACTACATAAACAACATTAAATACCACATAAACGACATTTTCCCTTATCAATTTCAGTACACTCCTCTTGCAAAACCAACAAACAAAGCACATTCCATTCCCCCACACGCCTTCCACCCCCGCTTCCCCTTCGCCCAACGAGCGAAGGGGCACCGAAGATATTCCGAAAATCCACCGGAATTAACACGTAAGTTTCCCCTTAGTACTAAAGTATTACACCGGAAATTATTCTATTAGAGTTTGCAAAAACTATACACCCCAGCTAATCAACCAACGATTTCCCCTCCCGTGCAAGTAGAGTAGAAATAGTGTGTCAAAATTTGTATTTCACCTAAAACTCCTCCGTCAGCTTCGCTGCCACCTCCTTCTTCCCCTGCTTGAGGGGAAGTACCCGGAAGGGGGAGATGGGGAGGGAGATATAACTTCCACCACGCAATCACTGGTATATCATCCGTTTAATCTGATACGTACCTCTTCTTTTATCTTTACATTGCTATGGATAAAACTAAAGTTATCCAACAATTGAGTTACTTCATTGTATATATTTCCCTTCTTCTTGGTATCCTTAATCGTAATGATAAGGCAAAAGTCCTGACTAGGGGTTCTGTCTTCCAGTTCGCATTTTTCTTCCATAAAATGACGATACAAACCTTCGACTTTCAAATACCAATTTTTAGGGGCTTTCAAGTACTTTTCTTTGTTCCCTTCTGTAAATTCATCCAAATTTACGCTCCACTTTTTTACGGGTTGAAATTTATCCCCGTATGTGACTAACATTCTTTCCGCAGCAAAAGGCATTTCAATGTCTTTTTTGGCTCTTGAACTATAGTTAGTCATCGCCAATATATTTTGTCTTCCACCTGCTCCAATTGGATTTTTTATCAATGGGTTTGACATATCTCTTTCGACTTTTTCATCGTAAGAGCCTATCATAACATCAATGTTAGATTGACAGTATTCCGCTCCTTGTGATACTTCCAATATTGGTGAAGTAACCAATGTAACGGTCATTTCTCCGTAAAAATATCCGTCTTCATCAACCATGCTCTGTGGGAAAGGAAAATCTAAAATATCAATGAAATGCCCTTTCTCCAAAGTGTCTTGAAGTATCAGTGTTATTTCGTTTGGCTCATTGAAAAGAATATCCTTTATATTGGACGGGAGGCCAAATCCGGCATATTTTATCTTTTCTACAATTGGCATTTTCATTTCTTCCGGGTATTTAGCCGAATGGATAATCAAAGCCTTTAATAACGTGGGATTGAATGATTCATTTAACATCGCATCAAGTCCTGATGCAATGGCAGCAATTCGTGGTGTCGAAAAACTCGTTCCAACCTGTTTTGCTATCTGTCCGTTAGGCGAAAATGATTTTACCGGATTTAGGACAACATTATTTGAGACATCAAGTCCCACATTACCACCGATATGAACAACATCAGGTTTAATTAAATGAGAAGGGCCTCGACCGATTCGAGAGAATGGAGACGGATTGTGTTTGTCTGCGATATCCGTTGCATTTTTGTCATGGGCTAACGAACCGACAACAAGTCCACGAACAGTGTCAGCTGACTTTGCAATCCGGCTTACAGGTGCATTTAATTTGAAATTAGTACAATTCCCCACAGATTTACAAATGAGAACATTGTTTTGCTCCTGTATTTCATCTAATGCTTTTGCAAAATCGGAAAATTCATACAAATCAACTTCCCTATTGGTTCCTAACGATAAATTCCAAACTTTGACATCATTATTGCGACTAACGGCATCCCATATTTGTTGTACAAGTTCATCTTCGGTTATTTGTTGCTTTTTTGTATCGGGCATCACTATCGCTTCCAACAATTTACATCCTTCAAAGCCTGTATACTCTTTGCCTTCCAATTCATCACCGTATAGTAATACTCCGGCAACAAATGTTCCGTGACTTTTATCTACATCATCATCAGGATAATATGTGATATTTTCGTTATGTAACCATGGTTGCAAATGTGGAATGCTTGCAATTCCGGTGTCTAACACTCCAACTACAGGGTAATTAATTCCGGCTTTGGGCTGTTTGATCGGAATGGTAATATCTTCGGTAAGCTCATCCAAAGTAATGTCGTAGGTTGGCATTTCTGCAATCAATTGTATTCCGTCAAAATCTTTAAGTTCATTAAACGCATCAGTAGTAATACCATTGATACGATATATATTTAACTCACCGGAATACGGAACGTTCTTAAAATCCAACTGATATTTCTTGCAATACTTTTCAAATTCTTTGGTAAGTACACTGTTTAATGAACTGTCACCATAATTGAATAGCTTTACCTTTAAAATAGTGCTTTCATGGGGTTCGACATTTACTTGCGGCTTAAATTCTTCGATGTTGGTTATAGCACAAATACCCGTTATTGTTGATTGACTGGAATATTTATTGCCAGCATTAGCAATCTTTTCTGTCATTTTTTGCAAATCTTCTTGATTGTCGATTTTAATCAAGACTTCATCTTCACCACTAACACCAATCGTATTCAATTTGCCAACGTTGAATAAATTGCCAATTTCTCTACGATAAGTTTTGGCAAGAGCGTCGGAATTTACTTTTAATTTTACTACAGACGGAATGTAATTGTTCCGCTTCACTTTCTCTGCAAGCGAATGTGAAACATTATCTAATACTTGCCGTATGTATATGGATTTTTCGCCTACACTACTTGCATCTATCCATTGGGGTGGTTTTCCGCCGCCACCACCTTCGGTGTCTCGCTCGTCTTTCTGTCTTTTCTGAAAGAACTTTATGGGAAGATTCTCCTCTGCCATGGTTATGATTGTTTATTTAAATAATTTCGTATTTGCCTAATGGAAACATTCATCCGTTCGGCGATAGTATTCTGGGGGACTCCATTCTCATAGAGATATTCTACCAATTTTTCAATCGTTAAATTACCTCGGTGATTAAACTCGAACAGTTCTATCAAAACATCTTCATAGTGCAATGTATCCCTGTCATTAATTACAGTTTGCGCTTTAGCATTATTAATTATTGTTTTTATATCTGACGGCGACTTTCCCGCAAATTGTTTGGATAATCTATCAAGTCGTTTGTCGTCTGTATTAAATTCAGTGCTAAAATCACTCGTGAAAGTCTTTATAAGGGTTACAATTTCTTCTTCTTGTGGCAACCCAATTTCAATTACCGTATTGAATCTTCGCCAAATCGCCTTATCCAATAACTCGGGATGATTTGTTGCTGCAATAAGAATATTTTGCTTCGAGAACGAATCAATGTTCTGTAAAAGGCTATTGATTACCCGTTTTAATTCGCCTAACTCATATTGGTCATCACGAGCTTTTGCAATGGCATCAAATTCATCCAAAAAAAGGATACAAGGTTTATGATCCGCAAAATCGAAAATTTTCCGAATGTTTTTAGCCGTATTTCCCAATAGCGAAGATACGATAGCATCAAATCTCGCTATAACCAAAGGTAATCCTATCTGCTCCGAAATATATTTAGCGACAGTCGTCTTCCCACATCCCGGATTTCCATATAATAATAAGGAATTAGATGTTTCCACCCCTTTTTGTATTAATTGACTTTGATGTTTAACCACATTAATGAAGTCTGCAATTTTTTCATCAACTAATTTGGGAAGAATGACAGGAATTTCTTCTTTTGACGGGATGGTAACATCAACAATACTTAACCTGCTTTCTTGGTCAACAGGCGTCGTGAGCAATTCGTCCATTGTCACTGTTGTCACAGCTCTGCTTTCAATGACTTTAAGAATCATCTTAGCCATTTTACTATCACCATCTTTCTCTACTTTTTTTGCAAGCAAATTGGCATAGTTAAAAACTTTTTTTGTATCCTTCGATAAGCCACCCTCTATTATCCGTAATATTTCCGTGTACATGAGACCTTTCTTTTAATTTCTTTTCTACAAAGGTATGGCATCTTCAAATACAAAACAAATTTATTGTCACTATTATATCAAATATCGTACTGAAAATAACACAACACGTTATCAAATACACAAAAATCGTAATTATTAATCCACAATTTAACACATTTTACCTTTATACTTTAATGAAAAGTAAATGCAGTTATTTTATTGTGCCGTTCTCAAATAGAGTAAACCGATTTCAGAACGGCACAGTGTCTTTTTTCCAAAATACCATTGTCGGATTCGTTCTAATTGGGTTCAATCTCCTTATTCGCTCAGATATATCGCCCTGATGCCACCACTTGTCCCTCCCGTCGGGATGTCAAGGTCGGTGCGTACGCCGTCCACCCAATAGCAGGGGTGTTTTTCACGGACATCGGTATAATGCTCACCGCCGACATAAACCTTGCCACCGATAACGCCAATGGATGCCGCTTCCGACCAAGCACCGTCGGGAACGCTGAGGTCGGTGCAGACACCGTCTATCCAATAACAGCCTTTGCGATAATTCCTATTTTCCGGAATAGAATATCCCGAAACATATACTTTACCGCCTGCAACGGTCATTGACTGGGCGACAGATCCCAATGCCGCCGACCCGGCAGAGACAAGTTCGTTACGTGTGCCGTCTATCCAGATGCACGGGTAATACCGAGAGTCCTGAAAGTACGTGCCCATGACGTAAACCTTGTTGTCCGAAACAACGATGTCCATTGTTCCGGAACTCCAGAAGGATGCTCCCTCGGGCAAGGAAAGCTGCACGAAACTACCGTCCAGCCAGTATCCCGGAGTACTTGTACCGTTGCTGTTTGCATGATATCCAACTGCATATATTTTCCCGTCCAAAACGGCAATTGATGCGGCAGCGCCCTCAGAAGCCCCAGCGGGCAGCGTAAGCGTTGTCAGAACGCCGTCCACCCAATAACACGGGGCATTTCTATAATCATTATTGTTGTAGGATCCCGCTATATATATTTTACCACCCGAAACGAGGATTGATTCGGAATAGTCGGGTCCTTCGACAATTGAGCGATCCGGAACTTCAAGTTTCGTGGCTGATCCATTGACCCAATAACAAGCTCTTGCCCAACCGTCCGTATCAAAATAACCACCGGAAACATAGGTTTTGCCGCCGGAAACCGCCATAGCCTTCGGGTAAGCATCACTACCTCCTGCCGGAGGAGAGAGCTCCGTCTGAGCATCGTTTACCAGCGTATATACAAACGTGTCATAATTGTCGTTTCTATACCACCCTGTCAGATATGTTGAATATGAAACCCCGCTGTCGTTGGTCAGCTTGAGATTTACCACCTTTTCCTCTCCTTCATTCAGCGTGGTTAGCCCGGCAGGGACGGGATAGGTGACGGTTCGGCCGCCCACGGTGATTTCTATCCACGGGGTGCCAGGAGTTACATTCTGCGGCAGGAGGAGGACGCAGAAGCTGTTGCCGTCAGTGGATTTCAAGGGGGTGAAGTCTCCGGTATTCCCAGCCTGCGGCATTACGCCGCCGCTAAAACTTACAACGCCTTTGGTCTCCATGTTCTTTATCACGACCGTGGTGGCATCTACATCCGCCTGCGTCAATGTGCCGGAGTTATCGGACAGGCTGAGGTTTACCGTGAGGCGGTGCATGCAGTGGCGGAACGTAAGCTGTATCGGTTGGTCGTTTTTTTTCCCGTTAGCCACCGCATGGAACCAGTCGCAGTCGGCATACTGCTCCGTAGTGCTTTGGTCGGTGGGGAGATTGATGGCCATTTGACCGAGTTCACTAAAGTCGCTCAGAGACAGTTTCGGGAAAAAGGCGGAGAAAGCGACGTGCGCACCCTCGCCGAATTCATCCCATGTCATGGTGGTAGTCCACGTTCCGTCCTTGTAGGTGGCGGGGGATTCTTTTTTGACCGGCGGCATCGCTTCATAGACGAATCCCATAATCGTCGTTTCGTCGCCGTTGGAGAAGCTGCCCGTACCATCCTCGTCGTTGATAGTGGCGCGTGCGCCGGGGTTTTCGACGGCATCACTGCCTGTGAAGCTGGCAATGGCGATGGTAAAGCGGATGGCGTTGCCGTCGTCCGGCGCAGTGCCACCAGAAGTATCATCGTCGCTACACGAGGCGAGCATAACGGTTGCGGCAATCGACAGTAGGACAGCAATGCAAACGCTTTGCCAGTAGCCGAAGGATAAAAATGTTATCTTGTTCATATACGCTTAATTTTAAGTTCTTAAATTTTAGGGGTTCAATATGAAAGAGTATTTTGTCTGTTCCTGACTATGATGCTAAAAGTCTCTTATCCAGCGAATATTGCCATCCATGTTTTTCTCATCCATACTATACTGCCCATCTTCAAGATTAAAACTGTAAGATCTTGTTGATACTACTTCCGATGAAGACAAATAGAACCAATCGGCAGAATTGCCGCTACTGCCAAAAGCCATTCCGCCTTTTGCTGCAAGACTGGAATTGAATGCGGCACGAGCCATTTTGCAGTTTTCCGAATCATAATCCGGCATTTTGTTCGATATCCAATCAGTAATCTCCTCGTACACCTTTCCGCTATATCCGGCATAAAGCATCTTCAACTCATCTCGGGCTGGCAAATACCAAACGCCATTTTCGTTACCACCGTTCATCGTATTATAAATGTAGTGAAAGGCGGGGTAATCTGCCGAGAATGTGCCACTGCTCTTGTATTTGGCAATCATACTCTTGGTAGCTGTCGCTCCGTCCGTAACGCTGCGGATACCTGCTACTCCCGCTGCTTGTTCATCATTATCTACACCCCATTTAGCGACATAAGTCTCTCCCAGTCCCACAACTTTACCCTGAGTACCAAGACTACCCGGCTTCACCCAGAAAACAATACCTACGGGACTGGTATTATCGGGCCAATAATCGCCAACAGCGTAGGAGGTCCCAATTATTGCATTAAGATCACCCGATTCCACTTTCAATTGGAAATAATAACTCTTGCCCTGTTCTATTCCGTTTGAAAGGAACTGGAGGGAAGTTCCGATGGGGTACGTTTTGGTAACAAGATAGTTATTGCTTCCTTCAGAGAAAGATAGTTCAAACATTAAATCATCAGAATCTTCAAACGCATCTGTAGCGGTGGGCAACACAGCCATATAGCCTTCGCACCGGTTCTTTCCATCTTGGATTGAGAAATTCCGGGCATCGCCGGTCAGTCGTAAGGTCAAAGCAGGAACATTCGCATAGTTGGAAAGCAACAACGAAGTAGCATCGACATCAGTCAATTTAGCTTTGGTAGCGAACACCGCTTTGCCGGAACTCAGTTTTACAATTATATTTTCCAGTCTCAAATTATTGTTGCCCGAATTATTCCAAACGACAAAGCGCACTACCGAAGCAAGATGGTTGTAGGTGAGCTTCATAGGAGTACTGCCGTCTACTGTTACATCGCTTTGGGCTTTCATCAGCATATAGGCTCCCAAGTGTGTAGAATTCGCCTGTGTCTGTGTTTGATAGGTGGGGATATTTGTTTCAAGGAAAGAGTAGTAGTCGGCTCTGACTTCCCAAGCCGAGGTCGGATAAAGACCGTATGCCGTGTATGTGCCATTATCGAGACTTTCCGACTGAGTGGCCTGAAATGTACAGTTATTGCTTTGTACACCTCCTGCAACGCTTGCCACATATTCCGCTCTTTTGTACTGGGTTGCATTCGTCATACTTGGATTTCGGAAAAGAACGGTGGTAGCATCTCCGTTGCTCCAATAGAATTTTTCACCGTCCGCATAGTTGCCGTTGTTCTCTATTACGCCCGACCGGGTGACTGGAAGCTGTTCCACAGTCGCTGCCAGTTGCGGCGCACCGCTTTTCCCTTCGGGTTGTCCGGTGATCGTTTCATCTTTGCTGCATGACCCAAGCGACATAACAACCCCTGCTAATAGTAATATATTTATTTTTCTCATATCTATGGAATGCTTTATTTATTTTCAATAGTCGATACCTCCTCCGGGGGAGTAGTTATCGCCGCTACCGCTGTCGGCACTTACACCTCCCCCGCTGTTAGTCAGCGTAAGGGTGATGAGGTATTCATTACCACTGACAAGGTATTTCAATTCCATCGTTTTATAGCTTATCACCTTGCCGGAAACGGTGATTTCAATTTCCAATCCATTTCCCACCGAATGCGGGGGAACAAGGGCATAGAACGTGTTTGTACCGGAGCTGTCCGATTTTCTCGGGATAATATCATCGCGTAACGTTACGTCTGTCTCCGTATCCCCGGAATACTTTCTTGTACAACGGATAGCCATGTTTTTAAGGATGATTGTGGCCTGGTCTACCTCCTCCGCAGATACCCCGCTTCCTTCCACGAGCTTCACCGTGACTCTTGCCATCGCGTGATAAAAAGAGAGATTCACGGTGCCGTCCTGCGGCTTTTCCGAGTATCTTGATTGGGCTTCCAGCAGGTCGGAGGCTTCATAGGCTTCGATGATGCTTTGGTCAGTTGCAACGCTGAACTCAAACTCGCTATCGGAACTGCCCCATGTCTGTTGGGGATAGTGGGCGGAGAAAAAACGCCGCCGTTCGTCTGTCGGCTCTCCCAACTCGTCCCAAGTTGGGGTGAAACCATCCCACGTGTTGCCATTATTGGTCAGGGTATACATCTCGCTCATATCACTGATAATGAAGTCGGGAAAGTCGACCATGTAAGTCCAAAGCCTTATTTGGTCGCCGTTGGTGAAACTGCCCGTTCCGTCCGGATTGATGGTGGCACGTGTTTCGGGGTCATTGGCGGCATCACTGCCCGTGAAGTCGATGATGGTGGAGGTAAAGCGGATGGCATTGCCATCTTTCGTGCCATCGTCCGGAGTTTGCACATCGTCCTGCGAGCAGCCTGCCAACAGGAGAAGGTACGCTAATCCGATAGTGGAAACGAACGCCGGAATGTTTGATTTCTTATTCTTCATATTCATATTTTTTTATTATTTTATTCTAACGGATTCTCATTCTCGCCACCGTCGCTACTATCTCCGGTAAGTTCATCATCCACCTCCGATCGGAAGAGTTCTTCTCCCGATTGGAGGTGAAAGTCGATGCATGGACTACTGCTGGAAAGCAATGCTTTTCCATTTCATGAAATGCGCATCGGCCGTAATCGTCCATTCACCGTTGGCTGTGGCTTTGGGGAGAGCCGCACCGGTATCGGGATGCTTGTCCGCATTCAGCACAAGGTCACACTTGGCGGGATTGAATGCGTTCTCTCCGGAATGAACGGGGGTTCTATTGAGAAAAACAGCGTAATGCTCTATATCGTCACCATCTTCTATGTGAACGATATTTCCGGCTGCAGTAACCTCTATCCGAGTAAGGCTGCTGCAACCCGTTACGATATAATTGGCGAATTTCGTACACTTCGGCAGTTTAAGTGTCTGTAGAGACGCGCATCCAAAGAAGGCCTCCAAGCCTATCGCAGCCACATTATCCAATGTGAGTGCCTCCAGTAAAACGCAACCCCGAAATGCTCTTTGTTCAATCCGGGTAACCTGCGAAAGATTCACCGCTGTCAGCGAAGCGCAGCCGTAAAAGGCATTCTCTCCGATTACCTGCACGTCATTGGGAAGCACCACTTCCTGCAAGGCGGTGCAATTCAGGAAAGCGCGTTCGGGCAAAGTTGCCGGTGTTCCCCAACCCGTCACTCCGCTGAGGTCACATTTCGTGATTCGGGGGTTATTGGCAAATGTACCCCAATTACCGCCCATTCCTATCTTGGAAAGTTCGCCCGTCAACTTGAGTTCGGTGAACTCCGCATCAAGAGCATTCTCAATGGCAGCCTTTGCCTCCTCGGCAGTCATGCCGGTCATATTGATATTACCGGAGATACCGGGTGGAAGATTTTTTCTGCGCAACTTGATTTGCCTATCCTCCGAAGCGAGATAAAGTTCAAACTTATCACCATATTTCCTCGTTTGTTCTCCATAAAGGCTGACCATCGACTCCGGATTCACTTTCAGCCGGTCGCAGTCCGTCTGCGTCAGTTGGTAACCACCGGTTCCTTGGGCGATGGGGGTTACACCGGGCAGACCGAGATAGAGGTGCACATCACCCGTGAGGGCTTTCGAAACGGAGATAAGGGGATAGGAAACGAGCGAGGCAAGATTGTAGCCTAAATCTATGTAAGTCCCGGCGGCGATCGTTCCTCCGTTCAACACGAGAGTGGCGCCATTCATGACGGATGCACAGAGCGAACTACCTGTCGCATAAGACAATTCGGAGCCGTCACCTAATTCCAATGCCGACTCCTTGCCAACAGCCATAATCATACCACCCCCGTTCAATGTCACATTCCCACTCAGCGTAATCTTACCATTATACATACATATCACGGCACCCATGTACAAATCTTGCTGAACCAAATTGATATTGGCAAATTCGATATAAACGGCATTGGGTGTGGCATTGGCATTGCCGAGAAAATAGTAACTACCTTGCTCCCAAGTCAGGGTATGTCCGCCACCGTCTATTTTGAAATAGCCGTTGTCGGTCATGGAAGGAGTGTTGTAGTCACCGCCTGCGGGTATCGTAATATCACTGCCCAGCGTGACAAGCGTCGGAGCGTCTGCCGAAGCGCCACCCGTCTTCAGGGCAGCGAGCAGGGCTTCGTAGGTAGTGACACCGGAAGCATCACCGCCTATCGCCACTTCATCCGTAATCGTTCCGCCATCGCCCCAGCCGGAGATTTCGGAAGCGGTCAGTTCCACCTCGGTCTTTCCCGTCTGCTGGTTCTTTTTCAGCGTGAGGTTGAGGGTGAGCCGCTTGCCGCTTTCGAGACGGGTTTGGTTACCAGGTTCGGCAGTATTCAGGTCGGCAGGTACATGATAGTACCACACATCCTCGTTGCCATCCTTGCTTACGGTTATCTTGAGCCATTCCTCCCCGGCGGTCAGGTCTTGCGGCGCTACTATCCAGTCGGCATTGCCATTAAATCCGTTGGAGAGGTTTATACCATCCGTTGTGCTGTTATAGCTCACCGCACC
The DNA here is from genome assembly GCF_003991565.1 of Butyricimonas faecalis. NCBI lineage: Bacteria > Pseudomonadati > Bacteroidota > Bacteroidia > Bacteroidales > Odoribacteraceae > Butyricimonas > Butyricimonas faecalis. The sequence goes on along the minus strand of NZ_CP032819.1, from coordinate 4,174,037 downwards.
GGTCAGCAGGTTTACCTCCACGCCGAGAAGCATCGTTGGCATGCCATCTCTTGCCATGGAGTTTATCAGCGCGGAAGACAAGTCCACCCCTTCCATGCCCTCTCCGGCAATCAAGTTGACAACGAGCCGGTGCATCAGATGCTTGAATGTCAGTGCCACCGTCTCACCCTTGCTTGCTGTGGCAGTGGCGTGGAGCAGGTCATCCGTGTGGTTCCACGGCTTATATATGTACGCCTCCGGATCAGCAATCTCTTCCGTGATGTGCGGATAGTAGGCGGAGAAAGTCACCGCTTCCGTCTCACTGAGATCTTTCCAGTACAAAATGGTTTCCTCGTACTTGTATTCCGTATTGGCATTCATGTAATCGCCTTTGGTCGTGTACGTGTAAAGTCCCCACGTGTCGCCGGGGTCGAATGTACCTTCCCCGTCATTATCGACTGTCGCACGCCCCGCGGATACCGTTCCGCCATCGGCAGTGCCGTCGATCGAGGCGGTGATTTGTACTACGTTGTCATCGTCTTCCAGGTGATTACCTTTGTCTTTATTGCACGAGACAAGCAACAGCGTTGCCAGTGCAAGTAGAAATAGATTGTTTTTCATCATGCTTGTATATGGATTAAATGATAATTTACCGAGGAGTATTTATACAAAAATACAGGGTAAAAGCCGTCGAGACAAAAAAAGTGAATTATCTTTCGTTTGCTCGCACGAAAGATAATTCACTTCCAAAAATATCGGATTTTCAACGGGAAACGAAAAGAACAATCAACATCCGTCTTCCCCCGCTTGCGCATCGCGACGTTCCTCGTTCACTCTCTTCTGATAACATTTGGGTGTCATCCCTGTCACCTGTTTAAAATCCCGGTTGAAATTACTGCAATTATTGTAACCTACTTTTCCACAGACTTCGTCTATGCCGTATCCCGCATGTTCGTCAAACAACCGGGTTGCCTCGCGTAAACGCAACTCTTTACGCCATGAACGAAAATCCATCCCATGATACATTTTCATGTATTGTCGAAAAAACAACAGACTTACCCCCAAAGAATCCGCCACGCAACCGGAAGAAATATCTTTTTGGCAGTACTCTTTTTCGTCTATGTATCTCTGTAATTTCTCTTTTAACAACTGTTCCTCTTCGGCAGAAGCCATTGTCGTGATCTCACCGGGGGACTCTTGCACGTTGCCAATCGCTTCCGGGGGAGCAAGCATGATGACCGGAAGCACAAACTTCATTTTGCTATAGTAATTAACAAACCACATCACCATGAAACCATAGTAAAGCACGTACAACGGGACGAAATATTGGTACAACGCGGTAAAAAATAACACGGGTATAACCATGATGCCGATACCCAACGCGCTATAGAACCCCATTTTTATCCACGACAGACGATATTCCTCGTCATTGTCATAATAGTCCTCCACGTCATGCACCGTCCGGCGGTATGCCAACATGAATTGCCGCGTATAAATCATCAGTTGGATAATATAAGCAACCATGCCCGCGTAAAAAATTCTCGAATAATAGTCGGTACACCAAAACAGGACTCCAAACAAGATTACACCCCCTGCCGCGATCACGCCTGCCTGCCGGAGCACGACTCCCCACCGGACTACATTCGGACGTATAAAAACCAGCATGGACATCGTAAAAAGTAAAGCCTGAAACGAAGCGACCAAAAGTGTGGTGCCAGATTCGATATGACGATCATATCCCGTGAAACAACACACGAAACTGAGAAGAGCCAACACGAAATACGATGGCACAAGAATATTACGTGCCTTACGCAACTTTTCCAAGCCGCATCCCGGCTGTATTGTCGTAGCCGCCAGCATCCCCCCGAGCAACGCGATCACGAAAGCCGAGGTTCCCATCAAAAATTTATAGGTTACGACATCCATTCTTATCTATCGTTTAAATTTGACTCTATTTCATTGATTGATTACACGAATAAGTTTACTCATATTTCCCCCTTCATTTTTTACGCCTTCTACAAAAGCAGTTTCCTCTTTTCCCGTTCATTCGCAAATATAAACAAATTATCTTATCTTCGCAGCGTTATTTGAAAATGCAAATTCATTTTCAATTTTCAACTTTCAATTTTCAATTAAATATGATTTCAGTAGACGGACTAACAGTAGAATTCGGAGACAGAACACTTTTTAAAGACATTTCATTCGTGATTAACGACAAAGACCGCATCGCACTCATGGGTAAAAACGGGGCGGGAAAGTCCACGCTGTTGAAAGTACTCGCGGGCGAAAGACAACCCAATCGAGGTAATGTTTCTTGCCCGAAAGACACGGTGATAGCCTATCTACCACAACATTTAATGACCCACAACGAAAGAACCGTTTTCGATGAAACGGCACAGGCATTTGCCCACCTTTTCGAGATGGAGAAAGAGATTGAACGATTGAACCAACAACTCACCGAAAGAACGGACTACGATTCGCCTGAGTACTACAAGCTTATTGAAGACGTGTCTGCCCTCAGTGAGAAATTTTATAGCATTGATTCCACCCACTACGAGGCGGATGTGGAAAAGGTCCTGTTAGGACTCGGGTTTCAACGGGAAGATTTCAACCGCCCGACATCCGATTTCAGTGGAGGATGGCGTATGCGTATCGAACTGGCAAAAATGTTACTTAAAAACCCCGACGTGCTATTACTCGACGAGCCGACCAACCACCTTGACATCGACTCGATTCAATGGTTGGAAGACTTTCTCGTGAATAACGGGAAAGCCGTTGTCGTGATTTCCCACGACCGGGCCTTCGTGGATAACATCACCACCCGCACCATCGAGGTTACCATGGGACGTATCTACGATTACAAAGTAAATTACTCGCAATATCTCGTGTTACGCCAAGACCGTCGTATTCAACAACAAAAGGCATACGATGAACAACAAAAAATGATTGCAGAAACCAAAGAATTTATCGAACGCTTCAAAGGTACCTACTCTAAAACGCTACAAGTGCAATCCCGGGTCAGGATGCTGGAAAAATTGGAGATATTGGAAGTTGACGAGGAAGACACTTCCGCCTTGAGACTGAAATTCCCGCCCGCCCCGAACTCCGGTAAATACCCGGTGATCGCGGAAGAACTCACGAAAGACTATGACGGTCACATCGTGTTCCAAGATGCCCACTTCACCATCGAGAAAGGGGAAAAAGTCGCTTTCGTCGGTCGTAACGGGGAGGGAAAATCCACGCTGGTAAAATGCATCATGGGAGAAATCCCTTATACCGGAAAACTGACATTAGGATATAACGTGAAGATTGGCTATTTCGCCCAAAACCAGGCCTCTCTCATGGATGAAAGCCTTACCGTTTTCCAGACCATCGACGACGTGACCCCGCTGGAACTGAAACACAAAATCAAGGATATGCTGGGAGCATTCATGTTCAGTGGCGACGACATCGACAAAAAGGTGAAAGTCCTGTCCGGTGGAGAACGCACCCGCTTGGCCATGATCAAGTTGCTGCTCTCTCCCGTGAACCTGTTGATTCTCGACGAGCCGACCAACCACCTCGACCTCCGCACCAAGGACATCCTGAAAAATGCCTTGAAGGAATTCGATGGCACCTTGATCGTCGTGTCCCACGACCGTGACTTCCTCACCGGACTCGTCCACAAGGTCTACGAATTCGGTAACAAGAAAGTAAAGGAACACCTGGAAGACATCCAAGGTTTCTTACGGAAAAAGAAAATGGAAAACCTCCGGGAGATCGAACGTAAAAACGGGTAAATTACATATCTTCCAAGGATAAACCGACAAATTCGATATGATACTTGGGGTGACTTGCCTTTATATTAATGGCTTTCTCCTCAAGTACACGCATATTCAGAGACTTACGATTATATTTAACCTCTCCGATAAACATTTGTTTTTCCATTTCATTCAAAGCGACAATATCTATTTCATTTTGATTACCATTTTCCCAGTATGAACCAATGGCCGAGTAACGTTTCGATAAAATCAATTTTTCTCTGAAATATTTCTCCAAAACACGCCCCACATAGACAGTATAATCCCTTCTGATAATATCTTTCAAATAATCAAAATTTCCAATCTCAATCACACTTCGATATTTATATATAAAACGAAACCAGAAATTTAAAAAATTATCATCGATATAGTACTTGATCTGTCGGGTTTGAGGTTTGGCAAATATAGGAATTACTCGTTTTATCAAGTTAAAATCAGTCTCCAGATTCTTTATTTGAGGTCCGACAGACATTCCTAACTCTCCTTCGATCTCCGGCCTCGATGTTTTAGAAGAAGCCAACAAAGACAATATCGAAAAATAAGTTGTATAATCTTTTCCAAACTCCTCGATCAACACATTTCTCCCTTCATCCAGAAAATAAGAATTTTCAGAAAATACCATGTCAAGAAGTGCCTCCTTTGTAAAAGCTCTAGCCTCAATCATCAATTCAATATAGCGGGCAACTCCTCCCGTAATCATATAAAATGCCAGTAAATCATCATTTGAATACTCTTTATAGTGATCTGATAATATATTTTTGATAATCTCTACATTGAACGGTCGTAACACAATTCGATGATTAGCCCTTTGGAATAAAGGTTCTCGTGCATTCTCAAAAATACGTTTCATCAATGAATAAACAGAACCACAAACAATCAGATTCAATTTACTTTTCTCCTTGTATTCATCCCAAATATTTTGCATATCGCTATACACGGACGAATTAATATTAAAAAATTCTTGAAATTCATCGATAATCAATGTAAAATGCCGCTCTGTCGATAACTGCATGAGATACTCAAAAATACTTTTAAAATCAGTAAGTTGCCCTACTATCTTCACGTTTAACACGACACGAATCAATTCCACAAATTCCTCGCAAAGCAACGTCTCATTTTTCTTTGCCACGAAAAAATAGAGCGTCATTCTGCCTTCCATGGCCTTCTTAATCAAAGTTGTCTTTCCTATTCGTCTCCTTCCTACAACAACTGTCATTTGGGCATACTCGAGAGACAACTCTTCCCATTGTCGCAACTGTGCAATTTCTTTTTCCCGGTCATAAAATTTCATGGTTCTCGATTTATTGTAATTTTAAATACTGTAATACTCGTTACAATAACACAAAGATAAAACAAAATTACCGTATTACAAGCACATACCAAAAAGAAACGGGGTCTAAAAACAGACCCCGCTCCAGCAAAAAAAAATATAAAACACAACATTTATTTCCTATGCTTGTAACGCACGAAGACCTCCATCGCCTCGTACTCCGCCATTCCCAACTTGTTGTACAAGTCGGCCGTGTTGCGGTTACGGTCTTCGGCCCGCTGCCAGAACTCGCGAGGATCATCCCCCGGGTAAGCCGGTCCGTTATTCTGTGAACCGTGTCGATAAATCGCTTGCCGCTTGATGGACAACTCCGACGGGCTTACCGGTACGGCCATATCCACTTTTTCAACCTCCCATTCCAACCAAGCACCGCGGTACAACCACACGTAACAATCCTTGAACCAATCATCCTCACACACGACGTCAAAAGCCTGCATAATCGCATCCAGACAGACGCTATGCGTTCCGTGCGGGTCGGCCAAATCTCCGGCAGCATAAATCTGGTGAGGCTTCACCTCCCGCAACAAATTCACGATAATATCAATATCTTCTTTTCCTAACGGGTTCTTCTTGACGGAACCCGTTTCATAGAAAGGTAAATTCAAAAAATGTACTCTCTCCGAGGGAATGCCCATAAACCGACAAGCAGCCAAAGCCTCTGCTTCCCGCAAGGCCGTTTTATACTTCAATATCTCCCGGGAATTGCCTCCCTCCGATTTCTGCTTCCAGATAGCCTCCTTTACTTGTTTGTACCCCTCGTCAGGATGCCCCATGTTAAGGGAAAACAAGTCGGCAATATCCATCATCTCGTACAGGTAATCATCAAACACGGCAATATTCCCGGACGTCTGGTAAACCGCGTGGACCTCATGTCCCTGTTCCACCAAACGGGCCTCCGTACCTCCCATCGAGATCACGTCATCATCCGGATGCGGGCTGAAAATCAACACCCGTTTCGGGTAAGGATTCGCTCTCTCCGGACGGGTTGAATCATCCGAGTTAGGCTTCCCTCCCGGCCACCCGGAAATGGTGTGCTGCATATCATTAAACACGGCAATATTCACCTTGTTTGCAGAACCGAACTTCTCGATCAAATCGCTCAATCCGTTATCTTGATAATCTTTATCCTCCACTTTCAGAATGGGCTTTTTCAACTTCTGGCACAAGCGGATCACCGCCTTACGAATCAACTTATCATCCCAATCCACCTTGCTCACCAACCACGGGTAATCCGCCCGGGTCAATTCACTGGCCGCACTTTCATCAATAACAAACTGCACGTTAGAATGCATTTGCAAGAATGTTGCCGGAACCGAATCAGACACTCGTCCTTCCACGGTAGCCTTGATAATCGGGGCTTTCTTCTCTCCCCACGCCATCAAAATCACTCTCCGGGCCTGCATGATCGTCCCGACGCCCATCGTAATGGCTTTCGTGGGTACCAGATCCCGACTACCAAAATCCTTTATCGCGTCTTTTATCGTCAAGTCATTCAAAAACACCTTCCGAGTCTGAGACGTGATAAAAGAACCCGGCTCGTTAAAACCGATATGCCCCGTACGTCCAATACCCAATATCTGCAAGTCGATTCCCCCGGCAGCCTCGATCTCCTTCTCGTAATTCCGACAGAATTTATCTATTTCATCCCCTTTCAACGTTCCGTCCGGGATATGAATATTCTTCGGATCAATATCGATATGATCAAACAAATGGTGGTGCATGAAATAATGGTAGCTCTGCTCCGACTCTTTCGGCATCGGCAGATACTCGTCCAAATTGAAGGTAACCACGTTACGGAAAGAAACTCCTTCTTCCCGGTGCATTCTCACTAACTCTTGATACAATTTAATCGGAGAAACCCCGGTAGCCAAACCCAAAACACACTTTTCACTGCTAGCCGCTTTCATTTGTACCAAATCCACAATCTCGCGGGCAACGGCCTTCACAGCCTCGTCCGCTGTTTCATAAATCTGAACAGGAATCTTCTCGAACCTGTTAGCTCCCTCGCCCTTAGCGATGTAGTTTTTAGTAATCACCATATCTTAATCTTTAATTTTCCTCTGTTAATAAAGCGAGTACTCGCATTCCGTGTCATCGTACAAATGTTCCATGACCATCATCAACGTACCCAATATCGCCGAATAAACGCCCAAATTACTCATTTTCAACTCACAATGTCCCCGCATACGAGCCAAAGCGTACTTGTTTATCGCTTGTTGAACCGGAACCAGCATCAAGTCACCCGCTTGCACAATCTCCCCTCCGATCACCACCATATCCGGGTTAAACAAATGTATCATCGTGGCAATCCCCTCTCCCAACTTCTCTCCCGCACGATGCAACAGGTCGATAGCCGAAATATCATCCTTCCGGGCGGCCTCGATAATCTCTCGCAACGGTTTGCCCGCCACATTCTCGATCGCCCGTCCCGAAGACACGGTTTCCAAGCAACCGATCTTTCCACAATGACACGGAGCCTCCAGTCCTGAAATACGAATATGCCCGAACTCTCCCGCCATGCCAATCCCCCCACGATACAATTTTGAGTTCAGGATCATCCCCAAACCGATACACTCGTTCACGCTAATACACAAAACATTGTCCACGTTCTTGGCAACCCCGAACGTGTGTTCTGCCATAGCCATCACGTTAGAATCGTTATCTATAAATACCGGAATTTGCAGCATCTCCTCCAAAATACTCTTTATCCCCGGTTGTTCATACGTTAAATAAGTATACGAAGTCCCCTCCCGGTCAATCAATCCCGGAAGAGCGAAACCTGCCATCTTGATCTTTGCCCGATCAATGTTCAATCGCCCGATCGTCTCGTCAATCTTTTCCCTCACATAACGAAGCGTCGCCTCATCATCCTGCTCTTCCAGTATCGAAGGATACTCCAAAATACCCTCGATCGGTTCATTCTTCAAATTAAAAATAGCCACCCGCAGGTATTCCCGACCAATATCCACACCTAATATATAAGCGGCATCCGGATTCAACGAAAACACGTGAGGACGTTTGCCCCCGATTGAATTCCCACATCCCCGGTCAATCACCCATCCCTCGTCCATCAACTCTTCAATCATGCGACTAACTGTGGGCGTGGTCACGTTTGTCAAACGACAAATTTCAGGCTTGGACAACTCTCCCATCCGGTAAAGGAACCCGATAATTGCCTTCTTCTGCAAGTATCGTTTCTCCTTCAATCCCGGTAGTGAACCTTTATTTATGGTATTCGAGTCATTCATAGCTCTCCGTTTTCAAAAAAATCGTGTTTATCGTCCCACAAATATACAAATACTTTCTAAAATATTTACGTAAGTCATATTAAAAATGAAAAATATTTTTTATTCGATTCCAAATTCAAGAAAAAAAGCGACATACAGATTCCCGACACGCGCTCCCTGCAAGCATGTTGCCTCCCGACAGCATGATCGCATTCAACAATTACATTCTTTAATAACAAAAAAACTCATTTTACAAAAGAAAGTTTTATTCCTATCCAATAAAAATCTATCTTTGCCCCTCGAAAAAGTGGAAAGATTTGGCTGATTGCAACCACGGAAAAAAAGCGCTAAAATGCATATTAATTCTGAATTCAACCATCCATGTACTTTCCTATAGTTTAATTTACGATTTATGATTTACGATTTCCCGGGATAAACATCCGAAATCTTTAAATCTAAAATCTTTAAATCTAAAATGAATTATGGGATATTTATTTACATCTGAATCTGTATCGGAAGGTCACCCCGACAAAGTGGCAGACCAGATTTCCGATGCCGTACTTGACAAAATCATTGCCTTTGACCCGGATGCCAAAGTAGCTTGCGAGACTTTGGTGACAACCGGACAAACCATTATTGCCGGGGAAATCAAAACCAAAACGTATGTCGACGTGCAACAAATTGCCCGGGAAGTGATTAACCGCATCGGCTACACGAAAAGCGAATACATGTTTGACGGGAACAGTTGTGGCGTGCTGAGCGCCATTCACGAACAATCCCCTGACATCAATCGCGGTGTCGTTCGGGAAGACCCCATGGAACAGGGAGCCGGAGACCAGGGCATGATGTTCGGTTACGCTTGTAACGAGACGGACAACTATATGCCGCTATCTCTCGAACTATCACATGTATTATTGTACGAACTGGCACAAATCCGCAAAGAGGGTCAAGAGATGACCTACCTGCGTCCGGACTCCAAATCGCAGGTGACCATCGAATACGGGGAAGACAATAAACCCGCACGGATTCACACCATCGTGATCTCCACTCAACACGACGAGTTTGTCAAAGCCACGACTCCCACCCCGGAAGCACAACTGGAAGCCGACGCTCAAATGGTGGATCAAATCCGTTGGGACATCATCAACATCTTGCTGCCGAGAGTAAAACGGCAATTACCGGAACGAGTGCAAGCTCTCTTCGACGAGAACCTGATTCTTCACGTAAACCCTACCGGGAAATTCGTGATCGGCGGTCCTCACGGGGACACGGGGCTTACCGGAAGAAAAATCATCGTTGACACCTACGGGGGAAAAGGCGCACACGGGGGAGGTGCTTTCTCCGGGAAAGATCCATCCAAAGTGGACCGTTCGGCCGCTTACGCCGCTCGTCACATTGCCAAAAACATGGTAGCAGCTGGAATTGCCGATGAAATATTGATACAGATTTCGTACGCTATCGGTATTGCACGCCCCGTCGGTGTGTTCGTGAACACTTACGGAACTGCCAAGGTGAACTTGAGCGATGCTGCCATTGCCGAAAAAATCACCTCTATCTTTGACCTGCGTCCCAAAGCCATCGAGGAACGCTTGAAACTCCGTAACCCGATTTACCAGGAAACGGCAAGCTACGGCCACATGGGACGTACTCCCAGAATCGTGAAAAAAGTTTTCACTTCAAATTATTGGCCGACAGTAGAAAAAGAAGTAGAACTTTTCACGTGGGAGAAACTGGATTATATCGAAAAGATCAAAGAGGCATTTCTATAAATGGTCTATCCTTACGCTAGGATAGACACGGCACTTGTACATTATAAACACGGCATGGACACTGAAGTATGTCCATGCCGTGTTTATAATGTACAAGCGCTCCCATGGTGCCTTAGCCCGAGAAACACCTCGCTAATCTCTTCTTCCTAAATAAATCATGATATAATATAACAAGGTCGCCAGAGAAGAAAGTGCGGCAATTACATAAGTATAGGCAGCCCATTTCAGCGCATCCTTAGCACTCTCTTGCGATTCGTAAGTCGTGATACCGGAATTACGCAACCAAGCCAAAGCCCGATGACTGGCATCAATCTCCACGGGTAAAGTAATAATACTAAACAACGTTGTCATCCCAAAAAGAGCGATACCGATCAACAACAAATTGGGGAACGTGTCAACCAAAAGAATTCCGGCCAACAAGATCCATTGCACCCAATGCGAAGCAAAGCTCACCACCGGTACCAAAGCCGAACGTAATTGCAACATACTATATGCTTGCGCGTGCTGCAAAGCATGACCGCATTCATGGGCGGCAACAGCGGCGGCTGCCACATTGGCACCGTAATATACTTCATGACTTAAATTAATCGTCTTGTTCGCGGGATTATAGTGATCCGTCAATTGTCCTTCCACGCTACCGATCTTCACCCCCTGCACGCCATTGTCCCGCAACATTTTTTCTACCACGTCACGCCCGGTCATCCCGTTGGCCGTGGGGATTTTCGAATACTTTTTAAAACGAGATTGCAACTGGCTGCTCACCAACCAGCTCAACAAGGTAAACCCGATAAATATAATCCAAATTAAAGGTAATCCTATCATATTCAAATCATCAATTAAAGTTTTTCCAAAGATATACAAAAAATGCGCCATCGCCCTAGAGCCTGGTACATAAAAAATACTAACACGCACTTTCTGCATTTATTTTTATCAAGAATGACATTCTCTATTGTTTTTTTAGAAAATCTTCACTAATTTGTAACCCTCGAATCATTCGAAGAGTTAATACGTTTACAATATTAATCTAAACCGTATTATAATGAAAACCTATAAACCTAACGAAATTAAAAACATCGCGCTCGTGGGTAGTGCCGGATCCGGTAAAACCACGCTAGCGGAAGCCATGATGTATGAGGGCGGGGTCATCCCGCGCAGAGGTAGCATTAGTGCAAAAAACACGTCATCCGACTACCGTCCGGTAGAACAGGAATACGGATCATCCGTGTTCCCGGCCGTATTATACACGGAATGGAAGGAGCACAAGCTCAATTTCATTGACACGCCGGGAGCAGACGATTTCGTCGGAGGAGTTATCTCTGCGCTGAACGTTGTTGATACCGGAGTAATGGTCATTAACGCCGTCAGAGGTATTGAGGTCGGAACCGAAATCATCAGCCGTCATGCCAAAAGACTAAACAAACCGCTCATTTTCGTTATAAATCAGGTTGATCACGAGAAAGCAAACTTTGACCACACGGTGGAACAAGCCAAGGCCGCTTTCGGCTCGAAAGTCGTGCTCGTTCAATACCCGGTGAACCCGGGAATCGGCTTTAACCGCGTGATCGACGTCCTGAAAATGGAAATGTACCAGTGGAAACCGGAAGGTGGCAAACCCGACGTACTCCCCATTCCCAAGGAAGAAGAAGAAAAAGCGAACGAATTACACAACGCGCTGATCGAAGCGGCAGCCGAAAACGACGAAGGATTGATGGAACTATTCTTTGACAAGGGCAGCCTCACGGAGGATGAAATGCGTGCCGGAATCCGCAAAGGACTTATCGCACGGGATATGTTCCCCGTTTTCTGCGTGTCGGCAGAAAAAGATATGTGCGTGCGCCGTTTCATGGAGTTCGTGATCAACGTGGCTCCCAGTGCCAGCTCCATGCCACCTTCCATCACGGAAGACGGGGATGAAGTCCCGTACGACGAGAAAGGCCCGACCTCCTTATATATGTTCAACACGACGGTTGAACCCCATTTGGGTGAAGTGATCTATTTCAAAGTAGCATCCGGGACCATTCATGAAGGGGATGACTTGTACAATGCCACCAATGATGCAAAAGAACGCATCTCGACACTGTATGCCGTGGCCGGGAAGAACCGGACGAAAGTAACCGAAATGATGGCCGGAGACATCGGGGCAACCGTGAAATTGAAAAATACGAACAACGGCGATACGTTGAACGAAAAAGACGTTCATTACAAATTCGGCAAGATCCAATATCCGAATCCTCGTTTCAGAACAGCTGTCAAAGCCGTGAACACGGGCGACGAAGAAAAACTGGCGGAAATCCTGCAACGGATTCACCAGGAAGACCCGACATTCCTCGTGGAGTATTCCAAGGAATTGAAACAAATGATTATCTCCGGACAGGGCGAGTTCCACTTGAACACCATGAAATGGCGTATCGAGCATAATGATAAACTGGAAATCGAATTCTACCCGCCACGTATCCCGTACCGTGAAACCATCACGAAATATGCCTACGCAGACTATCGCCACAAGAAACAATCGGGTGGAGCCGGACAATTCGGCGAGGTTCATCTCGTGATTGAACCTTACACAGAAGGAATGCCCGACCCGACCATGTACAAGATCAACGGTGTGGATAGTAAAATATCGGTAAAAGACAAAGAAGTTATTGACCTCCCGTGGGGCGGCAAGCTGGTATTCTACAACTGTATCGTGGGTGGAGTGATCGACGCACGTTTCATGCCCGCCATCTTGAAAGGAATCATGGAAAAGATGGAAGAAGGACCGCTTACCGGATCATACGCACGAGACATACGTGTCAGTGTGTACGACGGGAAAATGCACCCCGTGGATTCAAACGAAATCTCGTTCAAACTTGCCGGACGTCACGCTTTCAGCACGGCGTTCAAACAGGCATCACCGAAGATTTTGGAACCGATTTACGACGTGGAAGTCCTCGTCCCGGATGAATACATGGGAGATGTCATGGGTGACCTGCAAACCCGTAGAGCAATCATCATGGGTATGGAAGCCGATACCGGATTCCAAAAATTGATGGCTAAAGTGCCGTTGAAGGAAATGCAACGCTACTCCACGGCATTGAGCTCCATCACGGGAGGACGAGCTTCCTTCACCATGAATTTCTCCGGATATGAAAAAGTACCGGCAGAAGTTCAAGAAGAGTTGTTGAAAGCTTATCAAGAGCAAGAAGAGGAAGAATAAAATTCCACATATTACAATTATCAACATTCTGAAAGTTAATCATTTATATCAAAAGCACCATTTAACTTCATCCAAGTTAAAATGGTGCTTTTGTATTAGATGGGATCACGGTTTTAACGTGAGTTCACGGTAATCATCAGAAGTAATTTATAACAAAACCAGAGGAAATCCTACTGAAATCCTAGGGAAATAATCCCACTCAGCCGTTGCTCAGCCGTTGTTCAAACGTTGCTCAAACGTTACGGAATGGTTCAGCTTCGAGTAAACACTGAATGATCTCTGAGTATGTGGTATTATTTGGGTTTATTTACTACCTTATTTGGGTTAGACCTGAGTAGTATCACACATACGCATGGATAAGAGAATCATTTTGGAAGTTCTCGTCTATTTTCATACTTTTGTTTCAAAATTTAACCACATTCTATGCATTTATTTTATACACCGGATATTACAGAAAACCTATACGCTTTACCGGAAGAGGAATCCAAACATTGTGTCAAAGTGCTTCGCCTCGAAGTGGGAGACGAAATTTTTCTTATCGACGGGAAAGGGGGATTCTATCGGTGTGAAATCATTCAGGCTCAGCCGAAACGTTGTGAAGTTCGCTGTATCGAGAAGACAGAGGGATACGGGAAACGGGATTTCCATATTCACATAGCCATTGCCCCGACCAAAAACATCGAGCGAATCGAATGGTTCCTGGAAAAATGCACGGAAATCGGAATTGACGAAATTACCCCCCTACTCTGCGCCCATTCGGAACGCAAGGTAATCAAGGAGGATCGCTTGGAGAAAGTCATTATTTCTGCCATGAAACAATCCTTAAAAGCCTACTTGCCGAAACTCAACCCGTTGACGGAGTTTTCCCATTTCGTGAAAAACAATCCGTCCCCGCTGAAATGTATCGCCCATTGTGACGAGGGGAATAAAAAATCACTTCAAGAGATATATCAACCCGGCCAAGAGATCACGATTCTCATCGGCCCGGAAGGAGACTTTTCGGGAAATGAGATCCGGCTAGCCCAAGAAAACAACTTCATACCTGTCACTCTCGGTGAAAGTCGCCTGCGAACAGAAACCGCCGGAATTGTCGCGTGCCACAGCATCAACTTTCTGAACGAGATAAAACATACATCCCAAATGAAGTAGTTCTGCCATATTATTTGTATTTTTGCGGACACAAGGTTAAATGTTTTTCTGAATTTATTTATCGTGGATTTTATTAACGAATTGAACGAGAACCAACGAGAGGCCGTCATGAACACGGATGGGCCCACGCTTGTGATTGCCGGAGCAGGATCGGGTAAAACAAGGGTATTGACATATCGTATCGCGAACTTATTAAGCAAAGGAGTACCCGCTTACCGTATTCTAGCCCTAACGTTTACCAACAAAGCCGCACGGGAAATGCAGAAACGTATTGCCACTCTCGTGGGACAAAGCAATGCCGCCAATTTATGGATGGGAACTTTCCACTCCATTTTCTCCAAGATTCTGCGGGTCGAGGCCGAAAACCTCGGTTACACGTCCAACTTCACGATATACGATTCACAGGATTCTAAAAACTTAATCAAGTCGATCGTCAAGGATTTGAAACTGGACGACAAGGTATATAAACCTAACGACGTGTTGGGACGTATCTCCATGGCCAAAAACAATCTTATCGTGGCACAGGCATACGCCCAATCGGCAAAGATCACGTCTGCAGATCAAGCGGCCAAGAAGCCCAAGATCTCGGAAATATACAAGTATTACCAAGCCCGTTGCAAGCAAAGCGACGTCATGGATTTCGACGACCTTCTATTACAAACGAATATTCTCTTCCGTGATTTCCCGGAAATACTGGAGAAGTACCAGAATAAATTTGACTATATACTCGTGGACGAGTACCAGGATACGAACTATTCGCAATACCTCATCATCAAAAAACTGGCAGAACAACATAAAAACATCTGCGTGGTGGGAGATGACGCACAAAGTATCTATTCGTTCCGAGGAGCCCGCATCGAGAATATCTTGAACTTCCGGAATGATTACCCAGGCTACAAATTGTGCAAGCTGGAACAAAACTATCGCTCCACGACCACCATTGTTGACGCGGCCAATAGTATCATTAGCCGGAACAAGGAACAGATTCCTAAAAAAACGTTCTCTCAAAACGAAGAAGGGGATAAAATCCGGGTAATGAAAGCCCTGTCCGATAAAGAAGAGGGTTTTCAAGTGGCACAAGAAATATTCCGCATCTCCCAAAACGAACAAGCGGATTTCAACCACTTCGCCATTTTGTACCGGACAAATGCCCAATCGCGTATCATGGAGGAATCTTTACGTAAAAGAAATATACCTTACAAGGTGTACGGGGGCCTTTCCTTCTACCAACGCAAGGAGATCAAAGATTTGATTGCCTACTTACGCCTGACCATTAACCAGAACGACGAGGAGGCTTTAAAACGAATCATCAACTACCCGCGGCGGGGCATCGGGGATACCACGATCGACAAGTTAAAAGAAGTGGCTCAACATTATAACGTGAGCATCTGGACTCTACTTTGCAACTTGAACAAAGTTCCCGGTATGGTTTCCGCCACGACGGCTGCCAAGCTAACTCGTTTCAGGCAATTGATCGAGGGATTCACCGAGATAGCCAAGGAGGATAACGCCTACGAAACGACCTGTCGGATAGCCCAAGCTTCCGGAATTAAAGAAGACCTTTCTTCCGATGACACACCGGAAGGAGTGTCCCGTCGGGAAAATATAGATGAGTTGTTGAATGCCGTCAAAGATTTCTGTGAAACCGCTTACAAAGAAGGACGGGATGACAAGCTTCCCGCGTTCTTGGAAGGTGTTGCCTTGTTGACCGATCAAGATAGCGAAAAACCGGAGGACAATAATAAAGTAACCTTGATGACCATTCACTCCGCGAAAGGACTAGAGTTTGAAAATGTCTTTATCGTGGGCATGGAAGAAGAACTTTTCCCCGCCCAACAAAGTGTCTATACCCCTTCCGCCTTGGAGGAAGAGAGAAGGTTGTTTTACGTGGCACTGACCCGTGCCGAAAAAAGAGTGATCATGACCTATGCCACTTCCCGGTATAAAAATGGTAATGTAGTCTACCCGCAGCCTTCCCGGTTTATCGCGGAAATTGACCCACACTACCTGGACGGATTTTTTACCCCGGCCCGTCCCTCCATGGGGCGCTCGTTAAACGGGCCCGGTATACAAGGGAAAGTGGCTCGTCCGAATATCACCCTTCAACCCAAGGTTGAAGTGCCGGACATTGACACCTCGAAACTGGTTCCTATCAACGGGGATCAGATTATTCCCGGTATGGTAATCTTCCATCCCAATTTCGGCCCGGGGAAAGTAATTTCCATAGATGGCCTGGGAGTCAATAAAAAGGCAAAAGTGATGTTCCCCAAGCACGGTCAAAAGGTTTTATTGTTAAAGTTTGCAAAACTTTACGTGCAAGGACATACAAATTAACGACTTATAAACAAAAAATATTATATTTGCAGCATATTCTAATTTCTAATAGATTCAAGGGATTGATTATTCCGGCATTTTAATGTGATTTTCCGGCGTTTTCCCATAAAATAAAAAAAATTAAGACCAAAATTATCCGGTAATGGACTATAATAGCCAAAGAAAAAAACTTATTCTTCCCGAATACGGTAGGAATATTCAAATGATGGTTGACCACCTGGCAACAATAACAGACAGAGATGAGCGTACCCGTGCAGCCAAAACGGTAATCAGCGTGATGGGAAATCTTTACCCACACCTTCGGGATGTTCCGGATTTCCGCCACAAATTGTGGGATCACTTGATGATCATGTCAAACTTCACGCTGGATATCGATTCTCCTTATCCTCTCCCGGAAAAAGATATTCTGGAAGAAAAACCGGAAAGGTTACCATATAACAATCACCATATCAAGTACAAGCACTATGGTCTTCTTACCGAGAAACTGATTGAAAAAATCAAAGAAACAGAAGACCCCGAAATCAAAAGAGTACTCACGGTGTTGACCGCTAACCACATGAAAAAATCATTCCTTACGTGGAATAAAGACTCCGTGGAAGACGATCAGATTTACAACGACATCAATACATTATACGGTGGCAATATCGAAATGCCGGAAGGCATGATCCTTTCTCACTCGAAAGACTTGTTGCAAAAGAAAAACAATAAACCCATGAATAACAACAAGCAACAGAAAAACAACAAGAAGCAATTTTACAAAAAACACAACTAATCGTAGATTTTAAATTGAATGCTTTTTCAATCTAAAATCATTAAACCTAAAATTACTTCGGATGTTTGTCACTTTAATCTTCGGGGGAAATCAAGGAGATCGAAAAGCCTTGATCCGTGAAGCGATAACGGAAATGTCAAGCATAGGGAAGATCCAACATTGTTCTTCCCTTTACGAAACCGCCCCGTGGGGATTCGAATCATCTGACTCTTTTTACAATCAAATTGTTACTTACGAAACCGATTTACTCCCGGAAGAGGTGTTGGATAAATGTCAAGCCACGGAACAAAAACTGGGACGGGTTCGTACCGGCACGCAATTCTGCTCCCGAACCATGGATATAGATATTCTATTCTGTGATTCCCGGGTCATCAATACTCCTCGTCTGACGGTTCCTCATCCCAGACTTGCACAACGAAATTTTGTACTCGCACCTTTAAACGAAATCATGCCGGATTTCATTCATCCGGTCATTCACAAAAACATGACCACTCTTCTCTCTGAATGCACGGACACGCTAAAAGCAGAGATCATAGAAAAATCATTCCTCAATCAATCCGTCTGATCTCCGCACCGATGGCATTCAATTTTTCATCAATATGCTCGTAACCGCGGTCAATTTGGTCGATGTTATCAATGACACTTGTCCCCTGGGCTGACAACGCTGCAATCAACAAGGCGATTCCGGCACGTATATCCGGAGAAGTCATCTTGGTGGCTCGTAACTGGGATTCATGATTTTGCCCGATAACCGTGGCCCGATGCGGATCACAAAGAATAATCTTCGCTCCCATATCAATTAATTTATCCACGAAGAACAAGCGGCTCTCGAACATTTTCTGGTGAATGAGCACGCTCCCTTTCGCTTGAGTTGCCACAACAAGGAATACACTCAACAAGTCAGGAGTCAAGCCCGGCCACGGAGCATCGGCAACCGTCAGGATGGAACCGTCAATAAAATCCTCTATCATGTAGTGCTCCTGGCGAGGAATATACAAATCATCTCCACGCTCCTCAATCCGGATCCCCAACTTGCGGAATGCATCCGGAATAATACCTAACTGGGGAATAGCGACATTTTTGATCGTGATCTCCGAGCGAGTCAATGCAGCAAGTCCGATATAACTGCCTACCTCGATCATGTCGGGCAGACAACGATGCTGGCAACCGCCAAGACTTTCAACCCCCTCAATCGTCAACAAATTGGAGGCAATTCCCGAAATTCGGGCCCCCATGGCATTCAACATCCGGCACAATTGTTGCACGTAAGGCTCACAAGCGGCATTATAGATCGTGGTTACCCCTTCTGCCAACACGGCTGCCATGATGATATTCGCCGTTCCGGTCACGGATGCCTCATCGAGTAACATGTAAGTCCCCCGCAATTTCTGGGCAGAAGCCTTGTAACATCCTGAAATAGCATCATACTCGAACGTGGCTCCCAATTTCTCGAAACCGAGGAAATGGGTATCCAACCGACGCCGTCCGATTTTATCCCCTCCCGGTTTGGGCACCAAACCGCAACCGTGCATGGCTAACAACGGGCCTAAAATCATGATCGATCCGCGCAAACTAGCCGCTTTACTGTAAAAATCCTCTGTTTCCAGGTAATCAAAATTGATCTCGTTCGCCCGGAAAGAAAACTCTCCTTTTTGAAGTCTCTCCACCTTCACTCCCATTCCCCGAAGCAGATCAATCAATTTCATTACATCCAATATCTCCGGGATATTACAGATAATCACCTCTTCCCTCGTCAGCAAACAAGCACAGATCACCTGTAATGCTTCATTCTTTGCTCCCTGGGGAATCAATTCACCTTTCAATCGTCTCCCACCAATAACTTCAAATTTGCTCATGTCGTATAATTAAAGAGTTACAGTTTTCGCTACAAACATTTTTAGTCACGAAACGCAAAGTTTATTCTCCTCTCGAAACGCAACCGGATTCTGCACGTAA
This sequence comes from Butyricimonas faecalis, assembly GCF_003991565.1. Lineage (NCBI taxonomy): Bacteria > Pseudomonadati > Bacteroidota > Bacteroidia > Bacteroidales > Odoribacteraceae > Butyricimonas > Butyricimonas faecalis. The sequence goes on along the minus strand of NZ_CP032819.1, from coordinate 4,154,525 downwards.
AACTATTAAAAAAACAAATGTCAACAAAATAAGTTTGTAAAGTTTGTAACGTCGTAAATCTACAAAATCAAATAAAATTTTGTATGACCGAAATTATATCCATACATTTGTAAACAAGATTTACAATATAATTCATATTTTGTATATCGAAATTTTACCCGGGAATATTAATAATTTAAAACAACACATATGAAAAGCTTTCTGAAATACTTGTTAGCAACCATTGTTGGTATTATTATCGTACACGTTATCCTGTTTTTCGTGTTCATCGGACTCGTCGGGGCCATAGCTAGTTTCTCCAGTCCATCAATCGAAATCAAGGACAACACGATACTGAAACTATCGCTGAAGACAGCAATCCCGGATAGAGCATCGGAGAACCCATTACAAAATTTTAACTTGACGACCATGAGTTCCGAAAAACAAATCGGGCTAAATAAAATACTTGAATACATTGACAATGCCAGCAAGGATTCCCGCATCAGGGGGATTTACTTGGACCTGACCGAAATCAACTCTAACTTCGGGGCTCTTGCCACGATCGACGAGATCCGTAATGCCTTATTGAGATTCAAGCAAAGCGGCAAATTCATTTACAGTTATACCAACTTGGGATATTCTCAGAAAAGCTATTATTTGGCTACAGTTGCTGACAGCGTTTTCGTTAACCCCGAAACCCCGTTACTGTTAACCGGAATGAGCGCAAATATATCCTTCTATAAAGACCTTTTGAAAAAAATCGGTGTACAACCGGAGGTCATTCGTGTCGGCAAATTCAAAGCAGCCGTGGAACCCTACATTGAAACACACATGAGTGAGGCCAACCGGGAACAGGTGCAGACTTATTTAGGTTCTCTTTGGGGTAACATCGTGAAAGGTATTTCCGCCAGCAGAAATATCCCGGTAGAAAAAATCAATCAAATCACCGATGATTTCAAAATCTACCCGGTAGAAGAATTTGTGAAAGAAGGATTTTTTGACGGAGCCCTTTACGAATATGCCATGCTTGACAAACTACGTGAGGCATGTGGGTTGACAGAGAACGAAAAACTATCCTTAACAAGTTTCGAGGATTACACGAAAGTCACTTTCCCAACCGTAAATTTTGCCGCTGAGAAAATCGCCGTAATTTACGCTCAAGGAAACATTGAATTCCAACAGGGACCGGAAAGTATCGGACCGGAACTGGCCACAACCATCCGAAAAGCACGTGAAGACAAAAATATCAAAGCGATCGTGTTGCGTGTAAACTCCCCGGGGGGTAGCGCACTGACTTCCGATATTATCTGGAAAGAGGTGCAACTCGCCGCACAGACGAAGCCGTTCATTGCCTCCATGGGTAACGTGGCCGCATCCGGTGGATACTACATTTCTTGTGCAGCAGATACCATCGTGGCCGACCCGACAACCCTTACGGGATCCATCGGAATATTCGGACTGCTATTTAGTGGAGAAGAGCTAATCAAAGATAAACTTGGCATCTCTTCTGACGTGGTGAAAACCAACGAGCACAGTGATTTCGGCGGCGGATACCCGTTACCTATCCCAATCAGTGATCGTCCTTTGACGGAGTACGAACGCAACGTGATGCAGACTTACATCAACCGGGGATACGACACCTTCCTTGATCGGGTAAGCCAGGGACGCCACATGAGTAAAGAGGCGGTAAACGAAATCGCACAAGGACGGGTATGGACAGGAGAGGACGCTCTGGAACTCGGATTGGTTGACGTGTTAGGCGGACTGGAAGATGCCATTGCCATCGCGGCAAACAAAGCAGGCCTGGACTACTATCAGCTCATCGAACTACCGGTAGAACGCAGTCCTTTCAAAGATATTCTGCTAAATTTCTCGCAAAGCATCAGGACCAGCATATTAAAATCAGAACTGGGTGATTTCTATGATACTTATCGGGAACAGAAAGAGTGGTTAAAAATAAAAGGGATGGTAGCCAGAATACCTTACGATCTCACGTTTAATTAAAGCGAAATATTGTGTTGAAAAATCTCATTCTATGGCCTTTAAGCGTACTGTACGGCATTGGGGTCAGCATTCGGAACCGTTTGTTCAACTTGGGTATACTAAAGATCCATGAATTTGACATTCCTATTATTTGTGTGGGAAATATCACCGTGGGTGGAACGGGGAAAACCCCTCACACGGAATCCCTGATCAACGAGTTGAAAAATGATTACCGTGTAGCCTGTCTCAGTCGAGGGTATAAACGGAAGACGTCCGGTTTTGTTCTGGCCACGGAAACCTCTACGGCAAACGACATCGGGGATGAACCCATGCAGATAAAAAATAAATTTCCAGAAATCATCGTAGCTGTAGACGCGGATCGAGTACGTGGAATCAAAAAGCTCATGCAACTTCCGGAAAAACCGGAAGTAATCATCTTGGATGATGGTTTTCAACATCGCTACGTGAAAGCGGATATAAACATCATGCTAATCGATTACAACCGCCCCATATACGAGGATCATTTACTGCCCTTGGGACGTCTTCGGGAAAGTATTCATGCCAAGGAAAGGGCAAATTATATCATCGTGACCAAATGCCCCACGAACATTTCGCCCATAGAGAAACGGATTATTCTGAAACACTTGAATTTAAAAGCCTATCAACAGCTTTTGTTCTCCTCCATGAAATACGGAGAAATACGTTCGCTCGACGGGAATAGTCATCAAACGATAACCCCGAAAACGGCCATACTCTGTGTCACCGGGATTGCCCAGCCGGCTCCCTACCTGGAACATCTAAAACAGATGACTAACCAGATTGATCACATCGCTTTTCCCGACCATCACAATTACAGCGATACAGATATAAAACGTATTCTCCAGGAATACGAAAAGATCAGCACCCCGGACAAGTGTATTTTCACCACGGAAAAGGATGCCGTTCGCCTCACGTTATGCGATATACCGGAAGAGATCAGGCAACAAATTTTCTACATCCCGATCGAACCGGAGTTCCTAACCCCAAGAGACCAACTCATAAAAAATATATACGACTATGTTAGACAAGATACAAGAAAGTAGCAAATACTTGGCCCCCTTCGTGAAAGGAGAGCATACCATCGGTATTATCCTAGGAACAGGGCTGGGAGAATTAGGGAAATCAATAGAGATCGAACACGCCATTCCGTATATGGCAATTCCCAATTTCCCCGTTTCCACGGTACAAGGACACCGGGGTGAATTGCTTATCGGTTCCTTCGGAGGTAAAAAGGTCATTGCCATGCAGGGACGTTTCCACTATTACGAGGGATATTCCATGAAAGAAGTAACCTTTCCCGTGAGAGTGATGCACGCCCTTGGGGTAAAAACGCTTTTCGTTTCCAACGCGGCCGGAGGCGTGAACACGAATTACCTGGTTGGAGACCTGATGATTATTCGGGATCATATCAACCTATTCCCGGAACACCCGCTACGGGGTAAAAATATCGACGAACTCGGTCCCCGCTTCCCCGGAATGGCCGAGGCATATAGCAAACGTTTAATTCAATTGGCAGAGGAAGCCGGAAAGAAATTAAATATTCCCTTGCAAAAAGGTGTGTACGCCGGACTACAGGGGCCGTCCTTCGAGACCCCGGCAGAATATAACTGGATTCGGGTCATTGGCGGGGATGCCGTGGGAATGTCTACCGTACCGGAAGTTATCGTGGCTCGCCACATGGATATGGAATGCTTTGGCATGTCTGTTATCACGAACAGCACGGCCAGCGAGGAACTCATAAAAACAAATCACACGGAGGTACAAGATGTGGGTAATCATGCACAACCTCGTATGGGAGCTATATTCAAAGAAATCATCCGTAAATTATAAGTTTTTCCCTCGCCATCAACGAGGGAAAAACTCATGAAAAAAGACTCAACTTTGACAATTCGATCATAATTTTCGCCGCCCCCCGAGCATCACTTAATGCCTCATGATGATTTAACGCTATCCCGAAATGATCACACAACGTATTCAATTTATAATTGGGTAAACCTTTCACCAACTTCCGGGACAATCGGTAGGTACAAAAAGATTCAGGCAAACGAACGTACAAATCCGCCCGTTCCAGACAAGCCTTCAAAACACTTATATCAAACCCCGCGTTATGCGCGACCAACGCTTCTGCATCAAAATAACGCCCGATCACGCTCCACAAATCATAAAAGGAAGGTGCATCTTCCACCATCGTGGGAGTAATCCCGTGAATCTCGATAAACTTTTTGTTAAAATAGAATGGCTCCGGCTTAATCAGGTGCGAGAACTCTTCCGTGATCTCACCGTCCTGTACGACAACAATCCCGATCGAGCAAGCACTTGTCGGGTAACGGTTAGCCGTTTCGAAATCGATAGCTGTAAAATTCTGCAACATACATTAAAATAATGACATAACCCATTCGACAACAGGCACCAGTATCGCAGTCATCACCCCCATCAAACCAATCGCCAAACCACTAATGGCCCCTTCCAACGCACCCAGTTCCATAGCCCTGGCCGTACCCAACCCGTGAGCCGCGGCACCAAGGGATAACCCTCGGGCTATCTTACTATCGATATTCAATTTGTTTAACACGAAAGGCCCCACGATTCCCCCGAATATCCCCACCACGATAACTATTACCGCTGCAATGGCAGGAATACCACCCGCCTTCTCGGCTACCCCCATTGCTATCGGAGTCGTCACGGACTTTGGCTCCAATGTCGCTATCAACACGTGGTCTGCCCCCATCCAGCGAGCAATACAAATCACGCTTACGATTCCCACCAAACTCCCCACAAAAATGGAAGTCATGATCGACACCGCATTGCTCTTCATGTATTCCACCTGTTCCCACAACACATACCCCAAGGCCACGACAGAAGGGCCCAACAGGAAATTAATCATCCGACTCCCTTGCTGGAAAGATTCATACGGAATCCCCATCACGCTCATCACCGCCACCAGGGCCGGGATGGATACCAACAAGGGATGTAATAACGCCAATCTCGTTTTCCGATACAACCAGAGTGCTGCCAAGTAAACTCCGGCCACTAATGTTATTATAAATATCTCTGACGAAACTATCGACTGCATCTTTCTACAAATTAATTCGTTCTACCATGTGCCCGATGATCCTCCTGCCATTGTTGCAAAACCGCCACCACAATCAATACCAGCAACGTGGTTACCGTCCCTACAACCAACACGACATCCCAATAACGAGACAACACATCCATGGACGTGATAATCCCCACTCCCGCCGGAAGAAAGAAAAACGCCATGTTATCACAAAGAAAACGAGCCACCGGACGCACTCTCTCCGGCTTAACCCAACGCATGGATAATGCCAAGAACAAAAACATCATTCCCAACACGCTCCCCGGTACAAAACCATTTATCAACCAGGCACAACATTCTCCCAGTAAATAAAAAGCCATAATAATAAAAATTCCTCCTAACATTCCCTCTATATATTTAACATGATTCCCGCCCCGAATCGTCCCGTGTTACCCCGGTCCCCTCGATAGGAATAAAAATGATCATGATGACAAACAGTACAAATACCCGCCACTTCAATACGAGCGTCTTCCACTCCCACTTGCCGTAATTGACGACGGTTCGCCTCCCAGAGATTCAACTGGTACTTCCCGGGTTGTTTTCCCGTTTCCACCAAGCCCTCCAAATTCCCCAAGCCTTCGCGTGCCGCCTCAACGACTTCTTCCCCGACCTCGAAACAACAGGGACCGATAGAGGGGCCAATTCCGACAATCACATCCCGAGTATCGCATCCGAACTCATCCCGCATCCGTTCCACGGTCTGCGCGGCAATTCTTCCCACCGTACCTCGCCATCCGGCATGAACGGCAGCAATCACCCGCATTCGGGAATCGTACATCAAAACAGGAACACAATCGGCCGCAAGCACCATCAGGCAAACACCTGTTTCCCTGGTAATCAAAGCATCCGTCGAGGGCAAGCGGGTTGCTTTTTCCCGTCCTCCCCGACCGCGCTGTGCCCGGGTCACGACTTCTACGTGAGTGGTGTGTTTTTGTTCTCCAAAAGTAAAATTATCCACACTACAGCCAACAGCCTCTGCCAACAACATCCGGTTAGTCAATACCCGATCATCTCGGTCTTCATCCATGAATCCCAGATTCAACGCGGCTTGCCCACCGACACTAACACCCCCTTCTCTTCCCGACACGAAATGACTTAATCCCGGAAAACTCCGCAATCCCAAGAATTGGTAGAACGTAACTTTATCTCTCTCAACCCTAATCATATTTATTCGTTCTTTTGAGCGCACAAAGATACAACATTCCGAACAAAATTATCAACATAAATCACCTTGTCACCAATAACCATAAAAACGCCCCCGTTTTGTTTAGATGTTAACTCCTGCATGCAAGAAGGAATATTTACCATTCGTAATCCAATGGATAAGGGATTAACTTCCAAGACAAGCGCCAATCAATTTCGCCACGGAGACGCTCTGGGACGTTCCCGAACGTCTTTGTAACGTCTTTGATTCGTCTTTGATACGTCTTTAATCCCTAAGAACACCGAATATGCTACAGAAGATAAACGTGTATTATCTAGGAAAAGTTTACTTTATGTTTCATTGTAAAGTGGTATATAAATACCATTATAAAAAAGAACGATTACGTGGCAAGAGCTATGTGAACCCCGCGAAGAATGTGAATTTCAACTCTTTTCATCAGACTTTTCTCTCTCTCAATTAAAAAAGTCTCTGAAATTCTTTGTGATTTATAATGAATCAACTATCTTTGCTGCCCGTTAAACTAAGGAACAATTTTAAAATTATATACGAAATGAAAAAGGGCATACATCCTGAAAATTACAGATTAGTAGCGTTTAAAGATATGTCTAATGGAACGACTACAATCACCAAGTCTACTGCTGCAACGAAGGAGACTATCGAGATCGACGGAGTTGAATATCCATTAGTAAAGATGGAAATTTCCAACTCTTCACACCCGTTCTATACCGGTAAGATTAAATTGATTGACACGGCAGGACGTGTTGACAAGTTCATGAACCGTTACAAGAACCACATGGAAAACAGAAAGAAATAATTCTTCTGATATAATACAAAAAGAGGAGATTCTTGGAATCTCCTCTTTTTGTATGGTTACAAGTTGCAGGTTAGAAAGCAATTCATAACCTGCTAACGCCCTATCGTTCAGGATCCGCAAACACGTGTTCGAGAATTCGGCGATCGACATCATCAAACGTTTTGTTCCGGCGTTTCATAACAGCTTCAGCCGTGGAAACGAATTGATTCATTTTATGCTCCGTGAAACCGCTGGCACCTCCCCATGAGAAGGAAGGAACAAAATTCCGGGGGAAATCCGAACCGAAAATATTAGTCCCCACACCGATCACCGTTCCGGTATTAATCATGGTAGAAATACCCAATTTTGCATGGTCACCCATGATCAAACCGCAGAATTGGAGTCCGGTCCGACAAAAATGCTTCGTCTCGTAATCCCACAGTTTCACTTCCACGTAAGTGTTTTTCAGATTGGAATTATTCGTCCCGGCACCAATGTTACACCACTCGCCCAACACGGAATTCCCGAGGAATCCGTCATGAGCCTTATTCGAATAACCAATCATCACGACGTTGTTCACCTCTCCCCCACATTTACAATACGGGCCTAAGGTTGTCGCCCCGTACACTTTGGCCCCCATCGTCAGTACCGAATGTTCACACATAGCCAATGGTCCTCGCACGAGAACACCTTCCATAATCTCGGCATCCTTACCGATATATACCGGGCCTCCCTCCGTGTTAATTACTGCACAACGTACAACAGCCCCCTCTTCCACGAAAACGGGATACTTCCCGTACACCTGCACGCTGCTATTCAGCGGGGCACTTTCACGCCCTTCCGTAATCAACCGGAAATCAATCTCCAACTCTTGGGCATTCCGTGAAAACAAATGATAAGGATAAACAACACGGGTAAACTCTCCCGTGTATTCTTTACATATAAAATCGGGTATCGTCACCGGATCAAAGGTTGCAACGTCCTGTCTACCCATTCGCACGGCGATCAGACAATCACCCTGTAATAACATCTCTCCAGCCTGCAAAGACTTAATCTCCCGCATCAATTCATCATTCGGACAAACCGAACCATTGACAAGCAAATTATCGTCTTCCACAGACAACGGGAACTTTTCCTGAAGGTAATCTTTGGTCAGATATGCAACCTTATCTCCAAACCGTTTTTCCCACTTTTCCCGGATCGTGAGAATTCCTACCCTCAATTCAGAAATCGGACGAGTAAAAGTCAAGGGTCTTAAAGTTCCCCAACTTTTATCATCAAACAAAATTATTTTCATCGTGTGTTTTATATTTGCACACAAAAGTAACAAATGCATCATAGATCACAAAAAAAATATTTGGCATAGGAATTGTCCTATTATGTAGTGGTTTATTTTTCAGTACCTTTTTGTCAAAATGTCAGTTTTTTGAGACAAAGCTAATCACGGGGAAACAGAAGATAAACCACATGTGGAAAAGTTTAAACCAATAGAGATAAGGAGATCATAATGAATAACATAGACTTAAAAGATATTTTACAAGAAAGCTTGGCGGACAACAATCAGGATTATTTATCCATCTTGGGAGACGAGAAAGAAATGCTCAACGACCACACGGATATTCCTGACACCCTGCCAATTTTACCGCTACGGAACACGGTTCTGTTCCCGGGCGTCATAATTCCTATAAATATTGGCAGGGAGAAGTCATTGAAACTTATCCGGTACGTGTACAAAAGCAGCGCACCTTTCGGTGTTATTGCCCAAAGAGACACCAATACCGAAAACCCGAAACTGGAAGACCTGTACACGATCGGCACGGTAGCTACCGTTTTGAAGATTCTGGAAATGCCGGATGGCACCACAACGGCTATCATACAAGGTAAAAAAAGATTCGAACTCGACGACATCCTGTATGACGAACCCTATCACGTGGGAAAAATCATTGTTAAGCAAGAGGAGAAGATCACGGAAGAAGATCAAGAGTACAATGCCATCGGAGAGGCGTTAAAGGACATGGCTCTCAAGATTGTAAAATACTCCAGCAACATTCCGAACGAAGCCGGCTTCGCCTTGAAAAACATCGAGAGTATGCTATTCCTAATCAATTTCATTTCCTCGAACACGGATATTGACTACCGAAATAAACAGGAATTACTGGAAATTGACCTCTTAAAAGAACGGGCAACCAAATTACTGGAACTTTTAGGCAAACAAGTCAAGATACTGGAACTCAAAGAGGACATCCAGAAAAAAGTGAAAGTCGATCTGGATAAACAACAACGGGAATACTTGCTCCACCAACAGATGAAGACCATCCAAAACGAGCTGGGTGCCAACCCGGTGGATGAAGACCTTCAAGAATTGGAAGAGGCAGCCAAAAAGAAAAAGTGGGGAAAGAACGTGCAGGAAATTTTTGAAAAGGAACTTCAAAAATTGAAACGCCAAAACCCCTCCACCCCGGACTATTCCGTGCAATTCAACTACGTGAAAGAATTGACAGAATTACCGTGGGAACACTACTCTGAAGACAATTTCGATCTGAAGAAAGCATCCGAAATACTGGATGCCGATCATTACGGATTGGACAAGGTGAAAGAGAGAATTCTCGAATACCTTGCCGTACTGAAACTGAAAGGAGATATGAAATCCCCGATCCTGTGCCTATACGGCCCTCCGGGGTGGGCAAGACCTCTTTGGGCAAATCTGTTGCCCGGGCACTTAACCGGGAGTTCGTACGTATGTCATTGGGAGGTTTACACGATGAATCCGAAATTCGGGGACACCGTCGCACCTATATTGGAGCCATGCCCGGCCGAATCATCCAAAGTATCAAGAAAGCGGGTACATCAAATCCCGTATTCATACTGGACGAGATTGACAAAGTCGGTCAGGATTTCCGGGGAGATCCACAATCTGCCCTATTGGAAGTACTTGATCCGGAACAGAACACAACCTTCCATGATAACTATCTGGACGTGGACTACGACTTATCGAAAGTCATGTTTATCGCCACGGCAAACGACATTTCAACGATTGCTCCCCCGTTAAGGGATCGTATGGAAATGATCGAAGTGAGCGGTTACCTCATGGAAGAAAAAATAGAGATTGCCAAACGGCATTTGATCCCCAAGCAACTGGTGAATCACGGGCTGAAAGCAGAACAAATCGAATTTACCGATGATATACTAAACTTCATCATCGATAAATACACCCGGGAATCGGGAGTACGGGGATTAGATAAAACTTTGGCAAAAATCATGCGTCAAGTGGCAAAGAAAGTGGCCATGGACTCGTCTTTCACGATTAAACCGACAAAGACTACCGTGGAAGAATACTTGGGCACCCCCATCTTTACCCGGGAAGAATACCAGGGTAACGAGTTACCGGGAGTGGTTACAGGTTTAGCGTGGACAGCCGTGGGTGGTGAGATCCTTTACGTGGAATCCAGCATCAGCAAAGGGAAAGGCACGCTAACCATGACAGGAAGCCTAGGCGACGTGATGAAAGAGTCTGCCACCCTGGCATTGGAATACATCAAATCACACGCCGAAGAGCTGGGCATACAGCCCTCTGCCGTGGAAGAACACAATATTCATATCCACGTCCCGGCAGGTGCCGTTCCGAAAGACGGTCCCTCGGCAGGTATCACCATGGTCACCTCGTTAGCCTCATCGCTAACCGGAAGAAAGGTAAAGAAAGCCCTCGCCATGACCGGAGAGATCACGCTGAGGGGTAAAGTTCTCCCCGTGGGTGGTATCCGGGAAAAGATCCTTGCTGCCAAACGCGCCGGCATCAAAGAGATTATCCTTTGTCGGGAAAACAAAAAAGATATTGACGAGATAAAAAAAGAATACGTCAAAGGCATTAAATTCCACTTCGTCGACCACATTCGGGAAGTATTGGACATTGCCTTAATCTAAAAAATAACCAAGGTTTACGTCTGTGAATTTCAGACGTAAACCTTATTCAAGTCATTTTCTCCCCACGCTATTTTACCAAAAGAACAACATCATTTTCTCTTTTCATCGACATTATTTTTATAACTTTGTGTGATAAACATACACTCGATGAAAAATCTAATAGAATTATCGCACACGGAACTAATACTATCATTCGCCGCCTCTTGCATCGAAGGCGTTGCTCGCAAACTTGGAATCCCTTACCAAGAAGTATTTGCCCGTATGAAACGCGTGGGTATGATTGAAAATTACATTCTACCCTACTATGACACGCTCCACACGGAAAGTCGTGAACATGTAACTGACAATATGGTGGAATGTTTAATAACATGGGAGGCAAAACGATGACTATAACCGTGTATCATGGTGGAACGGAGCAAGTGAACTCACCTCTGTGTCGATTAGGACGAGAGAATTTGGATTTCGGTCGTGGTTTCTATGTGACCGATATAAAAGAACAAGCGTATCGTTGGGCTATCACAACGGCCAAACGCCGTAAAACCCAAGCAGTCATTAACATCTATCAACTTGATCGTGACGCTATTCTGACTGAAGCCCGTTGCAAGATATTTAAAGCCTACGATACAGAGTGGCTGAACTTTATCGTCGCCAGCCGCAGAGGCGAGAATCCTGCATCCATTTACGACTATGTAGAAGGAGGCGTAGCCAATGACCGGGTTATCGATACGATAAACTTATACATGTCCGGCTTGATGAGTGCCGATGTAGCATTGCAACGCCTAGCCCAATATCAGCCCAACAACCAAATATGTTTGTTAGACCAAAGTATTACAGACAAATATCTTGTTTATGAAAGAACAGAACTTGCAGAATGACCCGGTAAAGTCACCCGAAATTCAAGAAATGATATTGAGTAACCGCATCGGCATTATATCCGCCGAACTAGCGAAACGCTTGGATATTGCCCCGGTCCGAGCATTACAATTATTCTACGAAAGCAAGACTTGTGCCGATCTGCACGATAAGACAACCGGGCTTTATCTCTACGGTAATCTCTATATTGCGGATGAATTCATGCGAGAATACGAGAATAAAATTTAAATATTAGTTTTATCTATCCACACATAGAATAATTCAATTGGTTTTCTTGTTTTAATAAAAATAAATGATATATTTTTGTATTAGAAAATAAAAACAAGAACACTTATAAAATAAAAAACAATGGAACCAATTATCAATTCACAACTTCCTGAGTTCAAAGTTCAGGCATTTCATAACGGAGAGTTTAAAACAATAAGTAGCGAAGACATAAAAGGCAAGTGGGCAATCTTCTTTTTCTACCCCGCAGATTTTACCTTTGTTTGTCCGACCGAACTCGTTGACGTGGCAGAGAAATACGAGCAGTTTCAAGCCATGGGAGTAGAAGTCTACTCTGTAAGCACGGATTCTCATTTCGTACACAAAGCATGGCACGATGCCTCGGAAAGTATCCGTAAAATCAAATACCCGATGTTGGCTGACCCGACCGGAGTGTTGAGCCGAGGTTTCGGGGTGATGATCGAGGAAGACGGAATGGCTTATCGCGGGACATTCGTGGTAAACCCGGAAGGAAAGATCAAGATTGCTGAAATTCACGACAACAACATCGGACGTAATGCCGACGAATTACTTCGAAAAGTAGAAGCCGCTCAATTCGTGGCAGAACACCCGAACGAAGTTTGCCCTGCAAAATGGAAAAAAGGAGCAAGCACGCTGAAACCGAGTATTGATTTGGTTGGAAAAATCTAATCAAGACCTTCCAAGGGGTGCATTACACGACACCCCTTTTTACCCGCCTTCCCCCTCATTCTAAATTCTAAATTTTAAATTCTAAATTCTAAATTATATGCTAGATATCTCTTTAAAAGATCAACTTAAAAACATTTTCGCTGTTTTAGAGGCACAATACACGTTGGACATCGCCGTAGCTCCTCAACACGAAAGTCGTCAGGAATTAACAGAGATGTTGGCTGACGTGGCTGAATGTACGGATAAAATTTCTTGCCGGATTAGAGAGGGAAAGGAATTAGAGTTTGCTTTACTGAAAAACGGAGAGCCCACAGGTATCAAATTCCGGGGTGTTCCCAATGGGCACGAGTTCACCTCTCTTCTGCTTGCCATCATGAATGCAGACGGGAAAGGAAAGAATTTTCCGGACGAGACCATTTGTAACCGGGTAAAAGCATTGAAAGGCCCGATTCACTTGACAACCTACGTATCTTTAACTTGTACCAACTGTCCGGATGTCGTGCAGGCATTAAATGCCATGGCTACATTAAATCCACAAATCCACCACGAAATGGTTGACGGGGCCATCTATCAGGATGAAGTAGAAGAATTAAAGATACAGGGTGTACCTTCCGTGTTTGCTGATGGAAAACTTATTCATGTCGGAAGAGGAGAATTCGGTGAATTATTAAACAAACTTGAGGCACAATACGGGATCCAAGAAAACACGCTGGAGACGAAAGAAAAAAGTTATGATGTCATCGTTCTAGGAGGAGGCCCAGCGGGTTCGGCAGCCGCCATTTACTCTGCACGAAAAGGATTGAACGTGGCAGTTATAGCGGAACGCATCGGGGGACAAGTCAAAGAAACGGTGGGAATTGAAAACCTGATCTCTGTCCCGGAAACAACAGGAAATCAATTGGCAGATAATTTACGGACACATTTACAATGTTACCCGATTGACTTGTTAGAACATCGGCGAATCGAAAAAATAGAATTAAAGGACAAACAAAAAGAACTTTCCACGGCTACCGGGGAGAAATTCTCCGCACCGGCAGTTATCGTGGCTACCGGAGCCAGTTGGAGAAAACTGAACGTACCGGGAGAGGCAGAGTATATCGGCAGAGGTGTCGCGTTCTGCCCACATTGCGACGGACCGTTCTACAAAGGCAAACACGTTGCTGTTGTAGGAGGAGGAAACTCAGGGATAGAGGCTGCCATTGATTTGGCAGGAATATGTTCAAAAGTTACCGTATTGGAATTCCTGGACCATTTAAAGGCCGACCAAGTGTTGCAAGAAAAACTAAAGAGTCTACCCAACGTGGAAGTCTTTGTCAGTTCACAAACTCTTGAAGTTATCGGCAACGGGGATAAGGTAACAGGTATTCGGGTAAAAAATCGGGCAACCGAAGAGGCTCGCACCATCGAATTGGACGGAATTTTCGTTCAGATCGGGCTAATGCCCAATAGCGGTGTTTTCCGGGAAGTGGTCGACACGAATCGAATGGGAGAAATTGCTATTGACACGCATTGCCGTACGAATATTCCGGGAATCTATGCCGCGGGAGATGTCTCCACAGTCCCCTACAAACAAATCATCATCGCCATGGGAGAAGGAGCAAAAGCAGCCCTTTCGGCCTTTGAGGACCGGATGCGAGGAGCTATTTGAACTAAAAGATAAAAGTGAAAAACTAAAAGTGAAACAAACTCCGCTTTTAGTTTTCATTTTCCATCTTCCAGTCCTTTGGTCAAGGACTTGACCAATTTATATTTATTAAAAAATTCCCTCAATATTACCCTCAAAACCGTGTACCCCGGTATCGCCAAGATCATTCCCGGTATACCCGCCAGATTTCCCGCGATCAGTATCACCAAAAAAATCTCCATCGGGTGAGCGTGAACACTATTCCCGTAAATCAAAGGCTGTAACACCACGTTATCTATCAACTGGGTAATAATAAAAACAATACTCATGTATACCAACAAAGGAAATACCACTGTATAAAAATCGACATCCACATTCGTTGCAATCCCAACAGACAACCCGAAGGCCGCCCCGATCAGAGGACCAATATAAGGAATGACATTCGTAATCCCCGTGATCAAACCAATCAATACCGCGTTATTAAACGGAAGCCCCACGATCGTCAATCCCAAAATATTCAACCCCATCACGATCAGTACCTCGAAGGTAATCCCGATAAAATAACGCATCAATAATTTTTGAATCGAGTCCAACGCATTCCCCACGCCTTCCCCGTAACGTGTCGGTATGACGGTCAACAACATCCGGTAAAATAACTTACTATCCTTCAAAAAAAAGAAGGCCATAAACGTTACGGAAAACAAGGCGATGAAAATACTACTGATCGTGCCTGCCAAGGATCCGAACATATTTTGAATCTGCGAGACATCCACCACCGACTTCAAGTTCGTCACGATATACTCTTTCACATCTTGATCCGGTTCAAGAATTCCAAACCGTTTCAATCCTTGTTCCAAATCGGCCAGAGGATCTTCAAACTTGTTCACGATATTCGTGATACTAATATCACTTAATGACTGGAACTCTTGACTCACCAACGGGATTACCGTGTAAAAGAAAAGGATAAATACCACCCAGATACAAACCAGAGCTATCGCGGCTCGCAAGCCTTCCGGCAGCCGAACCCCTTTGACCTTCAGCCGTTCCAAGCAATTCATCACCGGTCGCCCCAAAAAAGAGATGATCACGGCAATCAAAATATAAGCTATTATGGAGGAAAAATACCAGCACAAAAATCCCACAACCGCCAAAGCGAATCCTCCAAGACAATACTTTCCTATATTATTCATAATTCAAACTTTACAAAATAACCAACAACTCTCCGTGTACGGCAAAAACAACTTGACGTTACACGTTTCTTTCCCCAAAAATAAATAAATAAATTCACTCTATCGGTAGATAGGTATTATTTATGCAAAAAAAACACGGAAATCAAGAAAACATTTTTATCTTTGATTACGTTCTTTAATAGATAAATAACAAAATAAAGTCGTGTATGCTAAGAAAAGCTTGGGACCTATATTACGATGGATTCAGGAGTATGCCCCGCTGGGGAAGAACTCTTTGGCTTATTATCATTATTAAGCTATGCATCATGTTTTTAGTTTTTAAACTTTGGCTCATGCCCAATTACCTCAACTCCCACTACGACAGTGCCGAGGAGAGAAGTAATCATGTTTTTGAAGAATTAACCACAAAACCTTAATATCATGCTTCTTGATCTGACAACAACCACTCTGGTGGAGTGGTCACGATGGCAATTCGCCATGACAGCAATTTATCATTATATGTTTGTACCCTTGACCTTGGGTCTGGCTCTGATGCTCGCCATCATGGAAACCATGTGGGTAAAAACGGGCGATCCAAGTTGGCTGAATGCCACTAAATTCTGGATGAAACTATTCGGCATTAACTTTGCCATCGGCGTGGCTACCGGATTAATTCTGGAATTCCAATTCGGGACAAACTGGTCAAACTACTCTTGGTTCGTGGGGGATATTTTCGGTGCCCCGCTGGCCATTGAAGGTATTATCGCGTTTTTCTTGGAATCCACCTTCGTGGCCGTTATGTTCTTTGGTTGGAATAAAGTAAGCAAACGCTTCCATCTGGTTTCAACTTGGATGGTATTTGTCGGGGCAAATATTTCAGCTTTATGGATTCTGGTTGCCAATGCTTGGATGCAAAATCCTGTCGGCATGGAATTCAACCCTCTGACAGCGAGGAATGAAATGGATGACTTTTGGGCAATTCTCTTCTCTCCCACCGCGATCAGTAAATTTACCCACACGGTAACTTCGGCCTACACGCTCTCGGCCTGTTTCGTGGTAGGAGTGAGCTCATGGTTCATCCTGAAGAAAAGAAACCTGGAATTCGCTCGTAAGAGTATCATGCTTGCCTCCGTGTTCGGGTTAATCAGTATCCTGCTCACGATGTACACGGGGGATTCCAGTGCACAGGATGTAACCAAAACACAACCCATGAAATTCGCTGCCATGGAAGGCTTGAACGAGGGTGGTAACGGGGTAGAATTCACCGTAATCGGTATTCCGACAATCGATCCATCATTACCGACACCCAAGATGAAAAAAATGGAGTACGCGATCCATATACCCCAAATGCTTTCCTTTCTGGGGTATCACGACTTCAACGCCTACATCCCCGGTATTCAAAATATTTTAGACGGTTACACGTCACAAGAAGGTATCACCTATCCCTCTTTGGAACAGCGTATGGCTAACGGCCGCACCGCCATCGATGCCTTGAAGACATATAAACAAGCCGTGAAAGACGGAAATCATCACCTTGCCGACAGCACGTTACAAGTCTTTAAAGCCAACTACTCCGACTTCGGGTACGGCTATTTGTCTTCACCACACGATGCAATTCCCCATGTGCCACTCGTGTTCTATAGCTTCCGAATCATGGTCGGCCTGGGGATGCTATTTACACTTCTATTCATTCTTTCCTTGTGGTATGCAAAGAAAAGAAAATTCGAGAAATTCAAACTAATTCCTTACCTGGCTCTTGTCTGCGTTCCCTTGGCTTACATCGCCTCCCAATGCGGTTGGATCGTGGCAGAGGTGGGCCGCCAACCTTGGGTCGTACAAGACTTAATGCCCACGAATGTCGCCGTTACCAAAATAGCGTCCGACTGGGTAATCACCACATTCTGGATGTTCGCCATACTTTTCACCGTCCTACTCATTGCGGAACTGAAAATTATGTTCCACCAGATAAAAAAGGGACCGGAAAATCATGAATCATAAATCATAAATCACAAATGAATATGGAATTTCTTCAACACTACTGGTGGATTTTAATATCATTGCTTGGCGGATTGCTCGTATTCCTGCTATTCGTGCAAGGTGGACAAACACTATTATATACCATTGCCAAGACCGAAGATGAACGCAATCTCTTGGTCAACAGTTTGGGGCGTAAATGGGAATTCACGTTTACCACATTAGTCGTATTCGGGGGAGCATTCTTTGCCAGTTTCCCGCTATTCTATTCAACCAGTTTCGGGGGAGCTTATCTCGCCTGGATGGTTGTTCTGTTCTGTTTCGTGATGCAGGCCGTTTCCTACGAGTACCGCCGGAAAGCCGGAAACTTGCTCGGCGAAAAGACCTACAACCTATTCCTGATCATTAACGGGGTCATCGGCACCATCTGTATCGGGGCTGTTGTCGGGTCTTTCTTCACGGGCAACCCGTTTAAACTGGGAGAAATGAACGATGTTACCTGGATGAGTCCTTGGAGAGGCATCGAGGTGCTATTCAACGTAGCCAACCTCTGCCTGGGGCTAGCTATTTTCTTTTTGTCCCGCACATTGGCCTCCCTCTATTTCATGAATAACATCAAACACGATGCGATTTACGCAAGAAGTAAAAAACAAGTACTATACAACTCGATCCCTTTCGTTGTACTTCTACTTGCCTTTCTAGCCATCATATTGCTGGGCAAAGGCTACGCTATCATGGAAGATAAGAGCATCCAACTCGTTCCATACAAATATTTCCACAACCTACTGGAAATGCCTCTGAACACGCTTGTCTTACTGATCGGGGTCATCGGGGTATTATTCGGAATCATCCAATCCATCTTGAAACCCCACTGGAAAAAAGGAATCTGGTTCTCCGGAATCGGAATCGTTCTGGCTGTAATCGCCCTGTTTATCGTGGCAGGATTCAATAACACGGCATTCTACCCGTCATACACAGATCTCAATTCGTCCCTGACCATTTACAATGCCTCTTCCTCCCTCTACACGTTGAAAACCATGGCATACGTATCATTGGCCTCCCCCATCGTACTGGCTTATATATTCTACGCTTGGCGTGCTCTCAACAAAAAACAGATTGACATACAGGACGTGAAAGACGACCACCATGCATACTGAGTAGAAACTAAAAGTTAAAAACTAAAAGATAAAAGTGGGAAATGCTCCCTAACTTTTATCTTTTAGTTTTTAACCTTTATCTTTCTTCTTATATGTAAAAAGGGCTGTTTCCAGCCCTTTTTACATATAAGAAGAATTGTCCCAACAGTGAGTACAAAGCTCTTCTTTCGGCAATCCGATGGCCTTCACAATATCTTCCAATCGTTGGAATTTCAATGAATCCAATTGCAAATGTTGAGCCATCACTTCCTGCATCTTCTTATACTTCTCGGAATCGGGATCAGTATACGGTTTCAGTATCTCTTCCGTCAAATCGGACGTCCCTTCCAAATCCCGAATCACCCGACGGGTAAACAAGTCAAAATTAGAACGAGAAGACGAAAAATTCAAGAACACGCAAGGATACACCAGCGGCGGACAAGCAATCCGCATATGAACCTCTTTCACCCCGCATTCCTTCAACTTCACCACGTTATCCTTCAACTGCGTTCCTCGCACGATCGAATCATCCAAGAAAAGTATCCGGGCATCCCGCGTAAACGCCTCGTTAGGCAACAACTTCATTTTGGCTACTAAATCCCGCATGGCCTGATTCTGCGGCATAAAACTACGAGGCCACGTAGGCGTGTACTTCACGAAAGGACGCTTGTACGGCAGGCAACGGGCATTCGAGTAACCAATCGCGTGACCGACTCCCGAATCCGGTATTCCTGCCACATAGTCCACCTTCACGTCATCCTTCTCGGCAATAGCCGCCCCACAACGATAACGGGCATCTTCCACGTTAATTCCCTCGTAATAAGAAGAAGGATAACCGTAATACACCCACAAGAAAGAACAAATCTGTTTCTTGCATCCCGGAGTCGTCACTTGCGTGATCCCGTCCCGAGTAATCTGTAAAGCCTCCCGCGGTTGAATATCCCGCACGATCGTGTAGCCCAGATTCGTGAACGAGGAACTCTCGCTAGCCACCACGTACCCATCCTCATTTTTCCCCAGGATAATCGGCGTCCGCCCATATTTATCCCGGGCCGCGTAAATCCCTGTTTCCGTCAGGATCAGAAAGGAGCAAGACCCCTTGACTTTATTATACACGTTCTCGATCCCCTCCTTGAATGTATTTCCGGCATTGATCAGCATCGCCACCACCTCCGTCTGGTTCACCGTCGAACTCGACAATTCGGCAAAATGCTTGCGTTCCTTCAAAAACTCGTCCACGATCTCGTCCAAGTTCGCCAAACGCCCAACCACCACGACTGCAAACCGTCCCAAATGCGAGGTCACCGTGATGGGCTGAGATTCCATATCACTGATCACCCCGACTCCCAAGTTAGATCCGGCAAAACGATCCAGTTCCGGTTCAAATTTATTCCGGAAATAGGCACTCTCCAAACTATGGATAGAACGATTAAATTCCGTGCCGTTATAAAAAGCAAGTCCCGCACGTTTCGTCCCCAGATGAGAATGGTAGTCTGTACCGTAAAACACGTCGGCAACACAATCTCTACGAGATACACAGCCAAAAAATCCGCTCATACTTCAATACCTTTTTAATTATTTCTCTTTAACCTTCTCTTTCGCGGCCTGTAAAGCCAGATCAAATTTCGGGTAAATATTCTCAACACCTACAAGTTCACCGATTCCTCCCTTCAACAAATCTTTCTTCACCGATTCGCTCACTCCCGATAAAACGATATACGTACCCTCGTTCTTCAATTGGAGAATTGTCTCTCTCAGATTTTTCAACCCGGTAGTATCCACGAAAGGAACATGACGCATACGAATAATCAGCACATCATAATTCACGCCTAAGTTACGAATTGTTTCACAATATGTCTTTGCCGACCCGAAAAAAAACGGCCCGCTAATCTCGTATATACCCAAACCTTTCGGCAGATCCTTATAATTCTCAAGCACATCACTATCCATATTCGTGGCACCGATCATCTCTTTCGGAGCGTTATCCGCCATACGTTTCATAAACAACAGGGCAGCCAACACAACTCCGATTTCAATTGCCACGGTCAGATCGACCAGCACGGTCAAGAAGAACGTCACCAGCAAAATCACCACGTCGGACATAGATGCCCGCAGAATAGAACGGAACGACCGCCATTCACTCATATTATAAGATACCACGATCAAGATACCCGCCAGACAGGACATCGGAATCAAAGATGCCCATTTCCCAAAGAACAACATGATCAGCAACAACACCACGGCATGGGTGATTCCGGCAATCGGAGTCCGCCCCCCGTTCTTCACGTTGGTTGCCGTACGGGCAATGGCTCCCGTGGCAGGAATACCACCAAACAAAGGAGAGGCAATGTTAGCAATACCCTGAGCGATCAACTCTGTATTCGAACGATGATGCCCACTAATCATACCGTCAGCCACCACCGCAGACAACAACGACTCGATTGCACCTAAAATAGCGATCGTCATGGCAGGCTGCAAGTAATGAGACAACTGCCCCCACTCGATAGAGGGGAACACCGGAGTCAAATTACATTTAATCTCCCCGAACTCGGAACCGATTGTCGTCACCGCACCTTCCGGCAAAAAGAAAGCCACGATAGGTGTCACCACCAGTATAGCCACAAACGAACCCGGCACCCGGCTCGTGATTTTCGGCATATACACCGCGATCAACACGGTCACGATCGTGATTCCCACGGCATACCAGTTCACCGTATCTATTCCCCCGAAATAAGCGCCCCACTTACCGATAAAACTCCCCGGCACATCCGTCAGCGTCAATCCCAACGCACTGGATATCTGCGTGGAGAAAATCGTCAAGGCAATACCGGAAGTAAAACCGACAATCAACGGGTGAGGAATAAACTTCAGCAAAGTCCCTAACCGCAACATACCAAACCCGATCATGATCACCCCGGCAAATATCGTTGAAATAATCATCCCGTCCAGACCGTAATCATTTACAATCCCGTAGACAATAATGATAAAAGCTCCCGTGGGTCCCCCAATCTGTACCCGGCTACCACCAAAGAACGAGATGAGAAATCCGGCCACGATAGCCGTTATAATCCCCTTTTCAGGAGAAACACCTGAGGCCACGGCAAAAGCAATTGCCAACGGTAAGGCCACGATACCTACCACGATTCCGGCAAGAATATCCTTCGACAAATTCTTCTTTACCGAACCGTCTTTAATTAATCCGAATAATTTCGGACTAAACACTTTTTCCATACTATTATACCCTTAATTAAAAAACGCACAAAGGTATATATTAATTTCGGAAGTTATACATGAATTTACAGTAAACCAACTTCCAGGCGGATTCAATCCATTGATACAATAGTTTAGACAGTTACTCGTACACCGGTTTCGACGCTTCAAATAAGCTCGTCAAATATGAAATACTTGGTGAAAGAAATGCTCCAATTCCCCTTTGGACACGGCCCCGCATCCCACTTGCGGCTGACCTTCCACGGGAACAAACATCAAGGTCGGGATGCTTCGCACGTTAAAGGCCTTCACCAGCTCCTTTTCCATATCGCTATCCACCTTGTATATATCAACTTTCCCCTCGTACTCCCGCTGCAATTCTTCCAGAATCGGGGCTATGGTCTTACACGGAACACACCAGTTCGTGTAGAAATCTATCACAACCGGACGCTCCCCTCAAATCTATACATCTTGCTATTCTGGTAGTCAAACACTTTCTGTTTAAAACTATCCTTTGTCAAATGTTCGATCATAGTCATATTATTACAAGTTAATAAATACATGAATCATACGCACGGTTCTCACAACAAGTTACAAGTTCCTTTCCATTCCTGTATCTAAATTGCATACTTTATCGTATCTTTGAAAAAATCATTATAAAACACGATAACACATGAAAATTCTTGGAAATATTATCTGGGTCCTATTCGGCGGATTTTTCATCGCCCTGGAATACTTTGTATCCAGCATCGGTTTGTTCATCACGATCATCGGAATCCCTTTCGGGCTACAAACCTTAAAACTCGGAGTACTGGCTCTTTGGCCATTCGGTAGTCGGGTGGTCGACATTCCGCAAAGTAGCGGTTGTCTATCCCTCCTCATGAATGTCATTTGGTTCTTCATCGGGGGAGTATGGATATGCTTATCCCATCTCCTTTTCGGGATACTCTTCTGCATCACCGTTATCGGCATCCCGTTCGGATTGCAACACTTCAAACTGGCCGGCCTGGCCATCACCCCCTTCGGTCACGACGTCCTATAGAAAAACGGGCCCCATCCCTAAGGCCCGTTCATCTGATAAAAAGCTCTAAACAACTGTCCAAAGCCAAACTAAAAATTCAGTGATCTCTCATTAATTGATTTCAGATTTATGATTTTAGATTTTAGATTTTAGATTCCAACCGCACAAATACTTTTAATCATAAATCATAAATCGTAACTCTAAAATTCCTAGATTCCCTTCAACGCCTTCAGCGTCTTTTCCGTTTCAGGATTTGACGGACGCGTCATATTGGGATTTACAATTTTTCCTTTCTTGTCCAACAGGATAAAACGAGGAATACCTCTAATCCCGAAAGCGGTCATAAATTCACGATCTCCGCCATTGTGTAATTGCACTCCGCCCAAACCTTGTTCTTTCACCATTTTCTCCCAGGCAGCTTTATCTTTATCACAAGAAATACTTACGAACACGATTTTCTTCCCATGCATCTTTTTCTCCAACTCTTTCAAATGAGGAAGCTCATACTGGCAGGGTCCACACCATGTAGCCCATACATCGATATAGACATATTTACCCTCCAAGTCACTCAAGGAAACTTCCTTCCCGTTTATATCCAAATACTTGAACGTGGGAGCTTGATCCCCTTCTTTCAACTCTTTTTTCTCTTGTGCATTCACCGTGATAAACGACAACAAGATCAACATACAGGATAAATAATGCTTTAATCTCATAGCTTTTCTTTGTTTATTTTTATAATAACACAAAGCTAACGATTAAAATCAGATCAATATCATGTACCCAAGGTTTTAAGATAGATTTAATACAATCCCTTATTTTTTATCCACGACCACCCGGAAGCTATCGTCCAGACGTAAGGTGCCGCTAAACGTACTACCATCCTCATTTTTAAAGCCATTCAACGACCCGGTTTTGCCTTTCAACACCAAAGCCTCGACTTGCTTTTGTGTTAATTTTTTCCCAAAAAATTCCATGGGGATAATAAAGTCACACGATTTCCGGTACAGGCTACACCCCCAGGCCGTCCGTCCCTTGATAACCTCACCGTTCCCACACTTCGGACATTTCAACACAACGGGTTCCGCGGGAGTTTTTTCTTTTTTCGGGGCTTTCTCTTTTGCAGCCGCTTCTTTTTTCACCTCTTCCACCGCCTCCACCGTAATCGCTTTCCGGGGCGAACACTTCACCACGTGTACCAACTCGTTCACCATCACCTTCAACTCCTCCATGAAATCCGACACGTTGTAGGTTCCCTCCTCAATCATCCGCAATTTTTTCTCCCATTGTCCGGTCAGTTCGGCCGACTTCAACAAATCATTCTGAATCGTATCAATCAATTCAACACCCGTGGCAGTGGCCACCAATCGTTTTTTATCCTTTCGGATATACCCTCTTTTCAATAACGTCTCGATAATCCCCGCCCGGGTAGACGGGCGTCCTATCCCGTTCTCCTTCATCAGATCCCGGAGCTCTTCGTCTTCCACCTGTTTCCCGGCCGTCTCCATCGCCCGTAGCAAATCCGCCTCCGTGTAATACTTGGGAGGCTGCGTCTCTTTCTCCTGCAATTCGGGAGCGTGCGGTCCCTTTTCCCCAACCTCGTACACGGGCAACACGTTCTCATCACTCTGTTTGTTCGATGCTGTCGGGAATACCACCCGCCAAGCCGGGTCTATAATCTGTTTTCCGGTCGCCTTGAACTCGTTCTCCCCGACTTGCGCCATAACCGTGGTGTTCGCAATCTCGCAATCCGGATAGAATACGGCAATAAACCGTCGAGCTACCAGATCGTACACCCGCTTTTCATCCGGGGTCATGTCATAACTGAAAACCCCCGTCGGGATAATAGCGTGGTGATCCGTGATTTTCTTGTCATTGAACACCTTCGGGGACTTTCGTATCTTACTCCCGCTAACAATCGGGTCGATCAACGTGACGTATGGTTTCAGTCCTTTCAAAATCCCGGGGACCTTGGGATATATATCATTCGGCAAGAAATTCGTATCTACACGGGGATACGTCGTCAACTTCTTCTCGTACAGCGACTGGATCACTTTCAAGGTCGTGTCTGCCGAGAAAGCAAACTTCCGGTTACATTCCACCTGCAACAAAGTCAAGTCGAACAATTTCGGCGGATGCTCCATGGCCTTTTTACGTTCCACGCTCTTGATTTCCAACTCCAGGGGCAGAATCTCTTGCATGAAAGCCTCGGCCTCCTCCTTTACCGTGAAACGTCCTTTCGTGTAAGAGAACCAACCGCCCCGGTAATCCGTCCTCACCTCCCAATAAGTTTCCGGTTTAAATTGCTCGATCGCTTTCTGCCGATCGACAATCAGTGCCAACGTCGGGGTCTGCACCCGCCCGATCGACAACACGTTCTTCCCGTTCCCGTAGCGTAACGTGTAAGCCCTCGTGGCATTCATCCCCAACAGCCAGTCCCCAATCGCCCGGGCCGAACCAGCCGCGTATAGCGTGTCAAAATCTTTCGATGACATCAACTTGGCAAACCCATCCCGAATCGCCTCTTCCGTCAACGAAGAAATCCATAACCGCATCACCGGAGCCTTACACTTCGCCTTCGTAAGCACCCATCGCTGGATCAACTCCCCTTCCTGCCCCGCATCACCGCAATTAATCACCATCTCCGCCCGGTTGAACAACTCTTCTATAATGGCAAACTGCCGCTTGATCCCATCATCATCAATCAACTTGATCCGGAACGAGGAGGGAATCATCGGTAACATACTCAAATTCCACTGCCTCCACTTCTCCGTGTACTCGTGCGGTTCCTGTAACGAACAAAGATGCCCGAATGTCCACGTCACGCAATAGTCATTTCCCTCGAAATAACCATTCCGACGCACTTTGGCTCCCAGAACCTCCGCAATCTCCTTCGCCACACTCGGCTTTTCCGCTATACAAACACGCATGAATTGATTTTAGATTTAATGATTTTAGATTTTAAATTTCAGCCGCACAAAGTCGACATTTTTAAAACTTTTAGTTTTTAGCTTTCCAACTACCCCTCTAACTCCCCCTTACACAGGGGGAGAACACGCTACATTATTACATTGAAGCACTTTCTCGCATCCGTCTCTTCCCCCGTACAAAGGGAAGCCGGTGGGGCAGGCCTTTCATTTTCAATTTACAACTTTCAATTTTCAATTATTTAAAAGCTCAACTGAATCCTCCCCTGTATCATGCTAAACGTCTGTTTCCCATCCACCGGTGCATACTTATCCAAACTCACCAGACTGTAACTCATCTTCACCGCCACGTATTTATTAAAATAATAGATACCGCCTATCGAAAAATCATTCTGTTTTCCTCCCATAATTCCGGCATCCTTATCGTTCATGTTGGTTATATTATAGCGACACAGGATTTCCAAACTCTTCGCACCCGGAGCCGTGGCCATACCACTCATTTTATTATAACCATAACGGCCATTCAGCAAGGCATATCCCACTTGTGCATACCAACCGTCACCGTTATAATTCTCGACCGACGCTTTACGATTCACGTGAGCCATCAAGTATTCACTCTGGAAATACCACTTGTCAAGAACCATCACCACCTCAGCCCCGAACTTCCACTCGTTAATCGCCTCGGTCACTTCAGCCTTTAAAAACTTCTCGGGAATTAAATTCGAAGGAGCCCCTGCCGAATAAGTCAATTTATTTTTTTCCGCCTTCCCTTGCACCCCGAAACGAGAGGATACACCCACATGAATAATATCTTTTCCCTTGACATAAGGACGGTACAACACTCTCCCCGACAACGCGTATCCCTCATCTCCTTTCTCCGTATTATCAATATCTTTATCACTGAACATACCTCCCGACACGTTCAACACGTCGCAATTGTACGTGTAACTGATTCCCAATCGCCGACGATCACCGAAGGCAGTTCCGGTCACGGCAGCCCCGTTAAACTTCATATCCGAAGTCCCGATCCGGTACTCCAAACTGAACGGTTCAAAATAATGCCCCACCTTGAACACATTCTTTCCATCATTATACTCGATATAAATATCTTTCATGGACACTTTACTCTTGGCAAACCCCAACTCAATCTTCCCCGTCCAACGTTCCAAAAAACGTACCACCGTTCCCAAACGAACATCGTACACTTCCAAAGAATTCCCCAACGCGGTCTTATCACTGAAAAACACCCCTCCGTCAAACAATGCCCGACCGATCAAGCGAGCCTCGAAATCCCCTTTCTCTGACTTCAACGTCAACTGTGCCGAAGCACTCATTCCACAAGCCAATAACATCAAAATTAACAGCGTATGCCTCATCATCAATAATTTAAAAGTTAATTTAATTAGTTCCAATTCAGAATATCTTCGCAAAAGTACAAAAAAATCGAGAATCCCTTACCTTCATTTTTTATTCGTATCTTTGTATATTACCTGAAACACCAAAACATGGAACAAGAAATTATCCATCAAACCATAAAAGCCTTGGAAAGAAATCATTTTGAAGTTTACTTTGCCCACGACCGACAAGAAGCTAAAAACATTTTCTTTCAGGAAATTTTTGACAGAATAAAGCCGACCACTATTTCATGGGGAGATTCTGAAACGATGAAAGCCACGGGGATCCTTTCCGAGATCGAACAACGACCGGAATGTATTCTCATCCGAACTTTCCAAGAAGGGTACAGCCGGGCCCAAAAAACATACTGGCGCCGCCAAGCCCTCCTTGCCGATTTATTCGTCACGGGAACGAATGCCCTCACCCGCCAAGGCCAACTTGTCAACGTGGACATGGTAGGAAACCGGGTATCAGGCATCACCTTCGGACCGGAACACGTCGTCCTATTCATCGGCACCAACAAGATCACGGATAACATCGAGCAGGCCATCGAACGCATCCGCACGACAGCCGCCCCGCTCAATGCCATCCGTCATCCTCATTTACACACCCCTTGCCAGACAACAAAAACCTGTATGAACTGCCAAAGCGCCGACCGTCTGTGCAACACATGGAGCATTACGGAAAAATCATTCCCGCCCAAACGGATCAAAATTATCCTTATTAACGAACCATTAGGCTTATAATCACGAATCATAATTAGTCATATCAAAAAAACATCTTACCTTTGCGTGTAGAAATAAATCTATAACCATGAAAGAGTACGCCTTTGAAATAGAGATGAAAGTACGGGACTACGAATGTGACCTGCAAGGCGTGGTCAACAATTCCAACTACCAACACTATATGGAACATGCCCGTCACGAGTTTTTGGAAACCACCGGAACCAGCTTTTCCACCCTTCACGATCAAGGTATCGACGTGATGGTCTCCCGCGTAGACATCTCCTACAAACACTCCCTTCGGGGCAGCGATCGCTTCGTCGTTCAAGTCGCCTACCAAAGAGAAGGTATCAAACTGGTATTCTTCGAGGACATCTACAAACTCCCGGAACATACGCTGTGTGCTAAAGGACGAATAGAGGCTATTTGCCTGCAAAACGGAAAACTTACCCGGGGTGAACTGTTTGAAACCATCTTTATTAACAAAGTGGAAAAGAGAGAAGAAGATCGGGGAAATATTATACCCTAGGACATCACTAAAATATAAGAAAACATAGTCCTAAGCCGATGCATCCCTGAGTTTACCGCAAACTAACCCAAATAAGGTAGTAAATAAACCCAAATAATACCACATACTCAGAGATCATTCGACGTTTACTCGAAGCTGAACCATCCCGTAACGGTTGAGCAACGGTTGAACAACGGCTGAGCAACGACTAAGGGGGATTATTTCCCTAGGATTTCAGTAGGATTTCCCATAGTTCTAGGCTATACCTTACCTATTCCTTTTTCAATTCGCGATATCAAAATTTTACACATCATACGAACATGTTGACTCTTATGAAGATTTTCCAATTTCTTTAAATTCTCACAGAGTTCTTGTAACTTCCATCTCACCATAGAATTACAAAGATCTTCAGTTTGAGTTCCAGTAACTTGTTCTAATAAAACATCAACACATAATATCTGCATATCCATCCGATCAAATGATATCTCGCTATTTTCAGCAAAATCACAAAACAACATAGAAAATAAATCTTTAAAATACATATCGGTCGTGTAAACCTTTCCCACGTGTTCTTGTTCCGAATCAACGATACGTTTTATTACCTCCGAAGAGGATAGATATTGAAATACTTTCTTCATTTGACGGATATAATTTTCTCGCATTTGCCCGAGCATATTCTCTCGAACCGTTTTCGTGATGATCTCCTTTTCCCCTGTAAACACATATTTGTCCAATATTTTCATGGCTTCACTTTGTTCCTCAATAGAAATCGGAACGTTTCCTCTCTTTCCGCCGATATAAGATGCAACTTGCAACAAGTATTCTCCGAACAAATCTATACCGGCTTTATTTAAAGCCATAATTGCTCGTCCCCAATCATACTTTTTACCGGGATAGACAATATCATCCATAAGTTCGGTTAGAGAGAGCAAGTTGGTTATTCCATCATCCAAGGCTTTCAATGGATTATTCGATAAATCCCCGCGACACACCCGCGTGTCTTTTTCTTTCGAAGACAAATTCTCCAACTCGAAATCCTTATATTTTTTTCGTAAAATCTCCCATGCCTCGTAACGATCTTTACAGGAAAGAAATTCCCGATATCCCCATTCAATGGCCAAACAGTCATAAATTCCAATTCTTGGAACAAGTTCTTTCAAGGGGACCCGATCTGTTTTCCGTATAGCATAATGATACGGATTCTCATCCATGATTGAACCCGTATAGCCGTATTTTTTTAGCCATGCTGCATCTTTCACCTGCTCTATCGTAAAAGCCGTACTACCGATTAAATTATCTCCCAATCCTAAAGCCTGACCGACGGCCTTCATTACCCGTGCACGCAGTATCTCCCCTGCCACTTCCGGGTGAAAACGATTAGCGCATATCCGATCATCAACCGTCCCGCACTGCAACAAGTAACGCTGTAATTCCCCAGGCAAAAAACCATGCCCGATGTTAATTCTACACGACAGGATTTCTCCCGTTTTAGGATGAAACGTACATGTTGTTTTAATACCGATCTCATCCAAATCGTATGCAATCACGGCTCGCTGTTCAACCAACACGGTGCGAGTATCCGCTATTCTTACTTGCATTACATTTTTAAAACCTGCCTTCTCAAAAGCCGTATTCCACGCGAGAACAGCTTCTTTTATACGAGGAATCCATTCAACCGGACAACAAGTGTCTATGTAAAAAACAATCGGATTCAAGGGGTTCACCCATTTCCCGCGTTGATACGCCTCCTTATCCCTTTTAGAAATTCCAAGATTCCATCTTCGGATGATTGAATCTCTTTCCGCACAATAAGGATTCTGAGAATAATCCCAAAAAGAAATCGCCTGATACTTGATTCGTTCATCAGCCCACCGTTCTTTCATTTCCTGTTCCGGCAATAAGGTTACGACACAACCAATTTCTACCGGTAGAAAACCACCAGGGGAAATCATACCGGCCTGTGCCTGTTCCGGAGAAAAGCCATACATCCGATGCACGGCAAAACTCACCCCATCAACAAACGAGTGCACCCCAAGAATCTTTGCTAAAGAAGATTCCTGCCCCCTCATTTTTGAAAAAGAAACTTTGAACCATTCATCTCGTGTTTTCAACATTTCAGTAATATCAATAATATAACCGGAATTACCCGAAGCGTAAGCTTTTATCGGATACACGATATCAACAGGTTGCAGGTTTGATTTCCGGAAAGCCTCGTACAATTCATCCTTTTTCCCAGACACACGTTCTGAAAAATTCCGACGCTGCAAATAAATAGAACCATTCTCGACTTTTTCCAAATACACGACGCCTAGACTCTCCAACGGACGAGCCACCATGTCAAACCCTTTATTTATTTGTGCCCGAATCTCTATTTCTCGTCCTAACAAACGATCCGGGATTTCAAGATACACGCTCGTGGAATCCTGATAAACAGGCAAAATCCCTACTATTTTTTCCATCTTTTCATGGAAAAAATCATTAAAAGCCAAGGGTTGTTTTACATCCTCCTGTCCCAACACGTTTATCACGGGCAAGCAACAAAAAAACAAAAGAAGTATATATAGTCTATCCACTCTTTTCATATTAAACAATTATTTTATAATGACTTTAAATTTTCCAACAGCCATGTAACTTTTTTTCTTTCCACATCACTCAAACCTGTCATATAAGTATTCCCTTCCTCTACGATGCGTTCAACTTCTTTCATCCCCTTTACAAGTACGCGCGAGGGTATATAATCGGGTTTGCCGAACAAGGCTTTTAATGCTTTCACGTAAATGGATTGCATCATATACCGGGAAGCCGAAACCGTTGTGTTTTCCCGCCACTCCCGAAATATCAAATGATGCAATTCATCCAGATATTCGTCCAATGAATAAACCTCTTCATTCACGTTATCCTCAATTAATGCTATATTTATGCTTTTTTGTACTAATCTGGTTATCGTTGATTCGTACAAATCTTTCGCTAACCTCCTCGCGTCGACATCCACCCTTGTTGCCAAAGAATCACGATATAACCATTCAAAAGGCACTAACACGTGTTGATCAAGGAATTGCATGACTTTTATCATGTAACTCTTACTGACAGGTACATAAAATCTTGTCGTGTCGTTCTCGCTTCTCATCACTCCGCCTATATCCGTAAGCACGTGACCTATATAAGTGGAATATTGATGCAACACTCCCATAAAACGAGATTTTACTACCCGATAAGATTGTTGGTCTGTCACTTGCCAAACGTCAGGCATATCCATTAATCGCTTCAAGTTTTCTATGCCCTGCCCATTAAAGTCAACATGATCATTTCCTAAATCCTCCGATTGGGCCCTTACGTCTATCATGTCCACGAAACGTTTCTCCGGGTTTCGTTGTTCCTTTTCAACCCACTCATCCAAATTTTTAACGCAACCCTCCGGGGCATAACGATATCCCCACTCTATTGCAAAATGGTCGTACGTTCCAATCCGAGCAATCCTATTTCTCAAACTCACCCGATCTTCCCCTCTTGCCGCATAATTAAATCGCATGTAATCCATGATAGAAGTTCCCATCCCATGTTTATCCAGAAATTCGTTATCGCGAAGTTGTTCCATTGAATAAAGACTACTACCGATAAAATTATGCTCCAATCCTAGCGTGTGTCCAATTTCATGCGTGACCACCATTTTTATCAATTCTCCCAGTAATTCATCAGGCACTTCGATTTGTCGGGCAAGACTATCGACAATACCACATTGAGCAAAATACCATTGCTGTACCAAATCCCAAACACTACTGAATATTCCCACATGGCTTGTAATTATCTCCCCGGAGCGGGGATCTACGGTCGACGGACCGTAAGCATTCTGAATAAACGAGGTTTTCCAAGAAATAAACGAGTAGCGAGTATCATCTTCTGAAAATTCCGGATTCTCTTCAGGAGTTGGGGCTAACTCTCCCCGAATGGCATTCTTGAATCCAATCCGTTCAAATGATTCCTGCCATGCATTCACCGCCTCAATAAAAAACGGAACCCAACGAGAAGGAGTATTCCGGTCGATATAGAACACAATCGGTTTTATCGGCTCAACCAATTCTCCCTTGAAATAAGCTTCCGGGTCTTTAGGCTCTAACCTCCAACGCTTAACAACAGAAATCAGGGAAGGGGTGTAGGCATTGCGGGAAAAATCCACTTTCGACAAACCAAAATATCCTACATTCCGATTACGCAGACGCATTTCCAATGGTTCACGAGGCAAAAGAGCCAGACAAACCCCGATTTTCCAACTTGTCGTAAACGTTCCATTTGCCCCCAAAGATCGATCTTCGACAGAAAAACTTCTTTTTGACCGGATTAAAATATTCTCCGGAAATCCTTTTATCTCCTCTATTCGACTTTTCTCCATCTCCTCCATGCCGAGTGTCAACTCAAAATTAAAAGGATGTAAATTGAACAAAGGGCTTTTCATCAACAAATTAGTTACCTTAACCAACACGGAAGAAGAGGTTCTCTCCAAAATTGGCAATGTTTCATGAAGCATCAGATCTCCTCGTTGACAAGCGACATGGTGTATGCCACCTTTATCTTTATCCATCCCGATACGGTCACATAAAGGAATTTGCAACAACACGTTGTTTCCATCTTTTTGAAAGCAAATGATTATTGGCCCGAGGAGATCTCCGGAATAACCGTAACGTTTCTCTTCACGTCTTGCCTTCAAAGCTGCAGCCTCAAGAATCGTCGTCGTAATAATCATATCGCGTCCGCATAAAGAATCCGGAATTTCCCAATATATTTGTTCTCCTTGGCAGTATGTAGTAAACATTCCGGGGATAACGATCAATGAATCTTTCGACTGACGGGAATCAAAAAAGTGATAAATCTCTTGCTGTGCAGTCAAATGAAAGCACACGCTTCCTATAAATAACAAGATTAGTCCAACTCTCTTCCACATATATAATCTATCTAAACGAAATTCTCGTATTCAGTTAATGCTCTCTGTCAAAAATCAATTCACATCAAAATAGACCGGATCAGAATACGGTGAAACACGGGTGGTGACACCATCTTCAGCAACAATCAACTGGATGGCGGTATAAAACAAACGCCACCCGTTGTCCCTGTGTCGCTTGTAATCTAAAACATGTTTCGCCCCGCTGAATGTATAAACGTTCATCGTGTCCACCTTTATTCCACGTGTATTCTCCTTTGTAAAGTCTGCTCCCTTCGGACGATTCATCTGGGTAAGAGCCACCGTGTGCCAAATTCGATTTCCTTTTTTTAGCTGTTGCTCGACTTTAATATCTCCGGAAAACACAACCGTCGCTCCCGTGTTTACCATTTGCATATTAAAACACTCGTTGTCTGTTCCATGGAGAAAATCAACCGCGTACTCATGTGGCTGACCATCCGTTATAAGGTTTACCACTTTTTCTTCCATGGCCATCCCTCTACGATCAGCCCAGTGACGTATGGCAAGTTTAACCTCTTCATCGGGGGTAGCGGCAAATGCTGTCGCCGTAAATTTAATCGTGAATTTACCTCCATCGTACGAAGCATCAAAAATGGGAGATTGAATAAGTGGGGTTAAAAGCTCCGGATCAGAAACAGCAGATCTCAAAACAAGTCCTTTCGTAGAAACTTGTCCCATAAGCATATACCATCCTTGCCCGGTCATGTAATCATGGACATAAGCATTCATATCCAAAGGTTTGTATTCGTTTTCAGCGAGTGTCGAATCCCCTTTTATCGTTGTGATCAAGACGCTCTGTCGCCCACCCTTGTCAACAACACGTTCTAAACCGACATAAACAATAATAGAACGAACCACAGAAGTATCCAACGATTTCCAACTCGCCACAAAGGTTTGTTCATTTTCATTAACTTGATATGGCGAAAAGGTATTTAATTTAGGCAAATCCATCCTGTATCCCTGTGCATATATTCTCAAAGGTGAAATGTAACACACGAGGAAACAATATAGTATCATTTTTTTCATTACATACAATATTTACCCGGACTATTCCAAAAGTTTTATTTGTTATCTAAACTTTTGGAATAGTCAAACAATGATTTATAAATAGGGAATTTCCTTCTTAAAGTTTCACGCTATATCCAAAATCAACAATTTTACCGAACCCTTTGTATTCCAACACCTCACTATCGCGCTCGACTTCTCCGGTAGTTGTTAATTTCAATTCAAGAATTCCTCCTTCATTCCCACCATAATCCAAGGAAACACCCAAGCGATAAGGAGTTCCAAGCCATATCCACTCAGAATCCCAATCATTCGGATCGGCCGAGTAACCCCAATCGTAATGTTCATTTTTGAATTTCAACCCGGTAATTTTTACTGCAGCATTTTCATATTCATAAAGCAACGTCATTCTCGGTACCGTACGATTGAAATCTACTTTATAAATTTTATTACCTCCGGCAATAAATAACGTCTTACCAAAAACATAGCACGTCGTGACACGCATCTCGTCAACACTCATGCCTCCCGGTAAATCAAAAGTATATTTCCCGGCACATATTGCCGTTTCCCCATTAAATCCTTCTCCATTAAAATCATAAACATGAATCTTACGATCAGATGTACTGAAGAATGTCGCCAACACATTCGAACGGATCATATTCATATTTATCATGATTTTATCATCTCCAATATTATCCGGGTTAAATACATTTTCTGCTTTTGGGTTCTCCCCTATCTTACCGATTTTCTTCACCACCTTGGAGGGGTAAAAATAATTGTTATAACCGTATTTTCTAAACATCTTATTATCTCGATAGCCTTCCATCATCTCATCATATTTTTTACATCTCAGGAAACGATGATTTTGTTCATCATAGAAAATAAAACCGTATTCCAATATGGGGGCTATTTTTGTGATCTTATACGATTCTTCGGAAGTACTTTCCCACTGAAGCGGATAATATACAGAAAAACCGTCGTCATTCGCCATGTACAACTTCCCGTTGTCAGATAAAACTTCTCCCAAACGTTGATAGGTGTTCGTAACCAGCCAATCCGGAGAAAAATTGTTATCGCCATTCACAACTTTAACGTGGAGCATGGCCTGATACGTATAAATTTGGTTGAAAGAAACGGCGTTCATTAAATGTACGTCTTGATCCGTCCCGATTATTATCACCGGTTGTTGGGGATTGATGAATGATCCTTCTAGTGAACCAAAAGCCCAATCCGTCAATAGATACTTGGGGGTTCCCCCTATAGGCAGATCCTGTTTCATATCCATTTTGTAGGCATCCGGAATGACAACGCCCCCACTTCCTTCACCATCTACCGCCCCCAAAACACATTTCCCGTCAGTATATTGAAGTACAAACCAACTGCGACTATAAGGCACAATCGGTCGCACCGTGGTTACCTTATACCACTCGCTACCGTCTTCTCTATGATCCGTAACGATCAAACGTATCGTCTGTGATTCCACGTCTGTCGGTTGAAACACCAATTGACACGTTTTTTCCTGTCCGCATTCCACCCATTCTTTTAATCCGGTACTCTTTTTTACTTCCTTTTCCCATCTATAGCTCAAATGAGATTCTTCCTTTTCCAATGTCTGGGATAATTTCGGTTCAATAGACACGGGAACAGCCTCTTCTTTACTCAAACGAACATTCACCGTGGCCGGTAATTCTATATTTATCTCATTTATATCATGATAGTTATAAGAACCTTTATCATCATAACACCCCAATAATAAAAGCAAACTACCTAAAAGGAAACTATTTATTTTTACAAACCCTTTCATAATCTTCATTTTTTCAGTTTACTTGTTTAAATACGATCTCTTCTCCATTTTCATCCAATAAAGGAGGATTACTCTTTTTGTATTCTTCGTAAGCATCATACAGATTTTTTTGAGCTTCCTGCGTGGTCGGAATGCCATCATGAGTTGCTCCAAAATAATCCATCATAAAGAAATATTTGGAATCCGCGTATTTCCCCCAGTACCATTCATTCCAGTCATTACGTTTTATCCTGTAATAAACATTCATCGATA
The DNA here is from genome assembly GCF_003991565.1 of Butyricimonas faecalis. Taxonomy (NCBI): domain Bacteria; kingdom Pseudomonadati; phylum Bacteroidota; class Bacteroidia; order Bacteroidales; family Odoribacteraceae; genus Butyricimonas; species Butyricimonas faecalis. The sequence goes on along the minus strand of NZ_CP032819.1, from coordinate 4,118,062 downwards.
AATATTCCCGATCTTCTCTCCCTGGATCAAACTGATGCAGGGGATTATCCAAATCGAAATAAATATCCGCCTGATACGCCGACGTTACGGTCAAAGCCTCCGGCCGATGAACTTTTATGGTTACAATCTGGTAAATCGAATCCATCGGGAATACATATTTCTCGTCAAAAGATATATTTGCTTTTAGGGAATAGGTCTCGTTCGGTTGAACTTTCAGACAAAAATTCCTCGCTTCCGGCAAACGGTCCCCCTGCAAATTTACCCTTAACATCCATTCTTTTTCCGTGTGTCCTTTCACGTAATCGGTGTCTACAAAATAAACATCCATATTACTATAGTAAAAATTCAAGCGGGGAGTTTCGTTATACAGATCAATATCATTTTCTTCACATCCTACATACAAAAAAAACGATACCAATAACAACAAAAGAAATCTATATTTTTTCATCTTCATCAATTTTAATTGTTATTACCAAAAGTTTTCTCGTTATCCGGTAAAGGCCATTGGTAAGAAGCGGACATATCCTCCTTTACACAATAAGGAAAAGTTTTATAATTATGCCGTTTATAAAAATAGAACAATTGCCCTTCAGAGAAAAACTCCTTCCGATACTCTTTCATCAATTCATTGACCCGCTTTGTATGCGTCGGATCGTATCCCGCTCTTGTGTCCAAACGATCATAATCATCGTCTGCAACAACTCCGTCCTCGTAAGCAATCCCACGGGTCCACATCACGGTATTTAAAGCCTCCGCACTTTTACTTTTATCAGTCTCACATTCTGCTATAATGTAATACATTTCGGGTAATCGAATCAATGGCAACACATCTTTCCCGTAATATTTTGAAGCATTAGAAGTATAGGAAGACTGATCGTATTTCAGGCAAAGTTTATATTCTTTACTACCATTCCCGGCAACATTTTTAAAAGCGGATGTATTTGCCCGGATATCAAAAGTTCCCCGGCTTCCTGTTTCAAAATGTTCATCAAAATTAGCTTTCGTACGCATGATATAAACGCCATCGGAAAGTTGGCCTTCCGGAATTCGTGTTTTATAATTACCTTCGTCTTCCAATAATTTATCCAATTCATAAACATTCAAACCGAAAATATGTTCAGCAAATAAAACAGGATTAGAATTATCTTCATAAAGAGCAAAATAATTGCTCTCCACAACGTCATACGCGTACGTTAGCGCTTTTCGCTTACTTTCTGCATCCCCTTTATAACAATATACTCGGGCCAACATGGCTTTTACGGCACACGTATTCATGCGTAACTGTCTTGAATCTTCAAAAGCATTGTAATCTTTGCTATAATACTCCGGTAAATCAAAATTCTTCGGATCTGAAATCTCCAATAGCGAATCTGCTTCATGCAAATCTGTCAAGATATGCTCAATCACCTTCTCTGCCGGTAGAACCGGAGTTGCTTTTTGATCAAAACTAGTTCTATACGGGATTGCTTTCCCCGTCGGAGTTACACTATACACGGGACCATACAATCTTAACAAATCAAAATGCAAAAATGCGCGTAATCCCAAAGCCTCTCCTTTCATCAACTCATAGTATTTCTCTGTTTTGATAACAGATCGATTCTTGTCTATATACTTCAAGAAATTATTGATGTTTGCTATTACATTGTACATACTTGTATAGACTCCGTCTTTCACACTCGACCACGTATTATCGTAATCATATATCTCTCGCCATCGCATTACTCCCGGGAACTCATCATAATTACCGGAAATAGCATCAAGATACCCATAGGTTAAATTTTTTGCGTACAGGTTGGTCTGCCCCATCTTCAAATAAAATCCAGTTAGGACATCCTTAAATCCTGCTTCGCTCTCGAATAATTTTTCCACCGGGATAGATGTTTTAGGTTGCACATCCAACCAATCGGTACAAGAGGTGATCCCTGCCACAAGTCCTAGTAATAATATATATAATCTCTTTTTCATATCTCAAAAGTTTAATTAAAATGCAATATTTAGAGAAAACGAAAACTGACGGGCAAAAGGATAATCAGTTCCCCGTTCCCGCTTCACGGACGACAGATAGAATAAATCCTCCATATTAAAAGCAAATTTTACAGAACTTACTCCCCAACGTTCAATGAATTTTGTATTTGTTTTATCCATACGATAACTCAATGAAAGCGAAGTCATTTGTAACGTGTTTTCATCCATAACAAAACGGGAAGTAGCTTTCGTTCCGGCTCCGTTAATACCTGTATTCATTCCCTTAAATTTTGCTTTATCGCCAACATTCATCCATCTCAAGTCTAAAACCCGTTTATCGGCATTATACATCAAATCAGCATTTTCAACCTTATCCAACAAGGTTTGATTATACACTTGTCCTCCGAATTTATAAGCCATGCTTACATCTATCCCAAAGCCCTTATAAGCAAAAGAAGAATTAATATTTCCCTGCCATTTCGGTTCAGTCGTACCTACTGGCACTAAATCTACGACATCATATTCTCCGGTAATCTTTCCATTTCTTCTCAACAATATCTCCTCGCCCGTCATCGGATCTATTCCTAAGGATTTCACCACCCAGATCCGGTTAATTGACTCTCCTTCTTCATAATACGGGAGCGGACTATCCCCTTGTTCATTATAATTTTCTTCATTCATGTGGCGTAATGCCTCTGAGATTTTTTTCAATTTATCTTTGTTATGAGAACCATTAAGGGAGATTGTCCAGTAAGCTGAATTTCTCGTGTCCTGATAAGGAATAAAGGCTACGTTCAATTCCACTCCTTTATTTTCTAAAGAACCCAAATTCTCCGGGTAAGAACTAAATCCTAAAGAAGGAGCTAAAGTAACTTGGGTCAATGAATTCTTTGTCAACTTCCGGAAATACTCTGCCCGAGCAGTTATACGCCCCTTCAACACGCCCAATTCCAAGGCAATGTTCCAAGTACCTGTCTGCTGCCATTTCAATTTCTCATTCGGCATCGCAACAATCTCTACGCCAGTTCCATCAGAAGCCAAATAGGGGTAAAGCAGATTATTATAACTGTAAAGTTCCCTTGATTGATACGGGGCAAAACCTTGGGTTCCGGTAATTCCATACGATCCTCTCAGCACGAGTTCTGAAATAAAATCAACCCGAGACATGAAATTTTCCTTTTTCACATCCCAGCGTATCCCGCCAGCCCAGAAAGGTGCAAACCGATTATCCTTTCCAAATTGAGAAGAACCATCTAACCGCACGTTAAAATCGACAGAGTATTTGTAAGCGTAAGAATACCCGAAACTTCCCGCCCAACCTATCAACCGAGAGGTATTCTCCGAACCGGACATTTTCTCGTTATATTGTTTACCAAACAATATTTCATCCATATTTTCATTCGGGAAACCTGTTACGTACGCTCCGTAATTTTCATCTCTACTCTCCTGAATTGACATACGAGCGTTAGCCGTCAAGTAATGTACTTCATTCAGTAGTTTATTGTAACTTGCCGTCAAATCTAATGAATATTGGAAGTTTTCCCTCTGCGTACGCCTAAAATCACCTCTTTTAGTCGGATCTGTTATTTTGTCAAAAGCCGTATGTTGAGCAGGTCTGAAAACATCCGTCTTACCATTCCCCTTGGAAAGAGAAAAGGCACCGATTAACCGGATGTCCTCGTTGGGATTGTACTCCACGCTAAACAAGTTTCTAACACTAAAGTTGGTTGTTCTATTTTTCGTGTTCAAGGTAGCATTGTACATCGGGTTGGCATAATCGGTCGTTCTTCCTCCCGTATAAGTAAATATTACAAAATTATCCAAACGCTTCAATATTTCGCCGTTTTCCCCGTAAGGACGCAAGTAAGGATTCAATTTCGCGTACTCGCTAAAACTCCCCCATGGAGACTCGTCCCCCACGGTATTATCGACCGTGATACTATTTTTTAGTAATACTTTATTAAAACGATACTGCAAATCCAATGCTCCGGTCATCACATCTCTTTTACTCCCTTTCATCACTCCCGGGGTATGATTGTATCCCACGTACAACCGGTAACGCAATGCCCGATCACCACCCTCCAAAGTTACCGTATGTCTTTGTTGCACGGAAGTTCGTAAAGGTTTATCCAACCAATACGTGTTCACGCCACGCTTTACTTCTCTCAATTTATCTTGGTAATTTTGAAGTATTTCTACGCCATTATTCCCTTTATACATACCGGCTAACACTTCTGCTCTCAACTTTTCCTCCGCATTCATCAAATTGTAGTCTGACAAATCAGGTATTTCTATTCGAAGGTTTCCACCATAAGAAACCCATAGACGTCCTTCTTTCGGTGTTTTGGATTCAATTACAATGACTCCATTCGCAGCCCGGGAACCATATATCGCGGTAGCAGCTGCATCCTTCAACAAGGTAATGGATTCAACCCGGTCCGGATCCAAATCAACCATCGTCTGTAAGTCGATCTCAAAACCATCCATTATTAACAACGGTTTATTAGGGTAAGTATCATACTCTCCCTGTAAAGTCACCATTTCCGCGGAAGCACCGGCATTACTTCCCCCGGGCAACGTGGCTTGTCCTCGCATTCGCAAATCCGGTAAACGATTCGGATTAGACCCATTCAACACATCCTCCATAATCCGAAAACTAGGATCTATTGCTGCTAATGCTTTCGCTATGTTTGTCGTACTTATTTTCTTTAAATCATCCCCTTTTACTGAAAGAGCCGATCCGGTAAAACCCTCTTTTCTTCGATTAAACATTCCTGTTACAACAATCTCAGACAGCTCTTCTTTATCCTCTTCCATAACCACGGTCAATGGTTTCATATCTTTCTTTAAGTCTTTCAACACGACAACCGTATTTTTCATTCCCACGAAAGAAAAGACCAATACAACACTATCCATTTTCGGCACTTCCATTGAAAATTTACCATCAGCACCCGTTGCCGTTCCAATACTCGTTCCTTTTATTAAGATCGTTACCCCGGGTAAGGCTTCTTCCTTTTTATCCTTCACGATTCCCGTTATTCGAAAAGACTCTTTCTCCGCCTCTCTCATAATTTGTTCTACACGAGTCTGGATCACGATCACATCATCTTGAATATAATATCCAAGTAACGTATTATTTAAACATTTATCAAGAATATACTTTACATCGTCAGAAGTCACATCCAAGGTTACTTTTCCAACTTTATTCACATCACCCTCATTGTAAATAAAAGTATATCCCATTTTTTGTTTGATCTCCTTGAAAACAGATTTCAAACTTGCATTCGAGACTTTTATCGTCGTCCTTTGTGCAATAGTCTCTGCCGAAACAGATAGAAACGACATCAACAAAAAAGCGGTTGTCAATTTCATAATTAATAAAATTTTCTGTCGGGTCTGCCGAAACAGGCCCTCCTCGTTCTTTTTTTTCATACCTTTGTCTAGTTTAAATTATACAATGTGCCTTTGGGCACTCACCGTGTCAGACACCGCTACATGTCTGACACTTTTTATTTCACAAAAACATTATTTCCTTTAACTTCTATCTGCACCGCCCTAGTTTGTTCTATCAAACGGAGAACCTCTTCAAAATTTTCATGCCTACGCGTATCCACAGAAAAACGTTCATCGCGTACTGATGAGTTTTCAAAGAATACGTTTACATTATACCAACGAGCCAATTCATTCAAAATGATCTCCAATCGTTCATTTTCAAAAAGGAAATACCCTTGTTTCCAAGCGATATAAGGAGTTACATCGACCTCCCGTTTATCATTCCTTTTCCATCAAGTTCCTTTATCACTTGCTCTCCCGGCTTCAATTGGATATTCTGATCAGCATCTCGAATCATAACACTTCCCTTTACCAACGTTGTCGCAGAAGGTAAACTAGGATAAGCACGAACATTAAATTCCGTTCCCAGCACTTCCACCTCATAAAGTCCCTCGATCTCTACCCGAAAAGGCAATAAAGAATCCCGAGCCACCTGAAAATAAAGTTCGCCACTAGCCACCACCTTACGTTCTTTTCCTTCAAAAATGGTTGGGAAACGCAATTTAGATTCTGAATTCAACCACACGATTGTTCCATCCGGTAACACAACTTGATACTCCCCTCCTCTCGGTGTTCTTATTTCACCATAATCTACTTTTTGCATATTTCCCGAATCTGTCGATGAAAATAATACTCCCTCTCTATTCTCTAATAAATTTCCATTTTCAGACACGAACAAATTAGTACTATCTTTATTTAACGTCATCACTCGACCATCCGATAGAACAAGTTCCGCATTTACTCTCCCCGGCTCAATGCTTTGCATTACAAACATCGAAGAAGTATTTTCCTCTTCTTTTGTAAACTTCCACATCGCAAAGATCACAATCCCCAATAGAGAAGCTGCAACCATCCAATATCCCCTATATATTTTTCTCTTCCCATGCAGTTTATATTCGACTTGTTTCCAACTTTTCTGCCAATCATATTCCTCCATCCTCTCCATTTTCATCATGATGCGATGTTTATCTACCAAACGAGAAAAAGTTTTTTTATTTTTCTCATCTTTCAACCACTCATCCAACTCTTTCTGTTCCTCACGAGAAAGTTTTCCTTGAAGATATTTAAAGATTAATTTTTCTACGCCCATTTACTTCAATTCTATTATCAATTGTTTACATATAAAACGACCAACTTTTCTATCAGTATTATTTAAAAAAAGTTAAATTTAAAGTTTACACATAAGGCTAACTTGCTTTTCGGGGCGAAAGCAATACCTTTGATTCTAATTAGAGAATGATATTTGTAACAAGATTTATTTTGTCTGATGAAAATTTTATAGCAAAACTTCATTTCGGTGAAGAGAGTATATTCAAGAAGATATTTAAACAATTTTATCTTCCTATCAGGTCATTTGCTTCACGTTTTGTAAAAGATAACGACATTGCCGAAGATATTGTACAAGATGTTTTTCTTCAAATGTGGGAAAAACGTCTGATGTTTGCGACACTCTCTGAAATAAAAAGTTACTTGTACACCTGTGTCCGTAACGCCTGTCTGGATCACTTGAAACATGAACGCATAAAACAAAAACACGAAATTTATGTACAAACTTTCGTGTCACCCGAAGAAGAGCAAGAATATATCCTTGAAGAAGAAGTCGATGCTTTAATTCACAATGCCATCGGACATCTATCCCGACAAGCACAAAAAATTGTAATCATGACAATGAACGGGGATTCAAATATCGAAATTGCCCAAAAACTAAATATAACCGTGAATACTGTCAAATCCACGAAACTAAAGGCTTATCAAGTTTTACGTAAACGACTTCGTAACGTACAATGGCTTTTAGCTCTTTTATTAACCTAAAGAAACGGATTCCTCAAGAAAAAGAAATACTTAAGATACAAATAAGGGGGCCTCGGATGCACAGCTCCGAAGCCTCCCTATTATTTGCATCATCTCGTTTTAAAAGCGATACTCTTTACCTTGCACAAATTCTTCCATTCACTTCCTTTCTCTTCCTCAATGATAATATGATCCACATCATCCACCACTTTATATTTCATAATCATTCCTCCTGTAGAGGTCGGTTTCGACGGGTCATAAAGAGCTATATAAAAATAATCACTCGAAGTCTGCACCAAGATATCCGATGAAAACAAGGTAATCTCGTAACCATCAAATGTCTTCAACAGTTCACACTTCTTCCTCGCAAAATCATAGCCATACAATTTATTGCCCACGGTATAATAAATCACAGATAACATATTGCTTGCCCCGAAAAACTCAGCCTTATCCAAATCAATCACGTTATCCATTTTTACCACCAACTGCTTTATAATACCGTAATTATTGGAAATTCTATAACTATACAAATAAAAATCACTTCCATCTTTCAGTATCGTGTAAGTCGATCCCGAACCTTTATGACAATTGAGCGTTGTCACATACTCGAGTCCCGGTTCCCAAGAGAAAGGATCTCCTACCCGATCAGATATATTCGCACAATAACCTATGGGGGTCCCATAACCGCTCTGCTGATACACGAAACGTCTGTCTCTTTCGTTATATAACACAATAGCTTGTCCCCGCTCTTTCACGCTATACCCAATTTTATCGCCCACGGGGAATAGATCATAATCCCCCTTGTAATGATTACTCGGGGATCCGAAGAAACAAGACTGTTGTCCAGACAATTCCGTATAATACAAATTACCATCCACAATAGCGGCCCTATAAAATCCCATAATCTGTGCCGCTTCAGTCATCACACACTCTCCGGCAGCCGACATATCATAAAAAGACCATTTCAAATGTGCGCCTTCGATAGGCAACAAGGTTGAAGTACTAAGCCTGTAAGTACCTTTATCCGTCCCGACGTGAATATAATTCAATGCGGCAACAGGGCGATACGGCGGGACAAAAATATAAGTCGGCTTGCCCCATTCTTGAATATCAACCTCTTGCAAAATATTTTTCAACAAGGTCGTATCCTCTCCTCCCGTTGATATCATATCAAGTTGGGCCAACCCGTTATCTCCTTCTCCCAACACGAGCCACCCCTGCGAAAACAAGGTTGACAACTGCAAACTTAAACTTGAAATCGTAGTCAATCCAGTGGACTTATCCTTAATTTTGAAATAGACTCTATACCTTTGAGAAGGTAACGTAATCGGATAAACCAAATCCTTTTCTTTTCCCAACAGATACTGTCCACCGATAGTCTGATCGCCACCCACGGCCATCCATTCATACTCATAATTATCGGGGTCATTGTTAACGGATGTCGAAATTTCAGGAAAAACCCGTAAGGTATCCACGAAAGAATACATACGTATCGTCGTGTCTCCAAAAAAGTCATGTTTCACGGTTATCTCGTTAATCGCGCGATAGGAGTAATTCCCCTTGTCATCATAGCAACTTTCAAAAAGGAAAATCCCCAATAATCCTATCAGCCAAATCTTATATATCATTCTCATAACATTTCATTTAAAAATAAATCATATCAGAGGCCCCATCGTCATCTCAAACTCGTTACCAGCAGCATCCTTATCCATCACCGTACGCCCTGCCGCCTTTTCCTCTTTCAGATACCGATCAAAATTCTGGGCTAACGCTTTCGCCCTATTCGAGGTCATAACCTTGTTATCTTCAAAATCCTGCATCGATAAACCAAGTACTTCGCATACCAGCTTAAACTTCGTGGGAGAAAAAGCTCCCCAATAATTCACGGTCCATTGCTTGGGAACAACCACTTGGTCATTTATCCCGATCACGTGAACAATAGGGTTAACTACTTTATCTTTTGAACCGTATATGCTTCCGAAAGGAATCCATCTCTTCAACGGTAACTTAAAGTCCGCACTCTCCTCCAGTCGTACCGTCAAATAAATCACTGTATCAGGATTTTGCATTAATTTTTCAGTCCACACGATCCGGCAAGGGATTTCCGTCTGTCTCTCCCCGGCTTCTACCACTTGGCTATTCTCAAACGGTTCGTAATCTTCTCCCACCTTTGCCGTCGTGAGAGTATCTACCACCCGAATGGTGAAATAACGGTCGTGATCTGCCACATCCCCGATAATCCTCACCCGGATTGGTAACACGGTATCCTTGGCCGTGAACATCGCAAAAGGAATCAACGTGGTATCCACGTATTCATACTGCTCCAAATCGCCATACCCGGAAGCCGGAGCCTTCTGCATCATAAAATAAATACCGCTCTCCCCTTCGTAGCCCATCATCTCTGTCTCACAAGCGCACAACCACATTGCCAGACCCATAACAAATATTGCTATATATCTTTGTTTCATAATCTCATCCGTTTAATTCATCATTCCATACTCCGTTTATCTTTCTCGCCTTGAGGCAAATCAAACAAATAAAAACTTTGCTCCATCTCGATCATGTTATTGAAGTCTTTACTTGAAGGTATTTGCGTCCTATTCTGCCGTTTGTAAAACCAGAACAATTGTCCCTCTCCAATAAACTCCCTCCGGAATTCGGCCTCTACCAGATTCATCAACCCAAGTGCTTGGTTCGCCTTGGCAACTCCCCGTGCCGCCCGTAATCGATTCAGATGGTCAAACGCTTCCTCCTCATCATTGGAACATTCCGCCACGATCAGATGCATCTCGGAAATCCGCATGACAGGCATGAGATACGTGTACCCTTGGCTAACTTTATTGTCATCAGGCCCTTCTGTATCATCCACGGTCATATACTTCACGAAATGTTTCTTTTCATTCCCGTCCGGGTCTTTCAACGTCATCCATTGTTCCGTGTAACGCCAATCATTCACCCGCGTGTCCTCCTCGTACAAACTCTCGATATTAGCATCCGTCGGGCGTAGAATCACCTTCTCTCCCAATTTGTTGGAAAAAGTGGATTCATACACGTCTGACCGCTTCAAATTATACAACCCGAACAAGATTTCCGTTTTATACACCCGGTCCCATTTCGAAAGAGTCGTAGCCGCCGCACGGGTCACAAAAGGAAACCAGCTATTATCCTCCTGCGTTTCTTTGATCACTTGTCGGGCATACGTCAACGCTGTTTCCTTATCTCCCGTGTACAACGCCAGCCGGGCAATATACGCCTTTACCGCGTAATAATTCAAGCGCAGGGAACGATACACCATATCATTGGGTAATCCCGGACCTTCATCCCCCCAAAGCGCTCCTTTTTTAATTACCGGATCATAATCCTTCAACAACTCCTCTGCCGCCTTGAAATCATCCATAATCAATCTCGCCACTTCCGATGCTTTCAGTAAAGGTCGTACTCTCAAATCAGAAGATTCCGAATAAGGAATACACTCCGTTTCCGGATCAACGGAATAGATCGGTCCAAACACCTTGAATACCTCAAAATGCAACAATCCCCGCAACGCCAAAGCTTCCCCTTTGATGACATGATAATATTCACTATTCAGCACATCTTTTCTCTCGTCACACGCCTCTATAATCGTGTTCACGTTGACAAGCAACGTATACACCTTCGACCACAACCCGGACACTTGTCCTTTTTTAGTTGTTGGGTCAAAAGTAGATAACCTTTGCCACGCCTGCTCATCTTTATCACAATCATAGTATTGCGCAAGAACATCAAACGTCTTGTAAGACAACGTGCCTCCATACAAGTTGGCATTCAGCAATTCAATATACACCCCATTCAACGCGGTCATAAATCCGGTTTGAGAAGAGAAAAGCGTATTTTCCATAATCCGGTCCTCCGATCCCAAATCCAACCAACTATCACAAGACACCACGGTAGAAACCAGCACGATCATCGTGATGTATTTCAACTTATTAAATAATTTACTCGCAAATTTCATAATTTCGTCTTTTAGAATCGTAAACTCAATGAAAATGAAACCGTACGGGCAAAAGGATAATCCGTTCCCCGTTCTTCCTTGAAAGAAGACACCCGGAAAATATCATTCATATATGCCCTGAAAGTAACTCCTTCTGCCCCGATTTTCTTTATCCACGCACCGGAATATTCGTATCCAATGTAGATGGATTCACCGGAAAACGTGTTTTCCGTCCTCACGAAACGGGAAGACATCGGTGTAGCGGAATTATCCTTTATCGACTTGAACTTTGCCTTATCTCCCGGTTTTTGCCAACGATCATACAACGCCCGCTTATCCTGGTTATAATAAATCTGCTCTTTCGATAGATTTTCCACTTTCGAGTACAATGCCGAAGCCATCACCTCTCCTCCTAAACGATACCGGAAATTTACCGAAGCAGAAAAACCTTTGTAATAGAAAGAAGAGCCAATAACTCCCTCCACGTCAGGACGGGAACACCCCACAACTACCTCGTCGGCTGTCGAATAGATAAAGGTTTGGGATCCATCTTTTTTTCTGAACATTTCCGCCCCGGTTGCCGGATCAATTCCCAACGAAGGCACAGCCCACATATCATCAGGACTGGCCCCTTCATAGTAACGAACTAAATTCTGTGCACTTCCCAATTCATTAAACTCGTTCAATTTATCACCAATATCCCGATACTCGGACTTGGACGTTCTAAAATTCGCATTCAGCGACCAACTCAGATTCTTTTTCTGGATCACTGTTCCGAAAATACTCCCGTTCCATCCCCAGGAAAGCTGCCGCCCGGCATTTGCATTAATGGAACCCACGCCCACGGACGGAGGCATCGGAACACTGATCAAAAGAGGATCGGTATCCTTGTAATAATAATCCAATGTCACCCGGATCCGATTCCGCCACATGGATATATCCACCCCGATATTCTTATCCAACGTTCGTTGCCAATCCAAATCCTTGTTACCGAACTGGTCTATAATCGCACTGGAGCCGAACATATTTTGCAGCTCCACATTATACTTGTAAATTTTCATCGCCTGGTAAGCGTCAAAATTCTGATTCCCGGGATTCCCCACGGATGCCCTGATTTTGAAATTCGAAAAAAGCCCCAAAGACTTCATAAATTCCTCGTTATGAAGATTCCAAGCCAACCCCACGGACCAAGTGGTCGAGAATCGTTTATTTGCCCCGAATTTAGACGTACCGTCCGAACGCATGTTGAAATCCATCAGGTAGCGATTCATAAAAGAATAGTTGACATTCATGAAGAAACTGGTTGCACGACTGCGCTCCAAGGAATAATTAGGCTTCTGTCCATCTTTAAAACCCGTGGAAAAAGCCGGATTCATATGCAGGTCATCGTTGAAACCGACAACACTGTAACCGTCCCGCTTACTTTTATTCTCGCTAAAAGACCATCCTCCCACCACATTCACTTGATGTTTTTCCACGAATAACTTACCGAAAGCAATATTCAAATCCCCGTTATACGAGAATGCCTCCGTGGTCGAAGCCGAAAATGACCCCTGTTTCAACTTTTCCGTTTCCAGAAAATCAGGATGTTTGGGGGATTTAAACTGCTCATCCCGGCTCACGTTCTTGGTTAGCCCGACCCTTGCCTTCACCCTTAAAAAAGGATACATCCTCCACTCGATCGAGAAGTTATCACGCAAGGCGATCGAATTACCGATATTCGTATTTTTTATTCCCCACGCATACAACGGATTTTTTAACGTTCCCGTATTTTGTTCCGTCCCGGTATCCTCCAACCACATGGGGACATAGCCGTTCTCCAATTTTTTCCGATAATACGGGTTAGCTTTTGAAAATTCGGAAAAAGCCACGGGTTCCCGCTCCGTATGAGTCACATCCATACTAAATTTATTGGCAAACAATAATTTATCTCGCCGATAAGTTAAATCAACGTTGGCACTGATGATATTCCTGTCAGACCCTTGCATCACACCATCAGAATTATTGTAACCGAATCCCAACCCATAACGCATGGCATCGTCGCCACCGTCAATATAAACGTTGTGACTATGCTTGAATACCGTACGGAGCGGTTCATTCATCCAGTAAGTATCGACACCCCGCTTTACCTCTGCCAGCCGCCGGTTATATCTTTCAATATTAACTACATTCGAGTAACTCTCCAAATCCTCGTAAAGCCCGGTCAGGCGTTCAAACTCCAACTTCTCGGAAGCATTCATCAAATTATAGGCAGAAAGATCTGCAAATTGAATCCCGTAATTACCGCTATAAGAAAGGCGTAACTTTCCCGCTTCGGGCTGGACCGTTTCGACTACAATCACCCCATTGGCTGCTTTGGAGCCGTAAATAGCAGTGGAAGCAGCATCTTTCAATATCGTCACGCTAGCCACCCGGTCCATGTTCAAATTAACAATCGTTTCCAGTGTCGTTTCAATACCGTCCAAGATAAACAAAGGCTGATTCGGGTCGTTATCAAATTCCGTCTTCAAGCCTACCACACTCGTCTTTCCCCGGATTTCAATGTCCGGCATCCGGTTCGGATCCGATCCCCATTGCTTACTCTCCAACACCAACATGGAAGGATCCAAACTTTTCAAACTCTGGATAACATTCTGACTTCCGATCATTTTCAAATCTTCCTTCGAATAGGTAGCAAACGATCCGGTAAAACTTTCCTTATTACGAGTATAAATTCCGGTCACCACCACTTCTTGAATCGTCTCGGAATCTTCCTCCAAGGTGACATTCAATGCCCTTGCATCCTTTACCGCAATCTCCCGTGTCTTCATCCCGATACACGTGAAGGTCAGTACCACACCATCCAGCGAGGGCAAGGCTAGCGCAAATTTTCCGTCAGCATCCGAAGCCGTACCTAACGTGGCCCCTTTCAACACAACAGATACACCCGGAAGGGTGTTACCGTCTTGATCCGACACGACACCCCGAATAACCACACCATCTGTTTTTGGGGCAACAGTTACCCGTTTTCTTACCACAACCGAGGAACCCTCGTAAGTGTACTCAAACAGGCTTCCCGCAAACACTCGCTTTAAAACAGCATCCACCGTTCCCCCTTCCATCGTCAGCGTCACGGGAGGGAACGCAGTCATCTGCTCCTTGTCGTAAACAAAATTCAGACCTGTCTGCTCCTTAATCTGTCGAAAAACCTCCTGCACGTCCGCCTTATTCACCCGAACGGTCACCTTTTGTTGTTGGGCTTTGCCAACAAAGGGCAACATCAGCAAAATCACACACGTAAGGCAAACGTGCCTCCACGGCATTTTTGCTTTTTCCCGGATACAACGCTCCCAAAAAACAAAATACTTCTTGCTTTTTTTCATAAATTTGTGTTTTAAAATTAAACCTTACTAGATGCTTCCAACATCTAGGACGAGCCGGGAGTTGTTAGCGCAACACCCGGTTTTTCATTATGTTACAGTTACATGTATTCTCTCGAATCTTGTTCGCCGTCAATCTTTCGAACGACAATTTAGGCGTAAAACTTTCCAGCCATAAGTTTTTTTCATAACTTTGATCGTTGATTAATTTGTAAAATTGATTAACAAGAGGAGTGAGTATTCTGTGTTTTCTAGGCTCGGGATACACTCCTTTTTTTTATCGAACTAATGTGGCGGCTCATTCATAGACTATCGCTATTTCAATTTTGCCCAATCCCCCAAGCAAAAATTATACAACAAAAAAAGCGAGGATCGTACATTCTATCTCATCTAAGGCATCGCCAAACGCCCGGTAGTAAATAGACAACGATCCACGCTAGCCAGCGTGAATCCGATGCCTAATCTCACTACCTTAAAATTGGCGATTTCTAGACGAAGATTAGAACAAACTCACAATATTTTCATGCGGACTCTTCCGCATTCTATTTTTCAACTCCTGCAAATATATGATATTATTTCATAAAATCAAACACTTTATTCCATCATAGCTATATTTACATCTATTTTTCTACTCATCAAGACAATAATCGGAATCTCTCAAAATTTCGAATCCATCGGAATATTCACAATTTCAAGTCAATATCAATTTTCGACTTCATCTTTTTGATTTTCTCTTGATACAGATTCATTCGATTCACTTCATTAACAAACTCCTCACAAACTTTATCCGGTGTATACTCTTTTCCCGTTAAATCACAATAAACAGGTCTTCCGTCTCGATAAAAAAGGAAATAATTCATGGCATAAAGCGTAAACATTTTATACTCTTTTGTATTTGCTTCCAATAATTTATCGGGAAGCCAAGAAACCACGTTCTCCCACTCCTCCGTCATGGATTCCATTTTCCAAACGTCATTTTCTTTTATTGTCATCAACAAAAAAGTTGTCCCGTCCTCCCGTTTCCCCCATAGACACACCTTATCTTGGGGAAGTGATAAACACTCCAAAATCTTTGCAGGAGATGGAGAAGAGTAAAATTCCTGAACATCAAATTCATAATAAGGACATATCTCTATATGACACTTTTTAAGCTCCACCAACGTCTTATCTGGCTCCTGTTGCAACATCGATCGAGAAACGGTCGAGTATCTCTCTACTAACGCATCCAATATTTGATCCACATCTTCGGTCAAAGGAAGATTAATCCTCTCTCTAACTTTATTCAAATCACTATTTCTATTCTTATCCATGCAACCACATACCAAGAACACTATTAGAACTAGATATTTGCTCATATTTAAACTATTTAATATCAACTAATTTTAGCTATAACTAATAAATCTGAAATATCCCTAATGTTCCGCTCCGCATATTGTATTGTTCCCGTTGCTGGATTGATCACTCTTAATTTAATCACATATTCTCCATTCAAAAGAACACGATCAAATCCTAATAATAATACTACATGTTTTAGACTTAAAATACACAGGGCTGTGGGTATATTCATATTAATCTCTGCAGAACTTTTTGAAATCCCAAATATTTGATCAAACGTCGCAACAACATGAAATCGTTCTTCTGCAAAATGTTTTTCTCCATTATAATAAGTAATAATATCTAATAGTTCCCAAGGGGTTACTCCTGCATCTATCACACAATATTTAAAAAAAGGATCATATGATGCATCAAAACAATTCAAATGAAATGGACCATCTAAATGAAAAATACCATGAAATGTTGCTGATTCCTCTTGCAAAACCATCCCACATGACAACATTTCAACAGTAGCATGTCCACACCACGTACTCCATTTCTGATAGGCTTTACACCAATCTACACGTCCAAACGATTGAGAATTGGATGTATAAACCACCATCAAAAACGATATAAATGTAATTAATCTTTTCATAACAATTTCATATTAAAAGATTGCTACTTTTCTTAAATTCACACTACTTTTTCGAAAAATCAAGAATTACATATCACTTGCCTAGACGCAACGATCAACCTGAAGATAAAGCAAGTAATCATACACTCAATCACTCAACAAAAGGCAATTTAAAATTAAAACTTGCTAGTCATAAGTTTTTCATAAATTATTGATTAATTTGTGAAATTACTCAACAAGAGAAGTGGTATTCAATGTTTTCTAGGCACAGGGTATACTTCTTTTACACATCAGTATGGTGGTTCATCCATAATTATCATTATTTTAAAGTTAATTATTAAGTTCCTGATGTCTAAAGCAGTCTTTAGATAAAGATCAAAACTTACTTACCCTATTTCATGCAGACTCTTCTGCACTTTATTTTTCAACTCCTACAAATATATGATATTATTTCATAAAACCAAACACTTTATTCCGTCATAGCTATATTTACATCCATTTTTCTACTCATCAAGATAATAATCGGAATCTTATCAGACTCTCTCAAAATTTCGAATCCATCGGAATATTCACACTTTCAAGTCAATATCAATTTTCGACTTGGTAGTTATATACGATTTTATTGTGAGATGTTAACTCCTGCATGCAAGAAGGAATATTTACCATTCGTAATCCAATGGATAAGGGATCCATTTCCAAGACTAGCGCCAATCAATTTCACCTCGAAGACATATCGTGGACGTTCACGAACGTCTTTGTAACGTCTTTGATTCGTCTTTGATACGTCTTTAATCCCTAAGAACATCGAATATGCCACGGAAGATCAACGTGTATTATCTAGGATGTCTAAAGCGACCTTTAGATAAAGATTAAAACTTACCTACCCTATTTCATGCAGACTCGTCCACACTTTATTCCGTCGTAGCTATATTTGCACTCATTTTTACACTGTGATACAAAAATAGTTTTACTTATCCAATCTCTTTTCGTGCAACCATTTGCAGATGAAGTCAAGTACCTCCACATTATTCAAGTCTGACATGGGAAAGTGGGTGTTTCCCTTGATACCGACTTCGGGCAAATGAACAACGGTGACATCTCCGCCACGGCGATTCACGGCTTCTGCCCATTGGCGGGCAAGGCTCAATCTTGTAGTCCATACATCAAGTTCATAAACGCCTGTCGGACTGGTCGGGATGTTGTCTCCATAGAGGAGTAGCATCGGGGTATGAGTGAACGCTTCGAACACTTCGGGTGAAACCATGATGTATTCAAGACCTTCCTTCTCATGAGTCTTTGGACGTGGCCCATCTGTCGGGAAAGAAAAATATCCACCACCCTCCAGAGCAATCACAGCCTTCACATGGCTTGTCTTAGGTAGAATCTTCCAAGTGTGCATCACGCCTTGCGAGTGTGGCATAAGAATCACACCACCCAGACTATCGCAAAGCGAAGCAATGGTTGATGAGTTGTGCTCAAAATCGGTTGGTCCCGTTTCGGGCGTCATTTGTCGCATAAACTGGTTAATCGCTTCCTTGCTCCGGCTGAACTGCACATTGTCAAAATAGTCAGGATATATTCCGATGCGCCATTTAACGTACCAGGTCTGTTCATCAAATGCAGGAACAACCTCCATCCCTACCGTACCGCGCCCGGCATTTCCACGACGAGGCATCGTCACGTTGTATGTGCTGAAATTTCTGCGCAATAGAAGATTCTGATACCCCTCTCGCCCATCAGGGGTAGTCTCCCAAGTCTTCGGACCTTCATGTATACCGTGAATCATTACAACCGGATACTCGCGTGGAGCCACAGGCTTTTGAAAGAAAACATAGGCATGGTCGCCATGAAACAGATGTCCCATGCTGTCGGTAATAACGATGCCGCCAAAGGCAAAACTGCCTTGCTCTTGTATGATGAGCGGCCGTGTGTGCGAAGTACTTGAAACTTTTCGATTGTCTTTCGCGTTTGCTGGACAAGCATAAATCATTATCGCCATAATGATAAAAAAGTTCTTGAATAATAATTTGAACGATTCGTACATTTTACTTGAAATTTTAGCGTGTTGAATGAATAAGGTTATAAGGAGAGCCAATAAAATGAGCAAAGTGGCAACCATCATGCAATGGCTGAAACGCATCGTGCTGTCTATGATGCTTTCTGATGTCGAGACCATGAGCGACAATCCTATGGCACCGCCAATCTGATGAGTCACGTTCACGAATCCCGATGCCGCACCAGTGTCCTTGCTATCAACCCCCTCTATGCCGAGGTTAGTGAGTGGACTCATGGCAAGTCCTTGCCCGAAACCAATGAATATCATGGGCAAAGCGATTGAGAACAAATAAGAACTGTTACTCTCAATTTTTGCAAGCCACACGAAGCCGACAACAAGTAACACAAGCCCGACAAGCAGGATAGGAAGATTACCGTGCCGTTCTACCAGTCGTGGCATTGCCAAAGCTCCCAAAAACGTGGTTACCGTCATAGGCAAGAACGAGCATCCTGTTTGCAACGGAGTGAAGCCAAAACTACTTTGCAGAAACACGGATAGGGCAAAATTGTAGCCCATCAAGGCCCCTATAAGCATCAGCCGAGACGCATAACCATTGCATCTGTTACGCGAATGAAACAGACAAGCTGGAACAATCGGTAGTTTTGCCTTTCGCTCCACTTTTATGAATACGGACAAGCAGATACCAACCACAAACAGCCACATCCAAGGATTCTTCGCTCCATCAATGGCATAGACAAAAGCAAATATGGCTATCGCGGACAAGATTGTTCCCGATACGTCCAAGTGCCCCTCTGCTTTGGTGCCCTTATGCAACCATTTTGCTGCATACGAAAGCATGATCAGTGTTATGGGAATATTCACCAAGAATCCCCAACGCCATGAGCTGTAACTAGTAATGGCACCGCCAAGCACCAGTCCCACGCACAGCCCCAATCCCGAAATACTGCCATACCAGGCCACTACTTTTACTCTTTCTTGTCCTTGGAAATAATCGACAATCAGTCCGAGAGCAGCAGGTGCCATTGCCGCAGAACCTACACCTTGCACAAAACGTGAGGCAATCATCAATGGTGCCGTCTGAGACAATCCCGCCCCTAACGAACCGATGCAGAATAATACGATCGAGATACAGAACGTCAGTTTACGCCCATAGATGTCACCCAATCGTCCACCTGCCAGCATGAATCCGCCAAAGGCAAGGACGTAAGCATTCTGCACCCACGACATCGCCATGCTGCCCATATGCAAATCGGAGGCTATTTCTGCTATCGCCGTTATCACAAGTGAACCATCAATGCCCACCACCAAATAGCTTGAGAGTACAAGCGCAATCAATATACGCTTGCGCCTATCGTCTACTGAAGTTTTTTTCATACCTAAATCTATAACACTCTTTGTCCGAACGCAAAATTATGATGAAAGCAGCGTTTAGTTGGTAGTGAGATTTCTGATAAAAATATACAAATCACTTTTTTGTATTTGGCTCCACACTAAAAAGTAGTAAATTTGTCTTTATAACAGGTTCTTGGCAAAACAAAATGAAATTATGGAACAAATAAAGGTGAGTGACATCCGCGGTTATAACGAGATGGTGGGGGCTGAGACATTGCATCCACTTGTGGGAGTTGTTGACTTCAGCAAACTTCCGCCTATTTTGTTCAACAGTCCACAACGCATGTTCGGATATTATGCCATATACCTGAAGGGGAAAAAATACACAGAACTACATTATGGCGACAGCATTTACGACTACAGTGAGGGCGCATTGGTGTTCTTTGCTCCGGGACAAGTGGCTGGTTCCGAAGCTGATGGCCAGTATCATCAAGTGCAAGGTCATGTGCTGATGTTTCATCCCGACTTGCTCTCCGGCACTCCATTACAGGGAATCATGTCGCAATATACTTATTTCTCATACAACACGAACGAGGCTCTCTTTCCTTCTGAACGAGAGAAACGACTTCTTGTAGATATTTTTGACAAGATAGACGATGAACTTCATACCGACAATCCTAGTTTGCTCATCATCACCGATTACATAAAAGTGGTCCTCGATTATTGCCTTCATGCCTACGACCGCCAGTTCAAAGCCTTTCCCGCGGCAAGCAATGGCACTCTTGTACGTTTCGAGCAACTCTGCAATGACTACTACGACAGCAGGCTACCCCTTACCAACGGATTGCTTACCGTGCAATATTGTGCCGACAAACTCTGTTTTTCCGTCAATTATTTCAGCGATTTCATACGCAAAACCACTGGTCTTTCACCCCAGAAACATATCCAACAAAAGACTTTCTCAAAAGCAAAGGAGTTGCTATTGACCACATCGAAGCGCATCAACGAAATAGCCCATGAGCTTGGTTTCCAACAACCACAAAACTTCACCAACTGGTTCAAAAAAATGGCACACTGCTCACCTAATGCTTATCGGAACAAATAAAGTTATCGTGCATTTATTAAAGATTACAACTCACCTCCTTTTATTCCACTTATTTTTCACGTGAGCCTATTAAACGGTTCGATCTCTCAAAACTCAATCGAATAATTTTCAATTCACGCTGGAAGATAAAAATTTATTTCCTGTATATTTGCAAAACCTTTGAGTTGTAGCATTCTTTGAGTTTTTTTCAAAAGCTAATGATCAAAACAATGGAAATAAGATGTTTAAGATGTTAAACACATGGACAAGTCGAAAGAAATATTAATGCTATTTAAAGAAAACGAAGAGCGTGCCTTTCGTGAACTTTTTAACTCGTTCTATGATAATTTATTGCTTTACGCCATTCAATTTTTGAATGATTCGGAAACAGCGAAAGATGTTGTCCAAGATTGTTTTGTCGATTTTTACGTGAACAAGCGTTTCAATTTTATTCGAATCGGTTTGGAACAATATTTATTCCAAGCCGTCAAACATCGTGCCATTGATCACATCCGAAGTCAACAACGTAGAGAACATCGCCATCAAATAGTCATGACTGAAATTTGCGAAAATGTATCCTCAACAGCAAACGAACAAAATGAATTGGAAGCGATCTACGTGGCCATTAATCAATTACCAGAAGCTCGTCGAAAAATATTCACGATGATTTACCTGGATGGGATGAAATACCAAGAAGTAGCAGATAAATTATCCATCAGTATCAATACCGTGAAAAAACAAATGGGAAGAGCTTTCAAAACTTTACGCGAAAACTTACAAGGCCTCTCGTTTACGGCTATTTTAATGATCTATTTTAAAAGGGTCTTTCAAAAATAGACAAACACATTTCCCTCATATTCTGCATACTGCAGAACAGTTTCCTTTTCTTTTGATGCATCATGAAAATATTTGTCACACAAATTCAATTTGGTGACGCCTTATGGGAAAATATTAAACGATCGCCATGGAAAATATAGACGAAATTATCGCGGCTCGATTAGCAAAAGAGTCCCTTTCACAAGAGGAAATAAACTCGTTGGACGAATGGTTATCTCAATCAAAATCTCATAAACATATCTATTCCCGCTTGGAAACAATGGCAGAAAGAGGAAAACTCTTACAAGAAGATCATCGAGACCATAACCTGGTTTATCATGAAATCTTGAATAAGATTCTCCAGAAAAAAAAGAAACAACAAAAACTTATCATACATTCTATCGCGGCAAGCATCACGTTGCTCATCGGATTATTCTTCCTATTTCAACAGGAACCTGAGCAACCAGTATTCTCTCACAATTCCTTCTCGGAACCTATCAAGCCCGGCTCTCCCAAGGCAAAATTAACCTTAGAAGATGGTAAGAGCATTGACATCGAGGTTTCTGAAGAAAGTGTTATTCTGGCCGACAGCCTGGTTAAAATTGAAAACAAGGGCAACATGCTGGTTTATTCTTCAGAGAAGATGGAAAAAGTGGCATACAATACGCTTTCAATCCCTCTAGGCGCTGAATATTGCGTGATGTTACCGGACAACACGAAAGTATTTCTGAATTCAGGGTCAGAACTCCGTTATCCTGTGGCATTCAACAACAATTCAAGGGAAGTTTTCCTGCAAGGAGAGGCTTATTTCGAAGTACAGAAAGATTCGACCAAAGAGTTTATTGTCCACACGGATCAAATGAAAATCCGCGTTTTGGGAACTTCATTTAACGTGAAGGCCTATCCGGAACAGGATATGATAGCAACAACGTTAACAGAAGGAAAGATACAAATAAGTTGTGACTCCCAATTATATAATATCATCCCAGGTATGCAACTGACCTACCACAAGAGAAACAGGGAAACAAATATTCAAGAAGTAGATACCGAATTGTACACCTCATGGAAAAATGGGTATTACAAATTTGAAGAAATGCCTCTCGAAGAGATCATGTCTACCTTATCCCGGTGGTATAACCTTGAAATCTTTTATCAAAGTCCAGCCAAAAAAATGATCATATTCACAGGACAATTAAAACGTTATGATGATGTTACCCAGTTATTACGCAAATTTGAAGAGACCCATGAAGTCGAGTTCTTGATAAATGGTAAATGTATTACCGTAAAATAAAAAAGTGTATCCTCAATCCCAGCCAGAAAATCGGATACACCATGTCAAATTATAATATGCGAATTTATGAAAAAGAAACGAATCGACACAAAATTCGATTATCGAATTTTGTCACGAAAAAATTTATTGTTTATGAAATTTGTTATTATCATTTTAGTCGTGACTTGCTTATCTGCACGGGCAAACGTGTTCTCCCAACGCATGATAGTAAACATTGACTTACAAGATGTTTCTCTAAATCAACTTTTCAAAGAGTTGAGCAAACAAACCCGATGTGATTTCCTATACAATCACACGTTACTCAAAACAAAAGGGAGTTTAAATATAAAAGCTTCGAACAAGCCACTCGAGCAATTACTCGGTGAAATTTTACCCGGTTTTGGCTTGGAGTATTTTCTAGATGACAACGTGGTGATCATTCGGGAATGTTCAAAATCTACTGATGAGAAGAAGTCACTAACGATTAACGGGAGGGTGACGGATGAACAGAAGAATCCGTTACCGGGTGTTACCATTATCGTGAAAGGATTAAAAGTAGGTACCAGCACGGATGTCAACGGAAAGTTTAAAATCTACATCCCCGGAGTAGAGGAATGTACCTTGTTTTTCTCTTTTATCGGGATGGAGACACAAGAGGTAAAATATTCCGGCAAAGACTCCTTACACGTGGTGATGAAAGAGTCCTCGGAACAACTGGAAGAGGTTATCGTCAACACGGGATACGAACGCATTGACCCGAGAAAAACGACAAGTGCCATTCAATCCATTAAAGCAGAAGATATCGTTGTATCGGGACTAACCTCCATCGACCAGATGTTGGAAGGACATGTACCGGGTATGATTTTCATGCAAAACACGGGGCAAATCGGAGCCACCCCTCGTCTACGAATCCGGGGGACGTCAACCGTGTTGGGATCGCAAGAACCATTGTGGGTCATCGATGGTATCGTACAAGAGAATCCGGTGGATGTGGATCCTCAACAAATTAACGACTTGGATTTCGTCAACTTGCTCGGTAACGCCATCACGGGTTTGAATCCGGAAGATATATCTCAAATCGACATTTTGAAAGATGCCTCCGCAACCGCTTTATACGGAGCCAAAGCCGCTAATGGCGTCATTGTCATCACGACAAAAAAAGGGAAACAAGGCCCACCCACTCTTTCTTATTCGCTATCCGGCTCGTTTATGAGACGCCCCCATTATTCGGACAACAGTGTTTACATGATGAATTCCAAAGAACGTATTGATTTTTCCCGGGAACTTATCGAGAAACGGGTCACGTACCCGCAAGTCACCTCATGGATGGGATATGAAAAACCATTACGGAATTACTGGTCCGGTCTGATCTCATTTGAAGAGATGCAAAAAGAAGTGGGATATTATGAATCGGTGAACACCGATTGGTTTGATATCCTCATGCAAAATTCTTTCTCTCACAAACACACGTTAAGTCTCTCGGGTGGAAGTTCTGCCCTACGTTACTACGTGTCTGCAGGATTCGCTGATACACGCGGAAATATCAAAGGTGAAGAGAATAAACAATACACGGCAAACATCAATTTAACGGCTAATTACCAACGTATATCCATTCGTTTCGGCTTCAATGGAAACGTGATGAAAAAGAAATACACGCCCAATGACGTGGAAGTACCCAAATATGCTTACGAGACAACACGCGCATTACCGGCCTACAATGAAGACGGAAGTTTATGGTTCTATTCGAAAGACACTGGTTACGCTTACCGGGATTACAACATAATCAACGATGTAAATAATACTTCTCAAGATATCCGTTCCTCAGGATTAACCGTAACAGCATCGCTGGACTATCAATTCAACGAGGCATTAAAAGCATCTTTTACGGCCTCGTACTCCACCAATAACACGACTCAAGAAATTTGGCATGGAGAAAATTCATTTTATGCCGAGATCCTACGACGTCCCCAATACAACGGAACTGACAAGAACGGGATGCCTTTCGGTGGAGAACTCCAGTATCAAAATACAGAACGTTACGCTTACACTGTTCGCGGGCAAATCAATTTCAACAAAACCATTGATGCAGAACAAAAACATTTAATTACTTCTTCCATCGGGGGTGAAGTTTCTTCCAATCAATACTTCGGATTAGACCAGACATTTAGAGGTTATTTGAAAGAAAGAGGGAAAAAAATGGCAGGAACAGATTTGTCCGAGTATCCCTATTTTGAAGAATGGAAAGGTAGCGATCCCAAAGCACTAGGGGTATGGACCGATAAATTAACCAACATGGCCTCCACATTTGCCACGTTCTCGTACACCTACAATAATCTTTACACGTTAAACGCAAATGTCCGGTTGGATGCATCCAATCGTTTCGGTTCTCGTGCCAACGAAAAATTAGCTCCTATCTGGTCGGTTTCGGCCCGTTGGAATATAAAAGATGATTTACTTCCATACACCAAGTGGATTTCCTCCATTGCCTTGAGAGGCTCTTTCGGATACCAAGGTAATATGCTGGATACGGAATCTGCAAAACTAGTATTAACAAGAGGCGGATTGGATCCCAATTTCGAAGAATATGAATCTTATGTCTCCAGCTACCCGAATCCAAACCTGAAATGGGAAAAAACAGAGTCTTACAACCTGACCTTAGATTTCAGTCTATTCAAAGGACGTATTAACGGAAATTTCACTTATTTCTATAAAAACACGAAGAATGCTTTTCTATCGAAAACAATTTCCGCTATTAACGGGGTCAACAACTGGGTCGTAAATCAAGGTACGTTAAAGAATCAAGGATTGGAAGGATCATTAAGCCTAACCATTATAGACTCGAAATCCCGCAATGCCAACGGTTTCCGTTGGACGATGAGTCCCAATATCGGACAAATCTTCAATAAAGTTAGCGGAAACTCAAAAGATCAAACGTTAACAAACGAAATCACTTACTCCGGCTTCCTGGATGGTTCCGTGGAAATACAAGGACGCCCGTTAAATTCATTCTACTCGTATAAATTTTATGGTTTGAACGCATCCAACGGCTTACCCATGTTCTACGGATCGGATCGCTATCAATACGTCGGAAATCAAAAAGTTGACCTCTTAAAAAAATACCAGGAGTTGAGTCCCAGCGAAGTTTTCACCGATGTAATGGAATATTCGGGAACAAGGGTTCCTACATTACAAGGTGGTGTACAGAATTCTTTATCTTGGAGACGCTTCTCTGTTTCCTTGAATCTGACATACAGCTTCGGATCAAAAATCCGACTATTAAAAATGTATCCCAACGTGAATTCAGACTTCAACACGATAGCTCCCCAACCGACCGATAATGTTCGCAAAGAATTCCTGTCAAGATGGAGACAGCCGGGAGATGAATTACACACGAATGTGCCGGGTATTGTCTCTTCTTCCGAATTTACAAGTACCCTAAACACTTGGATGTGGTGGTATTCATTAAAAAATACAAACGGAGAATCCATCAAGTTTGCCGGAAACATTTGGGATATGTATGACAACTCGAATTTACGAACCGTTAGCGGGGATTTCGTGAAAATTCAATCTTTAAGTATACGTTATAATTTCCCCGACGATATTTGCAAACAACTCCGGATTAAATCGGCTTATATCGGCTTTACCGGCACGAATCTACACACATTTTGCAATAAAAAATTAAAAGGACAAGATCCGGCAACACAAGACGGGATAGCCCCGACAATCAACATGTCGCTTCGACCTACTTATTCTTTTAATCTCAATGTTTCATTCTAATTTGAAAGAATATGAAAAAATTATTATTCATAACTGCTTGCATTCAAATACTCTTGCTCACGGCCTGTCATGATTTCCTGTCTCAGTACCCCAAAGACCAAGTGTACCCGACTTCAACATCCGATTTTAACGAATTACTCGTCGGGGACGGTTACATGGATGCCATTAAAGGTACGGATATCGGTCCATGGTTACAAGTCATGGATGATGATGTTCTATTCGTAAGAACCAATACCAGCAAATCGACTGAAAACAACTTTTATTGGTATGAACCAGAACCCAACACGCAATCCACGTGGACAGCACTTTATAAACGTATTGGAGTTGTCAACGTGATCCTAAACGAAATTGACGAATTCAAGGATGAACCCGGAGACGGATATCGGAAAGTAAAAGGGGAAGCCCATTTCCTTCGAGGCAGCAATTACTATTTCCTTGTCAACATCTATGGACAACCTTACTCAAAAGAACGGGCAGCAACGGAACTGGGAGTACCCCTGAAACTAAACGCCGAGATTGAGGATAAACGTTTTCAACGGAACTCGTTGGAGGAATGCTACCAACAAATCGTAAACGATTTGCAATCTGCCGTCAGACTTTTAAAAGGTTTAAAATCGACAACCACCTATCGGGCAAATGAAATGGCCGCCCGTCTTCTGTTAAGCAGAGTATTCCTTTACCAAGGGGAGTGGGAAAACGTAATCAAACAATGTGACACGATTTTAATGGATAAATCGTATTCACTACTGGATTATAATACTCTAACCACTACCTCTAACGTGATTTCGGCTAAATCTCCTGAAACAATTTTTACGAGTGGGGCCACGACATATACCAATACTCCGTTTCTACCTTTTATCAATTACTATTTCCGAGCCAGCGAAGAAATTTTGGCTGCATACAGCTCGAACGATCTAAGAAGAAAATTTTACTTCAGGGGGTATTCGGCCTACGCTCCACGGAAGATGCTCAATACAAAGGACGGCAGTTGTTCTGATTTCTTCCTTCTCCGTCTACCGGAAGTTTATTTAAACAAGGCTGAAGCCCTTGCCATGCTTGAGAAAACGACGGAAGCCATAGAAACCATCCAAACGTTACGAGAGCAAAGAGTAAAAACCGGGACACTGGAAGACCTCCAATTATCGGGGGAAGAGCTGGTAAATTACATTCGCAATGAACGCCGTTTGGAACTTACCTTCGAGGGACAACGCTGGTTTGACCTACGCCGTTACGCCGTATGCCCGAAATGGCCTTTCCAAAAGGAAATACACCACCCGTACTACGTTGAAACCGAAATCAAAGGAGCACGCGTACTGCGGAAATACGATGAAGAGCCCGAATTTTATGTTCTTCCTCTACCCGAAAACGAAATTGTCCTAAACGGAGGAACGTTAATCCAAAATGCAACCCGGGAACAGAAATCGGAAGTCATGTAATTCTAAAATTCTAAATATATGAAAACATATTCATTATATTTCCTACTGATCATTCTTTTCATCAGCTGTAGTGATGAAGACAAGACATTGACACCCAGCTACGCCGATATTAACTGGTTCGAACTATCGGACAGTCCGGATGAACTGGGCCACATGTGTTATGAAATTTACAAAAATACCAATATATCCGTATTCTATTCAGACACGATAGGCCGCCAATTTAGGGGAATCGACGGTTATGGCGACAGCATCATTCATTACGAAATAATCAACCCTCAATACACGATTGCAAGTGCAACAAGCACGATCACCTACATTTTATCTTATGATCGGAATGCCATTCGCGATGGAATCATGTTTCTCCGGGACAAAGTAATTCCCGTGTTGTCCCCTAATACATATCCCAGAAGTTTTCTTATCGTAGAAAATTTAACATTGAATGCGACCTCCACTGTCGCAAACGGGCAAAGAGAGGGGCAAGTATTCAACGGATTAATGACCACACTCGTAAGCAATATCAGCAAACTTAGCACCATGAGTTCCGAAGATCAGACCCGTCTTGCCAAACAAATTGCATCACCCATTCTACAAACCTATTTAAATAACACACGACGTGATGAATTAGAGAATTTCTACGCAGTCTCGGATAACAGTGTCACATGGCCGGCAGACGCACTATCAACAACCGCATACCAGCGTCTCGTAAACTCTACCATTCCCCCAACGAACACAGGGTATCTCCCTTATCGGGAACATTGGAATGCTTATGGTTTTCTAATATCCAACCCCAATTCTCCGGGGACACTAAACGGGGGACCTGATGTGTATACAAAATTTACAACACCCACGCAAGCACAAGATGTTATATCATTCATAGAGGCCGTATTGACGTATAGTGAAACAGAATTTCAAGCCCTGTATGAAAATACCGTGGGATATGAATTCTTGATAGAAAAATACCGTATGATAAAAAAACTTCTTGATGAGGTAAGAAATAATCACTAAAATGAATATTGATATGAGAAAAATAATTTTCATAGGAATGATTATCGGCATATTTATTTATGCATGCGAAAAAGATGACAGTTATCTGGAACTCTCTGAAACAGAAATTCAATTGGATGCCGCAGGAGCCGAACAATACATACAGGTAAACACAAATGCCATTACCTGGCAAATTTCCAGTTCGTCCGACTGGGTGATAGCCGAACGTGACTCCTGCTTTTTAGTCATTAAAGCAGAATCAAATCAAGTTCGTTCAGAACGGAACGCCAAAATAGTCATCGTGGCGGACAACAAATACGTACGAATCAATGTTTCTCAAGCAGCAAGTACCCGTGCGGTCGGAGAACCCTATCCCGATGAAACAAACCCCATTGGCATTATCTACAAGGTCCTTGATGGAGGAAAGCACGGGAAAATCCTTTCTTTTGATGAATTTAACGGGAAGTGGGGGCTCAATTCAAACACAGGAATAAGAAGTCTGGAAGACGGAAAAAGCAATACACGCGACATGATCAACGCATACAAAGATGCGGCAACTTTTGATAGTGACTATTCTATCTTCTGGTGGATTTACCAAGAAAAAAATAATGGCGATATCGATGGTCAATGGTATATTCCGGCTTATTCGGAACTTGTCGAATTATATTTGATTCTCGTGGGACAATCCAAGACAACAACAACCAATGCAACTCAGACAGTAAGCGTTTCCCACAACATTAATGTCCGGAATCAATTCGATTATCAACTAAAATTATACGGAGGAGTCCCTATGGATTATGAAGAAGGGTATTATTGGTCGTCCACGGAATATAACACGAGTAATGCACGTCGGGGACTTTTTAAACACAGAACATCAACAAACAATTACACAACCAAAAAAAGTTCATTCAACGTTCGAGCTATTTTACAATTCTAATTTAAAAGAAAAGTGCTAAGATAGGAAAAATCCCAATAGAAGATTTCTAATGTCGCACCATAGAAATCATTCTATTGGGATTACTACTTTAACACTTATTTCTTCACGCTCTTCAATATCAACAACAAGGATTGATAATGAGCCGCATCATCTCTATTAGCCGAATTTACTTTGCTCTCGACCAAACGGGTTATTTTTTCCAGCATACTGCAATAATAAGCCGGAGTTTCATTTATCGCCGTTACATCCAATGCTTTTTGCCAACCGTACCCGGCTCCAAACTTATCCAAAGACATGGGAGCAGAAACAGAAGCCGTTTCATGTTCATTTTCCATCTTTTTCAATACATCGAAATAACGATCGATCATTCCGCTTGCATCCAAACCGTAAAGACGAACCTCATCCAAAGAAGGTAAATAACCGTTGCCGGTAGCCCCGATCACGATACCTCCGCCACTGCTCTTTCCTCCGGTCAATCCTTGAACGGCCTTCACGGCTTCGGCAACCATCATACGCTGTAACAATTTATCTCCCACGGTCAATTTCCGGTTATTGATCGTACTTTCCCATACCCCACTGTACAAGTCATCGAAATACTCACGTGTCGAATAAGGCTTGTCGCTCAAGTAAGAAGAAAGGGTTACTCTACCACCCAATGCCAACAATTGCTTTGCCATGGTGCTCATCACGATGGTCTTAACGCCATAATTCAAATCAAACTTGGACAACAGCTCTTTATTGTCGAGCCAATCGCAATCCCGCAATTGTTTGATAACCCAACGCATGGAAGCCTTTTGTACGTCTCTCGACACCGGTTGAAAGGTTGCACCCGGGGTTCCATCCTTCACTGCTGTCAAGTATATACCCCCTACATTATACGTCACGTTCATCAAGTAACGCACATACTGCTGCAGAATGTTATTGTACAACTCTTGCCGATGCTCGGTCGAAGGATCATCCTCAATCCAAGTATTCAGATTCTTTAAAATATACTTCAAATTACTGATACCATAACTTCCGGCCTTGATCGGATCATCTCCCAAATCCTCCTCGATAGCACTCGGGTCATAACGACTCGCAATTTGTTGTTTGCCATAACGGTATATCGGATCCCCGGCTTTTTCATCCACCCATCCTTCCAGTACTTTCGCCTCTTCTTTAACAGACAAATTTCCGGCTATCGGGGAATACAACCATTTAATGGCATAATAATCGTAAACTCCCAAATCGGGCGGAGTCAACCGCACGCCCTTGTCTCCGGGTTGTGCCACGTAATTAAAACGAGCGTAGTCCATGATAGAAGGCGTCGTTCCATACTTTTGGGTAAAGCTTGCAGAACGCAAAGAGTCCACGGGGTAAGCATTCGATGCGGCCATGTTATGCATCAACCCCAACGTATGCCCGATCTCGTGAGCGATAACATACGTGATCGATTCGTCCATCACATCCTGCGGCATCTTCTTCGCACGCACTCTCGGGTCTACCTGAGCCGTATGCGTGAAACGCCAGTTATTGATCAACTTCACGATGTTATTGTACACAAGCACGGAAGCATTAATAATCTCTCCCGTTGTCGGGTCTACCCAAGAGGGACCCATGGCATTTTCCGTGGCAGTCGGCACGTAACGGATACATGAATATTTCAAGTTATCGGGGTCAAACGTCGGATCATCCTGCGGGAAATCCCGAACCTGCATCACGTTCTTAAACCCGATCTTTTCAAAAGCCTTGTTCCATCCCAACACGGCATCGCGAATCGGTTGTTTCCAAGATTCCGGGAAAGCGTCATCCACGTACCACACGATCGGTTTGATCGGCTCCACCAGTTCCCCGCGTTCCCAAGCCTTCATGTCCTTGGGTTCCAAACGCCAACGGTTAGCGAATGTAAATTGTTGGATTTTATCCTCTTCTGTCGAAATATATTGTTTCGGAGTTAAGAAAATACCGATACGAGAGTCCGAAATTCGGGGTTTCATCTTCTCTTCCGGTAATAGCAATATGCTTCTCGTTGCCTTTATTGAAACCTCTCCCAAATTAAACGTAAACAAGAAATATGAAGCGGAACAAGTGTACGTCAGGTAAGTTTCAATAGAAACATTATCCTCAAACGATTTCACCGCCCCCAAGTAAGCCAACTCGCTCTTCGGTGATGCATTCACGTTAAGCCCCATAACCTGCCCTCCTACAGGATTCAACTGCGGCTCGTTTCCCGTGAATAGAGACGTTACCTCGAACACCACGGCGGTAGTATCATTATTATAGGCCTCCGGTTTATATTTCTTCAAGAAAGCCCCTATGAAGTTCTTATCGATAGCCTTTTTCAATGATTTTTCACTTTGATCGTATTCCGTCATGGCATTCACCTTTTTCAGGAACACCGTGCTATCTATCATCTCGAACTTCACGTGTATCGGATCCTGCGGCTTGTATCCCACCGTCGTGATATCCGGATTGCTTGTTTCCGACACCACGGAAGCGATCAACAACTCCCGTCCCATGTATTTCAAGGGCATCTCGAAATACAACTTATCCCCCGTCTTGTGCAACGTGATAAACGATCCGGCAACCGTCTGCAATCCCGGAGTTTTCAAAAATTTATCATACTTGCTTTCTTTTTTGGCAGGTGTGGTCGTTATAGCTTCAACCTGCCCTTTTTTCTTCTTTTTCTTTTTACCGAAGGCATAAGCCGATTGCGAACACGGCACAACAAGCAACGCCACCATGAAAAAAACGATTAATTTTTTCATACAAATTAAAATTCAATTTTAAAACAATAATTTATTAACACATACGAAACCCAAGAGGGATGAAAATGGAGTTTTACCCCCCCCCTCTCGTATCTTTTTTCAAAAACTATTTCTTGTTCAATATCTCCTCCAACCTTTCCCGCAATATATTGCGACGAGCATTCTTAGCTGCGATCTTTCCCTCCTTGTCTACCACGATGATATGGGGAATGGACTCTATTCCCAACGCCTTCCGGATGGTCGACTTCTCCCAGCCGCCTTCCGCCAAAGCGCTCAACCAAGGTATCTGTTCCTCCTCGCAGGCTTTCTTCCACCTCTCTTCCGAATCGTCCAGCGAGATACTCACAAAACGCACACCTTGCCCTTCCAGCTCCTTGTACAACTCCCGCAAACTTTTCATCTCCTTGCGGCACGGTCCGCACCACGATGCCCAAAAATCCAACACAACCACCGAACCCCGCAACGAACTCATCGATACCTTGTTTCCCTCCTCGTCTGTCACTGTGAAATCCGGTACTTCCGTACCCTCTATCGAGGTGACTAGATCATCAACATGCTTCTTCAAGGCGATCCCCCATTGGGATTCTCGCACCTTGGCGCCTAATACCTCGTACAACCCCTTCGCGTACCGGTAAACTTCCCTCCCGATCTGCTCCGAAGCGTACGCCGAGAAAATATTATCGGGGTGTTGACGAGCGAACTCTCTCGTCAACTCGTACCGGGTATCCTCCAAGCGGATCACTTGTGTCATCACCTTATCTGCCAACTTCACGTCCCCAGCATCATCTGCCTGTTTGTACTCCTCCAAAAGAGGCCATTGCCGTCCATAATATTCCTTGTTAATAAGATCACGATATTCCCTTTCCAAATCATTCGCCGGCGAACCCTTCAAATCATTGGCGGACAAAGACTCGTAAGCTCCATCCAGCCGCATATCATGACCGTCCATGAAAACCAAGAAAGACCTCTCCCCCACTTTCAACCCGAACTGTCCGGGAGCCTCCAAGCATCCTTTCAACTCGAATTTTCCACCCTCGATCCTCGTAGAACACAACACCTCGTTCTTGAACGGCTTCAACAAGGCGACCTCGCCATCCATTATCCCCTCCAAGTTGCCCCGGAGCGTGAATTTGTAATGCTGCGTATCGGAACATCCGATACACAACAATACACTCACAAACAACAATAAAATAATTCCTCTATTCATCATTTGCTCAACACTTCGTCCACTATTTCTTCAAAACCATCTCCCGGACCGGGAACATCTCTACTCAAAAATTTCCCATCTTTACCGATGATGAAATACTTAGGTACCCCCATGATACCGTAGTCATCACAGAAAGGATTCTTTCTAGCAAAAGCGATCAAATTTATTCCACTTGTATAACCACGCTCTTCCAAAAACTTCTTCCATTTGTCAAAGCTACCCACATCATCAATAGAAACTGTGATAAATTCCACATCCTTACGATCTTTGTATTTTTCCTTCACTTTTATGAAGTAAGGCAATTTCTTGATACAACCGCCACACCACGTCGCCCACACATCGATAATCACAATCTTTCCGCGAAACTCTGCCAACGTGTGTTCCCGTTTTTCACCATCCAACATTGTGAAAGCAGGTGCCTCTTTTCCCGCTTCCAACCGATCGTGTTTCATGTACAAATCTATCACTTCCGTTTTCAACTCTCCCTCTGGCATGCATTGTTCAAATAGGGAACGGCACTTTCTCAAGACATCCGTGTAACCTTGAAAGTGAAACTCGTGCCTAACTACACCCCTGAAATAATTCACGATCAGCACGGAATCCCGTGTTTCCAGTACCTCCTTCCATGTTTTGTATTGCAAATCATCTTTCTTGTCACCAAACACTTGAGAAGGTGTAAAACCGCCAACTAAAGCCTTTGTCGCATAATAACAATCCACGTTCCACTTAAGACTGTGAAGATTACAAAAATCCAACAAACTTACCTTGTTCAACAATTTTTGAATCTCCTTCTTATTCACCTCCGCACTTTGGTTTTCACGATAATACAGAAAAACCTCTCGAATCGCCCACACCGTGTTGGCAAGTACGGCTGACTTATCCTTGGTATTCTTGGAAAGAATATTCTTCTCAATCTCCGCCTTTTGTTTCAAAATAGCATCGAAACTCTCGGCTCCATTAATCGAGAATGGACGCCATCCTTGAATCACCTCTTCCGTCAACGCCGACAAGGTTTGCCCATTCGCGGCGGGCATTGACATCACTTTAACTTGAGATTGAACTTTTCCACAGCAAAACACGACGAGAAAAAGCAACCCGAGCATTTTTACATACAAACAATTCATAACATACATACTATTAGAATTAAACATCCTCTATCCATTATTTACCCAACACCTCATCCACAATTTCTTCAAAACCATCTCCCGGACCGGGAACATCGCTATACAAGAATTTCCCGTCCTTACCAATAATGTAATACATGGGTATTCCCATAATACCGTAATCATCTTGAAAAGAATTTTTATCCGCAAAAGCAATAAGATTTATTGCATCCGTCAGATTATGCTTCTTCATGTGTTCTTTCCACTTTTCAAAAGAACCACTTGCATCAATAGAAACGGTAATAAATTCCACATCTTTACGGTCTTTGTATTTCTCTCTCACTTTCATAAAATAAGGTAATTTCCGGATACAACCACCACACCACGTCGCCCACACGTCGATAATCACGATCTTCCCGCGGAACTCAGCCAACGTGTGTTCCCGTTTTTCGCCGTCCAACATCGTGAAAGCGGGAGCCTCTTTTCCCGGTTCCAAACGTTCTTTCAACTCGTACAAATCTTTCACTTGCGTTTTCAACTCTCCTTCCGGCATATATCGCTCAAACAGTGGACGCAACTTTTTCAAAACATCCGTGTAACCCTTAAAAATAAACTCGTTCCGGATAGCACCGAAATAATTCACGATCATCAAGGAATCTCGTGTTTCCAACATCTCCTTCCATCTCTTGTACTGCAAATCATCTTTCTTATCACCAAACACTTGCGCAGGAGTAATTCCCACTGCCAATGCTTTCGCATTGTAATAGGCATCCACGTTAAATTCAAAACTGTGAAGGGTCGTAAAGTCTTTCAAATTCATCCCTTTCAATAGTTTTTGTATCCCCTTCCTGTTCACCTCCGCACTCTGATTGTCACGATAATAAAAGACGGCCTCGCGCATCGCCCATACCGCATTAGCAAAGGCAGCTGACTTATCCTTGGTATCCTTGGAAAGAATATTCTTCTCGATCTCTGCTTTATGCTTCAAAATAGCATCAAAATCATCATCCTTAGTAATCGAAAAAGGACGCCACCCTTCAATTACCTCCTCCGTTAATGCAGACAAAGCTTGTCCGTTAGCGGCAGGCATAGGCATCATCTTAAATTGGGCTTGCATTCTTCCACCACAAAATAAAATGAAGAAAAACATCCCAATCATTTTTACATACAAACGATTCATAACACACATTTATTTTATTAAACATCAACTGATTGTCTGTTCGGTTCACAAAATTCATGAAGCCACGAGTGTCCTTTGGCAGCCGAACTGCCATCACTCAAACCCCGCAACATCCGATGAATTTTATGAACCTTATAAACTTTATAATCCCGGTCCTACCCGCATCGCATCCAAATCCAGGCCGTACTCCGTCTTCAAGTAATTGGACAAGTACTCATACTTTTCCTGTATCATGGGATACTTGAACCATCCCTCTTCCCGCTCTTCCGGACTATACTTCATACCCAAGAGAATATATGCCATCACGTTTTCATAACGGTTCATCAAACCAATCCAAGCCACACGCTGAAGCCCTGAATCGACCCCATAGTTCAACCCTGGTAAACCTCTCCTCTTGTAATAATTCTCTGCATTTTCGTCATAGCTATTAACTGCCGAAGTATAATCAAAACCTTCATGGAATTGTTCGGGAATTTCGATAGTACCTTTCTTTACCGCTCTCTCCAATATCTCCATCAAAATAGTACCCCTGCATATAAAATACTCTTCCTCAGTACTAGGAGGAACTATCTTTTTGTAAAAAGAACCCTCTTCCGGATTGTCGGAATACATGCAAATAGACCAATAATCCATGCCATCAAACTTATTTTTCCCAAAATACCAATATCCTCCCCAACCCATAGAACGGAAACTATATACCATATAATAGTACATAGGCAATACTTTTCGTGTTGCTTGTGGGGTCAAATAGGCAAAAATATGATTCTTCATGAACTTGGTCATAAACTCCGCCTGTTCGTCATTCAAACTCTCCCCGAAATAGGTGCTGCCCTCACCCAACGCTCCCGTCCACGAACGATTCAAGTCAGTCTCCTCAAAATCCTTGTAAATGATATAAATTCCAAATTCTTTCTGAATTTCTTCAAGATCCTTATCCCATGAATTATTCCCCTGCGGGAATTCATAACGCATGCCACCTTCTCCCTCTTTGTCGGCGACCAATTTATCCTCGCTATAACAGGACAAAAACAGACATCCGAATAAACAATATAGATAAAATTTCCAATTCATAACATTCTATTTTTTAATTCCTTACTTCTGGTAATGGGTTTTGCACCAACTGTCGGTTCTCTTCCAACACGCTCGGCGGGATTGGCAACGTGTAGAACGGGTCCTTCTCTTTCAGGGTGTAGCTCTTCACGTAATCCCCGTTTTTCCATACACGGGTGATTGACGGCATCCCATAACGGCGCAAATCAAACCAGCGGTGCCCCTCGAAACACAATTCCAAACGCCGCTCCAAACGGATACGCTCCACTAGAGCGTCCCCCCTTTCCGTTATCTCAATTTCGGTTCCCGTGACAAAACGATTCTTCAACAAGGTTTCCAACGCCTCCACGGCAGTTTCCTCGTCATCATCCAACGCCGCCGCTTCTGCCAAGTTCAGGTAAGCCTCCGCCAACCGGAAGGCATGGGCGAAATTCTCGGAATTAGAAGGCGTAATCCTATAATCCACGGCAAACTTGCCGTAAGGGGCATACCCGAGTAAATGTCGCTCGGTATCCTCATAATAACGACGCACGATATAATTATCTTTACGAAGGTCTTCTTCCTTATATTTCCCTAGCAAATCCGATGAAGCATTGAAAAAGTTCAATTGACTTCCTCGATCCTTCGGATCAGCCATATCTATATTAACTAAATTCAAGAAAAGCTGCAGACTACCAAACACCCATATCGTTTCCGAACACTCCTGCGAGATAAAGTTATAATAAGGTGCGGCATACGTTGGCGTCGGCAACGAGTTCAAATCCGTCAATGTGAAATTCCAATCGTTGATCACCTTTTTCGCATAAATCGCTGCATTCTTCCAATCCTCCATATACAGGTAAACACGGGATTTCAACAACTGCACCATCGGCAAGCTCGTGCGGTAATCCTTCTTGTATTGCTGCTCGACAGGCAACTTCTCGTAAAGCGATTCTGCCTCGTTCAAATCCTTCAATACCTGCTCATACACCTCCTCCACCGTATTCCGGGGAAGTTCCAGCACCTCCAAAGCACTTGTCAACTTTAACGGTACCCCCAATGCCTTCTTGTCATAATTGTAGGGAGCCCCCCACATGTTGACCAACTGGAAATAATAAAATCCCCGTAACGCCAACGCCTGTGCCTTCACAATATTTTTCTCATTCTCCGTTCCGGACACGTCGTCAATGTAATCCAATGCAGCATTCGCACCCAATATATAAGTATAAAAGTTTTTATAAGCATTTCCTGGTGTTATACAAGGCTCAACAAAAATATCCGGTTGCCAAGCATACGCTTTTTCCAACCCGACAATATCTTCTGCCGTCCTCATAGCTGAGGCTTTCAACTCCCCGGTAGAATCCGTGCACATGATGTCATCATCGAACATCAACAACAGATTCATAACCTCCTTTCCATTCCCGATGAGGATATAGGCATCTCCTAACAACATCTCGTTCAAGGAAGAAGCCTCCCTCGGTATATATTCAGTTTGCGATTTCGGTTCCAGAAAATCGGAACAGGCTACCGCTAGTCCTGCTAATAAAACGATCAATAACTTTTTCATATTTCCACGCATTTAAAATCCAATATTAATACCCAAGGAGTAATTCTTCGGGTGTACGCTATTCCCCAATTCCGGATCGAAACCATTCCAACGCTTGCTCGCAATCACGAACAGGTTAGATACTGAGGCATTTACCGAGAGCGTCTTCAATCCCATTCGCTTACACCATTCCTCCCCCACTCTCCATGACAACGACAACTGGCGGCAGCGCAAAAAGGACGCATTGGCGACCTGCACATCGGAATCAGCCCACATTTCCATCCATCTTTCAGTACTATTATCCGGCAGGTATAACGTTTGCGATGTCCTCACCACCCCCGGTATTTTCGTGTAATTCTCGTCGCCAGGCTTTTTCCAACGTTTATTCAAATCCTTGTTCAGATTGACAGTAGGTTCCGGCATATACGTTCCACCCTGCTCGAATCCCTCGTAAGGTGAAGGCAAACGTTTCTTACTTCCCAACAGCAACGAGAATCCCGAAGAAAGGGTCAATCCTTTCCAGCGCAAGCTGAAATTCAAACCTCCCGTGAAATTAGGTTCTGTTGTGCCCGAGTACACGAGGAATGTCGTGGGATCCACCAACGAATTTCTCTCCGCCTCTGGCACGTCCACGTAATTGAACAAGGGACGCCCGTCCTCTGCGCTCAATCCCGCAAAAGAATATGACCAGAATCCCCCGACCGGATACCCCTTTTTCAACACTTTGGTGGAAGAACCGTTAATATACTCGTTTTTATAGGCAAAATACTCTGCCTCACCGGTTTCATTCCAATTCTTAGACGAATTCAACGACAAGTTCAACGCCCAATCCTTCGTTCTGATCGGTGTAAAACTAACCGTGAACTCCATACCTCTATTGGTAATCTTTCCCCCGTTCATTTGCATACTTTCCTTTCCGTACTCCGCTGGTAAATCCTGTTGCACGATAACATTCGAACTTCTCGTGTAATAATCAACAACCACGTCAAATATATTGAACAACGTCATGTCCACTCCCCAGTCCCATGATTTTGTCTTTTCCCACGAGAGCCCCGGATTAGGCAAACTGGAAATCGTCGAGTAATATTGGTTATAAACAGACTTTATCCCTCTTTGTGCCAAAACCAAGTCCGGTCCCAATTTCGTCATGGCATTACCCTGTATTCCATAAGTGGCACGAATGTTGAAAGTGTTCAACCAGCCTTTTATCCCAGCAAGCCAAGGTTCATCCATGGCACTCCATGACAAACCGAAAGAATAGGTCGGGTCGAAACGATCGTTCTGGTCCTGCCCGAAACGATTGGATGCATCATTACGCACAGAAAAATTGAACACGTACCGATTCTTCAAAGAATAAGCCACCGTTCCCATGAAAGAGAGGTAATTCTCCGTGTTATTCGTACGTTTCCATCCCATACCATTATAAAATTCCCCCAACAATCCCCATCCGGAGAGCGAACTGGAGATTCCGACAAACTTGTCGGGGGAAGTAGGTTCGATTAAAGCCTCGCCCCGGTCAGGCAAGTACCCAAATACTTTACTGGAAGAATTCTTCACGGAAGAGGAACGAACCTCCATCATCAACATGGCATTCAAACGATGATCTTCATTGAATGACTTGGATACCAATAATTTGTTTTGCACGTTGTACGAACGTTGCACGGCATCCGTCGTGAACAACACGCCTCCGAAAGGCATAAGCGCCGAGTTGAATAATTCACTACCCGGTTCCACCGTACCGTAATCATACCCCCGGTAATTTTGTGCCACACGGAAAGTCCTTTCCGTAAAATAACTCTCTCCGTTCGTGCTGGAAGCCGTGTACCCTCCGGCAAACTCGTAACTCAACCAATCCAGAATATACCACTTGAAATTCAACGCCGTGGATAAATGTATGTTTTTGTTTGTCGTACCGCTATTATCCCGTTCATTGATAAAATTATAGCTCAAATTTTCCACGGCTCGATTGTACTGATAACCGCACCTCTTTTGATAATATACCGGATCCCCGTTCTCATCATAAGCAGGAAGTGCCCTACTCGTCGTCGTGGCATACGACAACGGGTTTACTCCTTGTCCGAAAGTCTTTGTTTCCGTGGAAGTCGCATTAATCTGCACGTCCAAGCGCACCTTCTCGTGCAGGCGAGCATTCAACGCCAACCGTCCGGTCATTCTCTCGCTTGAGTTCCCGATCTCTTGCCCCATCGTGTTGTTATACCCCACGGAAGCATTGTAAGTAACCTCTTCTGTTCCGCCTGCCACGCTTAAATTATGATTGTGACTGACAGCCGTGCGGGTCAACAAGTCGAACCAATCCGTGTTCACCGTTTCCAGAAAAGCCTTTCTTTTCGTGTACGTCTCGTAATCCATCTCTCCCTCCAAATACATTTTCAATGCTCCCTCGTAAGTATAAGGCTGGTTGATCGGCTCCTGGTAATAAGGAGTTCCGGCATTATACACTTCCTGTGAAAAACGTACCCTTTCTTGGGAATTCATGTAATTGAACATCCCGTAATTGGGACGGGTGTTAATCGTCATGTTTCCCGTGTAATTCACGGTCAAGCGTCCCGCTTTCCCTTTCTTCGTCGTGATCACGATCACCCCGTTCGAAGCCTTCGAACCGTAAATGGCCGTGGCTGAAGCATCCTTCAACACCGTGATCGTTTCTATATCCATCGGATTCAACCATGAAATCTGGCTTCCCACGATATCTTTCAAATCTTGCGTCATCACATCACTTGCCTCAATCTCCAACGGATCTTCCTGCACGATACCGTCCACCACCCACAACGGCGATGTATTCCCCAGCATCGTACTCGTCCCTCTTAACTTGATTTTCGGGCTTGTACCCACCCGAGAACTAGTGTTCATCACGACCAACCCAGCAACCTGCCCCTGCAACATCTGATCGATAGAATTGTAAGAAGGCATCAACACATCCTCCGCCTTCATCGCCGTGTAAGAACCGACCATATCTTTCCGGTTCACGGTATTATATCCCGTCGACACCACGGTAACCTCGTCCAAAGCCTTTGTATCCTCTTCCAGGGTAACATGCAACGTATCTTGAGCCGTTTTTTGGGTAAACTCAATCAACTTCTTCTTGTATCCCACGAAAGAAAACTCCAAGACTCCTTTCCGCAAAGGCAATTCCAACACGAACCATCCCTTGGCATTCGTGGCCGTACCAATGGTCAAACCCGCCACTTTCACCGTTACCCCCGGCATCGGATGTTTGTTCTCGTCCCGAACAAAACCTTTAACCTTCACGCTACTCTTTTCCCGCTCGTCTTGTGCCTTGAATTTTATTATAACCACATCCTCCAAAATCTCGTAAGCATAGCCTCGTTTGCCTAGTACATTCTCTAAAATCTCAGACAAAGTAGCTTGCTTCATGTCCACCGTTATCCGCTCCGTCGCAGAAATGCTTTTATCGCGATAGAAAAACTGTAATCCCGTCTGATCCTGCAAATAATCAAACACCTTCACGATAGCCTCGTTATTAAACGAAATGTCCAACTTTTGCTCTTGGGAAAAAGCTGTCGCGTTCACGGTTTGAACACAACACAATAAAACGAACAACTTCAATTTCATAACTAACAAAATTTTTCGCCTTTTCTCTTTCGAGAAAAAGGCACAATTCCTGTTTTTTTTCATACCTTTGTTTAAATTTAGATTTAACATGCATCTGTTACCAGCAGATGTTTCGTTCCA
Organism: Butyricimonas faecalis; assembly: GCF_003991565.1. Lineage (NCBI taxonomy): Bacteria > Pseudomonadati > Bacteroidota > Bacteroidia > Bacteroidales > Odoribacteraceae > Butyricimonas > Butyricimonas faecalis. The sequence continues at coordinate 4,075,298 of NZ_CP032819.1, read as the reverse complement.
CAAGAGGAATTTACCAGATTCCTCTTGTCGTTTTTTATATACTTACCGTAATTACACGATTTTTCTCACTGAATTTGACTTCACTACTTTTCTCCAAAATACTCAACATCGTCTGGAAATCACTATATCGAGGAAGATTCCCCTTGAACACGATCTTTTTGGCTTCCTCGTTTTGATAAAAGACCGTAACATTGTACCAACGGGATAATTTAAGCATAATCTGCTCCAACGTCTGCCCGTTAAACACGAACATGCCGTCTTTCCACGCGCACTCCTTTCGCACATCCACCTCTCGCACCACCATCCCTCTATCCGCCACGTCCAGACAAAGTTGCTCCCCGGGATGCAACGCCACGCTTTTCCCCGTCTTTTTATCCTTCACCTGCACACTTCCCCGGGCTAGGGTCGTGTAAGTCATTCGTTCTCCCTCGTGCGCATACACGTTAAAGGCCGTTCCCAACACCCGAATACTTTGCTCCCGGGTTTCGACGATAAAAGGTCTGGCAGTATCCCGCGCCACATCAATATACCCCTCTCCTTCCAAATACACCCGTCTCTCTTTGCCGGTAAAAGAAACCGGGAACTTCAACTTGGAATCCGCGTTCAACCACACGCGCGTTCCATCTCCGAGCACGATATCGTACTCTCCCCCCTTGGGAACAACCAACTCATTATAGACAACCGTCTCACTCGTCTTTTGACCATTCTCGTAAACCACGCCCGTCCCCTCTTTCCGGACAGTCTCTCCCGAAACAAGCGTCAAATTTCGGGCTGACATCGTGTCCAAAAGAATCTCTTTCCTATCTGCCAATATCAGTCGGGCCGTATTCACCCCGGGTACGATAGCATCCACCCGTGCCAACGGCGGCACCTCCGCCTTTTCCCGCACACTCCACCATATCCCCGCGACAAGCAATGGCAATATAACCGCCGCGGAAGAAAGCACCACTCGCCGCCACGCCAACAAACGTCTCTCCTTTTGACGGAGAGGCTTCACCAAGCGATCGTATCCTTTCTTCTCATCCACCCGCTCGATCTCCTCCAGCAAATCGAGGGCTTCTTTCAATTTTTCATCTTCTATACCCGGCTCCATATCACTTTAATTCTTTTATCATTTCATCATCTTTTTATATAAAACAATTCAGACACGAAAAATACGTAAGCCCATTTGAAAAAAAATACATTTTTTCATGAAATAAGTTTTGCCGTGAGTTTCAGATATTAACACACAACTTGAGCCATCCGCGTTTCAAATATTATTTTTATCTTTGCCACGGAGATCACGAATATGATTTGAATATATGAGTTATTTGAAATCACATATCTTTTCAGTATCAATTAGCCGCAACATTGATTTATTCGAATCATTATTTAACACGTATTACGCGGGCTTGGTTGCGTATGCCACCCGCCTTGTCGGAAATGTTAACACGGCTGAAGACATCGTGTGTGACGTTTTCACCCTCGTGTGGGAAAAGCAGGAAATACTGCAAATGGAAAACCAAAAGGCATACCTGTTTACAGCCGTGCGAAACCAGTCACTCAATTACCTTGCACAATTAAAAGTGCGTGACGAATACCGGGAATATATCGTTCAAAAAGGAGATGTCACCGGTCTGCTCACGTGGGAATATTACGTGAAATCCGAATTGAAAGAACACATCGAGCGTGCTGTCCACAACCTCCCGGCCCAATGCCAGAAAATTTTCATCATGAATCGGTTTGAAAACAAAAGTGTCGCGGAAATCGCTAACGAAATGCAACTTTCCACCCGTACCGTGGAAAAGCAAATCGGAATAGCTTTAAAAAAACTTCGCGTTGACCTTGCCGATTATTTAAGTGTGGCATATTTAATTTACTTGTTGTACCCGTAAGGAAGCCACTTTTTATACTCAAACTTCTCTGTTACATCCCTCCATAACACACTCTTATACAAGAATGTAAATTTAACACTAAAGCGGTAGATGTGGGGAAATAATCCGGAATTAAATCCAATTTTATACCCCAATTGTAAATAAACACATGATTACATCCGGATCACTACCGTGTAAAACGCTATTAGAACGCTATTAAAACCCTATTAAAACGCTATACGGAATAGCGTTCTATTAGGGATTTATAAGCATACTAAAAACTTTATATCCGGAAATGATCCACTAGTGATTATGATTTGTCATTCTATTGTTTTACTAAAAGTTTAATATCTCGCCATATCAAACTATAGACCTTGAATATTTTACACGACAGCACCGATGTACAAAATAATTGTATTACATTATCCTAAAAAATTTGTTTTACCCCCTTGTAAGCCGGAATCAAGATGTTAAAAAATATATTATTTTTACACCGCTAAATTAATTTCAATTTTACGACTATGAAACTCAAACATTTTTTGTTCCCCATGCTGCTTATTTTTGCAGGATTAGGGTTTACAGCCTGTTCATCCGGCAGCAGCACCTCTGATGAAGGTGATGATGACGAACCCGAAAAAAACTTAGCGAAAGAGGCCCGTCCATTTGTCGGTTACTGGAAAACTACAGGATCAACCGGAGGAGACTATCTATTCTTCGGAGATGGAACCTGCTGGTTTATGAAACTGGAAAAGTGGAATAAACATTCATTATTAACTGGTTCAAAAGGATCTTGGAATTATGATCCTGCCACGCAGATTTTAGCCACAACGGTAGGAGCCCAATGGCAAGTAACACTTCCCAATGAAAACGAATGGAGTGGAAAATCCCAATCCAGTGACGATAGTTTCAAACGCGAACAAGACAAACTTGAATATTTAAAATTATTGCTCACCTACTCCTCATGGAAAGAAAATAAAACCGATAGCACTCTCTCTTTCGGGGTGTGGAAATCTTTAGCAACGAATTCTAACGAAAAATACACGGAAGCTTTTGACGGTATGGAAATAATGCGGCGCAAGGATAACTCGGATATTAACCTTGGCAAGGGACGTTACCTGGAATTAAAACATAGCGGAAAAGACGATTACGCGTTCACGTATAATCTACGGGAATGTAATTCCAGCTACGGCAAATACTCCACCAAAAAACTTGGAACGGGTACTTTGACACTTAAAAACCCGACAAGTTCAACGACATGCCGTATCGTGCTGACCGGACACATCAATAGAACTTTTACTCTGACGGACGTCAATATGAGAAAAGATTAAATCGAAGAACGATTCATTTCAAAAGAAGTTGTCTAAAAAACCAGCGTATCGCTTTTTTAGACAACTTCCTATAAAAACAAGAGTAATTATTGTACTCCCCCGCCTAAAGCGTGATAGAGCGAAATGATGCTCTGTATCTCATCAAATTTATCCTGCGCAACAGCTTGCTCCGCATCCAAAAGCGTTTGTTGTGCGGTTAATACTTCAAGATAATTCATCGAAGAATGGCGCATGAGTAACTCCGTTTTTCGAACAGCTTCCTGCAACAAGCTAACTTGTTCCCCGTCTATCAAAAGTTTACCGCGAGAGGTTTGCAGGGCTGCCAACGCATTGTTTACTTCAGCACCGGCAGCCAGCAAAGCTTGACGAAATGTCAACAAGGCTGCATTTTGTTCTGCTTTGGCAATCTTCAGGTTGGCAACATGGGTCCCTTTGTTGAAAAGCGGCTGGGTGAGTGAACCGATGGCGTTCAGAAGCCACTGCGTGGGATTGAGTTCCACGCCTCCGCCATTATTCGTCCATCCCAAACTACCGGACAGGTTGATTGACGGATAGAAGGCACCACGAGCGGCATTAGTAGCATAAAATGCTTGTGCCAATTGATGTTCCGCCATTCGTATATCGGGGCGATGGGCAAGCAATTGAATGGGTAGACCCACGGATAGTTTTTCCGGGAAACTTTGTTCCGCCAACACCCCTCGCACGAAGGCTGTCGGAGGTATCGCAAGTAATGTACAAAGTGTATTCTCGGCCTCCCGGATACCCTTTTCAATGGAAAGCACGGCACTCTCCAATGACATGCGGTTGGCTTTCGCTTGTAAAACGGCAGCATCGGTTACGCCACCGCCTCCACGCTTCAAGGCTTCGAGCATGTGGATTCTTTTTTCCCAGTTGACAAGTGTCGCTCTGCTGATGCGCAATTGTTCATCAAGCATGAGAAGCGTGTAATATCCCGTTGCAACAGTAGCCACTATGTTGGTCTGCACGGCTTGCTCGTACGCTTTACTCGCCTCCAATGCTTCACGTGCTCCCCGCTTGGCATTTGTGATTCGACCGAAAATGTCCACTTCCCAGCTGGCTGAACCACCTAGTGAATAGGTTTTAGACATCGATTCACTTCCCAACTTGCTCAGCGTCCCTTCGGCCGACAATCCAAATGAAGGGAGATAAGAGAGGCGAGCGTTTAACAACAGGGCTTCAGCCTGCTCGGTGCGCAAACGTGCCACACGCAGATCGGTATTGCGGAGCAATGCAGAATCCACAAGTCGCTGCAAATACATATCGGTAAACAGTTCTCGCCACGAAAGGGAAGCCAACGTCGACGTATCTGCCGATACATACTCTTGACCGTACAATTCTTTATCCACAGTTGTGGTTTCGGGAAAGTTACGGTAAATATGGCAACTCGACACCATTACCGCAAATACTGTATATATGATTAGCTTTTTCATTTCTCCTCCATTTCTTTCAAATGTTTTATGAGTGCCACCTCCTCTATTTCACCCGTAATGGCGGGATCGGCGTCCTTAAACGTTATCGGTTTGATTCTCTCTTGAATGCCTTGGAAGAACATCCACAAGGCAGGAACAAGGAAAAGCAGCACTAATGTTCCCACAAGCATACCTCCAATCGCACCCGTACCAAGTGCCGAGTTTCCATTGGCTCCCACTCCCGAGGCGAACATCAACGGCAACATACCGAATACCATTGTCAATGCCGTCATCAATATCGGACGCAAACGATGCGTGGCCGCACCAATGGCCGCTTGTTTGATGGACATTCCCGAACGCCTACGCTCACCGGCAAAGTCGGTAATAAGAATGGCCGTTTTCGCCAACAAACCGATAAGCATGATGAGTCCGGTTTGTAAATAGATGTTGTTTTCCAATCCAAACATCTGTGCAAACAGGAAGCTACCCATCAGCCCGCAAGGCACGGACAGGATGATCGTAAAGGGCAACACCAAGCTTTCATACATGGCACTCAAAATCAGGTACACCAAAACGATACAGAGTACAAATATCATGATCACGTTACTGCCTGACGCGGCCTCTTCACGTGATATTCCCCCGAATTCGTAGCTATAATTACGAGGCAATACCTCAGCAGCCACTTCGGCTACCGCTTTCAATGCCTCTCCCGAACTGTAGCCGCTGGCCGGTGTTCCGCTGATGGAAATGGCATTGTAAAGGTTGAAACGATTGAGTGATTGCGGTCCGTACGTTTTGTTGAGTTTGACGAAGTGTGACAACGGGGTCATCTCTCCCGCGGCAGTACGGACATAGAATTTATTGAGAGATTCTGCCGTTACGCGATCTTCGGGAGGTGCTTGTGTCATAACACGGTACAATTTCGAGAAACGATTGAAATTGGAGACATAACCGCCCCCGTAATACCCTGACAGTGTTTCCAGCACTTCAACCGTGGATACTCCGGCACGCTCGCAAACCGCTGCATCTATATCTACCCAATATTGAGGGAAGCGCGTGTCGAACGCAGAATAAGCCATGTCAATTTCCGGACGAGCATTCAATGCCGCTACAAATTGGTCATTCACAGCCTTGAATTCATCGATGTCTCCCGCCATCCGGTCTTGAAGGTAGAGTTCGAAACCATTTCCCATACCATACCCCGGAATCATTGGCGGAGCCATTGCAAAAGCTTCGGCATCCGGAATTTCGGATACCACTTCATATATTTTAGCGATCACGTCATCGGCAGCGTGTCCTTTGCCTTTACGTTTATCCCAATCGGAAAGCGTGAGGAAATGCAAACTCATGGACGGACCGGAACCAGAAAATGAATAACCGCCCACCGAACCGACATAGTCCACTTCGGGGAATTTTGCCATTTCAGCAGAAACTCTCTTCATCACTTTTTCATTTTCAATGGTAGAGGTTCCCGGCTTGGTGTTCATGCTGACAAATGCCATTGCCATATCCTCTTGCGGTACAAAACCGGTAGGCGTTACACGCATCAACACGATCAAAAGAGCCAAACCGCACGCAAGGATTGCCCACGCCATTTTAGGCCGTTTGATGAAAAACATCACTCCGCTTTTATAGCGTTTTAACAAGGCGTTAAAACCAACGTTGTATGCCTTTCGAAATTTGGCTGCAAAGTTTTTACGCTCATTCCCATTCTCGTCAACAAAGCTTGTCAACATCCAGGCACACAGCGCGGGAGAAAGCGTGAGAGCATTGATGGCAGAAAGACCGACGGCTGCCGCCATGGTAAGACCGAACTGGGCGTAGAAGGTTCCCGAGGTTCCTCCCATCATTGAAACAGGAATGAACACGGCCATAAATATCAGCGTTGAAATAATGATTGCCGATGAAATGCCTCCCATCGCGTCGCACGTGGCGGCATACGAAGAGCGATACCCTGCCTCGAACCGACTCTGTACAGCTTCCACCACAATAATCGCATTATCCACCACCGTACCAATGGCAAGCACCAACGCAAATAATGTCAGGAGGTTGATAGAGAATCCTGCCACCGCCATAAAGGCAAATGTTCCAATGATGGAGACAAAGATGGAGATGGTCGGGATAAACGTGGAACGCAAATCCTGTAAGAATAAATACACCACCAAAACAACCAATAGTATCGAAACAAGGAGCGTGATGATTACCTCTTTGATGGAAGCTTTCAAGAAACGATTGGTATCACTCAAACTTACAAATTCCAACCCTTTGGGCAAACTTTCACTTATCTCGGACAAGGTGGCATCGATTTCGCCAATGATTTCAGAGGCATTTGTACCGGCAGTCTGGTAAATCGAGAACATGGTGCTCGGTTTACCATTGATCTGACTAAAGAAATTGTAAGATTCTGCCCCCAATTCCACCGTTGCCACATCTTTTAAACGCAGGATGTCGCCGTTGGCCAGTGAACGGACCACCAGATTCTCAAATTCTTCCGGTGTTGAGAAGCGACCGCGATATTTCATGGTGTATTGATAGACATTATCGTGGTTTTCACCAAACGAACCGGTAGCCGCTTCAATATTCTGACGTGCCAACACGGCCGTAATATCACTCGGGATCAATTTGTATTGAGCCATTTTTGCCGGATCCATCCATATGCGCATGGCATAATTGGCTCCAAAGTGCATCACCTTACCCACTCCATAAATACGCTTTAACCGAGGCTCGACATTGATCTTGAAATAGTTGTCGAGAAACTTCATGTCGTATGTATTCGTCGGGTCATACAAGCCCACGGTTTTCAATTCGGCATTTTGCTGTTTTGAAGTCGTCACTCCGATTTGAACCACCTCGGCAGGCAATAGCGCCATCGCCGTAGATACACTATTCTGCACGTTTACAGCTGCCATATCGGCGTTGGTTCCCTGTTTGAAATAAATCATAATTTCGGCATCGCCATTATTGGAAGCCGTGGAGGTGATATAGGTCATATTTTCCACTCCATTGATGGCTTCTTCCAGCGGAACGATAACCGCTTTCTGTACCGTTTCAGCATTTGCACCCGGGTAGTTGGTCCAAACAGATATCGTGGGAGGGGCAATATCGGGGTACTGTTCCACCGGAAGAGAGGTGACAGCCAGTCCACCGATCAATGTGATCACCACAGAAATAACGATGGATAGAATCGGACGGTCGATAAATGTTTTTAAATTCATAGTTCCTCCTTACTCTTTGATTGATACTTCCGCCCCGTCTTGCACGAGACCCACGCCTTCGGATATTATTTTGTCACCCACGGTAAGGCCATCGCGAACGATATAGTGCTTGCCGTCATTTTGTTTGGCTACTACAATTTCAGAGGCAACGGCTTTTCCATCTATCACCTTGTACACAAAGATTTTATCTTGAATTTCATAGGTAGCACTCTGCGGAATAACAATCGCATCCGTTTCTTGTTGAGGCAGAACGATATTGCCGATTCCACCGCTGAACAGCAAACGTTTTTCGTTAGGAAAGACGCATCGAATCGAAACGGTTCCTGTTTGCGGGTTGATGATGCCGCTGATGGTTTCAATACATCCCTTCTGTTCGTATTCCGTACCGTCATTGAGACGAAGAGTGATTGCAGGCAGGGACTTGATGACCTCGTCGGGCGTGCCATACTGACGGATAAGACCGCGGATGTCGTTCTCCGTCATGGAGAAATAGATATACATCTGTTCGGTATCCGATATGATAGTCAACGGTTGTAGCATGGAGGGCCCTACCAATGCCCCTGTACGATAGGGCAATGTTCCCACCACTCCGTTAGCCGGACTTTTCACTTCGGTGTACGACAAGTCGTTTCTTGCATTGATTTCCTGCGCTTTTACCTGTTCCAATCCGGCTTTGGCAATAGCCAACGCATTTTTTGCCTGTAAAAGGTCGTATTCAGAAATCACCTCCTCGTCGAAGAGCATCTGCTTACTGTCGTAGTCAAGTCGGGCTGTTTCAACCTGAGCTTCTGCCGCACGGACATTGGCGGTTGCCACGCGTAAGGCAGCCTGATAAGGCACTTGGTCGATTACAAAGAGGGGCTGCCCTTTCTTTACCTGTTCTCCCTCCTTTACGCAAAGTTTAGAAATAGTTCCCGATACCTGCGGATAAATCTCCACATCCTGACGTCCTTTCATCGTAGCCGAATAGGATTCTTGCAATTCAATGGAGCTTTTATTTACCTGGATTACAGGATATTGTTGCACCTGTTCCTGTTGCATCTGACCGCTGCCACAGGCACACAGGGTCATAATACTGGGCTAATAAGCCAATAGCTTTCACTTTCATTATCATTTAAATTTGAGGTTTTATTTGTATATTATTCCATTCTTTTCTGACATTTTTTGCAATACAATAGCAAGGATCAGGCAAATTGCCTCGGCAACAGCCATCGAGTACCATACGAAATCATAGCCGAAAATAAGAGGCAGCGTATTTATACACAACACGTTGAATATCACTCCACGGCATATATTTAACGGTATCGCGTATTGGGTACGTTTCGTTGAATACAAGTATGCCGAAACCACTGTACTCATTGCCGCAAACACGAAATTCAAACAGAATTTCGGAAGGGAGGCAATAACGATCGGCGTGGAGGCCGCATCAACACCAAACAACCGACATATGGGAGCACCGATAACAAAGGTCAGAGCAAAGATCGCTAGCCCTCCAATCAGAGCGATTCGTCTTCCGCTACGAAAATAATAATGCAGGCTGTAGTCATCTTTCGCCCCGTAACTCAACCCGTATAAAGGCTGAAGGCCTGTTGCCAAGCCCCACATCAACGACGCAAACAAGGAGCAAGTATAGTTTATGGCGGAAAAGGCATTTACAGATGCATTTCCCAAATAGGTGATCAACATGTAGTTCATTGAAAACGCGGTAAGCGGTACCGATGTCTCGGAAATCATCTCCGGTAGTCCTCGAAGTAATATTTTTCGTAATAAGACAAACTGTACTTTGAAGGGCCGAACGCGTAAATTCCCTTTCTTCTGCCAATAGTGTGTAGAGGCAACAAGAAACGCAGCGCAGCTTGCTACCCCAGTGGCAATGGCGGCACCTTTGACTCCCATCTGCAAGGGATAAACGGTAATCCAGTCGCCAATGATATTGACAATCATACAGGTCAGTGCTACCTTGATTGACATTTGTGGATTGCCGTCATTCCGGGCGAATCCGTTAAAACAATAAAACAGACAAGCAGGCAGGATAAATACGGAATACCAAAAGATATAATCCGATACCATCTCTTTATACGTCTGATTAGCCCCCAACAACACGGCTATTTTATCCGGGAATACGGTACCGATGAAAGTCATGCACAAGGCAAAGCACACGTTGTATGTCAACGAGTGTAGGAAAGCCTGATTAGCCCCTTCAATATCCCCGCGTCCCATCCGGATGGCTGTTACGGTTATTCCCCCGATATTAAACAAAACGGCAAATACATTAATGATCATGACAAACGGCAAGGCAAGATTGACGGCCCCCAACGCATCCGTTCCCACGCCATTACCGACAAACATGCCGTCGATAATGGTCAAAATGAAGAAACTCACATTGGCAAGCATGGCCGGTATAATGTATTTTTTTAAGTTCTTGCTTTGTTCACTCATACATCTTTTTTTTGTGGACGCAAATATACCATCATATATCCACATAATAAGTAACATAATCACGCTTATTCGGGTACTTTTTCGGACAAATCGAGCTATTTAGATTAAATTGTTCGTACTTTTGTAGTTGTTATGAACAGCATTAAATATAATTTTTGGGAATTTGAAAAATATGGCGTATCCGGAGATACCGACTTGAGGGAGTGTATCGGAAAATCGGTTGATGTAAACGGCTGTACGATACTTTTAGGCACTAGCGGCTATGCCACCGTCAGCATAAACTTCAAACGTTACAAGGTTTCAAAGGGAGACTTTATTTTTCTGCCATACGACATGTCGTTTATTCCCATTCAAGTTTCTGCTAATTTCAATATTCGGTACATTTCCATCTCTTATGATATCTTGGAGAATATAGCTTATAATATCGCCTTTGATTTTTGGACGGTGATGTACAATTCTCCTGTTCTTAACAAAGTATCTTCCGAACAGTACGAATTATTACTGGAATGGTACAAGCAAACCGATTGGATCATAAAACATGGCGATGATGATATCACAGAGATGTTAAAGAACAATCTCTGCAACCTGTTCATGGCTATAAATTGCGAGATAAAAAGATTGGGTATAAACGAGGGAAACACTTATCAAAAAAGCAAAACATGGAAGTTGGTGGAGAAATTCTACATGCTACTCAATCGCTATCACACCAAACATCGCGATGTGAAATTCTATGCAGACAAACTCAACGTTACTCCCGATTATCTATACAAACTGATATATCGCTCGGATAACGTTACTCCCAAAGAGATGATAGACCGACAAACCATTATTACGATAAAGACCTATTTACAGAATACGGACTTGTCGGTAAAAAACATTGCCAGCGAACTTAATTTTGACGACCCATCGTACATGTGTCGCTTCTTCCGCCGAATGACGGGAGTTTCACCTGTCAAATTCCGTGAAAAAAGGAACAAATAGGACCGGGTGTCAAACAACGGGTATTGATCGCATGATATGATCATGCTAATCCGGAATCTTCACTTTTTGGGGCTCTTCGTTCTGAAACCGCTCAAATTCCCGCAATACTAATACCATATCATTAATAAATTCGTCGCTACACCCTTTTTCTATTGCCGTCTGCAAATAGGTCTTTAAGGTCGCGATGGCACACACGTCTTTTCCCGTTAAAACAAATGCCGGGACATCTTCTGTCAGGCATTTATGTAAAACTTGATGTTGATCTTTCATCTGATTTCAATTCGCTGTTTAATATACGCAAAGATACTATAGTTATTCCCAACTTACACCATAAAATAACCGTATCTTTGTAAAACATCATCCCTCTTTTTCACGTAAAAAAGTAATAAAACATAGCGTATTATGAAACATATCACTACCCTCATCGCATTAGCCCTAACGTTAGGAACACTAGTCCCACTTGCCGCTCAACCCCAAATGACAGCAAAGGAAAAACGTACACAAACCAGACAAGAGCGGAAAATTGCTCAACAAAAAGCAAGGGAACAATTATATCAAGATGCTGTTCGCGCTTTGGAAAACAACACTTTCGTACTGGAAGCCAATCGACTGATTTTCAAACGAGGCGGGTCGGTAAGTGTCAGTTCTGTCAAGAATTTTATTTCCATGGCAAACAAAAAAGCCACCGTACAAGTCAGTTTTGATACCCCTCGTCCTCTTCAAAACGGGTTGGGAGGTTTTACCGTGGAGGGTAATGTTTCGGACATCCGGATGAAAAAAGATAAAAAGGGAAGTATTACTTATAGCTTTCTCGTTCAAGGAGTCGGTATTTCCGCTCAAGTGAGTCTTACTCTTCCTCAAGGATCAAATAAGGTGTCGGCAAACATTTCACCTTCATTCCACTCCAACACGCTCACCATGATCGGGGAGTTAGTTACGCAAGAAAAAGCCCGGGTCTTTGAGGGATTTAAACGTTGAATGATTTTATTCTTTTCTATAATTAAACACGCCTATTTTGTATAAAATTCAATAATCATCTATATTAACTATTTAATTTTCTGCCTTAAAGAAGATATAGATTTATTAAATATTTCTATCATCGAACTTGGAACATTAAAATAACCTATACTTAAGTCTTTCATAGAAATATCTTTCCATATTAATTGATTTTTTTGTTTCCCCATCAAATTCATGGTGTCTGGTCTTACTGAAATTCTATTGTCTGTAATTAGTGCATTTATTTCTTTAACAAGCTCGACATTTTGAAAACGTAATTTATATATACTATCACCTAAAAGACTTATATTTTGTTCATTATTTGAATAAAAAAAAATCACTAACATAGATACATGAAGAATCTGGATATTTAAACAAAGGTAACTATATACAAGTTTACACCAATAGCATTTTAATACAAAACGGGTACTCGCTTGAGGACATATGTTTACTCAGATGAGTACCTGTTAAATTATTCTCTCCATTAAATCAAGTACTGTTTTCACCTCCTTGTTTTTAAGGAATTTATTAACCCAACGAAACTGATGTATGATGACAAGGTTTTGATTGTAATATACCCGATAATCAAAAATCCATCTGTAGTTACTCACGCCATCTTCCCAATAATAATAACCTGAACCATATTTCAGTTCTTGTTTTGTAGCACTGTGTAATTTTTGTGTTACCTTGTTAATATGGTTTCTTAAAGATACGAGCATTTTATTTTTCTGGGTTAGCAAGTTTTTCTCATTGAAATGGAAGTTCATTTTCAAGATTGACACGAAGCTATCAATTCGCATCACGACATTTTTATTAACAACAATATTCATCATTTAATATCTTCAAATTGATGTACAATCTCGTAGTCGAACATTCTGCTAAACACATCTAAATAAACGCAATCATATTTTTGTATGAGTTGTTTTGCTGACAGGTTCATATCAACATTCACGTTTTCTTCAGGAGTTCTTGAGACCGTATTTTTATTATCATCCGAGTTCATATAACAAAGAATCTTTCTAATATAAATATCACGTTGTTCCTGTTTTTTATTTGTGAACCATTATGAACTTGTTTTATCCATTTTAGTACTATATTTTTGTAAAATAAACTTAAAACAAGAGAGATGAACATTCCTGTATTTGCAACGGAGGAACAAACAAATGGTTCCACCATAATTGTTAGATATGATAGAGTAAAAGGTGATTACATACCTGTAGATGGTGAAATCTATTTCTCAGAAAAGGATGCAAAAATCCGAGCAAAAGAACTTAATGAAGGTGTTCCTCCTGTCGTAGTTCCTGATATTCAAGGTAGGAAACATTATTATTATTAGCAATAACACTATTTCCACATTTGAGACATGGATAACCAATTTTATCAAGTTCTATGATAAATTTCATAATATCATCCTCGTAATCAATGAAAAAATAGTTTCCACATTCCGGGCATGTTAGTTTTACTTTCATAATGTAATTTTTCTAAAAATTATTGATTAAAACTTTTCTTTTCAATAGAAAATAGAAATAAATAGCACTTTTTTTCAATTTATGAACCATTATGAATAATAAAAGTCATCCCACAGAGCGTTTGATGTTTCAGAAAACCTTTATATCTTTGCGCCAATGTTAGGAAGTAATGTTTCCTGACAGGACATGTTGATTAATGAAGCGTTTTTGCTTTATCCTTTGTTCGAAAACGACCAATTTTTATTACCGAGGATGAAACAGCTAACAAACGCTCATGCTTGCCTTGTATTGTTTCTTACATATACAACCGGTCGAGCGTGGGATGACTGTTTATTCGGTAATGGGTGCTTGGTCGTACCTCGGACAAGATAAACAAAAAGTACCCACGCTTTTTTTTACGTGAATAATCTCCTTGAATCAGGGTATCTATAGAGGTGATATAGTACATAAGTTGAACTTGACATGAACGTACAACAGATTTATAGACCTCTATGGGTTAGCGGTAGATACTCTCCAGAGAAAAGTGTCGCAATTGCGTACAATTTGATTCGTGGAGAATCTTTTTTCTTTAAAAGTCATTCCGCTCATGTTATAGGAAGTATTTTAGCTCTAAAAAGAAACGAATGTATAGATATAGAAAAATTAGCACTAGAAACTGGTATACACGTATCTTCCATTCATGAGTTTGCCGAAACGCTTCACGAAGTAGGATTGATTTCCTTTTCGGTGCTATCAGAAGAAGAGGTGAGAATTTTACAAGTTAAACAAGGTGAGTACGTGAAAGGACAAACTCGTTGGACCCAGCAAGGAGAGAAAGAAACTCTTGTTTACGAAACTACCTCAGCTGAACAAGCTTATTCTGAAGCGTTGAACGACGGGAAACACGTGACAAGTGTTATGTTTGAACTAACCTATAATTGTAGCGCAAAATGCATACATTGTTTTAACGATGGTGCAGCACGTGAATCTGATGAAACAAGTAAACGAAACCGGAAAGAACTAACGTTAAATGATTACAAAAGAATAATTGATGAACTATATTCACTAGGGTTGTATCGTGTATGTTTGACGGGAGGAGACCCGTTTTCCAAACCTGAAGTATGGGAGATTTTGGACTATTTGTATAACAAGAATATCGTGTTTGATATATACACGAACGGATTATCAATCACGCATAGCGTGGATAGGTTACGCTCTCTTTATCCTCGCCTTGTTGGTATATCTATATATAGTGCTGACGAGATGGTGCATGACAAGATAACACGAGTTAATGGTTCTTTGAAAAGAACATTACAAACCGTTAAGGACATAGGGCGTTACGGGATTCCGATGGCGTTTAAGTGTGTTATTTTTAAAACGAACGTGAAATCATACCAAACCGTTGAATCTCTCGCAAAAGAACACGGGGCGGTACTTCAATACGAAGTTAATTTAAGTAACGGTGTTGACGGGGATACTTCTGTAGTTAATAACCTTCGTCTTCCACCTGAAGTGCTAGAAATCGTTTTACTTGACAAAAATATTTCCATGTATGTCGGAAAAGAGTTACCCAATTACGGTGCGAGAGACAGGGATATGGAGGCCTCTCCATGTCTGGCAGCTTCTGGCACGTTCAACATCACGCCGGAAGGAAATCTGACTCCATGTTGCGCTTTTCCGGCTTCACTGGGTAACTTGAATGAAAAAACAGTTGAAGAGATACTAAACACGAGTCAGACTTTAAAACGATGGCAATCTTTAAAAGTCAAGGATATAGATGAATGTGGCAAGCATGACAAATGTGCATTCTGTTTTCTCTGTATCGGTAACGCTTACGTGGAACACGGGACCCCGTACAAGGCTTCATCGGTTAATTGTTTCATGGCAGAAGTTAGGTATAATCTAGCTTGTAAGCTAAAGAACGGACAAGACCCGTTAAATGGTTCATCTATTCATGATAAACTGGGGCAAATAGTAATAAACACGCCTGTTTCTTTCAAGAAAGAAGTGGGAGAAAATTATAGAGAGAAGCATTGGGAATAACAGGGATGCAAGGATAAATAGGTTGTCCTGAACTAACCTTGTAACAAGAAAAGTTATACGATTATGAAAATAACTCTTTCAATCGAGATGTCATCAAGCGTGAAGGCTATCCCGGGATGTGGAAAATCTTCTGATTACTCTTGTGGAATTTCCTCTAGACACGGATAGTAGATGAAAATAACTAGGTGTATTTTTTCAGATACGCCTAGTTATCTATTGAAAATGCTTTAAGAGTTTATTATATTATGAGTAATAAAATTACTTGAGACATGAAACAAGAGATAAAAAATACCGAAGAAACATATGATGAACGTCAACAAAATGTTGATATTTACAAGTTTCATATCAATGAAGCGTTAAGAAAATCACAGCATGGAGCATACGACAATGCTGTTAGACGAATATTTTTTTCTGATTATCATCCGTTTATTACATCAAAATATGATTTTGATTCCATTTTCTTTCCGTTATTTGATGAGTATGTCAAAAAGCACAATTTAACCGAAGAAGAAGCTAAAAGATTACTCAGATAAAGAATATTTTTGCGTGATTTTTTCAATTTCATTTTTGAGTTCCCTATAATATTTTTCTGCAACTTCTTTGTTAGAAAAGACTGTCAAAATGTTATTCTTACTTTGAGGGTCAAAATTGACATCCACAAAGTATAATTCGTTTTTAGTCTCACTACTTAAATACTGGATAGGCATATCATGTTTTAATGATATAGTTATATGTCTAATATCCACAAAATTAGTTTCATGGGATGGAGTTAAGCTACTTTTAGGTTTAATGTATTGCTTAAAAATCTCTTTCTGATGCAGTTTCATAATCTTTCTTTTTAAAAAGTTTGTAAAGTTCTCAAAGGTAGAGATTTTACTCAAAAGGAAACAAGTTCATAATGGTTCATTGTGAAAAGATTTTAGAAATATATTACACTAATATTTTGTTTGGTGTAATATATTTCTTATCTTTGTACTGTAATCTTTAAAACGATAGACATTATGATGGGGTTTGCATTTAAATCGCTATTCGAGTTACTAAAGGCATTTCCTTCTGACGAGGAATGTTTCTCTTATCTGGAAGAGGCAAGATGGAACGGGAACGTGGTTTCCCCGTTTGACCCGAACTCTAAAGTGTACAAGTGCAAGGGACACAATTATAAATGCAAAAACACGGGAAAGTACTTCAACGTCAAAACTAACACCTTGTTTGATAACACCAAAATTGAACTACAAAAGTGGTTTATGGCTATCTGGATTGCTACTTCTCACAAGAAAGGTATTTCATCGTTACAGTTATCGAAAGATATTGACGTGACGCAAAAGACTGCTTGGTTCATGCTTCAAAGAATTAGAAATTGTTTTGGCATCGAGAATAACTCGGAATTTGAAGGTACGGTGGAAATTGATGAAACTTATATCGGTGGGAAGGAAAAGAATAAACACGCTTCAAAAAAAGTCGATGGAACGCAAGGTAGAAGCACTAAAGAGAAAACCCCTGTTTTAGGTATGATTGAAAGGGAAGCTGGCAAGGTTGTTGCAAAGCAAGTTGAAAGTACTTCTTCTCAACATATCACGCCAGAAGTCGTGAAAATCGTGAAAGAAACCGCAACGGTTTACACGGATGAATGGTTAGGTTACAAGCAAGTGAACAAGATATATAACCATTTGTTCGTGAGACACAACGAAAAAGAGTTCGTGAACGGTAACGTTTACACGAACACGATAGAAGGATTCTGGTCTTTACTGAAAAGAGGAATTATCGGTATCTATCACTTCACTTCCAAGAAACATTTACAGAAGTACGTGGACGAATTTGCGTTCAGGTACAATACTCGTGATTTCGAGAGTGAAAGCGAAAGATTTTTCTTATTTTTGCAAAAGATTGGAGGGCATAGATTGACTTATAAACAATTGATACATGGCTAACAAGATAGTTAAAGTGGGGAAAGTCCAGCTAGGAGCTAAAGACATACGGGTTTATTTACTGGATACAGGGGAATATTTACTGGATGAAGCTATTATCCAGTTTTACCGGAAAGGTTGTGATGCAAGCATCGTGAAAGTGGAAACACTCACGGGTAAAGAAGCAAGCGGTTGTTTACTATCTCACGTTCTTCGAAACGTAAACAAAACGATACTCAATCAAATAGTGATGCGTAGTTTTCCCTTTTTGCTTGACCATGTTTTGCAAGAAAATGGAGAGGATGATTTGCCATCGGAAGAAAGAGAATTAGGTTCGTTTGATAAACTCATAATTCAAGCGTTGAATTATAATCCAAACAAGAAAGAAAAATAGTCCTAATTTTTGGCATTAGGCATATTTTTCATATATTTATAGCATAAAAAATTAAGCAGATATGGCAACAAACTTTACCGAATTAAACTTTGATAGTATTGACATAGCCAAGGCAATAAGATATTCTGCTAAACAGCATAATTTGAGTGTAAACATGACTCAAATACAAAAATTGATGTATATTATATATGGTACAATACTTGTTATTCATAAAGAAAGATTAACCACAGAACATCCAAGCGCATGGCCTTATGGTCCTGTTTTTCCACGGGTACACAAAAAAATAAAGTTATCAGATGACATAACGGAAGAAGCATATAATGAAATTAAAAATAGATGCTCATTTATTACGAGTATAATTGACCAAGTTGTTCAAAAATTTGGAAAATTATCAGCAGGACAATTGTCTGAATGGTCACATCAAAAAGATAGCCCATGGGATATAGCAGTTCAAAATAGTGGAGGAAAATGGAATACAAAATTAGATGACGAAGATATTTTCAACTATTTCTTTTCATTTGTAAAACTTAACGATGATGAACAGTGATATTGATGCAAATTTGAATTTAGATGAACTTTTCAAGACCATCGAACGTACTAATCATCGAAAGAATTCATCAGATAAAGATGCTCTTCCCGAACAAACATTGAAAAAAACATGGGAAGAGGAAGTTCATCAACTGTTAAAAAGTCGTTATAGATTTGATACAATTGTAAGAATCATATTAGCTTGTTCAACCCAATTGTTGATTTTTGGTTGGATAACTTGTGTTATTATAATATTAATGAACAACAGAGCGTGTTATAGTTTACATGATTCAGTTTTAATAGCAATATTGGGAACTACAACAGCAACTGTAATAGGGCTTGCTTTAATTGTATTAAAGGGATTTTTCCAATTTATGAAACAAGATGTTGATTTAAGGGATAAATAATTTGAATTAGTCAAGACTTAATCTGACAGTTACACAATTATAAAAGGGATAGTTTTATTCTATCCCTTTATAAATTACAAGTTGGTGTAAACTTGTATATAGTTACCTAAACAAATATTCAACATTTTCTATTGTCGTATTAATTGACAATATGTACCCTTTAGGTACGTAAAGTTCAAAAACCTTATTATTTAATTGCAGTTTGACTTTTTTATTTTTTACTTTAGATATTTGCGTAGTACCTAGTGAAAAAGATATTAATGATAAAAAAAACAATAATGTAAATTTCATTTTCATCTGTTTTTAAGCAAAAAAGCCGGACTGACAACAGCCCGACCTTTCCTCCAAATAACAACAATTTTAAATATTATAAAACGTAGTGAAAGCTTTTATCACGTAAGCATGATCCAATACCCCGCCCGTTTCCCGAACGGAATGCATTGCCCACATAGGATTACCGATATCCACTCCACGCATTTCCATTTGCGATAATAATATATTTCCCAACGTTGAACCTCCGGCCATGTCCGAATGGTTTACAAATTCTTGACAAGGCACCCCAGCCATCTTACAGATCGTCTTGAAGACGGCAGCAGAATCCCCGTCCGTGATATATTTCTGGTTCGCGTTAATTTTAATCACGGGACCACCGTTTATCACAGGATGATTCGTGGGATCATGTTTTTCCACGTAATTCGGGTGAAGCGCATGAGCCATATCTGCAGAGATCATGAAGGAATTATGAATTGCACGATATAAATCTTCCGGCTTTCCTCCCAATCCGAAAACGATACGCTCAATTATCGTTCTCAAAACCGGAGATCCAGCACCTTGTTTCGTTCCACTTCCCACTTCCTCGTTATCAAAAATAGCAAGCACTTTCGTCTTACGACATTTCTCTGAAGCCACGAATGCTTTTAACCCGGCATGAGCCATGGCTAAATCATCCAGCTTACCGCTTGATATGAACTCCTCGTTCGCCCCGAACAAACAGCCTTTCTCGTATTCATATAGAGTCAAGTCAAAATCAAGTATGTCGTCCTGACTTACACCCATCTCTTCGGCAATAAGTTTTACCAGATAATTATCTTTTTCGAAAGTTTCGTTTATCATGGCAATCACGGGAAGCATATCTTTCTGCTTGCTCAACGGGTTACCTTGGTCATTCACGGCACGGTTGAAATGGATGGCAATGTGAGGAATAACCATCAACGGACGCTTGAAATTCACAAACTGGGTTGCAGGTTTCAACGGGTTCAAGCTACGCAACATCACCCGCCCAGCCATGGACAATGGTCTGTCGAACCACGTGTACATAATCGGCCCTCCATACACTTCCGTGTTCAATTTCAAATATTTCCCGGCAACAGGCATGGCAGCATTCGGTTTAATTTTAAACGTTGGGGAATCACTATGGGCACAAATAATCTTGAACCCTTCTTCAGCGATCTCTCCACTGCCAATCTCGAAAGCAAAAAGCGAAGAGTGATTTTTCGTCACGAAATACTTACCTCCTTTTTCTATTTGCCATGCTTCTCCCGAGAAAAGTTGTTTATAACCATTACCTAGTAATTCCTTTTTGGCATTTGCCACAGCATGAAAGTTTGTCGGACTCTCGTGTATAAACTCTACTAATTCTTTAGCGTATTGTTTTTCCATTATATCTTGTTTTTTTATTTCATTTCTTCGAGCCCCAAGATAATCATTTTTTACTACACTTTTTGCTTTGAAATCTAAAAAAGTCTTATTCCCTTTTTTAATTTCATCATAAACACGCTTGCCAAACATGACAAAAGGAGGACTTATCATATCCTCTTTATTATAACAGACCTCTCCTCCTGTCTCCGCGTTTACCACGTAACCTCCCGCGGCTTCCACTAGCACTTGTCCTGCCGCTACATCCCATTCCGAGCATTTCCCGAACTTAGGACATATATCTACCTCCCCTTTAGCAAGCATACAATGCTTTGATGACGCTCCTAACGGGACGAGTTCCACCTCATGCCCCAAAGATTTCAGGTAATCGACATATCGTAGTTCCCATTCCGTTACATGAAAACAACTGACAGCTACCCTCAACTTTGAGCTTTTCTCCTCGTCATTCGGGAAAATTTCTTCCCTCCCATTTTTTACCATTCCCTTCTCCCCGCTAGCAAAAGCCCATAATATCTCACCATCACACACGTTATTAATCATCCCGAATACAGGTTTCCCCTTTTCCAGAAGGGCAATGTTGATGCAAAAACGCCCATTCCGATATATAAATTCCTTCGTACCGTCCAGCGGATCAATAATCCAAGCGTATGTCCATTTCTCGCGTTCTTCATAAGCCGGCAACGACGACTCTTCACTAATCACCGGAATGTCCGGATACAACTTTTTCAAAGCACTTGTAATATACTCACTCGACATTTTATCCGCTTCCGTCACCGGTGTATGATCTCCTTTTAGCTCCACGTTAAAATTTCTCTTGTCATACACCTCTTTTATCAGCTTTCCCGCCTGTTCAATAAGACGCTGAATATCTGCTACTTTTATCCAATTCATCATATTAATTTATTCATCTAAAACCACTTGTTAAACTTACAAATAAAATTCATTTTATAGGTCATTTACTAATAAGAAATTAACAAAAATACACCTGCATTCACACGAGCTATACACGATAAAACCTATTAATTACCCAATTACAATGACATACACTTACAATTACTCAAAATATGGCTTTATCGACACAAAACATTAAACAATATTAACTCATTAAATAGCTTTTATTAACAATTAAAATTAGTCTAGTTATAATAGACGCTTTATCTTTGCAGCGTCTTTAAGAGATTGAAGATTTTTCATAAGTTTGTATGGTTTAGGTTAGTAGTTAGTAATGTAATCTTAAGAGTCGACATTTCCCGTCGGCTCTTTTGCATTTAAAGACGAAAGATACTATTATTTTTACAGAAACAAAAATTAACAATTATGAATGGAATCATCGAAATTGAAGGAATGGAATTTTTTGCTTTCCACGGATGTTATGAAACAGAACGTGTCGTGGGGAACAAATTCATGGTTTATGCCCGTATCGAAACAGATTGCACCAAAGCGGCCCAAACAGACAACATCGAAGATGCGTTGAATTATCTTACCGCATACGAGGTGATAGCCAAAGAAATGATGATTACCTCACATTTGTTGGAGCATGTGGCCCAAAGAATGATTAACGCCCTTTATAACGCCTTTCCGCAAATTTCTCATGTAACTATCAAGGTTTCAAAACTAAACCCGCCATTGGGAGGAAAGATTGCAGCCACGAGCGTTACTTTATCCAAATAAATTATAGCAAGGTATTGCAAAATCCAAAATATTGCCTTATCTTTGCCACGCAAAATCGCAAAAGGGTCGGTTGGCCGAGCGGTTAGGCAGCGGTCTGCAAAACCGCGTACAGCAGTTCAAATCTGCTACCGACCTCAGAAAATCAGTTACTTACAAGGTGACTGATTTTTGTTTATAGCATGTTTATGGTACAAACAGGGCTCACGTACCCCAGAATATTCTCAAAAAAAACAAACAAAATACATTGATTTACGTTCATGCTTAACAAAACATTTATAACATTAGCAAGCATGAAAAAGAAAAAAACGAATCCTTGGACTATTGTCGGAATTATTATCGCCATCATTCTATTAATATATTGGCTATTAGCAGCGACCGTATTAGAAGAGGACGAAAACGTGATTCCCATTCTGGATGGAAAAGAGCAGGCAATCCCTTAGGATTCCTGCCTTTCTCCTTATTTTTGAATACCGACATCTATCTTTTTAGAAATGATCGTGTCAAGAGATATTCTCCCGGCTCCCGTAAAAAATAGCAAAATATAAATACCTAAATACAGGAAAGGTAATTCCTTCATCTGAAATGGATCATTGGCATGCACAACAAATATAACCACCAGCATAGAAAACACCAACGGGATTACTGCTAATCGTGTAAAAGCTCCCACGATAACGAATAAGGAACATCCGACTTCGGCTCCAATAATCAAAATCAACGACAAAGTACTCCCTAAACCGATAGGATCCGGGAAGGTGGCAGACAGTTCGGAGAACGATGTCAATTTGGCTAAACCATGCGTCAACATAGTTATTCCAACCAATACACGTAAAATCAACAAGCCCAGGCTCAAGAATTTCTGGTTGGGGGCGATTATAGACGAAATTACTTTTTTCATAACAACATTTTAAAGATTTAAATACGATAACATTAACGTAACACATTTCATCCATGTTACATTTTTAAGTATGAATTTATAAATATAGCAATTCTGCAAAAGAAATTGTAGTTTTGTAATATGAAATCTAAGAAATTATGATTACAGTTATTAGCTTGATGGTTTGTGGCGTCATTTTAGGATATGCTTTTAAAGAGAAAAATTTGAAATTCGTGCAAAAACTCATCAATTATGCCATATTTCTCCTCCTCTTTCTTCTAGGCATCACGGTTGGAGCTAACGGGGAGGTAATGAATCATCTAGACTCTATCGGATTAGAAGCTCTACTTATTACTCTAGCTGCCATCGCGGGAAGCGTGTTGTGCGCTTGGGGAGTATATCGTTTTTTCTTCATGTCCACGAAATAATTGCATCCATGAAAGGTAGTATCATCATTGTCTCTTTCTTTATTGCAGGCGTCCTAATAGGCAGATTCGTGCATGTTCCTTCTCTGTTAACCGCCGAAGCCCCTACCCTTTATGCCTTATATGCTCTCATGTTTTTTGTCGGCATCAGCATCGGAAGCGATAAAAAAGCATTGGAAGCCTTAAAACATCAAAACTTCAAAATTATCTTGGTTCCATTGGCAACAATCATTGGAACTCTAGCCGGCTCCGCTTTAATCAGTCTTGCCTTAAGCGGCAAAAGTCTAACCGACTGCCTCGCCGTAGGTTCCGGATTCGGATATTATTCTCTCTCAACCATTTTCATCACTCAGTACAAAGGAGCAGAACTCGGTACAATCGCCCTCGTTTCCAACATTCTACGAGAATTGATCGCCCTACTGGCAGCTCCTTTGCTCGTGCGTTATTTCGGAAAACTTGCCCCGATATCCGTGGGAGGAGCAACGACTGCCGATACCACACTCCCTATTATCACGAAGTTTTGTGGGAAGGAGTTTGTAATTATATCCATTGTTCACGGAATGCTGGTAGATTTAAGTGTACCGTTTTTAGTTACTTTCTTTTGTACGATATAGCACTCACGTTAAAAATCACCCCCCTATTCTACCAAATCATACTTCTGATCCACCCCTCTCTCATTAATATTAATTCCCTCTTTCATCCAACGGGGCATCGGAGCACTCTTTAGATAGTGGTCAAAGAACTGCTGCAAACGAATAGTCCAATCAACCTGAGCCGGACGGGAGGTCAAAAAATGTCCTTGTCCCATATAATTCAACATCCAAACCGGCCGTTGCAACCGCCTTAAGGCTAAAAAAAGATTACGTCCATCATAAAACGAGACAGCCTCATCTTGATCACAATGAAATATCAATGCCGGAGTGTGTATTCTATCGGCAAATAACAAAGGCGAATTAGCAATATAACCATCCAAATCATCCCACAAGGTTGCCCCCATACGACACTGCCAATCTTCAAACATAAACATATTCGGTTGTCCGCTTCCCTCCCGAATTGCCGTGTAGACAGATGTCAAATTTACGGTGGCCGCTCCGATATTCACACATTTAAAAATATCCGTTCGAGTAACCAGATAAGCCGCCAAGAAACCGGACCAACTATGTCCTTGTAATCCGATCCTAGAAGAATCGGCAATTCCCCTGTCAATTAGCGACCGGACTCCACTAACCACGGCATGATAAGCGCTTTCTCCCGGTTTTCCAATTTCAATATAAACATCCGGTTGAAAAACAATATACCCTTTACTAACGTAGGTCGGAATATCGATCATAGCCTGACTCAGTCCCGGAACCGGATGCACATGCAAATCCGATGAATGCGTTTCATAAAAAGAAACTATTGTCGGATAACTTTTATTCTTATCATAGTTTTCCGGCAAATAAAGTACACCCTGGTTATTCTCACCCTTATCATTCGTCCACTCCACCACTTGGGCTGTTCCCCAACTATATTGCTTTTGTTGAGGGTTCACCTCTGTGATTTTTTTCATATTGCGCCCTTGTCCATTGCATACCCATAGATTCCGATCTTCTTGATAACTCTGTTTCATGCAAAGCATTACTCGCCCGTCTTTTGTTTTTTGCAGGACGGAGAAAGCAACATTCTCTTGAACTAATGGCGTTAACCTCCCTTGAGAAGACAATTTGCTCAATCCCGTACTTTTACTCTTCCTATCAAACGTCACGACCTGCTGATCTTGTATCAAATCGATCCGAACCCCATTCCTCCCGGGATCGACCAAACGCAATACCGTATTATTTTCCCGTCCTTTGTTTTTTGTCCAGCAATACGACTTTTCTACCTCACTTAAATTAATCACCCAAATATCAAAACGATCATAAATTATCGCATTCCTACCATCCCGAGTCCAACCTGCCACACCATAAGGAGCAGGAGGATTGGGGCGATCATACCATTCATCATACAAAGGATACGGGATGATATCACTTAACACATTTCTTTCCATTGAACGAGGATTCACGATTACCCATGAATGACTTTTATTATCAAAATAGAGCAAATAATCTCCTTTCGGACTCCAATGAACCGCTTGGGTCAATTCTTTTTCCAACAATTCGTGTTTCCCGTTTCTTAAATCCACCAAGTAAAGATCAAAACGTTGATCATGCATCCAATCCCGCTGACGCGAATAAGGACGCTCATCTTTCTCGTACGCGAAAACAGGATGCTCCCCTTCTGCTATATATAATTCGGAGTGATTTTCCCCACACATTTTATGGCATTCCTTACTATCCAGATCAAGCAAATACAAAATCGGTGAATACCGGGATCGACGAAGACCGCTTTTAGCCTGTTCCGAAGGGATCACAAGATCATTCCAACTCCAAAGCTCCAATTGAAAACTTTCATCCTTTTCATCTTGCACGTCAGATCTTACGACCTTTCCTTCTTGCTGGCGATACAACAATTGCTTCTCGCCATCAAGTAATCGCATGGAATACCGATCTATATGAAATTGCTCCATTTGCTCCGCTGATAATACTTTGCTCGCCTTCTTATCTGCCAGAGAAAAATAATAATAGTCTAACTTTTCCTTACAATTTATATCCGCACCAACAAAAAAACTCCCTTCACCCACTCTTTCGTAAAAATAAAAACTCTCCAAGCTTTTGGTTTTATCCACGTAAATCACATCCTCAACCCCATTCTCCACAATCCTATTGCGCAACACATGGCCTTGCTCCTCCTTACTCGTGTAAATCACGTTCCACTTTTTCCCGTACAAATAATATTGGAACACACCGTGTAGCACCACACTATCCCGCCTCATCACATTCAAGACAATCAATCGATCCTCCCGTTGATAAGCAATCTGCGGATATGAATCATTCAACTCGGCGTCTGCCGGTATTGCAATCTCGTATCCATCTTTTAACCGATAAGCAACTCGTTCCCCATCACCACCTCCCTCCTTCTTTACCTTACAAAAAGCGATCCAATCGCCTTTTGCAAAAAACACGGGAGAATCAATATCCCTTAAGATACGAGTTCTCCCGGTTTTCATTTCATAAAAATAATACGTATTACGAGCAAAGGCATTAGCCGAATCATTATCATAGAATATGTATCGATATTTTATCCACCCTCCATGATCTGACAACTGATAATCATCAACCCGTCGCCACGAGCGATAAGCTTCCTCGTCCAACTCCTTTTTTTGCGTATAGCCGACCACTGGAAACAGCGTCAGAACAACACTGGCAATAATTATAACACGATACATATCTATCTTTTCAAATCATTCTTCAATCAGCCAAACCCGTTATCGCCACCTATTTTTTAAGCTTTTTCGCATTTATATACAAAAAAGCAAGCCGAGGATTAGCTTCCTGGACAACAAGACTCAATGAATCCCGAGTTAATAAACCGATTCTTTCCTTCGTCTCGTAAACCTCTTTCGTACCATCCTCTGCAACTTCCTGTCCTTTCACGATCAGGTACCCGTCTTTAATTTCCCAAGATTTCAATTCTAAAGATGGGATATTAATCGCTTCACAATCTCCCCCTTTCTTGAAATGAAATCCTTTCAATTCTCCCGTGGATTGATACGTGTAAGGATTACACCATTCCCCAACGATTGTTTTCTCCATTTCTTTTTGAGGATCACTTGCACAAGCAAAAGCCAATAAAATCAAACTAAAACACAAAAACTTTTTCATACTCAATATTTAAAAATTATATACATCCAAATCATATTCCTATTTCACCAAATCATATTTCTGATCAACCCCACGTTCATTTACATTTATACCTTCTTTCATCCAACGGGGCATGGGAGCATCTTTCAGATAATAATCAAAAAATTGCTGCAAACGAATCGTCCAGTCAATCTCTGCCGCTTTATTATAGAGGAAATGCTTATCTCCCTTATAATTTAGCAGCCAAGCCGGTTTATGCAATCGACGCATGGCTAAAAAAAGATTTAATCCCTCGGAATAGGGTACAGCCTCATCTCCATCACAATGAAATATCAATAATGGGGTCTGAATTTTATCGGCATAAAAAATGGGTGAATTCTTGATATACATCTCGGGATCATCCCAAAGCGTTTTACCCATCCGGCTCTGCGTCTCTTCGTACATAAACATACGAGGCATCCCGCTTCCCGTGCGAATACCCGTGTACGCCGACACCATGCTGGATACGGCCGCTCCCGGATTGGCACAACGGAACATATTCGTACGGGTAACCAAATAGGCAACCTGATAACCGGACCAACTATGCCCTTGTATTCCAATTCGATTCTTATCGGCAATACCTTTGTCTATCAACATTTGTGTTCCACTGACAACAGCATTATAACAACTTTCTCCCGGAGCCCCGATAGTAAAATGTACATCAGGCATAAATACCACATACCCGTTACTCACGTAAGTCACCGTATTAATCATGGCACTACTTAAGGTCGGAAGTGGACTAATATGCAATTCCCCCGTGTGGGTTTCATAAAAGTTTACTATCACCGGATATGTCTTTGACGAATCATAATCGTCCGGCAAATACAATAATCCCCGATTCCTTTTTCCCTCATAATTCACCCACTCAACCAATTTCACGGATCCCCAACGATAATCTTTCTGTTGCGGATTTGCTTCCGTTATCTTGACCGGGTTAACAAAATCAGTTTTACTCCACCAAATATCCCGGAATTCGGAATAACTCTGCCGAATAAACATACAATATTTTTTATCCTGAGACACGGCCCTAAAGTTTAACGCGTAAGGCCCCTCCATTAATTTTCGTAGCTTCTGGGAAGGGGACCATTCGTATACCCCCTGATCCAAAGTCTCGGTGTTTACCGTCTCTAACAACATATTTCGCTTCGGATCAATTCTCTTTGAATCATAATCCGATTTCAATATCCGCAAAACCGTGTTGTTCTCTCTTCCCCAACCGTTCGTCAAAGAATATGGTGTTTTTCTACCGGTTAAATCAATCACCCACATATCATATTTGTCATACAACACCACCTCGTCTCCTCCTGCCATCCATCCGGCAATACCATACGAATTGGCAGGTTTCGGTAAATCATGTTCCTCGTTATACACCGGAAAACCGATAGCAGCAGAGATGTCTGTCAATTCACCGGTAACCGGGTTCAACTTGTACCACGCTTTTTTCTTCCCATGATAAAACAAGGCGTACTTCCCATTCGGACTCCATACCGGACGATCACGTAAATCGGAAAACACTAATTTCCGTTCTCCCGTTTCAAGATGAACAAGGTAATAATCGGCCGCATTCCCATCCCTCCAGTCCGTCAATTTACGATAAGGAGTTTCGTCTGCAATAATCACATAATTATACTCATCACAGGTCGGACTATATATATTATTCATGTGAGAAGGTGCCACCAACACACATTTTTTCGAATCCACATGATAAACATATCGAGGCTCTCCCGGTCGAGAAACTCGCTCGGATCTCTGCCTACTTTGTGATATTTCGTCATCCCATTTCCACAGCTCCAGTTCAAAACTTTTATCGGGCTCTATTTTCTGACGGCGAGGAGTGGGCACTTTAGGCGTGACACTTACCATGATATACTTCCCCTTATTAAAAGGCTGAGCCAATCCACCTCTTACTCTATAATCCCCTTCCAAATGAATCTCTTTCGTATCCATAATCAATGTAGGCTTTCCTCCCTTCATATCAAAGGAATACAACAAATCGGGATCATTTAAATGAGAAGTATCCGAAGCCACAGTAAACACTCCCTGAGAATTATCCCGATTTAAAGAGAAATTTATCAATCGAGCCTTCGGCTCCCCGTAAATCATGCGTTTCCTTCCTTTTACCGGACCAACGTAAAGAGACTTATATCCATTACTCTCTTTCGTGTAAATAATTGTCTTATTATTATCAAGTAATATATGATAATCCAAACTATCCATAACGGTAGAATCTCCCGTTTCATAGTTCCAGATGACCAGACGCTTGATATCTTTTCCCTTCTCGGTTTTCCCTATCGGATAAGTGTAAGTTATGATAGGAGAATCAAATGACTCGTTACAATTATACGGTCTATCCCATAACCGCTTTTTCATATTCTTCAAGGTCATCAAAAAGACTGAGTCTTTTACCACCCCGGAAGTATCTCGCGGAGAAGGAGAAACAACATACTTTAACCCTTTTCCCCCATTAAAGAAATAGACTTGATTCACATTTTCCAATTCGTACGTTTTCCCGGTTTCCGTGTTATACAAATAAGTAATGGGAGTATCTTTATCATGTCCGTCGTTATCAATATAAACGAAACGATACGTAACCCACTTTCCATCATTCGACATTTGCTGCGCTTCAACCCTACGCCACAATTTATAGGCCTCCATATCCAGAGGTCGCTTTTGTGCCATACTGTCCGTAAACCAAACCGACAACAGGCAACACAACATAATATACTTTCTCATCATAAACTAACGTTTCTGAAAATAATTAATATCTCCTTGGAAATCAGCAGAGGAATCCCCTAATAAATACTTTGCAAAATGAAACCACAACTTGCGTTCAAAGAACTCTTCCGCAGCCCCGGAGAATCCGTGAGAATTACCGGGCAACACGAGCATATCAAAGTTCTTCCCCTCTTTAATCAAGGCATCGACCACTCGCAGGGTATGTGACGGATGCACCGTACGATCCATATCCCCGGTCACGATCAACAGGCCCCCCTTGTAATTCTTCGCCAGCTCCTGGTTCGTTTTACTCCGGGTTTCAAACATGATTTCTTCCCGCTCGTTTCCCGTGCTGTCTTTTACCACTCGCGTTTTCTCCTTCACGCCATAGTGAATTTCAACAAATCCCTTGTTGTAAATATTATTATCATGATTTCCCGCAGAAGATACCGCCGCACTGTAAAAATCCGGATAGGTCAATAATGCCGCCGTGGACATAAAACCACCACCGGAATGACCGAATATTCCCACTTTCTTGGCATTAATAAAAGGATAACGTTGTGCTAATTGCTCAATGGCATATTTATCGTCAGCCAAAGGATAATCCCGTTGATTACCATACCCGTAAGTATGATAATATTTCCCTCGCATAGGTGTTCCGCCCCGGTGCCCCATGGACACAACGATAAAACCGACCTGAGCCAAACGGGTATTCAAATCATCGTTTACCGTAAAACGGGTTTGCACGTATTCAAAAAAAGGCCCCGGGTAAACGGATGAAATTATCGGATAGGTCTTCGTGGAATCGAAATCCGCCGGTTTCCACATCACGCCATAAATATCCGTCACCCCATCTGCCGCTTTCACTTTAAAACGTTCGGGCTTTTTCCAACCAAAAGCATAAAGGCTTTCCAAATCCGCCTTGTCTAACTCAACAATCACTTTGCCTTTCCGGTCTCGTACCACATTGACGGGTTCCATATCTACCCGTGAATAACTGTCCACGAAATACTTGCTCGACGGGAATATGTCCACGTTATGAGAAGCATTCTCCGGGGTCAATAATGATATTGCATTGGTTTTATCCAGATCGGCACGATAAAGGACATAATAGTAAGGATCAATCTCTTTCTCTTTTCCCAAACCTATAAAATAAATCTGTCGACGGGCGGTATCAACCTTCATAATCGGTCCGGCCACCCATGCTCCAGATGTCACTTGATTTTTCAAATTACCATCTTTATCATACAGATAGTAATGTCCCCATCCACTACGTTCCGAGCGGAAGAGAATCTCGTTCCCGTCATTCAAGAAATGGATGGCTCGCATTTGATAATCCAGATACGGCTTGTCAACTTCATGTATCAACACGTTCACCTCTCCCGTTTCCGTATCGACTACACAAATCTCACATTCATCCCACGTTCTCTTGTAACGTTGAATATAAAGTCGTTTTGCATCATTACTGGCATACAAAACATCTACATATTGATCTTTCCAACGACCAATATTGATTTTTTTTACCTCACGGGTATCCGCATCACCTATCAACAACTCAAACTGAATCACGTTCTTATCACCCGCCAACTCAGCCTTATACGTCTTCAAGCGAGGACGGGGAGTAGCTAGCGCATCAATCAACCACAAATCCTCCACCTTACGGGAATCATCCCGAATAGCGTAAAACTTGTGTCCCGTCTTAAACCATTTGGCAGAACATCCCATGCGTTCATCCAATTCGCCTTCATCCTCCCGGTTGAACGTGAAATAACGCTCCCCGTCAGCAGTCAATTGCACTTCCGTCGTGTCCTTCCCTTTATTCGGGTTCCCCACGACATAAAGATTATTGCGTTTAGCAAACAGCATGTAAGAACTATCCTGACAATAATACATCCAATAAGGATCATAATTAGTTTGTCCCTTTTGTTTTTCCGCCAACTTCAACTCTTTCGTATTGATATTATAGGTAAAATCATTCCGGTCAAACCAAAAACGAATTGTTTCTCCATCCGGATCAAAAGTAATATCCAATTCCAAATCTTTGTGATTGTATCCCTTTCTCGTGATCTCACTGATCTTCATCAACAATTCGGCATTATCAAAAAGCAGACGTTTTGCCTTTTTAGCGGGGTCTACCAAATAATAGTTTTTCCCTTCACTCGTGCGAAATGAATACCAAAAACAATCCGTATTGTTAATATAACGAGGATGTACTTCCAAGCTATTCTTCGTCAAAGGCACTTGTGTTATGCGCCGGAAGCGCTCGGCAAGCTCATAATTCGCTTTTTGCTGCCCGAACACTCCAGCGGTAACAACTAAAAACAAAACAAACAAAAAACTCTTTATCATCTATCAGCATTCTTGTATTGTTCAACCTCATAATAATAATCCCCTGTATTATCCCCCAGCAGGATACGGGCAAAATGGAACCACATCTTATGCTCATAAAATGTATTCTCTGCCCCACTGAAACCATGATTCGATCTTGGTAAAATGATCATATCAAAATTCTTGTCCGCCTTAATCAACGCATCAACCATACGCAACGAGTGAGCCGGATGCACGTTGTCATCCATCCAGCCGTGAATCAACAACAACCCACCTTTATACCGTTTCGCCAGTTCCATATTCGTACCCACCTTGAATTTAAACATCGATTCCGTCCGATCTCCGTTCACGCTATCCTTGATCACTTTCTTTTCTTCTTTCACCCCGTTGTGAGTTTCCCCCCACCAGTGATTATAGATTGTATTATCATGATTTCCCGCAGAAGATACTGCCGCCTTATAGAAATCCGAATAAGTACAAATAGCTGCAGTAGACATGAATCCACCACCGGAATGGCCATAGATACCGACTTTCGTCGCATCAATAAAAGGATAACGGTCTGCCAATTGCTCTATCGCATACTTGTCATCCGCTAACGGGTAATCCCGCAACCTTCCATGACTGTAAGTATGATAGAATTTTCCCCGCATAGGTGTACCCCCACGATGCCCCACGGCAATCACGATAAAACCTGATTGAGCCAAACGGGTATTGTCGTCATGAATCAACCGGAATTGTGTTGGCACATACTCGTAGAAAGGACCGGGATACACGGAAGAAATAATCGGGTAAACCTTTGTCGAATCGAAATCAAACGGTTTCCACATCACCCCGTATAAGTCTGTCATTCCGTCCGCAGCCTTTACTTTAAACCGTTCCGGAGCCTTCCATCCCATCTCCAAAGCCCGGCGAATATCAGGTTTTTCCAATTCCATGATTTCCTTTCCTTTTCGGTTCCTCAACACAATACGGGGAACCATATCCACTCGCTCATAGGTATCCACGAAATATTTAAAAGATTTCGAGAAATGCACTTGATGATTCGTGTTATCAAAGGTCAATTGAGTCAGACTCTCCGGCTTGTCGATATTCACCTTACACGGGATATAATAATACGGGTCAATATTTTTATCTTTCCCCAAAGCATAGAAATAAAGTGTACGCCCCACGGTATCGATATCTGAACAAGGACCGGCCACCCATTCCCCGGAAGTAATGGCATTTTTAAAGTTGCCTTCATTGTCATAGAGATAATAATGTCCCCAACCTGTGCGCTCGGAACGATAAATAATATCCTTCCCGTCGTTCAAGAACATAATATTCGCCATTTTGTAATCCATGAAAGGTTTATCTATTTCGTGGATTAAAGTTTTCACTTCCCCCGTCGTGAGATCGGCAACGCAAACCTCTTGTTCATCAAAAGCCCGGGTCTTCCGGTCGAAATAAATCTTATTACCGTCCTTGGAGGTATAAAGCACATCTACATACTGATCTTGCCAATGATCGGTATCAATCGTTTTCACCTCTTTGGTTTCCACATCGATAACCGTCAACACGTATTTTTCCAATTTCTGATCGCCCGCCATGGAATACTTGTACGTTTTCACTTTAGGACGGGGAGTTTCCATCACGTCCACCAAAAACAATTCATCCACATGCCGGGTATCCTCGCGCAAAGCATACACTTTCTTGGAATCTTTCATCCACACGGCAACAGGAGCCGCAGGAAATGTATCCGTACCCACCTCTTCTTCCTCCTTGAAATAAGAGAAATATTTCTCGCCGTCACTCGTCAACTGCACTTTCGTCGTATCCTTCCCTTTATCCTTATTTCCCATCACATAGAGGTTATGACATTGAGCGAATAAAATATAAGTACTATCCGGTGAATACTTTTTCCATGATTCTCCAAATCCCTTGTTAATAACCGTATCCAGTTTTGTCACTTCCTCCGTTTTCATATCATAGCGATACTTGTGCTTCGCGTAATCAAAAGTGAAAGAAGAACCTTTTTTATCAAACTCTAACCCTTGAAACGTAAAATCTTTCGCATCACACACCTCGTGCGTTTCCTTATTCAAGAACCCGAACAACTTCTCCGGGTTAAACAACAAACGTTTTTCCTTCTTCTCCGGATTTACGTGGTAATAACGCTTCCCATCCTCCGTCGTGAAAGAGTACCAAAAACATTCCCCATCATTGATATACATGGGATATATACTCATACTATTTCTATCTGCCGACCGGAAGTTTCGACTTGAGAAACGATCTGCAAGCTTAAAATTAGCCTTTTGTTGTGCACATACAGAACTTCCAGCCACCAACAACAAAAGCATTATAATATATTTTGTTCTCATTTTCAATTCTCAATTTTCAATTCCCTTATATTCTTCAATGTTACCGTAATGATCGGCAGTAGTATCACCTAATAAATATTTAGCAAAATGGAACCATAATCTTCGCTCAAAAAATCCATCCGCACTCCCATAACCATGAGTTTTACCCGGTAATACCAACATATCGAAATTCTTTCCTGCCTTAATCAAAGCATCCACCATTCGTAAAGTATGAGCTGGATGCACATTCTTATCCATATCCCCGGTCACGAGTAGCAAATGTCCTTTTAGATTTTTAGCCAACTCCATATTCGTAGGCACCTTCACGCTGAACTTTGAAACCTCATGATCTCCGTTCACGCTATCTTTCACCATTTCCTTGGTCTCTTTAACGCCATGATGAATCTCCACCCAACCATTATTATAGATATTATTGTCATGATTACCGGAAGAAGATACCGCAGCCGTGTAAAAATCCGGATAAGTACATAATGCAGCCGTTGACATGAAACCACCGCCGGAATGTCCGAAAATACCGACTTTCGTTATATCGATAAAAGAATAGCGATCCGCCAATTGTTCGATAGCATATTTATCATCAGCTAAAGGGTAATCCCTCAAATTTCCATACCCGTAACGATGATAAAACTTACCCCGCATAGGGCTCCCTCCCCGGTGTCCCATGGAAACCACGATAAAACCGATCTGTGCCAATTTCATGTTATAACTATCGTCCAAGCTAAAAGATGTACTCACGTATTCAAAGAAAGGCCCCGGATATACAGATGAAATAATCGGGTATTTTTTGTTCGGGTCAAAGTCTGCCGGTTTCCACATGATCCCGTGCAAATCCGTCAATCCATCGGCAGCTTTCACCACGAAACGCTCCGGTGCACGCCATCCCATCTCGTAAGCCCTCCGGACATCGACCTTTGCTAAATCCTTAATAATCACTCGTCCGTTATTATCCTTCAACGTGAATCTCGGTTCCATATCCACCCGGGAATAACTATCAACAAAATACTTCCGGGATTTAGAGAACTCCGCTTTGTGCTGTCCGTCTTCCGGGCTTAACAACTTCACTCCTTCACGATCAATATGAGCCTTCACAACCTGATAATAATAAGGATTCATCTTTTTGTCATACCCATGCGCATACAAGTAAACGGTTCTACCCGCGGTATCGAT
Organism: Butyricimonas faecalis; assembly: GCF_003991565.1. NCBI lineage: Bacteria > Pseudomonadati > Bacteroidota > Bacteroidia > Bacteroidales > Odoribacteraceae > Butyricimonas > Butyricimonas faecalis. The sequence goes on along the minus strand of NZ_CP032819.1, from coordinate 4,039,381 downwards.
AGCAGCAATCTGTCCTGCCACCCAATCACCGGAAGTAATCGTATTCTTCAAATTCCCATTACCATCGTAATGATAATAATGAGCCCACCCGGTACGTTCTGAACGATAAAGGATGTCATTCCCCTCGTTCAAGAAAACGATGTTACGCATGTGATAATCGATATAGGGTTTATCCACCTCGTGAATCAGCACTTTTACTTCTCCCGTTTCCGTATTCCCCACACACAATTCCACCTCATCCCGCACTCGGTTATAACGTTCAAAGAATATCTTATCCCCCTTGTCCGTCACGTATCTTACTTCGGCATCTTGATCCTGCCAACGCTCGATGTTAAAATCCGTCACTTTACGCTTGTCCACATCGATCACTGAAAGCACCCACTTCGACAAATTCTTATCTCCTGCCATATCATATTTGTAGCGTTCCAGTACAGGTTTCGGCTTCGCCAATACATTAATCACCGCCATCTCGTCAGAGTTCCGGTTATCTTGACGTAAGACATAAACCTTATTCACTTTCGGGAACCAACGCCCTGCCATTGCTTCTTCATCAGATACCGTATCCTGGCCATTCCGGGCATAAGAAAAATACCGTTCCCCGTTCGTGGTCAACTGAATCTCGGTCGTATCCTGTCCTTTATATTTATTCCCTCGCATGTAGAGGTTATGATTCTTTGCATATACTAAATAATTCGTGTCCGGAGAAAAAGACATCCACGTGTACATTACCATGTCCTCCTTCTTCTCCTTTTTCGGCAACTCCTTTACCTTCTTCGTTTTCATATTATACTCGAAATCTCCCCCTCCCAACGAAAAAGTCATCTTCAACATATCTTTTGAAAAATCTATATTTGATAATTGCAGATCCTTTTCATTATACGCCTTCCGGGTAATACTACTCACCCCTTGCGCTATATCCGTATTTTTGAAAAGCAACCGCTTCTCCGCTTTCACCGGATCAACCAAATAATACATCGTCCCCTCATCCGTTCTAAACTCAAACCAAAACTTCTCCCCACCATGAATATAATGCGGTACCACCTGCATACTATTCCGGGCGGCAATCCCCGACAACCCCATCTGGGTAAACTTTTCTGCCAACTTATAGTTTGCTTTCTGTTGGGCATCCCCTCCCAAGTAGGCAAGAAGCAGGCATAATAATACAAATGTTTTTTTCATAACAATAATTTACACGAAACAATATCAATTATAGAGGGTGTATCAAAACTCTTTTTTCACACAAACTCCTCCGTCAACTTCATTGCCTCCCCTCTATAAACAGAGGAGGAACTGGTACTTCTTTCCAAAGCAAAGAGTCAACCCAACTCTCCCTCTGTTTATAGAGGGAGTACCCCGAAGGGGGGAGGGAGTTTGAATGTGGAGTTTTCACACACCCCCTTATCTCAAATACAATAAATTCTAATTCAAATATCCGTCGAAATTTCCACCACTACCATATTTATGGATCATATCTACAATATCTATAATTTCAGGATCCAATTGTTTCAAATTTTCTTCGTAAATCTTTTTAACGGTAAATGCGTCTGCCTCGTAATTAACCTCCAACACTAGGAATGTCCCATTTGTCAACAACACTCCTAAATGAATATACATACACCCCTCCTCATTAGCCATAGAATTACCAAAATAACGAGCTTTCACAGACACAATGTCCGCAGATGCAGAAAAAATCTCTTTACTATTCTGCTGAGGTTCATTCCAGTCCATCGCCGTTCCATACAATTTATTTCCAGAAGCAACGAACAACCATTCCCAATTACCGTAATACCCGTACACAAAAGCAGCATCTTTGAAATTAGTAAACATTTCTGCTGCCAACTCTCCCGTTTCAGAACTCTCTACTTTCACGTCATCTCCCGTAGTATAACGGTATGGAAAATCCAAAGCGTACTTATGCCATAGATATTTGCCATCGCGTTCGATAAGTGACAAAAAGTAATCATCCGTATTTACTAAAACATGTTTGATGTACCTTCCTGTGAAATTATTAAACAACGACATATCAAATGTTCCCGCCGAATTATTGATCAAACGCGCTCTCGAACCGATACTATTCAAAGGATCAACGAGTCCATTACTATTATACTTTTCCGATCCGTTATCTATCAATGCCCACATGGTGTTGGTTTCATCAATAGCGAGAAAGAATTTCGGGGCATAATATCCTCCAGATTTCATCACCTCAACCAATGTTTTGTATTTTGCTCCATTGAAAGCCGGATCATCAGAATAACGCCCTGAATGCAGATCACTCGTCACTCTTGCAACAGAATAATACAAAAGATTGTCCTCCGTCTGCAACCACTTGCTACTCCAACTTAAAGCAGCATCCTTTATCTTTTGTCTAGGAGCTTCTCCTGTAAATTCATTTAATGGATTTCCCGTAAAATCCAATTCATAACCACCCAATTCAATCGGGCCGCTTTCTTGCAGAACCATAATTTCAGAAGTCAACGGAACATTAGAATTCTCCTGATAAGCAAATTCCTCTACAAGCTTAATAGGCCCAGAACCTAACGATTCACCTAAATTGGTGTAAAAACCGGTGTAAACTAAAGAATCTCTTGTTCTTTGATAGTTACCATTCATATAAGTAACAGACATTTTTCTTCCTGCCAACAACGATAAACGGGAATTTCCCGAAGCGGTACGACTAAGGAATAACCACCCCAATTTATACTGAGGCGCTACCCGGAATTCGGTTTCTGCCGGGAATGATACCCCAGTTTTTTTATCTGTTGCCAAAAAAGTCAATTTATAATCCCCGTATTCCGTTGCCTTAAAAGTATAAGAAGGCCCCGTTGCCACCTCGGTATCACCCAATATCCAATGACCTTCCACATCCGGATTCAAAGAATCTATCGACAACCGGACTTCCGGTGTTAGTGTCACAGACTCCCCAGGAAACAGACTATACACTTGCTCAATCCCTGTAATTTTCCATTTATCATCAAAGTTATTTATATCACGATAATCCGTGTTTGTTTTGTCATCCAAGCAGGCTCCTGCTACAAACAAAACCAATATCAAAAATAAAATACGTTTCATATTCTTACCATTTTATATTAACCGGCAACAGGAACTTGCATCACTTGATGATTATCTTCATCCCACATCGGAGCTGCCCCCGAAGCGATATTCTCCGGATCATTATTAAAATCTTCTAGCCAATATTTCAGTCGTAAAGCATATTTTTTGATCATCACCATATCATCTCCCTCCAATGAAGCATTATCTTCTGCCAAACGATCCAAAAACAATTGATACTTTTTCTCAGAGTAGGCTCCCAAATATACCTCTTCTACAATATTATAAGGATTATAGGCAGTATTATCATTACGACTCCACCATTCCGGTATTTCCAATCTATCAGAAACATAAAATTTCGCTATTCGGTAAGCATATTCCCCTTGCTTAACACGATCGGTTTCATTAATGCGCAAAAACAAACGATAACTGCGGTTCTTTAAATCATCGAAATTATTGAAAAATTTAATCTCAATTGTGTCAACTTCCTGCCCAGAGGCAAATTCACATTTCGTTGGCAATTCATAAGCGGTTTCTGGCAATGTGGTCGAATCAGGATATGCAGAAACAGTAAACTCTCGAGACTCAGTCAACCAATGTCCACGAACCCGAACCGGAACTTTTACTACAATTTCTCCACTCGGGTAAGTTTTAAAACTATAGATCATGCTATCTGCTGAAGCATTTTTCGTGAATGAAATATAAACTAGATCTCCCGAAAACATTTCTATTCCCTTTTCAGAACAAGCCCCAAAAACGAATAGAACCAATATAATCGACAATGTAAATACTTTTTTCATTTCAATACTCTTTTAGTTCAAATTAGTCTCAGAATCTGGTATCGGTAAAATTACATGTTCAGCATCTATCGGAATGACATTTCCTGCTCTCACAGCGGGAATACTTTCTTTTAAACGCTTGTACATAAAAAAGATTTGTCCCTCTCCCAACCACTCTCTCCGGGCGTCATTTACCAGTACGGACATGAAATTACTCTCATCGGCATTATCCAAATTTAACATAGAAGCATCTGAAGCCCGTAAACCGCGGCCTGATTTCACTTTACGAAGATATTCCTTAGCTTCTTCCAAATTACTCTTGTAAATAGCCTCTGCTGCAATATAGTACACCTCACTCATACGTACCATCGGAATCAAATAATTATTAATTTTAGCCTGAGTACGATCTTCATTGTCATACTTTTCATACTTTGTAAAACGGTACTCCGTCCCGTTTCCGTAATCATACATCCAATGCTTGTAGCGTAGATCATTACATCCGGACGATGTTATATCACCTTGGAAATAGTTATCTTTAACATTTGCCACCCGTATATAGTAATGGTAATATGAATCAGGATTTGTCAATTCATTAATAGCATTAACATACTCTATTAAATCCAGTGACTCTACCCCCCAAAGGATATCGGAATAAAATTTCTTATCTCCGTATCTCGTTTGGTCATAAAACCTGAAAGCATTTGTCTTATTTTGGTAATCAATAATCTCTTTTGCATACACGTACGCCTTTTCTGGCTTTTGAGCATATAAACAAGCTCTAGCCAAAATAGCCGTAGCAGCGTAATAATTCAATCGATAACCTCTTTTATAATCAACAAAGAGAGACTCTCTCAAGGTATTATTCTCAAAACGCAAACTAACATTGAATGTTCTACCCGAATCTGCCTTCCAAAGTAAAGCCCGAGCATCTTCCAAGTCTTGAATAATAAGATTCAAACAACTATCTGCAGTCAAACGCTTGGAAACATACGAGGGATACTCTGAAATATAAGGAATATATACGTTATTTTTTTCTGTTTCCATCGTAAGAGAGGCTGCAAAAAGACGTACCATATCTAATTGTATTGCAGCACGAAGAGCCAAAGCTTCTCCCCAAATTTCACTCTTTTCTCTTTCCTTGTAATAAAACTTCTCCGGATCTTCATTCGCAATATTCTGAACTAAATTATTACAATTGGCAACGATTTTATAAGAATTTTCCCACATCGTTTCGATTGCAGGCTTCAATTGATAATGTTCCCATGCATAATTGGTTGCGCCATAGCTCAACCATCCTGCTGAAGCAGAAGTCGTGTTATCAAAATCAAAACATTGACCCAAAGCATCAACAATACCCCATGTCAATTCCCGACCATACAAACTCTGGTCTGACAAACCATAATAAATTCCATTCAACAAGTGGTGATATCCATTTCCTGTCGCAAACAGATCTTTTTCGTCTATTTCATCTTGTGGCTTTACATCCAACCACCCATCACAAGAAATTGTGACCAGTGATATCAATAATAAAAATAACAATAACAATTTATATTTTCTCATCGCATCTAATTTTTAAAACGTTGCCCGTAACGAAAAATTCACACTCCGTGCAAACGGATAACTTGTACCGCGTTCTTGTCTTACTGTAGAAATCCGGAAAAGATCATTTGAACTAAGTTCAAAACGCAATCTCTGCAAACAAAGTTTCTTAACGAAATTTGTGTCAAAATCATAACTTAACGTAAGAGCACTTAAAGACAACTCATTGTCATCCTGCACAAAACGAGAAGTCGGCATTGTCACCGATTTGATATCTTTGATATCCTTTAATGGAGCTATATCCCCCGGTTTTTGCCAACGATCTGTCAACACACGACGATCAACATTGCTATACTGTACATCGGCATTTTCAACCTCATTAACTAAAGTTTCATTATAAGCCTGTTTTCCCCAATCATAACTGAATGAAGCAAACAAAGATAAATTCTTGTAAACAAGATTCACACCGAAAGATCCACTTGCCTTGGGTTCGGTATCTCCTACACGTACCTCCTGCAAAGCATTCCATGTATTGGAAATAGAGCCATCTCTATTCAAGAACAACTCTTTTCCCGTCACTGGATCAATACCTAAAGAACGAACAGCAAAAATAGAAGTCAAAGAAGCCCCCTCTTCATATTTCATGATCGGCTTGGAATATTCCGCATTCCATAGAGGACTATTCCCATCCTGACGATCTTCTGCTTCTCCGTAATAATCATTTACTTGCTCGTTATAAGCTCGCAAAGCATCAGATACCTTCAATATCTTATTCGTGTTATGGTTCAAATTACCCCATAAAGAAACACTCCAGTCTTTAGTTTTATAAACATCAAAACGTACTTGGATATCAAACCCCTCATTTAATGTCTCTCCCATGTTATCTTTATAAGAGGTAAAACCGGAAGAAGAAGGTAAAGTAACATCCGTGATCAAATCTATTGTTTTGTTATGGTAATAATCAAAGTTCAACGAAATTCTTTCGTTCCAGAATTGCAAATCTGTACCAATATTCAATTTATTGGTAGTCTCCCATTTCAGATCCGTATTCCCTAGAGCTTTTAAGTTTACCCCAAATCCGGTCACATACCAACGGTCATAAGTTTGAAAAACAGTCTTAGCTGCATAAGACGGGAAATTAACCTTACCCGTTTGACCGTATGAAACACGTAGTTTTAATTGACCAATCCAAGCATTATCTTTCAAGAAGCCGTAATTGTGAATATTGATACCCACACCTCCGGACCAGAAAGGGGCCCATTTTTGATCGGAGCCAAACTCAGAAGAACCATCAAAACGAATAGACAAGTCTGCCAAATAAATATCATTCCACGTATAATTAGCACTCAATAAGAACCCCAACAAACGACGAACGCTCTCTGTTTTAGTCGGTTTACGGTAAATCTCGGCAGCATAATTAGGAGAATGAAACTCCCCGGATGGGAACCCTCTATAATGTGAGGAAGTTGACTCCGTCTTGGTTGACATTGCATTAATCGTTGCAGAAGCATTTAAATTATGCAAGCCGAATGCTTTCGTAAAATAAACAGCAAACTGCGTATCCCATTTTGTCATATCACCCCGATCCACATAAAGATCACCTAACAACGTTGTATTTGTAGAACTGCTAGAACTCGTCAAAGCCGTAGCATTAGATGATTTCGGATCAATAAAACGCTCTCCATTGCTTGTGGATTTTGTTACAGCAAATTGCCCTTTAAACGTGAACGCGTCGGAAAAGAACCATTGAAACATAAATTGATCAATAAACTCATCCGTTTTGTCAAAGTCATAATTATTCAACTCAGCCTCGTACAAAGGGTTATTCAAAAAGCTACCGGACCCCTTAGCCTGTGAAAACTCAAGCTCTTTCACCAAAACACCATTTTTATCATAAGGACGGTCATACGGTTGCAAGTGCGCGTAATCGGAAAAACTACCGTAAGGAGATTCCGTCGCATCTGTATAAGTATAGGTAATTTTATTTAACACCTGCAATTTATCTCTCAAACGCCAATCCACAGTAAAACCGAGATCCACATTTTCACGATAAGATCCCTTCATAACTCCATTATTTCCCGTGTAACCCAACTCCAAATTATAACGCAAATCCGAATTACCACCCTCAATAGAAAGACTGTGTTTATGGTTTACAGCATTACGCAAAGGAATAGCCATCCAATCGGTATTCACACCCTCTTCGACTCGAACCAATCTCTTATTGTACGCCAATTCTGCATCATAAATGTTATTGAAGTAGTCCGTAGTATATATACCAGCTCTTCTTTCTATATCCAACTTCTCTCTGGCATTAGACAAATTATAATCTGACAAATCAGGCATAGACAACGTTCCCGTTAAATTATATGAAATCGTAACCTCTCCCGGCTTCGGAGATCTCGTCGTGATTACAATTACACCATTAGCCGCACGAGAACCATACATGGCCGTAGCGGCTGCATCTTTCAAAATATTGATTGTTTCTACCCGATTGGGGTCCATGTCATACACTTTCTGTACACTAACCTCAAAACCATCCATGATAAAAGTCGGAAGATTAGGATTGTTTTCCAAAGCAGATTTAGATAATACATCTTGTTCCAGAGCCTTGACTCCTATACCGGAACGTCCTCGAATATACATCTCTGGAACCATATTCGGATCGGACCCCCACTGATTGCTTCTTTGGATACGAAAAGAAGGATCAAACGACTGTAAAGCTTGAATCACGTTTGTCGCAGAAGCTTTTAGCAACTGGTCTCTTTTCACGGTAACCGAACTACCTGTAAAACTCTCTTTTCTAATATTCCCATATCCCGTCACAACCACTTCATCCAAGTTCTCCGTGTCAGGTTCCATCCGAATTGAAATTTCCTTACTTAAATCTTTCACCTTGCCTACATTCAGTTCATGTGATTTCATCCCCACGAAAGTGAAAACCAAAATCATCGTGTCCCGTTTCGGTAATTCAATTTTGAATTTTCCATCAATATCCGTAACGATTCCAACTGTAGTACCTTTCAAAAGAACAGTTACACCAGGAAGCATTTCTCCCTTCTCATCAACGACCTTTCCTTTTACGGTTATTTTTTTAACTTCTTCTTTCTTTTCGTCATCCGGAGTAATTACGATCAGATTGTCGACAATCTTAAAGCTATACTTCGTTCCCGCCAAACAAACCCTCAAAACTTCTTGTACCGAAGCGTTCGTGAATGAACGGGTAATTCCCGTGATTCCTTTGATTTCCTCATCGTTATACAGGAATTCGTAATTCGTCTTCTGTTTTAAAACACGCAAGACTTCACTTAAAGACTGTTGCTCAAACTGAACAGTAATGCTCTGTTGGCTAAAAGCATTTCCACTCGAAAACGCAAAGTGTGTAAATAGCAACAAAATCATCATTAGCTTGCAGCCTAATGACAATTTGGTAACTCTAGTCACCCAGTTTTTAATTCTACTTCTCATTGATAATTTATTTAGGTCATTTTTGCACACATCTTCTCGGACATCCCGGCAAATCCACGTGAATTTGCCTTCAGTCCAAGCAATTGATGTTTATTAAAACTTAAAAATTCAAACATCACACCACTCTCAATGAAATTATTTTTCATTGTTTGAGACACATCGTTTTGTTTTGGAGAAAAATCGTGTATATTTGTGTAATCCCTTTGGGGTTTATTTTAGTACACATTTTTTGTAAAGCCGGAGTTGCAGCTTCGGCTTTACTATTTTATTACTTCTCCATTACTATCACTGTTTTACCTTCTACATCAAACTTTATATTTGTTGTTAAACTTAATAATTCCAACACATCCGCAATCTTGGCATAACGAGGCAAATACCCGGTAAAATGATAATTCCTGACAGACTCGTTCATGTAAAACACATCTATCGCGTACCAACGAGAAAGTTTTGTCATAATCTCCTGAATACTTTCACTCTGGAACCGGAAATTATCGAACATCCAAGTCGTGTACACTTCAACATCCACTTCTTTCACGTTCACCTCTCCGTTTTTTATAATTGCCTGTTGACCGGGATTCAAAATCGTCTGTTTCCCATCCATATCAATTTCGACCTTACCGGTAGCCAACGTCGTTTTAGACGTTTCATCACCCTCGTAGCTATTCACATTAAACGAAGTCCCCAAAACCTTCACCGCGTAATCCTTACATTGCACGACAAAAGGCTTGGATGGATTTTTAGTTACCTCGAAATAAGCCTCCCCTGACAGATACACCAAACGTTGCTCACTACTAGCAAAACTTTCCGGGAAACGAAGCTCCGTTTGCGCGTTCAAATACACCCGAGTTCCATCTCCCAGCACAATCTGGTACTCTCCCCCTCTTGGAATCTCGACTTTATTATATTTTATCTCTCTCTCACCTTCCTCCAACTGTCGATCGATAAAAACAACCTCTTTTCCATTATTTTCCGCCAAAGAAGTAATTAAATCCACCTGATGCAATGAATCCAAATGATAAACATCCCCTGATGCAACCGTCAATTTAGCCATGGAACGCCCCGGGGTAATCTCTTCCACCTTGACAACCGGAACCACAGTAGTCGCCTCTTCCCTCAACAAGAAAGCAATTGCCACTCCAAAAATAATCACGACAGAAACTGCAACTCGATACACCCTCGTCAAACGTTTTCTTCTTCTCCGAGCCGCTTTTTGTTGCACAACTTGCCATGCCCCGCCTGCATCATAAGACAATATTTTTTGAATATCTTCATATTGCATCTTTTCATCCTGAATCCGGGCAAAAAGAGTCTTATGAGAATCAGACTCCTCCAGCCAAACTTTTAGCTTGCGTTGCCCTTCTTCATCTACTTCATCCCGCAAATAAGCCAATATTATCGCGGCAATGTCATACAGATATGTGTTATTAATATTTTTCATACACTATTATTACACGACCCTACCCCAAAAGGATTAAACGGGATTGCACTTTTTTTCAAAAAAAATACAATTCACATCTTACTCCTAATTTTCACACACCACCGTTATCCCTCAGAACAAGGGATTTAACAACATTAATAAAGGGAAAATATCTTTCAAATTTTCTCTTAAAATCCTTTTCCCGCGAGCCTTTTGTGTTTTTACGGTATTAACACTCACCCCAAATTCTTGCGCGACACGTTCATTATCCAGCCCTTGAAAATAACAAAGCTGAAAAACCTTCCGGCACTCCTCCGGTAATTTTTCAACAGCAGCGGCCAATTCCCGATGGATTTCAGTCAAAATAATACTTTCCTCAAAATTTTCAGTTTGTTCCTCATGAGCCAATGAAGCAATATATCGATCTTGCGAACGAGCACCGCGGATATAATTCAAACAAGAGTTTCGAATAGATAAATACAAGAAATTCTTTAAATGGACTTCGGACTGGAAAAGCATTTTCTTCTCCAGCAGAGTGATAAAAACATCCTGCACAAGATCCTCTATCACCTCCTCGTTTTTCAAAAACTGGGAAGCAAAATAACAAAGAGAACCGTAATACTCTTTAAATATCACCTCAATATTATTAACTTGACCTTGTACACCAGCAATCTCACGCTTTTCCATCTTATCAATTTTATTGCCGAAATAAAAACTAATAAAGGAATTAAATTCAATGACACCACACCACCCAACAATATTTAATAAAAAATAAATAATGTCAACTAATTATTGTCCACGTGTTACTAAATCCCGTATTATTTTAGGAATATCCGTGTTATCCAAACATCCATTATTACGGGTTAATTTATCCAGAGACACTTTCTGATTTTTCAACACCCGAAAACTCAACTGATACGAGCCCGTCCCAAGAACGATCCCTCCTGTCTCGTGACTTGGCTGTGACCATGATCAACATCTCATCCAGATGTTTCAAATAATACACTATACTACAACATCTTGACATGCAAACGTATGCACGATTTTATGTTTTACAAGATGTTTTTTATCCAAAACAAATGTGTTAATTTTGCCCGGCTTAAAAACAAAGGCAAGGTATTTAACAATATATCAACAAAAAAACAAAAACAATGATTTACTCACATGAAGTACAACACATGTGTGTTGTGAAAAAAGGGCCGAATCACGGTCCGGCACCCATTCCTGAAGAAGGGAAATGGGTTCGTTCCAAAGAAATCAAAGACATTTCTGGATTAACTCATGGCATCGGTTGGTGTGCCCCGCAACAAGGAGCTTGCAAGCTAACCCTTAACATCAAGGACGGAATCATCGAAGAGGCATTAATCGAAACGATCGGTTGCTCCGGGATGACACACTCCGCGGCTATGGCTTCTGAAATTCTACCGGGCAAAACCTTATTGGAAGCCCTAAATACGGACCTTGTTTGCGATGCAATCAACACGGCCATGCGCGAACTCTTCCTACAAATCGTTTACGGGCGGAGTCAAAGCGCTTTCTCTGAAGGCGGACTTCCCATCGGGGCCAGCCTCGAAGACTTGGGTAAAGGCATGCGGAGCCAAGTAGGAACCATGTTCGGGACCAAAGCCAAAGGAACCCGCTACCTTGAAATGGCCGAAGGATACGTAACCCGTATGGGACTTGACGAAGACGGAGAAGTTATCGGTTACGAATTCATCCACTTGGGCAAATTCACCGATATGTTGAAAAAAGGTATTGATCCCAAGGAAGCCGTCGAAAAAGCAACCGGATCATACGGTCGTTTCGCGGATGCAGTAAAATACATCGATCCGCGTCAAGAATAAACTAATTATAAATTGCAAATTTTAGATTTCAAAAGTTACAACTCAAATCTAAAATCTGAAATCATTAAATCTAAAATGAATTATGGCTTTATTTGAAAGTTACGACCGTCGGATTAATCAAATCAACGCGGTTCTAAATAATTACGGAATAAAAGACATCGAAGAGGCAAAAACAATTTGTGATGCCAAAGGGATCGACCCGTACAAAATGTGTAAAGACATTCAACCCATCGCGTTCGAAAACGCAGCTTGGGCTTATGTAGTCGGTGCAGCTATCGCAATTAAAAAAGGATGTAAAAAAGCAGCCGAAGCAGCAGAGGCCATCGGTGAAGGCTTGCAGTCATTCTGTATCCCGGGATCCGTTGCCGCCGATCGTAAAGTGGGTTTAGGTCACGGTAACTTGGCAGCCATGCTACTCCGTGAAGAGACTAAATGTTTTGCCTTCCTTGCCGGACACGAATCTTTCGCCGCGGCAGAAGGAGCAATCGGTATTGCAAAATCAGCCAACAAAGTACGCCAACAACCGTTGAAAGTGATCTTGAACGGCTTGGGTAAAGACGCGGCCATGATCATCTCCCGTATCAATGGCTTCACGTACGTGCAAACCGAATTCGATTACTATACCGGAGAATTGAAAATCGTAAAAGAAAAAGCATACTCTAACGGAGAACGCGCCCAAGTAAGATGCTACGGGGCTGACGACGTTCGGGAAGGTGTAGCTATCATGCGTCACGAGGGTGTCGATGTTTCCATTACCGGAAACTCAACCAACCCGACCCGCTTCCAACACCCGGTTGCCGGAACATACAAAAAAGAGTGCATGGAAACCGGAAGAAAATACTTCTCAGTAGCCTCCGGCGGTGGTACCGGACGTACCCTTCACCCGGACAACATGGCAGCCGGACCCGCCAGCTACGGATTCACCGACACGCTTGGCCGTATGCACGGTGACGCTCAATTCGCGGGTTCCTCCTCCGTTCCCGCACACGTGGAAATGATGGGATTCCTCGGGATGGGTAACAACCCGATGGTTGGAGCTACCGTTGCCGTGGCTGTTGCTATCGAGGAAGCAATGAAATAAAATTCAAACATCACTTCATAAAAAATCCAGGATTTTAGTCCTGGATTTTTTTATTCTTCAACCACTCTTTTATACTTCCATCGCCGACGCGACCACGGCCAATACGCAGGTTCCACTCGAATAAAACGTTCCAACATCCGGATATGCATTCGAGTCGTCATCCAATACATCACGGACAAAGGTAAAAAGGCTGTTAGCAGAACAGCACGTTCAACTCGACGGCTCCAGAAAACTTCTTACACGGATAAGTCCCTTTTCACTCTCAATTAACACCAAAATCCATCATCACAAGCAGACCATTACCTGATGAATACCGTCATGAACCTTATAGATACCTTATAGAAACCTTATATGAACCTTATATATAATAAGGTTCATAAAGTATTCTTATAATATAAGAAAAATATATACTACGCTATTCATCCAGTGGTGATCACCTATTCACCATAAAATCAATACAAACCTCCTATAAACTTCCCATTTATCTGTACTCCATAAAACTAAGCCTCTCGACGATTGTTGTTTTAAATCGACGAGAGGCCTAGAATTTTCCTATTTCAACCTAGATTACTTCTTGAATATTTTTTCGTGCCCTGATTTTGGGGTACGCAAAGTATCTGGTTTAAAAAATAGCTTACCCGAAATTTATATTAAAAAATAGTTGTACATTTAATTCTTTTTGAGGTAGGTCGTGTATATATTATATATAAACTTTTAATACCTATTAATTATGAACACTATTAAAAAGATTTTAGTTTTACTGATGGGTTTATTCTTTAGTATAACTTTGTTTGCAGATGAGTGCAAAATTAAAGTGACTGTCAGACCTCCTGTAGATGATGGAGGAGCCCCCATCACTGGTTATTACATTGAGCAAATGAACACCACGATTGGAAAATGGGTTAAGGTCAGTAACTGGGCTTTCAAACCTTATCCCACTTCTGTATATACTATTGTTGGAGATTTTCAACGTGTTAGGTATGGATTTCGTGTAATTGCAGTTAATAAATATGGAGAATCCGAGCCATCTGAACCCGATTATGCCGACCTGGATAAGGACACGTATTGGGAAGTATACTTATTCTGTAAAAATGGAGCATCTAAGACAAGAGTGAAACAATCAAGTACTACACCATTTAAAATCCCTAACATTTTTGACTCCAATACCCAATCTACTGTTCAAGTCCCTTTTAGACTTGAAGAATAAGAATTAAATTCTCGTTTGCGTAAAGGAATCTCATAAAAGAATAATATGATGAACTACCATATTTTGAAACAAATCACGATCCACCAGGTTAAAATACTCAGAAGAGACCGGGGACTTAATGGTATCATGCTGTTCTGCATCGTACTGATCGCATTTGCACACATCATGATACAGAGTAATATAAAGTCACCAACATGGATAGCCATATCACTTTCTTCCGCGATTCCTTTCGCAAATGCATACCTGATTAATTACCTCCAAGTTCTTATTATTATTTTCTGGGCAGGTAATTCCATCCGGAAAGACATGCAGGCAGACTCTTCAGATGCCATACAGACCCGTCCGTACGATAACACAGAATGGCTGTGGGGTAAAATCATGGGATTTATCGTGATCATGCTAATTTTTGACATTACAGCAGCAATTGTTGCCATGGTCATACATCTATTTGTCAGTGACTCCCCTTTTACATTCCATCCTTATCTTTTCTATTTTTTCACATTGACCTTGCCGACACTTATTTTTATGACAGGCTTAACGATATGCCTGAAAGGAATTGTAAAAAAAACTTTTATCGCATCACTGATTCTACTTGGCCTTTCCTACTTCATAATAGCGCATGGGGCCATAGGTTGGCATGGGGCCATCGATTTATTTGCATCGACATTACCCAACACGTTTTCCGACACGACGGGCTTTCCTCACTTGAGCCTTTACCTGATGCAGCGAGGAGCATTTCTCTTCGTCGGAATTGGTTTACTCGTTCTCGGTATCTATTCCATCACACGTATTCCCAATCGCCCGGAGATTCGACGCCTAGCCTGGATTCCAAGCCTAGCATGTTTGATCGTTGGTGTCACTTTTTCATGCTTGTATTTACACTCGTTTAATCAGGCAAACCAGAAACATCAGGCTTTTCGGGAAACCTTTCTAAAATACGAGGATTACCCGAAAGTACGCATTACAAACCACGATATTCAATTCAAACAAAACGAACACTCGTTCTCGGCAACAAGTAGGATAACCGTGTATAATCCTCATGAAGAAACACAAACATCCTTTATTCTGTACCTGAACCCGGGATTGGAAATTAATCACCTTTCAGCAAATAATCAATCACTTGACTTCGAGCGAGAGAATCAAATCATCACGGTCCAAGAACCATTAGGGGCAAAAGAGACAAAAGAATTTATCCTAGAATATAGCGGAACAATCTGTCCGGAAGTCTGTTATGCCGAAGTAGAAGATTTGAATACATTGACCAAGATCCGGAAGTACTATATTTTTAACGTGGGTAACGATCTTTATTACTTACAACCGGATTTCACCCTACTCACCCCCGAGTGTCTATGGTACCCGGATGCACTTCCCTCGGTAAATATCCGCTCCCCGTACACCACGGTACAAAGTTATACCCGTTTCCAATTAACCGTTACCGGGGAGACAACACGAACTCCGATCTCTCAAGGAATGGTATTCACCCGGGAGGACACGACTCGTTTCATCAATAAAAATAATCAATCCGGTCTATCCCTCTGTATCGGAGACTACACGAAAAAATCAGTCATGATAGACAGCGTGCTATTTGAGGCGTATCTCTTTAAAGGACACGAATATCTTGTGGAGCAGTTCGGCGATCCTCACACGCTACTCCCGGTTTGGCTTGCATCCCCCGGGCAAGATCACCAAGAATACGTCTACCGTAAACTATCCATGGTCGAAACGCCCGTCAATTTCCGCGCATACAGTCGAAGTTGGAAAGAGGGAAGCGAGTACATACAACCAGAAATCATTTTCAGACCGGAACGAGAAGCGTTAGTTAGCTATGCCCCGAAAGTACTCCCGGAATCGATTAACCCAGGAATGCCACCCGAAGTGGAGTGTTTTTCTGCCTACATGCAAAACTATTCAACCTCACGCAGTCTATACTTGGGTAGTTTGTTTTTTGACAAACTCTTCTCTCCTAAATGGGAAAGTGTAAAAAACGAATACGACATTTCGCCCTTATTACAGAAATACCATGTTCATGTGACTTCCCCCGAATTCCCGGGTATCAACTTGATATTCCAAGACATGCTGTCTTCCTGGGAACAAGCCCTTTCTAGTTATAATGATTCCCCCAGTTGGGAATATGCCTCAACGTACTTCAATGATCACAACTTGGTTGACGTGTTCAACAATCCAGTGGATGACGTTCAATTTCAACAGCTTATCCACACAAAAAGCCTGACTCTTTTACTCCGTACAATAAATTTTGTTCCTTTAGATAAATTCAAATATTTCATTGAAGAATTTAATACTCGTCACGCTTTCCAAGAGGTCAGTTACGAACTATTATGTAGAGAATTACAAGTCGCCTTCTCGATTGATTTACTAGCACTTACCCGTCAACTATACATGGAAAAAGGGCTACCCGATTTCCGGGTAAAGGATGTGAAGGTGCAATGGATAGAAAATTCCGGAGAGATCAAGGGGTACGCCTTGAGCCTGAAAGTCTGGAACCGGGGAAAGGTTGATGGGACGATCACGATCACTGGTAGTGCCTTCGATCGGAATATCCAGCATCTCATCCCAGCGGGAGCCTGCCAAGAGATCAGTAATTATATACTCGATCAACCTAATGAAATTGACATACAGGTACAAACGAACTTGGCCCGAAATATTCCAGCCTTCTACTCGTTCCAAAACATTCAACCAGAAGGTTTTACTCAGGAGATCCACCCGGGAGTCACAGATATAGACACGGCATGTTTCATGCCTGATCCGAACATGTTCATTGTCGATAATGAAGATCAGGGATTTCATATCATAGAATCGGCTCAAGCATTAACCCGCCTTGTCCGAGAACAAAATAAAAACAACAAGAATACCTCGAACAGCAAAACATGGACACGGGACTACTATAACAAGGGAGGAATCGGGGAGCCAATAAGAAGTTATCACAAGAAATTAGCCGGGACAGGTGAATCTAACGTGGAATGGGAAACAACTTTACCTGAAGCCGGAATTTACGAACTATTCGTATATCATGACGAAATGACCTTCAAAAGGAATGGATACATCAAGAAATATGTTAATAGAAAAGAGCTAACCAGCCCCAAGCCTACACAAACTTATTTATTCCTCCACAAGGGCGGGAATGAAAAAATAACGCTCGAAACGGAAGAAGCGGGTTATGGTTGGATTTCTCTCGGGAAGTTTCCTTTCCCCGCTGGAAAAACAAAAGTAACATTACTTGACATCGGTTCCGGTCCTTATCAAGCTATTATTGCCGATGCCGTGAAATGGGTAAAATGTCCATAAAGGGGTATAGGGATATCACCTGACAGCGTTGCATATCAAACATCACCTATTCACCACGAAATCAATACAACACTCCTATAAACTTTCCATTTATCTGTACCCCATAAAACCAAGCCTCTCGACGATTGTTGTTTTAAATCGACGAGAGGCCTAGAATTTTCCTATCTCAACCTAAATTACTTCTTGAATATTTTTTCTAATGCTTGATCAAGCCTGACGTAAAGAATTGATTATATCTAACTAGTTCAGAGTCAAATTTCGAATGGAGATAAACAAATAAGTTTTTCAATGCCTCAAAAGTTGCTGAATAAACATTTGCAATAACCTCGGTTCCAATAACACGGGAAAAATCAATCCGAATACCGCACCGTAGAAGTGTGCGTTATGATTGATGTTATCGCCACCCCGTTTTGCCATGTATTGACAATAAAGCAAGTACACGAATCCAAACACGATGCCGGGAATCGGAACAATCGCGAAGAAATAAATCTTATCCCAAGGATTCAAAAATATCGCCGTGAACAAGATGGCAGAAACCGCACCGGAAGCCCCAATGGAAGAATAGTATTGATTGTTCCGATATTTCCACACGTCATAGATCGAAGCCGCTACCATCCCCCCGAAATACAGGACCAAGAAACTGGAACCACCGAATCCCCATGCGACAAACTGGTTCTCTACATATAATCCGAAAGAGAGGAAAGTAAACATATTCACGATCAGGTGCGTCCAATCGGCATGGACAAAACCGTGAGAAATAATCCGGTACCACTCCCCGGAATGCACCATCCGGTAAGGATTACACGACAATTTATTGAACAGGGAATAATTATTAAAACAAGCAATTGACACGACAACCGTGACAATAAGTATAACATAAGTCATCATAATTTCCAAATTAAAAATGACAACGCCTGGCAAAAAGCTTACCCGGCGTTGTCATTCTATTTTATTTAAAATAAATTCCTATTTATGCAGGAATCAATCCGGTAATCAAAATCAATACCAACAATCCCAAGATGGCATACAATTCCGGGAACACGGCCAATACCATCGTGGTACCGAACACGTTATAACCGCTACCGATTGCCACGATACCGTTAGCACATACTTGAGCCTGACGGATAGCAGAGAAGAAGGCTACCAAGCCAAGTCCCAATCCGGCACCGAAGATGGCAGAAGCAGGCCCCCAACCCATATCCACGTTCGTCAAGAAACTACTTAACAAGAAATATCCCACGAAACCATACAAACCCTGAGAAGAAGGTAGCGCGGACAAACCGATATACTGACCGGATGCGGTCGGGTTTTTCTTCAAAGCACCTACTGCAGCATTACCGCAAATAGTAACTCCATAAGCACTACCGATTCCTGATAATGCCACCATCAATGCAACACCTAGATAAGCTAATAAAATTGGTTCCATAATTCTAATCTATTTAATTTGTTATTTTTATAATCTTTATTTTTAATCATTTACTTTTTTTCTGAACGGGGCATATTGTTTTCCACCACCTTCAAATCCGGCATTCTTGTAGAATTCCACGAAGGTCAAACGCATCGGGTGTACAAATGAACTGATCATACATAACCCGAAGTTAATCGAGTGACCGATAAGCAGAATCAAGAACACGGCAATGAATTTCACGATAAACGGTAGTCCATCCGTGAGCTGGAAAGCCAACGTGTTAAACACGCCTCCCAAGATACTTCCCGTTAACCCGATCGCGAACAACCGGATATATGAAAGCGTGTCTCCCAGTAAGCCCGTTGCCATGTTGTACGTTCCCCACAATCCTGATCCGAAATTCGAGAAAATCCCTTTTCCCGGAGAATTGTAGAAATAAATCGTCAACGCGGAAAGGCCTAACAGAACGTAAAGCACGTATTTCAAACCTTCCGGAATCACAACTTTTAGCATCGGTAAACCAATCAGCACACCCAACAGGATAATGGCTACCACCCAACCTAATGTTGATACCGCGTATTTAAAACCGAACTGTTTCGTTAACCTTGCAGCATTCAGGCACATACCGTAAAGGATCTGGATAATACCCACGGCAACCGCGATGATCATCATCGGGTTATATCCTCCCAGATATTTCCCGTAATTCGCCTCCGTCAGGAAAAGCGACTTCACGCCGGCCAACCAAGGCCACTCCACGGAATCCAAAGCGATACCAAAGAATGAACCCGTCAGTAAACCGACAACGACCGTCATGATTCCCAAATATTGCCCCAGTACAAGGTAACCCTTTACCGAAGGCGAGGCTTTCCGGCCCATAATGAAACAAGCCAGCCAGATGATCAACCCGTAGCCACCATCACCCATACACATTCCGAAGAACAGCATGAAGAATGGAGCCAGGAAAGGTGTCAAATCCAACTCTTTATATTGCGGCAGGGCAAACATTTCCGTTACGGGCTCAAACAATTTGGAGTAAGCATTGTTTTTTAACTGCACGGGAACATCATCCTCCGGAGTAGGTCGGGTAAATTCGAAGTACACATCTTTCGTTTCCAAGAAACTTCTCATTTCATCCTCTCTCTCCACCGGAATCCATCCTTCCAGGGCGATGACTTTCTCGTCGATCAGATGTTGAGCTGCATCCTCCACTTTCATCTTGTCTGCCACCTCGGTAATCTTCAAACGATACTTTTTCAAACGTTCGATGGCATCCTGCGAAACGGCATCCAGCTCATGCCCGATATTCACGGATTCTTCTCGCAAAGCCGTGATTTGCTTGGCCAGTTCTTCTGCCGTGGCCTGCGGGAATAGATAAGGATCTGCCTCCAAGTTCACGTTCGTCCCGGCAGGGGTAACGGTAACAAAATATTTCTGTCCCATCATCTCGCTGATCACAACCGCATCGTACATTTCCTCCCATTCCGGCTGATATTTCTGTTCCGGCACGGAAAAGAAATGAAATTCCCAACCGGCAGTTTCCAATTTTCGGATCATCTCCCGGGAGAACTTTCCCCACGGGCGATAAGCCGCGTAATCTTTCTCCAAACCTGCCAATTGTTGCTCGATCTGATCCTGCCGACTGTACAAACCTTCCAGATAATCCAGTAAATGCTCGTCGTCCACTTTCACTTTTTCCACCTGCTCCACGTCATTCCGACTCTGCATGTGTGTGATCATCTCCCCGGTCCGTTTAATCAACATCAATTTCGCCTGTAGATTCGTATCTTCTGCCGTACGTTCCGCATTCTCATGAATATGAACCATTCCCTTTTCCCGGAGCTCCCCGAGAAATGCTTGATATTCTTTGTAAAATATCAACAGGGACAATTTCATCATAGGTACTATCATAGGCTATTCCTCCATCAATTTACGGGTTTTCACGATCTTCTGTGACGACTTGGAAAGGTTTTCCTCGTCTTCCAAGAACCGCTTGATTTTGCGAATCGCTTCCTGGAATCCCGGGATCTGTACTTTCTCGTACAAATTCACTTTCTGTGTCGTTTTCTTTCTCGCCTTATCCAACAGCTCCATTTTCCGGGTGAAAAATTCCTTCTCCAAAGCGATACTTACGACCTCTTTGATGTATTCCACACCATCGAGCAGCCACCCGGGTTGATTAAACAAGCTGAAATCCTTCACCTCATAATCCACCCCGTCGAGAACTGGCGTCTTTACCCCGGCAATCTTTTTCACCGACATCCTGACATCCTTCACGACAAGTATGTCTTCCTTGTACTCGTCATAAAGTTGCAGCATGTCGTTCAATGAATTCAGCGTATCCTCCAACTTCACATTAAATTCATCCGCCACCTGTTTCGCTTTCTTCACCTCCGAACGCAAAGCCGACTCCTTATTTTTGATGGTAGGCAATGCCCTCACTCGCATCTTCAATTGCTTATCCAGCCCTTGAAGCGACGTCTTATTATATTGAAACTTTATCACCTTACCAATGTTTTAAATTTATGATTTATGATTTATGATTTTAGATTCATGATTTACGATTCTAAGGATTTATGATTCAAATTATTGGTTTTGGTCTTTATGGAAGCTACGATCATGGCAACAAGTTCATTTGTCTCCTTTTTTAAAGGTGAAACAATATCCCCCGATAACATTCCTGCTTCTTCCATAATCTCCAACCAATATACCGTTTCATCGGCTTCCTCTTCAACAATTTTCATTTTACTGATAAAATCCTTATCAGATTTAGCACGACAAACAGCCCGATAATTTGCCCCAACGGACAAGGATGAACGTAATATCTGATCACAAACTACTCTAGCCGCTTGTGTCTTCGGCAAACCTTCCGTTAACCGAATCACGGCAAGCCCTAATTGTTTCGTCCGATATTTAAATGTTACCTTATCCATTAATCATAAATCAAGCAATCATAAATCATAAATTCTCATATCCGCCGAACTCTTCCACGATCTCCTGCTTAATACCCAATTCCGCCTTGTTAAAGTACTTGCGGAAAAGATCCCAAGCAGTATCCAACATCTGGTCGGTACTGATGTTTACATCGATAGCAAGCAGGCTGTTGGAATAGTCTTTAGCGAAATCTAGGGTACGGCGGTCGTAGTCTGTCAAGTCGAAACCGTTCTCCATCTTGGTCCGGGCGTTAGCGGCATCGGCATACAGACGGATGGCGGCATTCATCACTTGCGGGTGGTCCTTACGGGTTTTCTTACCGATCACGAGCTGTTTCAAACGAGACAAACTTCGGAACGGGTCAACGATAACCTTACCGATTTCCGAGTCTTTACGCAGGAACAACTGACCCTCCGTGATATATCCGGTGTTATCCGGGATAGCATGGGTAATATCACCTCCGGACAACGTGGTCACGGCTATAATCGTGATAGAACCTCCGGCAGGGAACTGCACGGCTTTCTCGTAGATCTTCGCCAAATCGGAATATAACGAACCCGGCATGGAGTCTTTCGACGGAATCTGATCCATACGGTTGGACACGATACTCAAAGCATCGGCATATAGCGTCATATCAGTCAACAAAACCAACACTTTCTCGTTCTTATCCACCGCAAAATACTCGGCAGCCGTCAAAGCCATGTCCGGTACCAACAAACGCTCAACAGGCGGAGCCTCCGTGGTATTCACGAAACTGACGATACGATCCAATACTCCGGCATTGTCAAACAAATTTTTGAAATACAAGTAGTCATCGTTCGTCAATCCCATACCTCCCAAGATGATTCGGTCGGTCTGCGCTCTCAGCGCCACGTTTGCCATCACTTGGTTATAGGGCTGATCCGGGTCGGCAAAGAACGGAATCTTCTGACCGGACACCAACGTGTTGTTCAAGTCGATACCCGCGATACCGGTCGCGATCAGCTCCGACGGTTGTTTACGACGTACCGGGTTCACCGACGGTCCCCCGATCTCTCTTTCTTCCCCGTCAACAGCAGGTCCCCCGTCAATCGGGTCTCCAAAGGCATTAAAGAAACGCCCGCATA
Source organism: Butyricimonas faecalis (assembly GCF_003991565.1). Taxonomy (NCBI): domain Bacteria; kingdom Pseudomonadati; phylum Bacteroidota; class Bacteroidia; order Bacteroidales; family Odoribacteraceae; genus Butyricimonas; species Butyricimonas faecalis. The sequence goes on along the minus strand of NZ_CP032819.1, from coordinate 4,016,253 downwards.
AATCATCTCCCACTTTCAGAGTAGGCGCTTTTCCCAAGAATGTCACTTCTGCATTCGTCGGAATCCCTTCTGTTCCAGAGAACACCTGAAGGGTTATATCATTTCCCCAAATCTTCACGACCTGAGCCAAGCGTCCGTCCACAATGGCCAACTCGTCATTTCCGACGCCTTGGGCATTCAACGTACACGTTGCTTTCGTGATCTGGGTGATTTTTGTATAAACTTTTTGAAAAGCAGTCGTCATACCATTTATTTTAGATTTTAGATTTTAGATTTTAGATTTAAAATCCGGTCAATGAAACAAAGAATCATAAATCAAAAATCTTAAATCACAAATTATTTTTTTCTTTCGTTAATGATCTCGTTCACTTCTGCTTCATACTTTTTAAACGCTTCCGATTGATATTCGGAATAGTTCATCTGTTTGAAACCATTAATGATACGTTTAAAATAGGGGTTAACCTCTTCGAACGTGTCAAAATTAAATTCGGAACGAACCACACCCAGTACCATATTCAACATATATTTCTGACGTTCCATGGCGGTAGAACCGTCGATGTTGTCGAAAGCATCCTGTTGCAGGATCACGAAGTCGATTAACTCGGATTTCCAGTATACCACGTGATATTCCAAAGGCACACCGTCATCTCCCAAGATGTCGATCTGCTCAGCCGTTTCACGACCGCGCACCAACATATTGCGAGCCTCGTTCACATCGGCAATCCATGTATCGGAAATATTTTTCTTGGCAAATTCGATAAATTCCGGATATTCCAAATATTTAGAATAAGACTCCAACGTATCAATCGCAGGGTAACGTTTCGCATCCGCACGAGCCTGAGACAAGGCGTAGAAGCAACGTGCCACTTTCTTCGTTGACTCTGTCACCGGTTCCTTCAAGTTACCTCCGGCAGGAGATACCGTACCAATAAAGGTAACAGAACCCGTCTTACCATTGTTTAAGTACACCATTCCCGCACGAGCATAGAAGTTTGAAATAATTGCCGACAAGTCCATCGGGAAAGCATCCTGTCCCGGCAACTCTTCCATACGGTTGGACATCTCACGCAAAGCCTGTGCCCAACGGGAAGTCGAGTCTGCCAGCAACAACACTTTCATCCCCATGGAACGATAGTATTCCCCGATCGTCATGGCCGTGTAGACGGAAGCCTCACGGGCAGCCACGGGCATATTGGATGTGTTGGCAATGATCGTGGTTCTCTCGTACAACTTACGACCGGAACGAGGGTCTTCCAACTCCGGAAACTCGGTAAAAATTTCCACCACCTCGTTTGCACGCTCACCACAAGCCGCCATGATAATAATATCAGCATCGGCAAACCGGGACAAAGCATGCTGCAATACGGTCTTTCCCGTTCCGAACGGCCCCGGGATAAAACCGGTACCCCCTTCCAGTATCGGGTTCATCGTGTCGATAACACGCACTCCGGTTTCCATCTGACGGGAAGGACGGGGTTTATCCACGTAATTACGGATAGCCACCTTCACCGGCCATTTCTGAACCATCGTAACCGGGATCTCTTTCCCGGCCTCATCTTTCAGCACGGCAATCGTATCTTTTATCGTGTACTCTCCGGCAGCAACTATCGAAGCCACGGTATACTCACCTTTCAATTTGAAAGGTACCATAATCTTATGATCCAACCAGTTTTCCTTCACGTTGCCTAACCAATCGGCACCGGTCACCTTATCACCGACCTTAGCCAACGGGGTAAAACTCCATTTTTTATCTTCTTCCAACGGGTTCGTGTATTCTCCTCGTTTCAAGAATACCCCCGTCATTTTATCCAGGTCATTTTGAAGACCGTCAAAATTCTTTGACAGCAAACCGGGACCTAATGTAACTTCCAACATATGGTTTTCGAATTCCACGAGGGAGCCGGGTTTCAATCCCCGGGTACTTTCAAAAACCTGTACATAAGCAATATCCCCGACAACCTTGATCACCTCAGCCATCAATCGCTCGTTTCCAAGCTGGATAAAGCAAATCTCATTCTGAGATACCGGTCCTTCGGTACGCACAAGTACAAGGTTGGAAATAATACTATGAACTTTTCCTTGTGTCTTATTCATGTCTCAATTTTAATTTTTAAATTCTTCCGCAAATTCGAAACTCTTTCTGAACTTATCCACGACTTCCATGAAGACTTTTCGTCCCGACTCGGAACTCATCTTGCTCCATCTCTCAACGATCATCAGCTCAAGCATAAAACTCAAAACTTTCTCCATGGAGAAATACTCGTAAACCACGGCCTCTTCAATGTAATCCCAAAGAAGTAAATCCAAACCTCTCTCCCGCTCGACAAGGTTCGTGTTCCCCATCAGAGAAATCACCTTCTCCACGTACGGGAACTCCATCGCCAAACCGAAATCTTTCGAGTTCGAAGTTCTCAACGCTTTGGAAAATACGTTATCACCGATAATCTCCGGGGCCACCTCTTTCCCATACTTCCGACAAGTCAGGGCAGTTTCCAGATTCTTCACGTTCATCACGAATTCCGCATAGTTTCGGACGAACTTACTACCACTTTTCATCAAATGATCGTAATACATCCAACTCAATACATTCTCTGGCGAGACATCATATTTCAAATGTTCCCGCTTAAAATCCGCGATAAATCGATTGAGGTAAACAGGTAAAGAATGGGTGGGTTCGGTGATTTCGTCTTCCAGACGCTGTAATGGATATACTGTTTCAAGATTGGTATCGGGAGCCATTTTATTTAGCAACCGCAGGACTTGTTTATTATCGGCAGGCAGGAAAAAAAGTTCAATCAATTTCACATCCTCTTTTTTCAGAGCCTCCCGAGCCAACTCCCGAAACCCATTCACGGATAACGCTAGTTTCCGATCATCCAGAAAGACTTCCGGTAGTCCTGCTATAAAACAGTAGTAGTTATTTTTTAATATCATCCTTTTCAAATTTTAAATTTTAGATCTTAGATTTTAGATTGAAAGGCCTTGCCTATCTCCCCCGTCTAAAACCTATTTATTACTTTCAAAAAGGAGTTTTTTCGTGAAGCCTTTCATGTACTGGTTAAAGAAAGCTTCAAATAATTTCTCGGAGAAAGCGATCTGGAATCCGCCATCTTTAGGCTGAATCACAAAACCTTCTTCCAGGTTACCTACTTTCACATCAAGCCCTTTATCCAACAGATCCTTGTACTTGGCTGCCACAAACGATTCGAACGTTGCCTTCTCGTTTTCGGAAAGAAGAACTTCCATGTTGAGGTTTCCACCTGCCACATCCCACTTCTTCACAATCGTCATAAGCAACTCTTGAATAAAAGCTTTTTCCTCGAACCCGATCTTGGCTATATCCCCGGCAACATCTCCGGCGACAAGATTCGTAATTGCCTGTTTCAAAGCCGTGATAGCCTGACGAGCGCTTAACGTCATTTCAGACTCAGCCTTCTTTTTCAAATTAGAAATCTCAGTCTCCGCATCAGCATTCATCTGTGCTACTTTCGCTTTCGCATCGGCAATAATCTTTTCGGCCTCTTGCTTCGCTTGGTTGATGATATTCTCAGCCTCTTGCCGAGCCTTATCTACCCCCTCATTGTAAAGCTTTTGGGTCAAAATATCTAATTTATTCTCCATACTAAAAACGTGTTATATTAATTTATCCTTAAATTTCCATCAAAATCAAATGTCAATAAATGTACCTACAATCTAGAAAAACGCCGTCAAGATATTAAAAAACATTGACAATAACAAATAAAAATTACACTAGAGATTTTGAAAAATATCTTCGCATCAGATACGAATTTCCCCGCAAAGGGTTCCACTCGCACCACAAAGGAGGCAAAATCCAAGCGGTACAAAGGAATGCCTACTTTAAAGCAATAGATTGACCATTTTTCTCTACCTTTGTTCAGAATTAAAAGTAATCCCGATGTTAGACCACAAGCTTACAATCTTTTACCACACGGCAAAGCATTTGAACACGACAAAAGCCGCCGAAACATTACGACTTTCCCAGCCGGCCATTTCCAAAAGCATCAAGGAGTTGGAAAAAGGATTAGGGATCACGCTCTTTGATCGCGAGAAGGGGCGATTGTTGCTTACCCCTGCCGGGAAATACCTTTTGGAACAAAGTGAAGAACTGATTGAACGGGAACGTGTGATCACCTTCAACCTTCAGCACATGAAAAAAGAATTCTCAGGAACTTTACACATTGGGGCCAGCACCACGCTATCCCAGTATATATTACCCGAATTTTTGGCCCGTTTTCGGGAAACTCACCCCTATATTGAAATTAACCTGATCAGCGGAAACACCTACCAAATCGAGCAGGAATTACTGGATAAAAATATTCAACTCGCTTTCATTGAGGGCGTCCCCTCGCAAACAGACATCCACTATATCCCCTTTCTAAAAGACGAAATAGTTTTGGTCACCTCAGCCAAAAATCATTCCCCGGAATCCATCACGAAAGAACAATTAAAGACTTTAAAATTTGTTGTCCGGGAAGAAGGATCCGGCACATATAATATTATCCAACGTCAGCTATCCGCCTCCGGGATGTCGATTAACGAACTGAACCAACAAATCGTCATCGGAAGTTCCGAAGGAATCAAACAATACCTCAAACATTCGGATTGTTATGCCCTGGTTTCCGTGTTCTCCGTTCAAGACGAACTGGCCTGTGGTCTGCTAAAAATCATTGATATCGATGACTTCGAAATTACCCGCACGCTCTATGCCATCCACAAGCAAGGCACTATTGACCCCTACGCCGAATTACTTCTAAGATTTTGCAATACATCACGGACAAACAGGGGAAATAGACCATGACACGGGGTGTTTAAACAACAAAATGTGCCGAAATAGCAAAAACAAAATTGCTTAAACGACAAAAATATGCGAATCTGACAATAAAGATATCCCACACGAAACAGAATTGATACCAACATTGATTTTTTATTCTTATTTTGCAAGTGAAACCAATATATAAATTCACTTTCAAAAACATCACCATGAGAACAAGAAACCTTTTAGCTTTTGCATCCACGATTACGGGTATCATCCTGCTCGCTTCATGCAGCGAGCAGAAGGCATGGCAGGATGGCACTATTTCGCCACTCGGGGGAAAATATCCGCTGCGATTGTCGGCAAACGTGGAACAGGTTCAGAGCCGTAGCACCGGTAAGGACGCATGGACGGGCGGTGAAGAAATTGGTGTCATTTTGGAAAGCCAAACAGGAAAATATTATATCACGGACGCTTCGGGTAATGTAGAAGCGATAGATGAAAGCAACACGCTCTACTGGCCGCACACGGCTAAAGCCGAGGTCAAGGCATGGTACCCATTCGATACTCCGACATTACTCGACATTTCCGACCAGTCGGCGGGCTATGCCGCATTCGACATTCTGTCCGCCCAAACGCGGGGCAGTTTCAATCAGCCCGTTTACCTCAATTTCGGTCACAGTATGTCGAAGATTGCCTACACGCTCGCGGCAGCTGACGGTATTACGGAGATCGAGTTAAACAGTGCAACGGTAACGTTACTCGGTGATGCAGAAGCCCGTATCGAAGCCGGGATAGTGGCTCCCGCAGATCAGACGGACGGAGAGATAAAGCCCTTTCACGATGCGACAGCAAAGCAAGGAGAGGCCCTGGTAGTGCCACAAAACATGAAAGGTAAACCACTTTTCAAGGTAAGCATTGGCAACAACACCTTTGTCTACACCCCCGAAACAGATGAAGAGGGGAATCTCATGGCCGGCAACTGCCACACCTATGCCATCACGGTAAAAGCTGCCGGTTTGGAAGTGCAGAGAGTGGCAAGCAATGACTGGGGTAATGGTGGAGAGGAGAAGATATTCAGCATAACAGCCACGAAATATACCGCCAACGAAGTGAAAGCCGGAGACTATATCTATTCTGACGGAACGACTTCCGACGGAGGATTGCGTGCACGTTATCCTAATGGGAAAGGGGTGCTTGTGGCAAACCCGAAACCAAAGCCCCTGGCAAACAAAACAGTTGTCGGAATCGTATTTTGGACGCCCAAGGATACAAATCCTAAAGGCCGAACAACTCCAGCCTCGCTGACAGATGACAAGATTATGGCAGCAGACTTTCCTAACTGTACACATGGTTTGGCAGTATCTCTCAAAGATATTCCAACAGGGGAAAAGTGGATAAATATGCCCTCTTATTCCTTAACGAATGAATTCCAGAATAGAGAGCAATTCACCCACCCCAGAAAGTCAGATTTTGTTTCCGTCGCCTCGGGTCTCGGTCCGACCGATCCCATCAACAGAATTCTCGGCTATCAGAATACACAAGTGATACTCGCCTTCAACGCGTTGTGCAAATCAAATAACGAAATGGAATGGGCAGCCCAACCTGTCGAAGACATTGCAAACTTCAGCAAATCCAATCCCGCCCCAAAGAACAGTACCGGTTGGTTCTTCCCCTCTGTGAAAGAATTACATATCCTCTGCTACAAGGATGTAGACAATGTTTATCTGAGCTATAATTACACTTTCACCGAAAACCGCGATTTGGTCAACGCCTCTCTTCTTGCGGCCGGTGGCGAAGTTTTTTATAACAGCCAATATTGGTCGTCTTCGGAATACGCATCCTACGTGAATGGTGTAGACTATAGCAAATATGAGGTTATCATCGTGGACTTCAACCGAGCCTTTCCGTACTCCACGCGGAAAACAAACTCGGCCAGAGTTCGTGCCGTGTGTGCCTTTTAGCATGGGAAAAGAAATATCTCTACAGTAGAAAAACGGTAGAAAAGGATAAGGAACATATCTATAACTTTTAGTTATATGGTATAAGCACTTCTTATTTCCAAAACTCATGTATTTAAGAGAATTTTGCGTCGAACAAATTACTAAATATCATGAGCAAAATTCAACTGAACAAAAATCAAAAGGAAGTACTTTTCATCGTAGCTTTATTTCTTGTACCATTTCTTGACCCGGGATTTGCCCTTTTACTAGGTCTGATTTTATCGCTGACTATCGGTCACCCGTTCTTGACAATCAATAGCCGAATCACGCATATACTTCTCCAAATATCCGTTGTCGGACTAGGTTTTGGTATGAACGTGGAACAAGCCATCGAGGCGGGGAAAACGGGTATCCTATTCACCATATTTTCCATCATTATTACGATCGGGTTAGGATTATTCTTCACCAGCAAACTGAGAGTCAACCGGGACACCGGATTTCTCGTTTCCGGGGGAACCGCCATCTGCGGGGGAAGTGCCATAGCCGCCTTGGCCCCTGTCATTAAAGCCAAAGACAAGGATATCACTGTGGCCATGGGAACCATTTTCATGCTGAACGCCGTGGCGTTATTTCTCTTCCCGCTGATCGGTCGTTGGCTAGAGATGAACGATCACCAATTCGGATACTGGTGTGCCATTGCCATTCACGACACGAGTTCCGTGGTCGGTGCAGCCAAAACATTCAGCAACGAGGCATTGGCTATTGCCACCACAACCAAACTGATCCGAGCCCTTTGGATCATCCCGATCTCACTGATCGCCGCCTTCTTCTATAATAAAGGCACAAATACCCACTCAAAAATATCCATTCCTTACTTTATCTTCTTCTACATTGTCGCCATGATCATCGCAACCTACACACCACAATGGGGACATATCTACACTCAAATCGTGGGATTTGCTAAAGTTGGAATGTTATTCACACTGTTCCTTATCGGTGCCGGCCTCTCCAAAGATACCATCAAACAAGTAGGATTTAAACCAATCTTGTTAGGTATCATCCTTTGGGTCTGCATCAGTACATTATCAGCTAGCGTGATCATGCTACTGTAAATTAGCCCGAAGAGCTCCATCACCTTATGAACTTTACAAACTTTCTCCCCCTCGAATTTGTGAATTCATAAAAACCACATTATCTTCGCACGACTATAAAAAACGAGTATGATTAGAGCTTTTATACTGGCAGTTCAAACTGCACCCGCGAGCAACGCTGGAATGAATTTATGGGACATGGTCGTGATGGGCGGCTGGTTGATGATCCCCATATTTATATTGTCTATTATCATTATCTATATTGCTTGTGAAAGATTCTGGCTTATCCGCAAAACAGGTCTCACGGATGTCCCTTTCATGGAAAAAATACAAGAAACCTTGAAAACCGGTAACACGCGTGCCGCTCTCGAAGAATGTGAAAAAGAAGCCTCCCCGCTAGCACATACCATTGCCAAGGGAATCAAAATAAGTGGCGAAGACCCGCAAGAAATTCGCCAAGCCATGGAAGACACGGCCAATTACGAGGTCGCCAATTTGGAACGAGGTCTCCCGACCTTAGCCACTTGTGCCGGAACCGCACCCATGATCGGTTTCCTGGGAACCGTGGTCGGGATGGTACAATCCTTCTACGATATGTCCATGGCCGGAAGCAGCATCGACATCGGTCTTCTCTCCCGGGGTATCTACACCGCCATGATCACCACCGTAGCCGGGTTGATTGTCGGCATCATCGGCCAACTGGCCTACAACTTTCTCGTAGCCCGTGTGGATAAAATCGTTTTCCGCATGGAACACTACTCCTCTGAACTCATCGAATACCTCCGTACCAAAAACAATTCTAAACTCTAAATTTTAAATTCTAAATTCATATTTAGTCATGGCAATAAAACGTAAAAGCAAGATCAATCCGAATTTCAACATGTCGTCCATGACCGACATATTTTTCCTATTGCTGCTATTCTTCATGATTTCCTCGACGTTGATCAATCCCAACGCATTGAAATTATTATTGCCCAAAAGCACGAACCAAACTTCGGATAAACCTGTCACGGTCGTGTCCATTGACAAAAACTACACGTTCTACTTGAACGAAAAAGTAATCCCGTTCTCCATGTTGGAGCGTCGACTCGTGGAAGAATTGCGAGAGTTGGAAGATCCGTGCATCTCTCTTCAGGCAGATAAATCTGTTCCCTTGGAACAAATCGTGAAAGTGATGAACATTGCCAAAGATCACAACTACCGCCTTATCCTAAGCACGGAACCCGAATAGCTTCCCAAAAACTCATACCATCGAATGAACACAGAACAGGTTCGCGAAAAAAATCATCGTGAAGCTGAAACTTATCACCCAAGCCGGCGTATACAACCTCACAAGTGAGCAAAACTTAACACTCATCGCTTGTAATGATTATCTCGTTGTAGATAAATATATTAGCAACAATTGTTAAACTAAAACTAACACAGTATGAAACGTTTATTATTTTTATCATTCATCGGGCTGTTTGCACAGTTTCTGGTATCATGCTATCCCGGAGGCGCTGACAACGTGGAGGAGATGGACGTTGCCATAACGAATTATGACAGAAATGCGGACTTCACCAAGTACACCACATTCTCGCTCCCCGACACGATTGTTTATTTCGTGGCAAAAGGAGAAACTCCGAACCACGAATTCGACGCACAAATCTTACAACTGGTAAAAGACAACTTTACCCAACTCGGATACACCTACATCGAACCGACTAGCGAGGCCGATCAACAACCGAGTTTCATTGTCACCGTATCAGCTTTCTCTAACGTGAACTACTATTACGGCACTGACTACTGGTATAACTACTGGGGTTGGTATCCGGGCTGGAACTGGATCTGGGGTCCGACATGGGGTCCGGGATGGGGTCCTTCATACCCGTGGTACCCGGTAACGGTGTACTCTTACAGAAGTGGTTCCATCGTGATTGACATGATCGCAACCGATCAGGAAGCCACTACAACCAAGAAAGTTCCTGTACTCTGGAGCGGTATCGCCGACGGTTTGTTACAAGGATCAAACCAATCTATTATTGACAGAATGGAAACGACAATTGACCAGTGTTTCATCCAGTCACCGTATTTGAAAAAATAGTAGGATAGATCATTAATTGTCAATTTTAAATTTAAATGATTATGAGAAAGTTATTAATTATATCGCTCATACTATTCGGGCTTAGCCCATTAGTAAAAGGACAAATGCTGAACTTAAACTACCAGATGTCTGTTCCACTTGGGAAGATGAATAACTATGCTGGCAAAATGAGTTTCCGGGGTATGGATCTTGAATACCATTATTTCCTCAACGAGAAATTCTCTGTCGGGGGTATGATCGGTTGGAACACATTCTACAAAGATAAAGGCAAGGTAACAGGCGATTTCCTGTTCAAAGGCAGTAAAGACATTCATACCATCACCGGTTATCAATATCGTTACATCAACACGGTGCCCATCATGGTCATGGGACGTTACTGGTTGACGGATCAGAACACCATGTTCAGGCCTTACCTGGGACTTGGATTAGGTACCAGTTGGACGGAACTAAAAACCGATTTAGGGCAATTCACTGCCAAGGATGCGAGATGGCAATTCGCTTTCGCTCCTGAAATAGGTACCATTATTCCTGTCAACGACCAATTTGCATTCAACATCGGGGCCAAATACACCTACGGAACCAAATCTGGAAGAGTGGATGCCATGCAAAACTTCACGATCAGCATAGGTATCGTCTTTATGGGCAATTAAACAGGTTAAAAACAACTAGGTAATCAATAGGGAGACGTGTCAGAAGAGACTTTTGGCACGTCTTCCATTTATATAACCCGGACTTTCACTGATTCAGCCATTGTTTAAACTCCTGAATTCTTTCGGCACTCACGATGGCCTCTATTCCTGCAGGCGGTGCCGGAGTTAACACAATCTTGATCCGACTGTTGGAGTATTTCACCATTTCCTTGATCGAATTATAGCTGATAATAAATTTCCTGTTGATCTTGAAAAACTGTGCCGGATTTAACTTCATCTCTATACCACTGATCGTTTGATCCAAGATATAATTTTGCCCGTCCCGGGTAAAAAGCACCAGATACTTCCCGTCTGCCATGAAATAGGCAACATCTCCCACGGTCACGGACTTCATCTTCGTCCCCACGGTAACCAGGAAACGCTCCTGATACACGGCCAACGATGCCACGGGGAAAGGAACATTTACCGGAGAAAGCGATTCCAGTTTATTCAATGCCTGCTGCAACTCCTCTTTATCAAAAGGCTTTAATATATAATCAATCCCCTGATATTTGAACGCCTTGAGTGCGTATTCATCATAAGCCGTGATAAAAATAACCGGTACCATAATCTCCACTTGTTCGAAAATATCAAAACTCTGCCCGTCCCCCAGATGAATATCCATAAATATCACATCAGCCTTATTCTTCCTCAACCATTTCACACTCTCGCTCACCGAATCCAGTTTCGTCAATATCGTCATGCTCGGGGCCACCTCTCCCAACAATCGTTCCAATTCTGCCGCTGCAAGGTATTCATCTTCAATTATAATTGCATTCATAGGCTATTTTCATCAATACATTCTCCGGCTTTTTCATCCATCGTTTCTGTATTCACAAAAATAACGAAAATAATTCATGAAACAATAAAACAGCCGTGGGGAACCACCCCCACGGCCTTCCAACTACTAGATTAACCTAGTAACATACAAATTAATTGCGCAAATTCGGATTAGCTTCCGTAGCTTCTTTCGGGAATGATATGGTATACCGGATATCATCTTGTGTTAGAGTTATTTCTCTTTCTTCACCATTTAAAACGTAGGTTTTCTCCATACTTGGGCGAGTCGTACGACGTAAATCAAACCACCGATGCCCCTCTATTGCCAATTCCCTTGCACGTTCATTAGCAATCTCCTCGATGAATTGATTCTGATTCATTCCATCTATCTCCGCAGCTTTTTCCGCATAATAATCCGGAGTCAAACGGTTTGCGATCAATTCTTTTAATCGAGTTTTTGCAAGTTCAAGTTTTCCTTCTACATGAGCTGCCGCTTCTGCTGCTATCAAATATATTTCTCCACTTCGGAATGTAATTCTTGCGTTATTACCGTACTCTCTTTTACATACATAATAATTTCCATTTTCTTTAAAATACATCCCAAACCGCTTGTCTCCCGCTTGATTATATTTTCCCAACAATTGAGATGTAATATGCATCCCTCCATTCAAATAATAACTACCAATCACTTCCAATGACAAGATTGCCTCTTTAGAGGTAATTAACGCCGGATCACCCGCCGTCTCCTCATTCAAATTTTCCAAAGGACATGAAGGAATCAACTCTTCTGCCAATGCTAAAGCATCCTCCCAATCCTGGTGGTAAAGTCTCACCCTAGCTTCAAGGGCAATAGCAGATCTTTTTGAGAAACGATACTGAACATTCCGGACTTGTTGCTCCACTTGTAATAACTCCCGTCCTTCCTTTATATCCGCAAATATCTGCTTATATACTTCTTCAACAGTTGCCGCTTCGTATTTTTGCTCTATATCTATTTGAGTGGCGATTGGTATTCCTCTATCAGACATGGCTGATTCAGGCTTATAGGGCTTTCCATACAAATTCAACAAATCAAAATGAGCATAAGCCCTAAGCAACAAAGCTTCTCCCTTCACTTGCTCCCTTGAATCTTCTTCCGTATCCTCCTCTGCAGACATGACATCCTCGATAACGCTATTGGCATAAAATATCGCCTTATATGGACTACTCCAAGGGTAGTTCACAGTAGTATTCGGAGAATTATCCTGCCATATTGCAAAATCTATATAGTCCATATAGTAGCTATCTCCAACAATCGGCATTACTTCATCCGAACGAAGTGATAACAAATATTTATATCTCGGAAATGCACTATATCCGTTAGTGAGCAAAGCTCTAAATTCTGTAACTTTTTCTGGGATAACCTTACCGGTTGGCACTATATCCAAGTAATTACAAGAACTTAGCGCAAATATCGAACAAATTATATATAATATTCTTTTCATATCCGCCTATTTAAAATGTTATATCTAAACCACAAGAGAACGTCTTCGGAAGAGGTTGCGTGTATATATTTCCCCAAGTTTCCGGATCAAAATAACCTTTATAGCTCGATGCTATTACAAACGGATTACGAGTTTCAAAACTAATTCGAGCACTACCTAAACGCAATTTCTTTATAACGTCATTGGGTAACGTGTAGCCTAATCGGATGCTATTCACTCTCAAATAACTCATATTCTTAAACCAATAGTCATAATTCCTAAACGAATTAGCTGGATCGTCGCTATTGTACCAATTATAAATCATCGCATCGTCCCCACTATTTCCTAACACTTTAGGATACAGACCTGCAGGATTAGAAGATGACCAAATTTGGGAAACCCGGTTCGAATAATTTGACCCCGGAGATGTCGCAGATGGATTATAAAATGGCGTTTCTTGCATAGTTTGATCAATGATAAAACTTGTACTAATTGTCAAATCAAAATTCTTATAGTAGAAACGATTTATAAACCCACCAGTAAATTTCGGTTCCGTGGTTCCTGCATACGTGAAGAGATTTCTATATTCTTCGGCAGTCAGATTTGACAATGTCAAAAATCCATAAAGGTCCTCAAGTTTGAAGAAATCCTGCATAGAAACTTTCTGACCATCCTTCCAAAACATTTGTATACCATTCTCATCCAAACCTGCCGTATTCAACTTGAACAAGGCACCGATAGAATGACCTTCCAATGAAGGGGTATACGAATCATCTCTCACCTGAATCTTATCAACATTACTTGTGTTATGTGCGATATTAAAATCCATGGTCCAACGGAAATCTTTCGTACGAACATTTACCGTTGACAAAGAAAATTCAACTCCTTTATTTGTTGCTTCAGCCCAGTTCATGGTTGAAAAATCGAAACCATTTTCTTGAGGAATAGATCGCATTCCAATCAAATCTACACTTTTCCGATAATATGCATCGACACTGAACGAGATTCTATTATCAAATACCCCCATATCCACTCCCACATTCCAGTTCTTTGTCTTTTCCCAACGCAAATTTTGGTTTGGAGGGGAGGATACGGAAATAATCGGCTCTGAATTTCCTGGTAAAATTGTCGTAGTATTCCAATCTCCAACAACAAAAGGAGAGGTATTCTTGTCAACATTTCCCTGCAATCCATAAGATACACGCAATTTCAAATTAGAAAGCCAATCAGAATTACTCATAAAACTCTCCCGATCAACATTCCAAGCTGCAGACAATGCCCACAATGGTAAATATTTATACTTCTTGGCAACACCGAACAAATTTGATCCGTCAAAACGCATACTTCCAAATACAGTATATCTATTGTCATACGAATAAGATGCCGTCATATAATATGACAAGTAACGGTTTTCCGTTTCAGTTTTCTGGTATTGCACAAATTTTGCATCTGAAGCCAAAGAAGTTGTCCCATTGGGAAATACAAGAGGTTTCGTTGCTAAAGAACGAGAATCAAATCCAAAACCTTTCGTATGAATGCTTGTCGTTTTATTTCCGCGCATTTCAAAACCTGCCATGAAATTAACAGAATGCATCTCCTCGAAAGTCTTATTAAACTCACCCTGTAACTTCCACTGATACTGACTCAAATCATCATCCCAATTTTGAATTATACCACCATCCGGCAAAAAATACTGATTGTCCCCATAGGCTGTAAATTCCCTATATTTGCGAACAAAGTATGTTTCTTGATCTGCAAATTTTTCCGTACTGGATTTCTCGATTTGCATAAACACTTGCGTGGATAAATTCAACCAAGTAACAGGTTTATAATTCAATGAAAGCATCGGTTTTATCGCAAAATTCTTCAACCAATAGTCCGTGTTTTTACGTTCTTCCAATATATTAAACTTCAATCTAGCCTCATTATTCTTTAAACCATCAATATCCTCGTCATAAACATATTTTCCATTCTCATCTTTTGCTTCCAAATAAGGATTGACAGTTCGCGTATAATTAGAGGCATTTGTGAAAGCGTCCGTATCAGAAAGATAACTTCCCCGTTTACTGTGACTTAAAAACAACGAAACACCTAATTGCAAATTATCTCTCAAATTAAAATCAGTTTTTATTGTTCCATTAAAACGCTCAAAACTAGTACCAATCGTCGTTCCCTTCTCATTATAATAACCGGCAGAAACATAATAACGCGTTGACTCAGACCCTCCGGAAACACTTATATTATATTGTTGATTCACGGCATTCTGATAAACTTGATTTCCCCAGTCTGTCCCAGAAGTTCTCAATTTATTTATTGCTTGTTGAGCTTCTGAAGATATTGCATTAAAACCACCATCACGATAAACTCCTAATTGATCATATTGGGCAAGTATACGAGCAACAGCACCTCGATCCGTTTGATAGGTTAAATTCGGATTAGCAGCCATTCCTAACTCAAAATCTACCTTTTCCGAGGCATTCATCAAATTCAATTTCCCTAAATCAGGTTTAGTCGTTATAAACATTGCTGCCGAAGCATTTACCCGCATTTTCCCTGCAGCTCCTTTCTTTGTTGTCACAACAATAACTCCATTTGCTGCACGAGCTCCATAAATTGCAGTGGCTGAAGCATCTTTTAAGATCGTAATACTTTCAATATCTGCCGGATTCACTCCTGCGATTGAAGTATTATATAGATTATCAATGTTATCCTTATCATTAAAATCTGCAGGAATATCATTTCCTTCCAAAATCATTCCATCCAACACCCAAAGTGGATCAGTACTCCCTGTTAGAGAAACGGTACTACGAATACGCATTTTACTAGGGGCTCCTGGGGCTCCGTTCGTTGGAATTGCCGTCATACCGGCAACCTGCCCTTCCAACAATTGGTCAATACTAGCCACCCCAATACGTTTTATATCATCCATCTTTACGGTCTGAATTGCCGATGTCGACTTACGTTTCTCTATCTGTTGATACCCCGTCACCACCACCTCGGTCAACTGCTCCTGATCCGGTTGCAACAGGACCTTAAAATCCGTGGTCTTCGTCACGTCCAGTTTCATATTTTTATAACCGACAAAACTAACCACCACATATTTCACGGCCTTCGGCACTTTCAATTCAAACTTTCCGTCAAAGTCAGTAATCGTTCCCTTCGGGCCGAGATTCTTAGCCTCTGCCGCATCCGGGTCAATCATTACCGTAGCTCCAATCAAAGTCTCGTTCGTCACGGAGTCCATCACGACTCCCTTGATCGTACGATAGTCGCTCTCGCTTTGAGCGAACAGCCAAAGCGGGCACAATAACGCAATCAATAATAAACTTTTCTTCATGCTAACTTATTTAATTTGTATGTTATAAGGTTATAAATCATCTCATGTTCAACGCCTCTTTCACCCGGATTATCAAATCCTCGTAATGATTACGAGTTTCTACACTACCCGTATTACGTTTACTTTCTGCTAATTTCAAAATTTTCAACAATTCGCCTCTCTTCACCGATACCGCCTCGGAAACTCTACCCATCGCAGAGAAATGTAAGGTTCTCAACTGAACCTCTTCTCTAGGTTCAATCGCAAATTCAGGGGCTTTAGAAGCAAAACAACAGGTATTGGAATGATGCAAAGCTTTCTTGGTCGTCTTCTCGACAGCCCTATTCGAGCTAACGATAATCGCATCGACAAAATTCTTTTGTGTCATCCGCTCGTAAATAGATAAGTTACGTCCCGCCTTGCTTCCGGCAAATATCACGTTATGAATATCCGCGAACATCTCTTCCGGCGTGTAACTCTTTGCCCGACCTAAAGTCGCCTCCGTGTCAAACATACGCAACAACCGCTCGTCCTTCAACAGATTATAGAAAGTAGCATATTGCAACTCCCGAGCAACCGTGTAAGGAGAATACTCCACGCCCATCTGAATCGGGTAACTCTTCTTCCATACCTCTGCACCGAACAACCATTCCGGAACGATAAACACCTCTTCAATCAAATACTTCACGCTCTCCTTCTGAATCTCTTTCGGCACCGGGATATACCGATCCTCCGGGCTTCCCTTCACCGGGTTATTAATATAAATACCTCCCACGTTAGCCGTAACATGTCCGGCATACATCTTCCACTGATTAATTACGGCCATCAACAGCTTTCCCGCCTCCGCGAAAGACGTCCCGTCTTCCTCTGTCCAAGCAACAATATTCGGAACAATCCGTTTCAGATTCATAATCCCGTAACGATTGGCTTTCACGATGTCATCTCCAAGGTCTTCATCCTGAGAGCGAGGATCGATCGGATCCTTCGGGTCTTGCTGCTCGCCATACCAATACATCGGATCTCCTTCATGCTCTTGAATCCATTCATTCAATATCGGTAACTCCTCTTGCGGCGTTTTCGTGTCTAACCAACGATAAGCCCAGTTGATCGCAAACTTGTCGTACGTACCAATTTTAGGTGTAATTTCCTCTACCCCGTCTTCCGGTTGCGCTACATAATTAAAGCGCGCGTAATCCATGATAGAACTTGCCGTTCCTCCCATTTTTGCCGTAAAGCTCGGGGATCTCAAAGAATCCACGGGGAAAGCATGAGAGGCTCCCATGTTATGTTTCAACCCGAAAGTATGTCCCACCTCGTGAGAAGAAACAAAACGAATAGCACTTGCCATGTGCTCGTCACTCAGTTTATTTGCACGGGCTCTCGGATCTATCGGTGCAGTCTGCACGCGCATCCAAGTATGTAACAATGACATCACGTTATGCCACCAAACCACATCAGCCTCGATAATCTCTCCTGAACGGGGATCTACCACAGAGGGGCCCATAGCGTTAGCTTGCTGGGATGCCGCATAGGTGATCACAGAATAACGAATGTCATCGATATCGAAATCTTCATCATCTTCCGGCGCATCCTTCGCGATAACAGCATTTTTAAAACCTGCCGCCTCGAACGCGGTCTGCCAATCCCGAACTCCCGCTTTGATCTCTTCTCTCCATTGTTTCGGGGTTGAAGGATCTATATAAAACACGATCGGTTTAACAGGTTCCACGACCTCACCCCTTTTGTATTTCTCTACATCTTCCGGTCTCGGTTCCAATCTCCAACGATGAACAAATTCCCGTTTTTCCACTTGTTGCTGTTCATCCGTAAAATAAATATGTTCCGTAGCAAAAAAACCAACACGAGGATCGGCAAAACGCGGCTTCATCGGCACCTTGGACAACAACACCAGATTCGTTGTTGTTTCAACCGTGAGAGGCACCGCTACACCGCCATCAACCACCTGCGTTGTCATCAACGCCTTCACCACCACATTCTGCGGAAAAACCTTCATGCCTACTATTTTGGACAAGTCCTTCTTTACCGAACCTCCTAAAGCAATCTCATTGTATATATCATTAAAACTTTTCTCACTTCCGTCGAAAATTTTGTTTACCTTGATGACCACGGAAGTCGAATCCTTCCCGTAAGCCTCGATCGGGAAATACTCGATCACGGACTCGCGATAATTGGCTTTCACCGATTCACTGATCGCATCTCCCTCGGGTACACTCACTTTCCCATTGTAAGTCGTCACCCATACCTTACCCATTGATTTATCTTTATAAAAACGCACCAGCTTATCATTAGACTCCATTCCCCTGTTCAAACCGGCATCATTTAACTCGTAAGGTACTCCCGACACTTTATTAACGATTAGAAGATCACGTCCCATCAAAGAATCAGCCACCTCGAAATAGTAATCATTCCCAATCGTTAAAACCTTTACCACGCCTTCCGTAATCTTGGCTTTCTTCACCAAATCCCCGTAAGCATCCGGCTTGGACACTTCCGTTGTATCTTTGGCTTGTTTTTTCTTTCGTCTTTCCAGGGAATATCCCGGTTCTGACAATAAGGATAGGGCAACAAGGACTATCGCGCCTGAAATGAATGTTTTTATTCTTACCATACTTCTTTTATTCATTAAATCTATCTGGTTAACTGATTCCTTACAATGATAAGACAGATTTCAATCAATAAAAATAAAAGGGGAGTGAAACCCCGAAAAAAAGGAGTGAATCATCGATTTTTTGTCATAAATGATTTCTCAAAAGAGGTAATTGACAAACATAACATCCATTTTGACAACCACATACGAATTTTTCATCCGAATAGAAGTCATAAATCGCCTGAATACGTTCGAAACCCACGCCCATGGACTCTTCACTCGATTCAGCACGAGGTTGGTAATTATTCTCCACAATTAAACATCCATCCCGATCATAAATTTTAATACGCAAGGGATTTTGTAAAGTCACCTGGTTATGTTTTATAGCGTTCTCTACCAACATCTGCAAACTGACCGAAGGGATCTTCATTTCCCAACAATCCGGTCTCACATCTATCGACAAATCCAACTGCTCTCCAAAACGGATCTTCTGCAAGAAATAATATTGCCGGGTAAACTCCATCTCTTCCTTCACCGTGGATAAACTTTCGTTTCTTGTCTCCAGCAAATAGCGATACACTTTTGACAACTTCAGTACGAATTCCCTTGCCAATGCCGAATTCGAACCGATTAACACGCTTAACGAATTCAGTGAATTAAACAAAAAGTGAGGGTTAATCTGATTTTTCAACTGCTGCAAATGTAATTCCATCGATTCCTGTTCCAGCCTGCGACGCAAACGGTATTCTTTACGCCATTTATACTGGGCAAAAAGTAATAAAATCGCGAATATAATAACCGTTATCAAGGCAATCATTGCCGTGTAACGATGAAATTCATCTAATATCTCCCGGTTCCCATACTGCGGTACGTTAACGGCAATCACCCACTTTTCATTCCCGACAAACAAAGGGTAGTAAACACGAAATACCTGTGAGGACAAAAAACTAGAATGAACCATGATTTCCAATTCATTCTGACTTTTCAATACTTCCTTGATAGAATCCAACTCCTCTTTTTGGAAAGGTGAAGTCCCCAATAAATTTTCATCAGGATGCGAAAGTAATATTCCCTGCTCATTCAAAATAAACACGTAACTTGAAACTTTTCCTGTTGCTTCCGCAAAATACGAATGCAAATCCGTTAATGATATATCAAATCCAAACAAAGCCCGCCGGGCTACCGTCGGTTCAATCGCCTCAATCGTAGTCCAGTAAGTTCTCCCATTCTCGTGATAAGTTCCGCTAAAATGATGATCCCCATGCGAATCCAACAGCATATACATATATTTCAACTCTACCCCGGAAAGTTTCATTTTTCGAAATTCAGTACTATTCCGTTCCAATAAACGCAGCGAATCATTCGTCCCCCTAAAAAACCACGTTCTGCTTAATTTGGGATCCAGTTGTTGCATCGTCTTCAAAAGCGAAAACAAATCCCCCTCTTGATAAGATTCGCTCATACCAAAAAACTCTCTTGCTAAACGTTGTAACTCTTCCGTTTTCTTAAATTCATAAGCAACAGATTCAGCTCGGTATCGACATGCCTCCCGCGCATTAGCATTATTCATATCATTTCCTACATCACTAATCTTTTTTCCGATCAAGTAAATAGCGGCGATGAATAAAGCTAACAAGATTAATCCTATCGATATTATATTTGTCCGAATTCTCATATATACAAAGGTAATGAAAAAAATTGCCTTCAGCAAGTTACAATCGGCAGGTTACAGGTTCGTCGAACAATTGAAAGTTGAAAACGAGGAAATAAAAAAAGAGCGAGTCGTGTTGACTCGCTCTCCCTAAATTCGGCATCGACCTACTCTCCCACCCGGGGGCAGTACCATCGGCGCTAACGGGCTTAACTTCTCTGTTCGGGATGGGAAGAGGTGGATCACCGTAGCTATAGATACCTTTTAATAAGTTTAGAATTTAGAACGTGGAATTTGAAATGACCTCTCGTCACCCAAAAACACCTTCCAGATTCCCGTCACTTCTCGCGGCCCTCCGGCCGGCGTGACAAATACCCTTGAAGATCGTTTATTCATGCTTTTCTCGCGATTGCCGCTTGACAATCGCCGGGAACGTTAACCGGATCATCTCACCCGCCGAACGTCAACTTTCGGGTGATTAGTACCACTCGGCTTTGCCGTCACCGGCTTTACACCTGTGGCCTATCGACGTCGTCGTCTACGACGACCCTGCAAGGAGATCTCATCTCGAGGCAGGCTTCGCGCTTAGATGCTTTCAGCGCTTATCCCGTCCGCGCGTGGCTACCCTGCCGTACGACTGGCGTCATAACAGGTTCACTAGCGGCGCGTCCAACCCGGTCCTCTCGTACTAGAGTCAGGACCTCTCGAATCTCCAACGCCCACGACAGATAGGGACCGAACTGTCTCACGACGTTCTGAACCCAGCTCGCGTGCCACTTTAATCGGCGAACAGCCGAACCCTTGGGACCTTCTCCAGCCCCAGGATGTGACGAGCCGACATCGAGGTGCCAAACCGCCCCGTCGATATGAGCTCTTGGGGGCGATCAGCCTGTTATCCCCGGAGTACCTTTTATCCTTTGAGCGATGACCCTTCCACGCGGGATCACCGGATCACTATGCCCTGCTTTCGCACCCGATCGACTTGTAAGTCTCCCGGTCAAGCACCCTTGTGCCATTGCACTCCAAGGTTGATTACCAACCAACCCGAGGGTACCTTTGGAAGCCTCCGTTACGCTTTTGGAGGCGACCACCCCAGTCAAACTACCCACCACGCGGTGTCCCCATCACATGGGTTAGATCCCAGACAAGAGAAGGGTCGTATTTCAACGATGGCTCCACGATTCCTGGCGAAACCGCTTCATTGCCTCCGACCTATCCTACACGTCCCGTGCCCGGGAACAACGCGAAGCTGCAGTAAAGGTTCACGGGGTCTTTCCGTCCCGTCGCGGGTACCCGGCATCTTCACCGGAACTACAATTTCACCGAGCTCATGGTCGAGACAGTGCCCAGATCGTTACACCATTCGTGCAGGTCGGAACTTACCCGACAAGGAATTTCGCTACCTTAGGACCGTTATAGTTACGGCCGCCGTTTACCGGGGCTTCAATTTGAACCTTCGGGTCACCCCTGAGCTCTCCTCTTAACCTTCCGGCACCGGGCAGGTGTCAGGCCATATACGTCATCTTTCGATTTGGCATAGCCATGTGTTTTTGGTAAACAGTCGCCTGGGCCATTACTCTGCGGCTCTATCACTAGAGCGTCCTTTTTCCCGAGGTTACAGGACTATTTTGCCTAGTTCCTTGACCATGAATCACTCGAGCGCCTTGGTATGTTCTACCCGACCACGTGTGTCCGTTTACAGTACGGTTCCTCGTCACTTGAAGTTTAGCGGGTTTTCTCGGGGGTAAATTGCCTGGACGCTATCCCCTCGGCCGAGGCCTCGAGGTACTATCGACTTTCGCCTCCGGTGGCGTGCTTGACTACCACCGTCAAAGGGTACGGTCTTCAACGCGCTATTCCGTCAGCGCGCGGTCCATTCATCACCCCGTCACCGCGTCACGGTGACGAGAAGCACGGGAATGTTAACCCGTTTCTCGTCGGCGTCCCCCTTCGGGTTAGCCTTAGAGGCCGGCTGACCCCCGGCTGATTGACATTGCCGGGGAATCCTTGGTCTTGCGGCGTGGGGGGTTCTCGCCCCCATTATCGTTACTTATGCCTACATTTGCTTTTCATGCCGCTCCAGTCACTCTCGCGGGTGACCTTCAACGCTGGCAGGAATGCTCTCCTACCGGTCAGTTCAACACTGACCCCACGGCTTCGGTTGACAGTTTGATGCCCGTGTATTATCCACGCGGGATCGCTCGACTAGTGAGCTGTTACGCACTCTTTAAATGAATGGCTGCTTCCAAGCCAACATCCTAGCTGTCTCCGCGATCCCACCTCGTTTGATCAACTTAACTGTCCATCCGGGACCTTAGCCGGTGGTCCGGGTTCTTTCCCTCTCGTCCGCGGACCTTAGCACCCGCGGGCTCACTCCATGATTTCGTGTTCCAGCATTCGGAGTTTATCCGGATTTGATAGGCGGTGAAGCCCTCGCGTCCAACCAGTAGCTCTACCTCTGGAACAGAACATCACAGGCTGCACCGAAATGCATTTCGGAGAGTACGAGCTATTTCCCAGTTTGATTGGCCTTTCACCCCTACCCGCGAGTCATCCGAAAACTTTTCAACGTTTACCGGTTCGGTCCTCCATCACGCGTTACCGCGACTTCAACCTGCTCGTGGGTAGATCACAAGGTTTCGCGTCTAGCGCCACCAACTCGTCGCCCTGTTAAGGCTCGCTTTCACTTCGGCTAACGGGCCTGAAGCCCTTAACCTCGCTGGTGACGACTAACTCGTAGGCTCATTATGCAAAAGGCACGCCGTCACCATATTTCATGGCTCCGACCGCTTGTAGGCGCGCGGGTTCAGGGTCTATTTCACCCCCCTGCTCGGGGTACTTTTCACCTTTCCCTCGCGGTACTGGTTCACTATCGGTCTCTCGGGAGTATTTAGCCTTGCCAGGGGGTCCTGGCGAATTCAGGCAGGATTTCTCGTGTCCCGCCCTACTCGGGATTCCGCTATCTTCGATGGGGCTGTCGTGCACGGGGCTATCACCCTCCGCGGCTTACCTTTCCAGGTAATTGCACTTCGTCCATCGTCGAATGGCGCGGTCCCATGACCCCGGTGTCGCCGAAACGGCACCGGTTTGGGCTCTTCCCCGTTCGCTCGCCACTACTGGGGGAATCACTGTTGTTTTCTTCTCCTGCGGGTAATGAGATGTTTCAGTTCCCCGCGTTCGCCTCCATTGCTGGATGACCGTCATCTAGACGGCCGGGTTGCCCCATTCGGAAATCCACGGGTCAAGGGTTACTTGCACCTCGCCGTGGCCTATCGCGGCTTATCGCGTCCTTCATCGCCTCCGAGAGCCTAGGCATCCACCGCGCGCCCTTGATCGTTCACGTTCGTTAGCGTCGTGTGTCTTTAATCATTTCACCTTTGCCGTCGTCTCCCGACGACGGCGGCTCTGTGTTATTCTACTACATTCTTATACTTCGCGGATCAAATGATCCGTTAACGTTCCAGCATGTCAAAGAACTTCTCGAATTCCAGATTTAAAGATTCTAGATTCTAGATTGACTAGATTCTAAATTTTAAATTCTAAATTCATGATGTCGGGACCGGGGCAACGAGCCTCGTCGTGAAGATCCCTCGAGGGAATCCCGTTGATGATGAACTTGCTGTAGCGAGCCGCATGACTCCAGCTCCAGAAAGGAGGTGTTCCAGCCGCACCTTCCGGTACGGCTACCTTGTTACGACTTAGCCCCAGTTACCGGTATTACCCTAGCCCGTTCCTCGCGGTCACGATCTTCAGGTACTCCCGGCTTCCATGGCTTGACGGGCGGTGTGTACAAGGCCCGGGAACGTATTCACCGCGCCATGGCTGATGCGCGATTACTAGCGAATCCAACTTCGTGGAGTCGGGTTGCAGACTCCAGTCCGAACTACGACCGGCTTTAGAGATTCGCTCCGGGTCGCCCCGTGGCTGCCCTCTGTACCGGCCATTGTAACACGTGTGTCGCCCCGGGTGTAAGGGCCGTGCTGATTTGACGTCATCCCCGCCTTCCTCGCACCTTACGGTGGCAGTCTCGACAGAGTGCCCGGCCGAAACCGATGGCAACTGGCGATAGGGGTTGCGCTCGTTATGGGACTTAACCCGACACCTCACGGCACGAGCTGACGACAACCATGCAGCACCTTGCAGGTGGCCCCGAGGGGAAGAGGTGTTTCCACCTCATGCAACCTGCATTTAAACCCGGGTAAGGTTCCTCGCGTATCATCGAATTAAACCACATGTTCCTCCGCTTGTGCGGGCCCCCGTCAATTCCTTTGAGTTTCATCGTTGCCGACGTACTCCCCAGGTGGCTCACTTAATACTTTCGCTTGAACCCTGGCCGTGTATCGCCAAGATCCAGTGAGCATCGTTTACGGCGTGGACTACCAGGGTATCTAATCCTGTTCGCTACCCACGCTCTCGCGCATCAGCGTCAGATCGAGCCTGGGAAGCTGCCTTCGCTATCGGGGTTCCAAGTGATATCTATGCATTTCACCGCTACTTCACTTGTTCCGCCTCCCTCGTCTCGTCTCCAGGTCGACAGTTTCAACGGCGTGCTACAGTTTAGCTGCAGTCTTTTACCGCTGACTTGCCGTCCCGCCTACGCGCCCTTTAAACCCAATAAATCCGGATAACGCTCGCATCCCCCGTATTACCGCGGCTGCTGGCACGGAGTTAGCCGATGCTTATTCGTCAAGTACTGGCAAGGTGGCACTCGTGCCGCTTATTCTTCCTTGACAAAAGAGGTTTACAGGCCATAGACCATTCTTCCCTCACGCGACTTGGCTGGTTCAGGCTCTCGCCCATTGACCAATATTCCTCACTGCTGCCTCCCGTAGGAGTCTGGACCGTGTCTCAGTTCCAGTGTGGGGGACCTTCCTCTCAGAACCCCTAGACATCGTCGGCTTGGTGGGCCGTTACCCCGCCAACTACCTAATGTCGCGCGTGCCCGTCCCGTACCACCGGGGTTTTAAACTCCCCCCCATGCGGGGGAAAGGTCTTATGGGGTGTTAGTCCACGTTTCCGCGGGTTATCTCCCGGTACGGGGTTGGTTGCACACGTGTTACTCACCCGTGCGCCGGTCGCCACCGGGGTATTGCTACCCCGTGCTGCCCCTCGACTTGCATGTGTTAAGCCTGTCGCTAGCGTTCATCCTGAGCCAGGATCAAACTCTTCATGGTAAAAGTTACTTTACAGAAATTTTTATTCTGGCAGGGTCATGTGTATGAATCTCGACTCGCGTCGATTTCCGATTCACGCTCGCTACGTTTTGTTCATCTCAATATCTTAAAGAACTCTTCTTTCATCTTCTCTCGCTCTCGATCGTCCCTCCCAGCTCCCCCTCTTGAAAGCGGCTGCAAAGGTAAGGCTTGTTTTTCAATCTCCAAATTTTTTCAAGCTTTTTTTCAAACTTTTTTCCCGGCCCCTCGTTTTAACCTCTTCCCCCTCGCGCCCTCTCTCTCGAAAGCGGGTGCAAAGATAAGGCAATCATTTCCCTTTTTCCAAATATTCTCGCGATTATTTTTCAAGTTTTTTCCGCCAACAATTACAAAAGCGTGACGAGCAGGACGTTAGGCGGGAAACTTTTTTTTTCAAAACAGGATCATGCAGGCAAGAGTGCTATGGGGAAATAACTTCAAACTACACGCTGAAGAGAACCACACAAGAACTTGAAAAGAATTAGAAAAGATAACCGGGGGGAAAATATCCGGTATTATGTCCGCTTTGTACTCCAAATGAGAATAAATACATGATCACATCCGGATCACTACCGTGTAAAACGCTATTAGAACGCTATTAGAACGCTATTAGAACGCTATTAGAACGCTATTAGAACCCTATTAAAACGCTATATAGAATAGCGTTCTATTAGGGATTTATAAGCATACTAAAAACTTTATATTCGGAAGTGATCCACTAGTGATTATAATTTGTAACACTATTGTCTTAACACAAGTCTAATAAAAGAATAACTCCTGATATTGAACACCCATTAAAATTAAAGAGGGAGACTACGCCATTAGACGTAACTCCCCCCTTAGCACGCACCTAAAAAAGCTCTCTATCACTTCTTTCTTTTCTTCTTCGTCAACTCTGCCACTTTCGCACGAAGATCGGAAAACGAGAGATCACGGGCAATGATACGATTCTCGGCATCCAGCAGAACATACGCAGGAATATCCTTAACCAAGTAAAGACGAGTGATTTCGGAATTCATTCCCTTGAGATCGGAACCATTCGTCCAAATCATTCCGTCAAGCCCAATAGCTTGTTTCCACATGGCATGGTTATCGTCAAGGGAAACACTAATGACCTCAACCCCTTTGGGGCGGTATTGCAGATAAAATTTAACCAGTTCCGAGTTGTCTTGACGGGAACTTCCTTGTCGTGCAGCCCAAAAATGTAGCACTTTCCACTTGGCAGGTAGGCCATGAAGGGTAAACGTGTTGCCATCCGGTTTCATTAAAGTAAAATTCGGGGCAACTTCTCCCTCCACCAATTTACCGTAACGATTCAACATTGCCGCAATAGCCTTACCGGGGACAGAAGCACGAGCCGACGGACCCAATAATTCGTATTTGGCACGAAGTGTGGCCTCATCGTCAATAAGCATGTTCAAGGCTATGATATAAGCCGATATATAATGATCTGCATTCGCTTTAATCAATTCTTGTGTTTTAAGTTCCGATTGTTTATAGGCATTGTCAAGACGGACTTGCAGACGTTCAACTTCCGCTGCATTACCACGACCTTCCAATGCTTTATACTCCAACTCGGCACGGTTTTTCTCAATGGCATAATCGTGACCGATGCGCTCAAATTCTTTCCAGAGTTTCACCGCCGGCCCTTCTCCCTCGATTGCTGCACCTTGGGCTGTAATAGAAATCTGATAATTTATATTCTCTAACAACAAGGGGACCTGTCCTTCTACCCCGGCAAAAGTCAAGTTCACGGCACGCACTCCCCCCGGAACAGTCCCGCTGAACATGAACTTATCTCCTTCAACAGCCGTTGATGCTAACGTGTCCGCACTTCCGAAGTCAGCTGCCACCAAAAATGCCTTAGAGATCGATATACCTCGAATTTTCCCGGAAATCGTGTATCCATTCTGAGCTAAACAAGTCCCGCCCAATAACATTCCGGATAACAATAATAATATTACTTTTTTCATACACAAATTATTTTGTGCTCCCGGTAAACGAGGAGCGTTCTACTATTTTCTCAATTATTCCGCAACTCTCCTACCCGGTTTTAATAACTATCCATATTTCCACGCCACTAATTTTTCAATAACTCTGCAATTTTTTTCTCCAGTTGCTTTCCCCGAAGATCTTTGGCTATGATTCGATTATTTTCATCTAATAAGATCGTGTGTGGAATTCCTCGCACGAAATACAACCTTGCAATACGAGATTCCATGTCGATCATATTCAGCCACTCCATTTTCTCTTCTTTCATAGCTTTGGTCCATTCTTCCACTTTCTTGTCAAGCGACACACCAATAATTTCCAACCCCAACTCGTGATATTTTTTATAGATTTTACTTACGTTCGGCATCTCCTGACGACAGGGGCCACACCATGAGGCCCAAAAATCCACTAGTTTCACTTTTGCCTTCACTCCGTGGAGGGTAATCGTTTCACCTGCCGCAGTGACACCTTGAAAATCGGGTCCGACAGAACCCGGCTCAATCTGTTTGAGAGCCATCAACTGCCGAGCAATTAACTGTCCGTAAAAGTTTGCCTGAACATTTCCTCCCAGCATATCATAGAGAGTCTTCAGAGAAACATAATCCATTTGTTGCATTCCTGAAGCAATCATGAAAGCTGAAACAAAGGAATCCTTGTATTTCTTGAACAGATCTAATTGCTTTGCTTCTGCATCCGTGGCAATCTTCGCAAATTGTTGTTGCAACGCCTGCAATTTCATCTGGTTTTGCTGGGCATAAGCAGCACGTCCCTCCTGTTCCATCTTCATTTTTTCTTTTAGCACATGTCGATTAATGACCTCAAATTCGTTCCAGATTTTTTGTGACTCACCGCCACCCAACACCTCAATCCCAGATTCTCCTGCCACCAAGGTGTATTCCAGATTTTCCAACATAACCGTCGCTATCGGTTGCTGTTCCTCTGTCAATATATAAGCGGGCATCACTCCCTCCACACTACCAGAGAACTCGAAGTTTCCATCTATCATTGTTGTTTCTCCCAGTTTTACAGCCCCTTCCGAACTACTACCCACCAACACAAGATTTCCTCCTAACGAGCCTCCTAATCGTCCCGTGATTTTAAATCCCTCTTGTGCCAAAATCGCCGGACTCAATCCCAATATTATCAAAAATGCAATTACTATCTGTTTCATTAATGTCATTTTTTATTTTTAATCCCATGCTCCTTTTACCCGGTTATCTATACCGAACTGTCTATCAAGTATTATTGTAAAAATTTAAGTTTATAGAACCCGTCGGGTTCTATAAACTTAATTCACCAACTAATAAGGCATGCAACTACCTAGACGCAAATTGCACAACGCAGAATTGCTGACCGTACCTACCTGCTGGTTACCCATTGACAAGCGCACATAACGTACTGCCTCCTGTTTGCTTTCAGGAATATTAATATAAGTTACCTCACCGGGAGCATTACCTATCGTAATCGCCCCATCCTCATTGGTAGCCAATTTCCATATATAACCATCATTAGAGAATTCTATCTTTATAGACGACAACAAATAATCCTGGTCTCCTTCGTCGTTACGCGTATATTGCATGACTTTAAAACCATGCACGACTTGTTCACTCTTCATATCGAAAGTAACCTCGATTACCGAAGCTCCTAACGTTTGGCCCGGTTCGAAATACGTGTTGGCATCATCATCAAGCAACCATGCCGCTCCCTTTGCCTTGTACCCATTGTAAACCGTATCGGAACAAGTTACTACCCATCCCTCCGTGTTAAGCGGGGTAACAGAAGGAGCGTTATCCAGATTCGATGCTCCCATTTCGGTTAAAGAAAAATTACGCTTCAATTTTCCCAACATTTGATAAAATGCAATATAATCCATATAAAACATGTTATCCATCCCGAAATAATGTTTATTATAGCGCTCTACCGTAAATCCCTCTCGAGTATCCATCAAAAATTGTAATGTAGTTAACCCCACATATTCATCCGTAGTACTCGCATGAGAGGTCGCGTACGTTCCTGCCATATAACGATTTTTACCAAGGATGACCTTTTTAAGATTCGGGAAATACATCAAATCCTGAAACACGGGCATGTTATAGTCTAACTCAAGCGTCTCGATCCGATCAACTTCATTTTCCCAATTCGTTCCGTAATTTTTTAGCATCAATTGAGAGAATGCCGTTGACCATACTCTTTCATTCAAATCCAAGACCTCATCTGTAAACTTGATTTCGTCTATACAACCGGCAAGTAATCCCCGTCGTTTTATCGTGAGCGCTTGACTAAAGTCAATGCCCACGCCTTCTTCCTCCGGCAACAAGAACATATAATCACGACAAATCGGAACAATTCCCGTCCAACTTCTCATGCCAAGCGAATCGTCCATGTGATCTTTTATATCCCATTCTTGCACATTCCCTCTCGTATCTCGATAAGTTAGGATAAGTTCCTTCAAATTTTCATTGCTTTCATCCAGGCAAACAGCCAACTTATCTCCTAATTTATAAAAATTTATAATTCCACGAGTAAAGGATCGTAAATCCTCGTGACTTTCAGAGTAAGGGCGACCGTACTTTTCTTCCACTAACGACTCCGTACTATCGGCAGAAAGACTACTAACTCTTACCGTGTAAACAACGTCTTTCAGATTTTCAATATAAATCGTGTCCATCAAACCGGCATTATTTTCGTTTGCCTGCCGATCAATATAACGCACGAACGGTTCGCTGTCCTCTTCCGATTGCCAAGAGATTTTCACTCTTTTAATAGTTGCATCAAGATTATTTTTCCAACTTACCCGTAACCGTTCCCATCCCGGCTGCACCTCTACGTTTGAACATTTTCCAACGTAACGGATCATGCCATCACCAGCGTATTCATCATATGTATCTTCGAGGTCCTCACAGCCTATCACAAAAAGCGCCGCAAACAACCATGCAATATAATATAATTTTCTTTCCATAATTTTATTGATTCTTCGTTTACTCTGCTTTTACACATACTTCCAATTCATCAAACGTAACATACTCCAAGGGATTTTCTTCCTGTCCACTCCAACGCAAACTATCGTATGTATCCTCTACTACAAAAATCAAATAACGGTAAGCCGTACCCGTATAATTACATAACAAATTCAGGACAATCGGATCTGCAGCATTAAACACATCATCCGTAACATCTTGGTATTCCACATCTCCACGCCCATACGCACAATCCGAATAGGCACACCAAGATTCACGGAAACCTGTTTCGAAAGTAGGTGTGTCCTTAAATTTACACAAAATTGCACAAGAGGACAAATCAACATTTCGAGGATTAGGGTCATTTGTTCCATAAACATTTACCTTACTAGGCAACCTCGATGTATAATAACCACTCCACACTTCACTCGGGAAAGGATGTGCTGAAACTCGATAAGGATAATAACCGTTAAATTTTAAAAACGCATAAAGATTTATAGCTGCCGGAATTTGAGGTGAACGTAAATCCACAATAAAGCGTTCATTAAAAGCCTGAGGTCCGGCCACAAAAGTTGAGTATTTGTATCGCTCTCCATTCATGATATTTTTACGACGATCATCCCCTTTCTTTTTACCGTCAAAAAGATATTTTTTGCCAAATTCATACGTCTCGTCTTCTAAAATATTTCCCGTAAAATCAAAATCAAAATCGGTAGAAGACAAGGTTGTCATCCTTAAACGCGGAATCTTCTCATACACTTGCAGCTTCACACGATGCCCCGCATAATCATCCGTCCGCACCACCACGTCAACGAGGTCCATCGACTGTTGCATCTCAAAATTAAGCGTATCTCCCCCCTCTGAGATAGGATAACTTCCCATCAATATAGAATCCTGTTCATGTGTTAAAGGATTGGTCCCCACGTAAAACACATGGATCATACCACTCACAATTTCCGGAGAAAAGTAGGTAACGTTGAAACCTCCCCAAAAAGGATTTACCGTCAAATTATCGAAAAGGGCCACGGTTGCAGCAGCTTTCGTACTAAATGTCTTTTCTATCATTCCCGACTCCTTCAAGTTACTATTAAAGAAAGAAATCTGTACCGGAACATCTGCACGCGCTTCCGTGAATCCACTTAACAATAGTGTATCACTAAGATACGAACCGTCCTTATATAGCTGTTCTCCAAAAGCATCCGTGTAACGTACGCGCACGCCGAAAATATCCTCATTATCAGGCAATTTATATCGCATTACAGCTCCACCCGGCACCGCATCGAAACTAAGAGCCGTGAATTCGACAGGCACGTCGAATCCCTCATTGTCATCGTCTTTACAAGCCGACAAACAACCTAGCAGGAATATCCATAAAAATATGCTGTATTTCATAAATCATATTATTTAATTATTAACTGTCATTTGTTTTTACCATCCCGGATTTTGCACGCAACCGGAGGTTATTGCTTCTTCACTCCGAATTGGCCAGAAATAATCACGCGGAGCCACGAAAGTATTACCTGAATAAACAATTACAGGTCCTTTACCATTATTATAAAAAGTTTCTGCCCGATTACCGGCCACATTCCATCCATACAATTTTTCATTCAACTCGATATTAGCGGTTTTCCAACGACGTAAATTCCAAAAGCGCATACCTTCGAAGGCAAATTCAACATTCCATTCCTGTTGAATGATCTCCCGTAATCCATTTTGTTCAGTAACCTTACTTTTGTCTTTCGCATTTTTCCAAGATACCTCCACATCAGGAATTCCAGCCCGCTTACGTATTACATTGAGGTTTTTATATACTTTTGCATTATTGCCGCCATACTCATTCCAAGCTTCTGCAGCGATCAAATACATCTCTGCCAAACGAATCACCGGATAAGGAGCTGTACCCATACCTTTTAAACCACTCGAATACGTGTAAAGCTCCACTTTGGAACAACTCCACTTCTTCACCCAATATCCGGTCAAATTCTGAGGTATCGTTGAAGTAATTCTTTTAGCTTGTAATCCGAAGTTTTCTCCTTGATAGGCGACCACTTCTTGAAGACTAGATGTGGTACGTCCCAATCGCCAATAGGTACGATCGCTCGCGATACTCGCATAAAAACGAGGTTCACGACGACGATGTAAATTCGGGATTGTCTTCCCCAACATCACCACATCAGTATATTTCGGATCGGTTTCCTCTCCCAGATTGTAAGGATTACCACTCCCGATCCAAGCCGGATCCTGGCTGATAGGTAAACCGTTCTCCGTGTAGAACATTTCGACCATCTTCATGCTCGGGCTTAAACAGGTTCCAGGCAAGTTCTTGTTCGGATCATTTTTCACGCTAGGTATATAATATTGCCATGACATGTCATAATCATACGGAGCAGTTTTTATCATCAACAAAGCCTCATCGCTAGTGTAATTGAATGTTTGCACAGAAGCCTCTATATTAGCCATGTGAGTTTGTAGGGGTGTAACTGCCGTCTGATTATCCACTAATTTTTTCCCACTTTCTTTACAAAGTTCTATAACAACCTCAGCAGCCTCAGCGGCAAGCCGCCATTTTTCCTTGTCCACTGTAGTACTAAAGAGTGGTTCTCCATTTTTATTTACAAAATTCGTATAATCAGGATTTCCATTAAAAAGTGGGGATGCTTGATAAGCCAACGCTCTGGCTTTAAGAGCCAATGCAGCCTCTTTGTTGAAATAGCAACGACGTTCTGTACTTTTATCATTGAATATAGGAAGCACTTCAGCCGCTTCATCACACAAACGTACAATCGCCTTAAAACAAGTATCCACGTGACTCCGCGGCACCTTCATCTCTTCAACCGGAACATTCCGATCTATATTTTCAGGTACTAAAATGATGGGACCGTAATGACGAACCAACTCAAAATAGTAATACGCTTTCACTGCTTTAACCTCAGCTTTCCATTCACGTTTCTCTATCTCTTCCATGTTATACACTTGGTCTATTTTATCAATAAATATATTACATGTCGCGATAGCCGTATAAAAATCGGACCTTGCCGGAGTCCCTTCATAACTACCTTTTCTCAACCAAATATCTCCATAAGGATTCAACACATTTTGTAAGCCGGCACCAATGGCAAGTCCGTCAATATATCCCAAATTACGTGCATAATCATCGCCCACGACCTCGTCAGCTCCCGTAAAAGCAATATTTGTTGAAAAACCAAATGGTTCCTGCAAAAACACATAACAACTCCGAAGCCATGTTTCAGCTTCATCCCGAGTTTCAAAATCTGTATCAATCGTCGTTAAGTCTTCTTCCGGCACAACATCCAGCCAATTATCACAAGCGGAGAGCAGAAAGAATGATATTATAAAAAAGAATAATAAACGTTTCATTTTATATTGATTTTAAATTAGAAACTGACATTTATTCCTATTGCGTAGGTTTTCTGTATCGGATAGTTAAACCCGTATTCGCCTAATTCTACGTCCCATAATTTGAAATTAGTAATCATAAAAGGATTATTAGCTCGTGTAAAGAATTTCACGTTTTGCATTCGCAATTTCTGGCATAGGGTACGTGGCAAATTGTAAGCCAATTCCAGTGACGTACACCGTAAAAAAGTACATTCTTGCATGAAATAGGTAGACTTACGAACCTCTGTATTGTTTTGATTATACCAATCCTCTTGAGGGTTATTAACCGTAATACTCTGAGTAGAAAGACGCGGCCAGAAAGGATGGTTATCTGTAGTATTTTCAGTCCAGTGGCTATCATAAATAGCTTTCAACATAGCATGATTACCAACAAATGGAGACAAAGCGTCCGGTCGAGTAAAGAAACCGCGTTGACCTGATCCTTGGAATGCAAAATTAAATTCCCAATTTTTGTAGTTGATAAAACCACTGAACCCGTACACGAAACGCGGTGTTGTCGGGAAACCAATATGCACGGCATCCTCGATATCGATCACTCCATCTCCATTCACATCACGATAGCGAATATCTCCGGGCATAGACGTTGTTTTGGCCTGAGGAGAATTATCTATTTCGGCCTGATCGCGGAAAAGACCTTCGGCTATATAACCCACCTCTTGTGAAAGTTCATGACCTGTTTTCCATTGCCAACGAGGTTTATCAAAAGCTTCCTCCAATTCCTTATAAATAGCCTTGCTGTAAGTAAACGTTCCATTAAAGATTACCCAAAAATCTTTGGAAAAAGCATGTTGAACCTTAGCCGACAAATCAACTCCCCGGGAGCGAACTTTACCCATGTTATCCAATGGAGCCACTTCAACCCCCATATTGGCGGGGAGCACGGTACGACTTTCAATAATATTGTGACGAATCTCTTGATAAAAATCAGCGTTGATCTCCAAAATGTCTTTAAACAAACGGGTTTCCAAACCAAGGTTAATTTGTTCCGAAACTTCCCATTTCACGTCCGGGTCCCCATAATTTTTCACCTCCTTACGATGGAAAGGATCATCAATTCCTGCATCAGGATACACGAATGATTTAAAACCTGTCGTTACAATCTCCGGCATATATACAAAACGAGGATCTTTAATGATACCGTCGTTACCAACCTTTCCCCATGATGCTCTCAATTTCAAGAAAGAGATCCGGCTAGAAATGTTCTGCATAAAATTCTCTTTGGAGATTAACCAAGCTCCACCCACGGCAGGAAAGAATCCCATACGATTATTTTTCGTGAAACGTTCCGAACCGTTGTAACCAAAACTAGCTTCTACAAAATAGCGATCCAAGAATCCATAACTACCCCGCATGGAGAAACTTAAGTTACGTTGTTCAAAACTGTTAAACAACTCTCTACTCGGAGCAGAATTAGCTTGTTGAGCTTGAAATACTGCTGTCAATGAAGTCTGATGGAGAGTTGCATCCGCTCCCCCCCAAGCTGCCGTATGAAGCAATCGTCCTTCATATACCCATTGTGTCGTGGATGAAGCTGCCGTTCCTCCCGACATGGGTTGCTGTAATGTTCGACGGCCGCTTTTCACCAAAGTCAACGTATGTTCACCCGTTTCAAAATCATAACCACCATTTTCCGTGTTTAACCAATAATAGAAAGGCTGGGTCGAAAAAGCATTCATATCATATCCCGTTTTCGAAAGCGACACGGAAGCTCGAAGTTCCAAACCTTTCACCAAAGAAGATAAATTATGAATATACTCGGCACGAGTTGTCACGGAATAACGCCCTCTTTCTTTATAGCCGGCCTGCAAGCTTGCATAAGGATTTTTTACTCCGGAATCAGGTCCCCCGGGAATATTTCCAAAACGCAAATGAGGCCAACCATATTGCTTATCTCCCGGATAAGTCGGTGCGAAATCTACCGGAGATGCATTAAAAGCCAAGGCATAAGCTTCCGATGTTTCTGCCAAAGGGCCATGGTATTTATCTATAGAAAAAGACGTGTTGACTAATAAACGAATAGCACTATTCAGATCCACATTCAAATTAATACGCGAGGAAAGAGTGGAATTCTTAATATTAACATCAAACTGGTTTAACCTGTCCGTTTTCAACATACCTTGATCATTCGTGTAATTCACGGATGCATAATATTGCATCAATTCCGAACCTCCGCGAACATTCACTCCCACGCGGTGGTTTACAGAGTAATCTTTAAACAAAATATCATACCAGTCATTCGCAGGGTACACGTAGGAGGGATACCTCGGGTCACCGGTGCGCTCAATTTTTGTCAAGGAATAAGCAGGAGTAGCATTCGGATTACGCGTCAACAAGGCTTCATTATACATGCGCATATAAGTTTTCGGATCTACCACCTCGATCTCTTTCGTTGGCATAGAAGCCACCGCTTCGTAACGCACAGAGGTGTACACGCTTCCCGCCTCACCTTTTTTTGTGGTCACCAAAATAACTCCATTCGCCCCCCGGGCTCCATACATCGCCGTAGCGGAAGCATCCTTCAACACGGAGAAACTTTCAATATCCTCTGGAACCATACGAGCCAAGTCCAAACGGGAAGATTCTACCCCGTCGATCAAAATCAACGGTTCGGACGCTCCATTAGAAGAACTGATACCTCGGATGTAAAACTTTGTATTCATCTCTTCTTCTGTCAACGCACCAGGAGCACCTCCCGTTTGCCAACCAATAATACCGGCAATTTTTCCGGTCAAACTTGTGGTCAAGTCACTACTGGATGATTTCAAGTCCATCGGACGAATCGTGGTTATAGCCGAAACAACGCTCTCCTTTTTCTGCGTACCGAATGCAACGACCTGTACCTCATCCAATTTTTGCTGATCCGGGGTCAATCGTACATTGACTTTTGTTCGTCCTTTCAATTCTACGATCTCTGTCTTATAACCAATAAAAGACACCCGCAAAATATCGGTAGGCCGCACGTTAATCCGATATTGTCCCTCAATATTGGTAACAACCCCCTGAGAGGTTCCTTGGATAAGCACCGTGGCTCCCGGAACAGAATTTCCGTTTTCATCCACGACTTTACCGGAAATCTCTATCAACTTCACATCGGGTTGTTTTTTCAAAGAAATCACCACATTCTTTCCCACAATCTCAAAACTGAAACGGGTATCCTCCAAACACTTCGTAAGAATCTGTTGCAAAGTGGCGTTTTTAAAAGTTTCAGAAATCTTTTTACTTTCCCCTTTCACGCTTTCGCTGTTGTACGTGAACTTGTAATCACTTTTTCCCCCGAAATAATCAAAAACCTCTACCAACGAGGCATTTTTAAAATTTACGGTAAATTTTGGAACCTCTTGTGCCATGACAATTCCGATATTGCCAATAACAAGCAAAGATAACAAACCCAGGAATCGCTTAAAAAACCCGGCATTTCTAAAAATACACTCTCTGAAAGTGTAACAAATCGGTTTTTTCTTCATAAATTTGCTTTTAATTATTACAATTAATGAGTAAGAAATAGGTAAAGGGAGTGAAGGCTCTTTGCCTATTTTTCTTTTATAATGATTATATCACCAATTCTCGTGTACCGGAAATCACCTGTTCCCGCCAATATCTGTAGCACACTATCCACATCAGGATACCTTTCCACCATCGTCGTATATGGAATATTTTCCAATGCGGCACTCTCAAAACGACATTTACACTCGTACCAGTCTTCTAACACCGTAGCAATCTCCCGTAAGGAGGTTTCCCGAAAGGCGAACATATTGTTCATCCAACTTGTATAATATCTTGTATCAACCTCCTGAACT
Source organism: Butyricimonas faecalis (assembly GCF_003991565.1). NCBI lineage: Bacteria > Pseudomonadati > Bacteroidota > Bacteroidia > Bacteroidales > Odoribacteraceae > Butyricimonas > Butyricimonas faecalis. The sequence goes on along the minus strand of NZ_CP032819.1, from coordinate 3,978,497 downwards.
CGGATTTTCTCCGTTCCAGCAACCCAAGCCTGTTGTCCCGCACGCAACTCCACACTATCCTTTATCCCGTGTTTCATTCGCACACGCCCTTCCACCAAGGTTGTAACACATGAGTTTTCTCGGGCATTCACGTTAAAACTTGTTCCTAACACACTGATTTCCGAAGAGATCGTTTTCACGATAAAAGGATGAGAACGATCCTTTGTCACATCAAAATAAGCTTCTCCTTTCAAGTACACCACCCGCTGATTTTCCACAAATGTATTCGGGTAACGCAATTCACTTCCGGCATTCAACCACACAAGACTGCCATCATACAATACAATTTTTATATTTCCCTGTTTCGAAGTTGTCAACACGTTATACTCTACTTCCTGTGTCGGAATAACTTGCGGGTCTGATTCATTTTCGATCGGTTTCAATGTTTCTTTATTTCTCTCCTTTAAAGACTCTTGCTTTACTGAATCCTCCAAGTAAACCACCTTTCCCGATGTTGTCACTAACGTTGCAAAAGACTCCGTTTTTCCTTTTGAAACAGAAGAAAGTAGCACTTGTCTTACCGGCTCATTTTTCTCCTCTTCCATAAAAAAAACAAATACCATGCCTACCATCAATACGGCTGCGACACCCGCAACATACTTCATCAAATGTACACGTTTCTTTTTCCGAATTTGGGCATTCACGTTTTCAAAAGGTATACTTGTATCCACATTACACATATCCGTTACCCCCTCGTAAAGATGATTCGCATCCCGAAGTTCCATGAATAATTTCCGGTTCCTCGGCTCCAAACACCACGCCTCCAATAACTCATCCTCGCTTTTTGAGGTTTCGCCTCGAAGAAATTTGTAAATCAAATCACTAATTTCTATATCCTTTCGCATTCTTTTCATGAATATACTTTTTATCAATTACAAAAACATGCTACAAACAACGATACCAATACCAAAAGGCATTGTTTATAATCCGACAAATGGATCTTTAAATCTTTATATGCCTGTTTTTTATGTGTCTTTATCGTATTAATACTCAAAGATAATTCCTCCGATATCTCGTCATAGCTATATCCTTTCATGCGCAACAGCATAATCTCCCGCTTCACATCCGACAACTTATTGATCTCTTCCAGTATTCTGGCTTTTAGCTCATGCTCAATAACCAAATGATCGATCGAAACGTCATCCACGAAAACATCTTCCAACTCTTTCATGTTTCGTTCCACCCGATGATCCCGGATATAGTTCAACGTTTTATTCTTCAAACAACTATACAAATAAGATTTAAACGATATTAAATCCGGGAAACGATACGCTTTTTCCCACATATAAAGGAAAGCTTCTTGTGTAATATCCGCACTAACCACCTCATCCCGGAGTAACTTTAGCGTGAACGCGTAAGCCCGGGGATAGAACATATTAAAAATAGCCTTGAAAATTTGAGCATCTTTCAAATCTATTTCTGAGGTTTCTATTTGAATTTTTTCTACAACCATTATCCAATCATTAGTGCCATTTTTCCCCTTAAAGCACAAAAATGAGGCATAAGGGGTGAGGCAAATGCGACTTTTTTTAAAATATGATCATTTTTTTACATTCACCGCTCTATGCCTCTGCAAAGATCACCGCAATGATTACAGAAGAAACGAATATTAAGGTAAATATAGAGACTGATTTAACTTGTATGCCCACAGATCAAATTACCGGTTTTGGTAATGCAAAAAAAGTACCGGAACTCTTCTAAGAATTTATGATTTATGATTGACCTTTTTCAATCATAAATCATAAATCGTAAATCACTTGTCTTTCAATGCTTCTTCCACGAACTTCTGGATGAAATCCACCGTTTTGTGTACTCCCAATAGACCCGAATCCACAGACAAGTGGTAAGATGATGCCACGCCCCACTCTTTGTCCGAGTAGAAATTATAATAATTCGGACGGGTTTTATCCATCTTACGAATCAACTCCCGAGCTTCCTGCTCCGATATATGCTGACGATTCATCACGGTCTTCACACGTTCTTCCATACCCGCATGAACAAATACATTGATGCAACGTTTATTGTCACGCAAGATGTAATCGGCACAACGCCCCACGATCACGCAGGAATGTTCGCCTGCCACCTTACGAATCACGTCCGACTGGATCTGAAAAAGCTTATCATTAGAAAGAAAATCATTGTACTGGAAAGGTCCGAAGGTAAATCCGGCAGCAAAAGCCTGTAACAAATTTCCGGAATTCTTTTCATCTGCTTTCTCGAAAAACTCCTGACACAAACCGCTTTCTTTCGAAGCGAGAGCAATCAATTCCTTGTCATAGAATGCAATCCCGAAACGTTTTGCCAATTCATGTCCGATTTCTTTACCACAACTTCCAAACTGGCGACCTATTGTAATCACAAATTTATTATCCATATTTTGATCTTTTAAACCTATTCTCCTACAAAGCTATCGATTTTTTTCGAACCTGTAGCCCGCTACGATATAAATTTCTTCACACTTTCAGATGTTTCAGTTGCCATCTCAACATACAGGCGGCCACGACCGTTGCGATGGCATCCGCAACCGGCATACTCATCCAAACCCCAATCGTACCCCAAATGGAAGGGAATATCAATAACGATGGGATCAGGAATAGCAATTGCCGAGTCAACGATAAAAAGATTGCCTTCTTCGCCATCCCGATGGATTGGAAGAAACTGGACGTTACCATCTGGAAACCGACAACCGGGAAGAAGATCAACACGATTCGCAAACCTTCCACCGCTATATCTGTTAATGTTTCATCCGATGTGAAAAGATAAATCAATGACCGGGGAAAGATCTGCCCCGCCAGGAAACCGATAGTAGTAACCGTCACCCCGCAAAAAATGGTATATTTCAATACCTGAATCAAACGATCAAACAGCCGGGCTCCGAAATTATACCCCGCGATGGGTTGCATACCCTGGTTAAAGCCCATCACAATCATGATAAACAAAAAGATGATCCGGTTCACAATACCGTACGCCCCGATAGCCAAATCGCCTCCATACGTTTTCAAACTCTTATTAATCAAGATCACGACAAAACAGGCGCACAAATTCATCAAAAACGGTGATAACCCGATAGCCAGCATTCCCGTCACGATTTGACGTTTCAGTCCGAATATTCCTTTCTGGAAATGCAGAAAACTCTTTTCTCTGGAAAAGTGGTGTAACTCAAATCCCAAAGCGATAATCTGTGCCGCAATGGTTGCCAACGCCGCTCCCCGGATTCCCCAACCAAATCCCATGATAAACAAGGCATCCAATCCGCAGTTCACGATGACAGCCGTCAACGTTGCCGCCATGGCTTTTTGCGGATACCCCGAAGCTCTCAGTACTTCGTTCAATCCCATGTATATGTGCGTGATAAGATTCCCCGCCAAAATCACCTGCATATATTCCCTTGCATAAGGTAATGTATCCGGGCTCGCCCCGAAAAAGAGCAGTATCGGATCAAGAAACAGTAATGCCACGGTCATAAATATCAACCCGATGATCCCGTTCAACATGACCACGTTCCCCAAAACGTGAACAGCTCCATCCTTATCTTTTTGTCCCAGTTTGATCGCCACCAACGTCGAGGCACCCACTCCCACCAATGACCCGAAAGCCGCCGCCAGATTCATAAACGGGAATGTAATCGCCAACCCCGCAATGGCCAATGGTCCTACTCCATGGCCGATAAATATACTATCCACCATGTTGTAAAGTGAAGATGCCGTCATGGCAATAATTGCCGGGATAGCGTATCGCATCAATAATTTCCCGATCTTCTCTGTACCTAAAACTAAAGGTGCGGTATCTCTTGTATTATTCATTCCAATCTCCGTTCTCTTTTATTAATTGTTTCAACGCCTCAATGGCTTCTTCCTCCGGTACAGCCACACGTACCATTTCTTTCCCCCGGAACAGATTCACTTTCCCGTTTCCGGCACCCACGTAACCATAATCCGCATCCCCCATTTCACCGGGTCCGTTCACGATACAACCCATCACGGCAATCTTCAAACGGCTTAGATGAGCAAACGTCTTCTTCACTCTCGCCACGGACTCCTGCAAATTATATAATGTCCGCCCACATCCGGGACAACTGATAAATTCCGTTTTATATCGACGCACTCCTGCCGATTGCAATATATCCTGGCTCAAATGTACCCCGTAGAACCTATCCGGGATGTCGGGACATGACAACCACAAACCATAAACCAACCTGTCAAGAAATAAACCTCCCAAATGAGCAGCCATCCACAAACTCAACCTGTTGACATCCGGTTCATTCAGCACGGCTCGTACAATTACCCGATTCATTATCCCCAAACGTTCCAACTCTCCCAAGTACAAACGGAACAAGGTACAGGAGGGAACATCAGGATTCAACACCACGATCGCATTTTTCTCCTGTTCCAACTTTCTAGCAAGATCAGCATCTATCATTTCTCCATCATGTATCTCCACGAGAATACAGTCTCCCTCCACGGTTTTCGATAGACGAACGAAATCTTTGGCATCCATCAAGGCAACCGCCTTACGGTTATACACGTGGGCAATATCCAAGCTATCAAAAGGAACCACCACGGTCACCGAATCCGGTAATTTCGTCAACTCCGGTCCCAAGGCTTCAGTATAGATCATCTCCGGAGCCCGCATTCCTCCTTGCAGCATATCACCATACACGGGATCATTCTCCGTCGCCACGTGAAAATCCAACCCGGCCATTACTGCCTCGTCAAGACATTCCACCTTAGATATATCCGCAACAATCACGGGATGAGAACAATGCCCTTCCAAGTGCCTCGGTTCAGCCTTCACATCCTGCAAACAACAGATCTCATTTAAAAGATTTGCCACGGGAATCTCCTGTTCCGGCTCTTCCGTCAAGGACACCCGGATCGTATCGCCTAATCCCTCGTTCAATAACGTACCGATACCCACGGCCGACCGGACTCTTCCGTCCTCTCCTTCCCCGGCTTCCGTCACACCCAGGTGCAACGGGTAATTCATTCCCTCTTTCTCCATTTCTTTCACAAGCAAACGTACCGCCTCAACCATCACCCGACAATCACTCGATTTCAAGGAAATCACGACATCATCAAATTTCTCATCCCGGCACACCCGCAGGTATTCCATGGTTGCCTCCACCATCCCGGCAGGTGTATTCCCGTAACGACTCATAATCCGGTCAGACAAGGAACCATGATTTGTACCTATCCGTACCGCCGTCCCGTATTCTCGGCACACGTCCAGAAATGCCGTGAACTTTTCACGCAAACGCTCTAACTCCGCGGCATATTCCTCGTCCGTGTAAGTCAGAGTCTTAAAAGTAGCCCGTTTATCCACGAAATTTCCCGGATTGATACGCACCTTCTCCACATGTTTGGCAGCCTCAATCGCCGCCTCCGGGTTAAAATGAATATCCGCAGAAAGCGGGGTCGTGTAACCTCTCCGACGTAACTCCGCGTGAATGTTTTCCAGATTCTTGGCTTCCTTCACCCCGGGAGCCGTAATCCTCACCAACTTTCCTCCCGCCTCGATAATCCGTATAGCTTGTTCCACGCAAGCCTCCGTGTTCATCGTATCGGTATTTAACATGGATTGTACCAAGACCGGGTACTCCGACCCAATATATATTTCTCCAACCTTAACCTGCTTTGTAGATCGACGCTTCATAATAATTGAAAATTGAAAATTGAAAATTGAAAATGACGACACTTCCAGACTTCCAATTTAGGACATTAATTGCTTTAAATTCTGAATATTACGTTTATTCGTAATCTCTTTCCCTTCCGGGGTGTAAAGATAATCGATTTCTTCTTTAAATCGGTCATAAACTTTAGCTCTTACCACTTTCATGGTCGAATTTATCATGCCGTTCTGTTCACTCAACACCTCCGGCAACACGGCCACGACTGCAGGCAACCACCTTTCTGGAAATAAATGAGCGTGTTTCCCTCCTACCCGGTAGGCCATCAGCTCACCCTGGATCTTTTTCAACATTACCCGGTAAGCATCCATGGAGTCCGGTTCAATATTCTGTTTCTCCATATACTCCCGCAAGGCCATCTTATTCGGGACAATCAACCCGACCGTGTACGGGGATTGATTATTATACAATATACAGGAATCTATATATTTCGATTGTTCGGCAATAGTTTCCTCGATCCCTTCCGGGCTGTATTTCTCCCCGTCATTCGCGATCAACAAGGACTTGAAACGTCCCAACACGTACAACCAGCCATCAGGATGCAGATATCCCAAATCACCGGTATGCAGCCAACCGTCCACGATCGTCTCGGCCGTACTTTTCTCGTTTCGCCAGTAACCGGCCATCACGTTTCCTCCTCTTATCCACAACTCTCCTTTTTGTCCTTGAGGTAATTCCCGCCCCTCCTCGTCACAAACTTTCAAATCCATCGGTTTTACCAATATCCCCGAAGAGCCGAAACGATAACGAGCGGGCGTGTTAGAACTGATTACGGGAGAAGCCTCCGATAATCCATATCCCTGAAACATCGGAATGCCTAGAGCCGCGTAATATCGCTGCAATTCAATATCCAGCAAAGCACCTCCGCCCACGAAGAAACGAAGATTCCCGCCAAACACCTGTTTCCGAAGTTTCGAGAACAAGAGGGTATCCCATAACTTCACCAAAGGCTTCAGTAACACCTTCCATCCCCTTCCACGATCATCCCCGAAACCATTATACGAATAAGCCATCTTCAATCCCAATTGATAAAATTTATCCGTAAAGCGTCCTTTCGCTTTGATTCCCGCCTCTATATTCTTTCGGAAATTCTTCGCCAAGGCTGGAACGCTCAATAATATATGAGGTTTCACCTCCTGTAAATTCACCGGGATATTACGCAAATACTCCATTCCCGATTGCCCGTAATCGACAGAAGCCAACGAGGCCCCGTTATACATGAAGGAGTAAAGCCCCACCGTGTGGGCAAAACTATGATCCCATGGCAAAAACAACAATATCCGGTAATATGCCGGGATTTGTATCAAGGAATCTGATTGCAATACGTTCGTCACGTAATTCCGGTGGGACAACATGATCCCTTTGGGCTCTGCCGTCGTCCCCGAAGTATAAGAAATGTTTACCAGGTCATCCTCCGTCACGGCATGAATTCGAGCATTTAACAACTTCTCATGTTCTCCCCGCCAACTTTCCCCTTCTCGTTGCAACTGCTCAAATGACACGTATTTCCCTTCATTTATATCTGAATGTAGTACGATAATCTTTTCCACCCCTCCCATGCGCCCTTCAATTCCTCGAACACGACTCAAAAAGTTTGCAGACACGATCAAAAAACGAGCTTGAGAATGTTCCACCCGAAAAACGATCTCGTTATCCGTCAACTTAATAGATAGCGGCACGTTCACGCCTCCGGCATATAGCATTCCTAACTCTGAATATACCCAATCATTACATCCTTCACTTAACAATGCAACCCGATCACCCCTGTTCATCCCCAGTTGACATAATGCACTCGCGAAGTTCAAAACCTCTCGCTTTACCTCTATATATGATGTAGCCGCAAACCTCCCCTTTTTCTTTTCCCATAAATACGGGTTATTCGGAAACTTTTCGCAACTTCTTTCAAATAAATCTATAATCGTCCTCATATTTTTTTATCGTTCCCACAAAACTAACAAAGAATTTGAAATTTTTTACAAAACCGAAAGCTACGACAAGAGCATTAATCCTTGAATATTCCTCATTACGAACAAGATAATTATTGCGTAATTTGTGTAGCACTTTTTTATGTTACACAAATTACGCAATAACTTTTAAGAATAACAAGAGGTTTAATAATATTTACGCCTTCTTCGCATCCAACCGACGTACCACTTTCCCGTAAATAATCAAAGCCACGGCTGATACCAAAGCGATTGCCGCAAAGTAATACCAAATATAATGCGCGTGTGCTGAAGCAGCCATCCAATCGGCCTCGTTACTAAATAACTCGCGAGCCGGACAATATTTACTCAACAAGAATCCGGACAAACCAAACCCGAAAATGGATGACAGGAAGGAGTGTAGATGACTAAAACCCAAATACATTCCCTCTTCTCCCTTCGGCGCTTGTAAAGAGAAATATTCCAAGAAACGAGGAGAGATAAACACTTCAGCCAATCCCTGGAACACGATACCCACGATCATCATGAAGGCTACCGGATGCAATCCAAGAATTTCACCTCCGCCCAACATATTCCCGGAGGCCATACACAAAGCCGAAATCGGCATAATGAACATACCGCAGGTCATAGAGAACAAGGCGGACTTTTTACGCATCAGCGAAGTTATCAAATTCACGGTCAACACAACCACCAACGGATTCACGTTAGCGTACCAACCAATGGCACTGGACTCTCCCGCCAAACGAGTCACGTATTTCGGCATCGTGGCATACAATTGATGTTGCACCATCCAAAATCCGGTAATAATCAAGATCAAAACAATCAGCCGTCCGTTGGTACAAACTTTCACCAACGCCGTCCATATCTGCCCGAAAGTTTTTCCTTCCCCGGCGTGTTTATCACTCTTGTAAAACAAATAAATCGCGATCAGCGCAAGGAAAGTCATTCCCGCGGAGAAATAATTCAACACGATCATTCCCTCGTGTCCCATGGCATCACGCAACGGGGTTACAAGCACTTTCCCGGAGAAAGCACCGATATTCACCATCCCGTAAAAAATAGCAAATCCCCTCGCCCGACTTTTCTCGTCCGTCTCTTTGGCCACCGTACCGGAGATCACACTCTTAATAAATGATCCCCCCACGATAATCAGAATCATGATCGGGATAATCCCGTAACGATAACCACTTTCCTGCAATCCCGTGAACTTCGTCACGTAACCATACTCAACCAATCCCGTCGAGGCCAGAAAATTCGGGAATAATCCCAATCCCAGATAACCTAACGACAACAAGGAAAACGCCAATAACATCGACTTACGAAAACCGATCTTGTCGGCAAGCGCACCCGAAAATGTCGGCAATAAATACAAACAAGCGGAAAAAACTCCCGCGATAGTGGCCGCTTGAATATCCGTGAATCCCAAAACGTTACTCAAATATAACGTGATCACGACAAATACCCCATAATAAGCGGCACGCTCTAACAATTCTACCGTGTTGGCAACCCAAAACGCTTTACTAAACTTTACTTTCTCTTTCTTTTTTGTTGTCACACTCATACTATTAATTTATTACTTACACTTTTACACACGCTGACAAAAATAATATTTTTTAGGTACTTATATACCAGTTTACAACGAAATATAAAGTAAACTTTTCCCGGGTAATACACGTTTATCTTCCGTGGCATATTCGATGTTCTTAGGGATTAAAGACGTATCATTTTCGAATCAAAGACGTATCAAAGACGTTCGTGAACGTCCCTGATACGTCTCCGTGGCGAAATGAATTGGCGCTTGTTTTGGAAGTTAATCCCTTATCCATTGGATTACGAATGGTGAATATACCTTCTTGCATGCAGGAGTTAACATCTCACAACCGCATATAAGCATCAATCTCCCGGAATTGATCGGACGAATAATCCCCCAGCAAATGTTTCGCGAAATGAAACCACATCTTCCGTTGATAGAAAGCCTGTTGTATGCCCATAAACCCGTGAGATTGCCCCGGTAAAATCACCAAGTCAAAATTCTTTCCCGCTTTCAACAAAGCATCAGCCATGCGCAAGGTATTCGCCGGATGCACGTTATTATCCACATCACCCGTAACCAGCATCAAATACCCTTTCAAATTCTTTGCCAGTTCAATATTTGTCGGGATTCTCGTTTCAAACTTTATCTTCTCCACGGAAATCGTGGTATCTTTACCCGTAACGGAATCTTTCACGGTTTTCTTCTCGAAAGATTTAATCTCCTGAACCCCGTGATGAGTCTCTCCCCACCACTGGTTATAAATATTATTGTCATGATTTCCCGCCGACGAAACAGCCGCCGTGTAGAAATCGGGATAAGTACACAAAGCCGCGGTAGACATGAAGCCGCCACCGGAATGCCCGAAAATACCCACCTTGGATTTATCGATAAAAGAAAAACGATCAGCCAACTGTTCGATACCACATTTATCATCTGCCAACGGGTAATCCCGCAAATTATTATACCCGAACGTGTGATACCATTTATCCCGCATCGGACTTCCTCCCCGGTGCCCGAAAGTAACCACCACGAAACCGACTTGTGCCAGCCCGACATTATAAGCTGCCGTCACGGAAAACTCCAACGGGATTGCCTCGGTTTGCGGTCCGGGGTAAACATATGAAATAATCGGATAATGCCGGCTTGAATCGAAATCAAAAGGTTTCCACATAAAGCCGTACAAATCCGTGTGCCCGTCGGCAGCCTTCACCGTGAAAGGCTCCGGCATCTTCCACCCCGTCTCGTAAAGCCGGGTCAGATCGGGTGATGCCAGTTCCATGATCACCTTCCCCTTGTTGTCCCGCAACACGCTCCGTGGCTCCAAATCTGCCCGGGAATAATTATCCACGAAATAACGTCCCGACTTCGAGAAATAAGCCTCATGAGTGGCCTGTTCGGGAGTCAGCATCTCCACCTGACCATTCCCGTCGATCCGGGCTTTGTTCACCCGGGCATAGTAGGGACATGCCCCCTTCTTTTGCCCGTAAGCCCCGAAATAAATGGTGCGTCCCACGGTGTCTATTTTTATCATCTTTCCGGCTGTCCAGTCCCCCGAGGTAATTGCATTCTTCAGATTCCCTTCGCCATCGTAATGATAGAAATGTCCGTGTCCCGTTCTCTCCGACCACCAAATAATATCTTCCCCTTCGTTCAACAAAGAAAGATGGAAGAAATCATTATTGAAATAAGGTTTGCTGACCTCGTTAATCAACACCTTTACATCCCCCGTTTTCAAATCTACCTTACAAAAATCGATCTCGTCACAAGTTCTCTTTTTACGCAAGAAATAAAGACTGTTGACCTTTTTCCCGGGAGTAAACAACCTCAATGTCTGGTCCGGCCATTTCTCAACCGGCACTTTGATCAATTTCTTATCGGCCGTGTCCACCAGGAACAACTCCTCGTGTTGCACCTCCTGATCTCCGGCCATCACGTATTCGTACTCGTTCAACGTCGGACGAGAACTCAGATTATTAACGACATAAAGTGTTTTGATTTTCCTCCGGTCCGAGCGGCGCACGTAAAAACGTTCCGAATTCTCGAACCAAGTCACCCGGGCAGATACCCGTTGGCTCGTTGTATCCGTATCATCATAAGTATAAGAGTATTTTAACGCTCCATCCGTCGTGATCTGGGTTTCCACGGAATCTTTCACGGAAAGCATGTAGAGGTTATGACTTTTCGCGTAAACGATATAAGTACTATCCGGAGAATACGTCCCTACCAGCCCGTTCGATTTCCTGGGAGTTTTACTCGGTTTCTTCCGGGCAGAATCGATTTTCACCAGACGATTCGTATAAATATTATACTCGAAACGGAATGTATCCACCTCAAACTTCAATGTTTTCTCGTCTTCCTTGAAAGTCAATGCATGCACGGGTAATTCCTTGTAATTCACCGGTCCGTGGGTGTACTTGCTGATCTCGGCTGTCATGAACTCGCGATCGAATAATTCCCGATGTACTTTGGCCTTCGGGTCGACGAAATAATAACGGGTACCATCGCCCGTTTTATAACTATACCAAAACTTATCACTTTCTTTCAAAAAGTGAGGACTTACTTTCGTGGACCCCACGAGTTTCTCCGCGTTGCCACGCATAAAACGTTCGGCTTCCTTATAATTGGCTTTCTGCGCGAACCCGGCCAACACGAAGAAGCAGGGCACAAACCATAAAAAACATTTGATCATTATTTATTCCTTTAAATTTGTTTTATTGGTATTTAGAAAGGCGAAATTAGTCATATCCCCCCAAAGATTACGTTTCTATCAAAATCTTAATAAATATTTAACAGATTCAGATTATTTAAAGTAATCATCTTCTACACAAACGTTTGAATATGCTACAAAACATAATGTTCGAGGCCACGATTTTATTTTTTTATAGCTACTTTTGCCCGCGTATAAAAGTGCAGATATTTTCATTTACTTTAAATAAACAGGACGAGGTGATGGAAGTTTTCCCGATAGATAAAAAAACAGAGCAACTCTTCAATGAAGTCTGCCGAAGAATATTCCGGTTACAAAACGGAAGAAGTCTTGACAGCATGGAGCGGATAGGAGCCGACACGCGGGGACAGATTGGGGCAAGTTACCTCTCTCTTAAAAACCTGGCCGGACAATACCAGCCCGATTTAAGATTGGCACAACTATTGTGGGGAACAAAGAAGCGAGAAGAACAAATCGTTGCCTGTTTTTTATTCCCGATTCAAGAGTTGATTACAGAAAAAATTACTCAATTGTTACAACACTGTTACAACTTCGAGATCGCGGAGTATTTCGGGACTCTGGTTCTTTCAAAACGGGAAAACGTGGAACAAATGGTAAATGAATATTTAAATTCCGATCAGCCCTATCTCCAAATTACGGCCCTAACCGCCATCGGTCGGAGCCGGATTGATCGCAAATTAAACTCCCCATTTACCGATAGTTACATTCTAAACATAGATCGTAACAAGTTCGCGGATATAAACGTACAAAAGGTATATGACCGTGTAAGTATATGCTTGAGAGAATAGGCAAACAAGAACGTGTTAATAAAACATAAAGGGGCACGAGAAAGGGGAAATTGATTCTTTTATATCAAAATGTTTCCTATTTTTGCGCCGAATTAAAGAAAAAAAGAATTAATTAATTTCTAACATAAATTTATTGCTATGGCAAAATTAGATTTAAGTATTTATGGAATCACGGATGTGAAAGAGATCCTTCACAATCCCTCATATGAAGAATTGTACAAGGCAGAGACAGACCCGAAACTGGAAGGGTACGAAAAAGGATATTTGACCGAACTTGGCGCGATTAACGTAATGACCGGAATCTACACCGGACGTTCACCGAAAGATAAATTCTTTGTAAAGAACGAGGCCAGCGAGGAATCCGTATGGTGGACTTCTGACGAATACAAGAACGACAACAAACCTTGCTCGGAAGAAGCATGGGCAGATTTGAAGGCCAAAGCCGTGAAACAATTGTCCGGCAAAAAATTGTACGTGGTTGACACCTTCTGCGGGGCCAATGCAGGAACCCGTTTGAAAGTTCGTTTCATCATGGAAGTTGCATGGCAGGCTCACTTCGTGAAGAATATGTTCATCCGTCCGACGGAAGAAGAATTGGCAAATTACGGGGAACCGGATTTCGTTTCTTTCAACGCTGCTAAAGCTAAAGTTGAAAACTTCAAAGAATTAGGTTTGAACTCCGAAACGGCGACCGTATTCAACTTGAAAACCAAAGAGCAAGTGATCTTGAACACTTGGTATGGTGGTGAGATGAAGAAAGGTATCTTCTCTATCATGAACTATTTGAACCCGTTACGCGGAATCGCATCCATGCACTGCTCTGCCAACACGGACATGGAAGGTAAAAATACCGCTATCTTCTTCGGTCTGTCAGGAACCGGTAAAACCACCCTGTCAACTGACCCGAAACGTCTTTTGATCGGTGACGACGAACACGGATGGGACGATGAAGGCGTGTTCAACTACGAAGGCGGATGCTACGCTAAAGTGATCAACTTGAGCAAGGAGGCAGAACCGGACATCTACAACGCCATCAAACGGGATGCTTTGTTGGAAAATGTTACTGTCGATGCCAACGGGAAGATCGACTTCAATGACAAATCAGTTACCGAGAACACGCGTGTTTCTTACCCGATCTATCACATCAAGAATATCGTGAAACCGATCTCTAAGGGCCCAGCTGCTCAACAAGTGATTTTCTTGTCAGCAGACGCGTTCGGAGTATTACCCCCGGTATCTATCCTGACCCCGGAACAAACGAAATACTATTTCTTGTCCGGATTCACGGCAAAATTAGCCGGAACGGAAAGAGGAATTACCGAACCGACTCCTACTTTCTCTGCTTGTTTCGGAGCTGCATTCTTATCTTTGCACCCGACGAAATATGCAGAAGAGTTAGTAAAGAAAATGGAAAAATCCGGAGCAAAAGCTTACTTGGTAAATACCGGATGGAACGGTACCGGCAAACGTATCTCCATTAAAGATACCCGCGGTATTATCGATGCTATTTTGGATGGCTCTATCGATAAAGCCCCGACCAAAACCATCCCGTTCTTCAATTTCGAAGTTCCGACCGCATTACCGGGAGTCGATCCGAATATCCTTGATCCTCGCGACACGTACAGCAATGCCAGCGAATGGGAAACTAAAGCAAAAGACTTGTCTGAACGTTTCATCAAGAACTTCAAAAAGTTCGAAGGGAACGAGGCCGGAAAGGCTTTGGTTGCCGCTGGGCCGAAATTATAATTTCAGGATTAGAACAACAAAAAAAGGCACTTCGCAAGGAGTGCTTTTTTTATTGCCTTTCCCCGGTTCTCCTCCTGCCGAAAAGATCTATATCAAAGTTTTAAGTGGGAATAGAAGTCTCCAAAAGACAAGAACCCCGAAAGTTGTTATAACAACTTTCGGGGTTCCTGCTTCTTTAAGAATACTTTCTTATCCCATGTATCCTTTCATAATGCCTCGTTTACTGTTGCGTACGAACATGATGATCTCATCGCGTTCTTTTGAAGCCGGCATCTCTGCCTCGATTCTTTCAACAGCATCAGAGTTATTCAAGCCGGATTGGAAAAGAATCCGGAATATATCTTGAATCTCGTTGATTTTTTCATTTACAAACCCGCGGCGACGTAAGCCGATAGAGTTTACTCCGGCATAGGACAAGGGTAGTCTTCCCGCTTTCACGTAGGGAGGAACATCTTTACCGATCAAAGAACCTCCTTGAATCATCACATGGCGTCCGATGTGTACAAATTGATGTACGGCAGACATTCCGCCGATAATTGCAAAATCATCCACCACTACCTCTCCGGCTAACTGGCAGGCATTGGTAATAATACAATTATCCCCGATTTCACAATCATGCGCGATATGCACATAAGCCATGATCAAACAATTATTCCCGACTTTAGTTATTCCCTTAGCGGCCGTACCTCTGTTTATAGTAGCGCACTCCCGAATCGTGGTATTATCGCCAATCACGACAATCGATTTTTCACCTCTGAATTTGAGGTCTTGAGGAATGGCAGAAATCACTGCACCCGGGAAGATTTTACAATTTTTTCCGATGCGCGCACCTTCCAAAATTGTGACATTCGAACCAATTCTTGTTCCCTCCTCAATGACAACATTCTTATCAATCGTCACAAATGGCTCGATGACCACGTTATCCGCGATCTGAGCTTCAGGATGAACATAAGCTAACGGTTGTTTCATTCGTTTTTCTTTATTTAATTACAATATAATAATTACATTTTAGTACAGGCTTAGCACTATTTTTTCGTTTTTGCAACCTGGGCCATGAATTCACCCACTTCACAAACTAACGTTTTACCGACAAAAGCGTACCCTCTCATCGTCACGATCCCGCGACGGATAGGAGCAATTTTCACTAGCTTAAAGACCAGCGTATCGCCCGGAACAACTTTATGACGGAATTTGATTCCATCTATTTTCACGAAATACGTGGAGTAATTCTCCGGGTCTTCCACTTGATTCAATACCAAGATACCACCGCATTGCGCCATAGCCTCCACGATAAGTACCCCCGGCATCACCGGCTCTTCCGGGAAGTGCCCCACGAAGAACGGTTCGTTCATGGTCACGTTCTTGCAGCCGATCACGATGTCGTCCGTTACCTCATAAATCTTGTCTACCAGCAAGAACGGCGGACGATGGGGCAACAACGCTCTCACCTTGTTCACATCCATCAACGGTTCTGCACTCGTGTCGATATCGGGGCGAACATCCTCTCTTTCCGCTTGTGCAATCGCCTTGCACATTTTTTTCGCCAAGGTTGTATTTGCCTTGTGTCCGGGTCTCTCCGCGATAACACGTCCTTTAATGAAACGCCCACACAAAGCCAAATCGCCGATGATATCCAACAATTTATGACGAGCCGGCTCGTTATCAAAATACAAGGTCAGATTATTCAAGATGCCTTGTTTTATCTCTATCGAATCGTAGTTAAACAATTTTGCCAATCGATCTGCTTCTTCCTGTGAGATCTCGCGATCAACGATTACAATTGCATTTTCCAAGTCCCCCCCTTTGATCAAATTGTGCTGCAAAAGCATCTCCACTTCACGCAAGAAAACAAACGTCCGACAAGGAGCGATTTCTTTCGCAAAATCCGTCGTTTTATCGGAATAGGTTGCATACTGCATCTGCAGATAAGGAGAATCGTAAGCAACCACCAAGTTCACGTTGTATTCCGAATCCGGCAACAACGTGATCTTCGTCAACCCATCCTCGCTACAAAATTCCATTTGTTCTTTTACGGTGAAGTATCGTCTCTCCGCATTTTGCTCTTCGAGCCCAACTTTCTCGATCTCTTCCACGTAATATTTCGCACTACCGTCTAAAATCGGGAACTCCTCCCCGCTTAGTTCTATCAGACAGTTGTCAATCCCACATCCATAAAGAGCAGCCATCGCATGTTCCATTGTAAACACGCACACACCGTCTTTCTCAAGACAGCTGGCACGATCCATTAATTTAACATATTCCGCCAAAGCCGGAATTTCCGGAGTTCCCTCCAAATCCATCCGACGGATTCGATAACCAAAGTTCTCTTCAGCCGGCTTAAAGGTTGCAGTCACGTGTTTTCCCGTGTGCAAGCCTTTACCATTCAAAGAAAATTCACTCTTTAAAGTTCTTTGCTTCACTGACATTTTATTTTGATTTTAAATTATTCACCTCTTTCTCTAAATCCTTTATTTGCCCGTAGAGTTCCGGTAATTTACGGAATACGACATAACACTTTTGGTATTTCGGGAAATCAAATGCTGGAGATCCGCGCAACACGGACTTCTCAGGCACGTTGGAAGTAATACCACTCTGTGCACCGATTTGGGTTCCAGCCCCTATCGTTAAATGACCAACAATACCCACTTGGCCGCCAAACACACAATTCTCCCCGACTTTCGTCGTCCCGGCAATACCGGTCTGAGCTGCAATAACCGTGTTGCCGCCAACCACGACATTATGTGCAATCTGGACTAAATTATCTAGTTTTACTCCCTTTTTAATAATCGTCGACCCCATGGTTGCCCGATCGACACAAGTGTTCGCCCCAATCTCCACGTCATCTTCCAAGAGCACGTTACCAATTTGCGGAATTTTTTTATAATGATCCCCTTCCGGAACAAAACCGAATCCATCGGCTCCCAGTACCACTCCGGCATGGAGGATACAGGATTTCCCGACCACGCATCCCGTGTAAATTTTTACCCCGGCATAAATAATCGTGTTATCCCCAATAACGACACCATCACCGATATAGGCCTGGGGATATATTTTCACGTTATTCCCGATTTTCGCACCTCTCCCTATATATACAAATGCCCCGATGTAAGGCTTTTCCCCGATCGTGGCACTATCACTGATATAAGAAGGTTGTTCGATTCCTACTGGTTTCGGCTTCATTTCATCATACATTTGCAATAATGTTGCAATGGCGTCATAAGCCGATTCTACCCGGATCAAAGTACAAGAATATTCATGCGCGGGTTCAAATGTTTTATTGACTAACACGATCGACGCCTGCGTCGTGTAAATATAATGTTCGTATTTAGGATTAGCTAAAAAAGCCAATGTCCCCGGCTTCCCTTCCTCTATCTTAGATACGTTATTTACAGAAATCTCGGGGTCGCCATCGACAACCCCACCTAATAGAGCTGCTATGTCCTTTGCTTTAAACTCCATAATTCAAAAAATTTCGGCAAACTTACAAATTTTATTTGGAACTATATAGAAAATATGACAAATATGTTTCAATACTAATATTTAAAATCATACATATCAACACTTAAAGACTTACCGTCAAGAGTGTTTGCCTTGACATGCGACATCTTCTCCGGAAACGTTCGCCCCGAAAAAATATCCGGATCTCACCTATTTTCTACTGGAACTCTTTGGATTAAAAATAATTAATTGTATCTTTGCACTCGGTTATTAACAAACGAGGGGGCGATTAGTCCCCTCTTCTGTTATCTTAGATTAAAGAGTAGAATGAAAAGTACAGAGGAAATAAAAGACATTATTGAAACAATACTGCAAGGGACAGATTTGTTTCTGGTGGACTTGAAAGTATCTTCGGAAAACTCGATCGAGGTCTACATCGACTCTCTGAAGGGCATTAACGTGGATTCCTGCGTGACCCTCAGCAAACAATTGGATGCCAAATTGGATCGAGATGTTGAAGATTTCGAGTTAACCGTTTCGAGCGCCGGGATCGGTTATCCCTTCAAAGTTCCCCAACAATACGAGAAAAACCTAGGGAACCAAGTAGAGGTAAAACTGCAAAACGGGGAAAAATTACAAGGAATATTAAAATCCCATTCCAACACGGGGATCGTGATCGAATGTGAAGAAAAAGTCGCCGTGGAAGGAAAAAAGAAAAAAAGCGTTGTCAAAGTGGAGAAAGAGATTCATTTTACAGACATAAAGGAGGTTAAAGATATTGTTGTTTTCTAAATACATAAAATAAAAATGGAAGCCATTAATTTGATAGATTCATTTGCAGAATTTAAAGAACTTAAAAATATTGATAGGGCAACCTTGATGAGAGTGTTGGAAGATATATTCAGAAACATGCTTATCAAGCGTTACGGAACGGACGAGAATTTTGACATCATCATAAATATTGACAAAGGAGACTTGGAAATCTGGAGAAACCGTATCGTGGTAGAAGACGATGCTTTCGAAGATCCGAATGCCCAAATCTCGTTGACAGAAGCCAAGAAAATCGATGCAGACTATGAAGTGGGAGAAGAGGTGACAGACGAAGTGAAATTCAAAGATTTCGGACGTCGTTCCGTTCTGGCATTGAGACAGAACCTTTCTGCCCGGATTCTTGAACTGGAAAAAGATCACATTTTCACTAAATATAAAGAGAAAGTGGGTCAGATCGTGACCGGCGAAGTTTATCAGGTGTGGAAAAAAGAAATTCTGGTACTGGATGACGAGGGAAATGAGTTAATTCTCCCGAAACAAGAACAAATTCCCAGCGATTTCTTCAAGAAAGGAGATACCATCCGGGCTGTCGTAATTCGCGTGGAAATGAAGAACGCTTCCCCGTACATCGTTCTTTCCCGTACATCACCCGTGTTCCTCGAAAGACTCTTCGAGAATGAAGTTCCGGAAATATTCGACGGTTTGATCACGATTAAAAACGTGGTGCGTGTTCCGGGTGAACGGGCTAAGGTAGCCGTTGAATCCTATGACGATCGTATTGATCCGGTGGGAGCTTGTGTCGGCATGAAAGGTTCGCGTATTCACGGAATTGTTCGGGAATTAAGAAACGAAAACATCGACGTGATCAACTACACGAACAACATCCAGCTATACATCACCCGTGCGTTAAACCCGGCTAAGATCAACAAGATCGAAATGGACGAGGAAAACAAGAGAGCAAACGTTTACCTGAATCCGGAGGAAGTTTCTCTGGCCATCGGTAAAGGCGGTTTGAATATCAAACTGGCCAGCCAGCTCACGGGGTACGAGATTGATGTTTATCGTGAACTTGAAGCCGCAGAGGAAGAAGACGTTAACTTGGAAGAATTCTCCGACGAGATTGAACCATGGGTAATCGAAGAACTGAAACGCGTGGGTTGTGATACGGCAAAGAGCGTGTTAGAGTTAAGTGAATCAGAATTAGAGAGCAGGACTGATCTTGAGATAGAGACCATCAGGGATGTTCTCAAAATATTAAGAGCCGAATTTGAATAAGGAACGCTCAAGGTTATAATGCTTGTAAAATAAAATCTTAATATGGCAGTTAGACTAAGTAAAGTTGCTAGAGAATTTAACGTAGGATTGTCCACGATAGTGGATTACCTGCAGGAAAAGGGGATTAAGATTTCATCTGATCCAAATGCAAAATTAACAGATGACCAGTACGCTTTGGTAGCAAAAGAATTTTCTACCGATAGCGAAGCTAAAAAAGAATCCAATCGGGTAGATTTAAAAAATACACGGTTAAAAAAAGAAACGGTTACCATTGACAACATGAACAATGGCACGGAAGAACATACGCCGGAATTCATATCTATAAAAGACGAGATCAAACTGGAAAACAAAATCAAGGTTGTGGATCACATCGATCTGAACAAACTGAATAAACAACAGAAACCGGAAGAGAAAGTCGAGGAGAAAAAAGAGGTGAAAGTAGAAGAAAAGAAGGTGGAAAAACCGGTAGAGCCACAGGTAAAAGAAACTCCCGCGGCAGCACAAACACAAAAGCCTGAACGGGAAGAGACACCGGCTCCTGTTGCCAGACCTCCGAAAACGATCATCAAGCAACCGAAAGTTGAAAACCGTCAGGAAGAAAAACCCCGGGGTGAAAATTATTCCAACAGAATCGACAGGGAAGTAAGCTACAAATCACCGACCCCGGCGATTAAAGACGTGAAGGTTGTCGGAACGATTGATTTGGACGCCATCAATCAACGCACCCGCCCCCCGAAAAAGAGTAAACAGGAAAGAGAAAGGGACAAACGAGAACTCAAGAAAAAATCTTTAGTTCCTCCCAAGGGTACGGATGAAATTACGCTCAAGAAAAACATCGTAATAAACGATGGTGAGGATGATTCGGATGAATCAGAAATACGTAAAAAAAGAAAACGGATTCTGAAGAAAGACGAGAAAATCAACATTGAAATTTCGAAAACGGCGAAACAGGAAGAAAGCAAGAAGAAGCTAAAGAAAATAAAGAAAAAGAAAGCCAGCAAGGCCGAAATTTCTGAAGAAGACGTACAAAAGCAAATCAAAGACACGTTTGCCCGTTTGGGAAGCAAGGGAAAAACCAAGAGTTCCAAACACCGGAGAGACAAACGAGATGCGGTACACCAGAAAATGCAGGCTGAAATGGAGCAGGCAGAGCTGGAAAAGAGTATTCTTAAACTTACAGAATTTGTTACGGTTAGCGAACTAGCAACCATGATGGATATTTCCGTGGCAGATATTATCTCTACTTGTATGTCTCTTGGCTTGTTCGTGTCCATCAACCAACGTCTGGACGCTGAAACCATCAATATCGTGGCAGAAGAATTCGGCTTCGACGTTGAATTCGTGAGCGTGGATATTCAAGAGGCTATCGACGAGGATGAAGACGAACAGGAAGAACACATGGAACCCCGTCCACCCATCGTGACCGTCATGGGACACGTTGACCACGGTAAAACATCTTTACTGGACTATATCCGTAAAGCAAACGTGATTGCCGGAGAGGCCGGAGGTATCACCCAGCACATCGGTGCTTACAGCGTGCAACTTGCCGACGGCAGAACCGTGACTTTCTTGGATACTCCGGGACACGAGGCATTTACCGCCATGCGTGCCAGAGGTGCTCAAGTAACGGATATTGCTATCATTATTATCGCAGCTGATGACAATGTCATGCCACAGACCGTCGAGGCAATCAATCATGCCAGTGCCGCAGGAGTACCTATTGTATTCGCAATAAACAAGATAGACAAACCGGGAGCTAATCCGGACAAAATTCGGGAAGAACTGGCCGCCATGAACTACTTGGTAGAAGAATGGGGAGGTAAATACCAATGCCAGGAAATCTCGGCCAAGAAAGGTTTGCATGTAGAAGAACTCCTGGAGAAAGTATTGCTTGAAGCAGAAATTCTGGAATTAAAAGCTAACCCGAAACGAAAAGCAATCGGTTCAATCATCGAATCCTCTTTGGATAAGGGACGGGGTTACGTGGCAACCGTACTCGTACAGAGCGGAACGCTACACGTGGGAGACGTGGTACTTGCCGGACAATATTTCGGACACGTGAAAGCCATGTTCAATGAACGCGGAAGTAAAATGGAGGAAGCCGGACCATCCTGCCCGGCATTGATCCTCGGATTGAACGGGGCTCCACAGGCCGGTGACAAATTCAACGTCATGGGTAACGAGAAAGACGCCCGTGCATTGGCTAACAAGCGAGAACAATTGCAACGCGAACAAGGGTTGCGTACCCAGAAACATATCACGCTGGATGAAATCGGTAGACGTATCGCTATCGGAAACTTCCAAGAGTTGAACATCATCGTAAAAGGAGACGTGGATGGTTCTATCGAGGCATTGTCCGACTCTTTGATCAAGTTATCGACCCCGGAAATTCAGGTGAACGTGATCCACAAAGCCGTGGGACAAATTTCCGAAGGCGATGTCATGTTGGCTGCCGCATCGAACGCCATCATCATCGGCTTCCAGGTACGTCCGTCTATGAGTGCCAGAAAGTTGGCAGAGAAAGAGGAAATCGATATCCGACTTTACTCGATCATCTACACGGCAATCGAGGAAATCAAAGCTGCAATGGAAGGTATGTTATCCCCAGAATTCAAGGAAGAGATCACCTCTACCGTGGAAGTGCTTGAAACATTCAAAATTTCCAAGGTGGGAACGATTGCCGGATGTATCGTGAGAGACGGAAAAATTACTCGCACTTCAAAAGTACGCGTGATTCGGGATGGTATCGTGATCTACACAGGTGAACTGGGATCATTGAAACGCTTCAAGGATGACGTGAAAGAAGTTGCCAAGGGATTCGAATGTGGTTTGAACATCAACAATTACAACGATATCCAGACAGGAGATTTCATCGAAAGTTTTGAAGAAGTGGCCGTGAAAAAAACATTATAAAAAATTTAACTATAAGCTAACATAATTTCTCTCGATAATTTCGTACTTTGCATCACGAAATTTTAGAGAGAAATTATTTAAAAACTAATTTAATTTATTCATGAAAAGACTATTAATTCTTACAGCAATATTGACCTTAATGGTTGGAGCTGCAAATTCACAGGTATTAAAACCCGTGAAATGGCAAATTTCTTTCAAAAAAGTAAGCGAAGGTGTTTATGACATCATCTGCAAAGCAACTATTGAAAGCGGCTGGCATCTGTATGATACCAAATTACCGGAAAACGGACCTCTTCCTACAACCTTCAATATGGATGAAGATGAGACAAAAGACATTGAATTAGTAGGAGAATTTAAAGCAACTACAGAACCGAAAACCGAAAAGAGCGAAGCCTTCAACATGGAATTGAAATATTTCGAAGGAACCGTAACTTTCGTTCAACGGGTAAAATTGAAAAAAGATAAAGCTAAATTAGTAGGCTATATAGAATACATGTCTTGCTCCGGTGGACAATGTATCCCTCCTGCCGAAGAAGAATTTGAATTCGAATTAACGAAATAATCAAAAGGCCGTCTTCGGACGGCTTTTTTTATCCCCTTTCTCATGGATCAACTTGAAAAAATAAAAATACATGCACTATAACCCAACTCTCTTGTTTTGCATCTTTTTCCTGTTGTTCACCTCTTGCAAAGAAAAGAAATCATCCGTACAAACCGATCTCCCGTCGGAATTTCCTCACTCACCACAAACATTAACCCTTTTGTTTTGCGGGGACATCATGCAACATCTTCCACAGATACACAGCGCTCACGAACCGTCGGAAAAAGACTACAAATACCGAAAATGTTTCAAGTACATTGCTCCCTATTGGGCAGATGCAGATTTCGTCATTGCGAACTTGGAAACAACCTTGGGAAATAAAGATTTTTCCGGTTATCCCCGATTCTGTTCTCCTTGGCAAATCGCCCGGGATCTTCATCAACTGGGAGTAACAACATTTGTTACCGCCAACAATCATAGTTGCGACCAACTCGGGAAAGGGATCGCCAATACGATCTATTATCTGGATTCATTGAAAATCCCACATACAGGAACATTCACGGACACGCTCAGCTATCAAAAGGAACACCCGCTCTACCTCAAAAAAAACGGATTCAAAATAGCATTGCTCAATTACACTTACGGGACAAACGGACTGCCCGTCCCGAAAGGCTTTGTAGTCCCGCACATCGACACAACCGTTATAAGACAAGATATTCAACGGGCTCGCCGGGATACGGCCACCAACATCATAGCTTTCATGCACTGGGGATATGAATATCATAGCTTACCCAACAAGGAACAACGGACATTAGGTAAATGGCTGCATGAACAAGGAGCAGATATCGTCATCGGCTCACATCCTCACGTAGTTCAGCCTATAGAATATTACATCCCGGACAAAGACACATTAGGCGTTACCGCTTTCTCCCTAGGTAACTTTATTTCCAACCAATCCCAACAAGGAACAGAGGGGGGAATATGTATTCGCTTAACTTTAACGAAACCTCGGGACCTTCCTGTACATTATCAAATGAAGCCGATCAAATTTTATATGTACCGCCCTTACGAGGAAGGACGGCGCCGTTATTACGTGGTACCGGAGAGCTTGGCCGACAGCGTTATGAAAGATTTTCACCTAACGAAGAGTAAAAACTTCTTCAGAAGAACGGATTCTATACTGCAATCAAGCAAAACTTTTAGGTTTTAGCCTTCCGGTTTTTCACTTACATATTCGTATATTTGTATGACCTAAAATAACATGAAGATGAAACTAGCAGTAATCGCACATGACGGGAAAAAAGCAGATATGGTTGCTTTCCTAAACAGACATTATGAATTCATGCACTCGGCAAACATTGAAATCATTGCTACCGGAACTACCGGGAAACATGCTCAAGATGCCGGATTAAAAGTTGAACGCCTTCTGTCCGGTCCACTCGGGGGAGATGCCCAAATTGCGGCACAAGTAGCAGAACACAAAGTACAAATGGTTTTATTCTTCCGTGACCCGCTGGGGAAACACCCTCACGAACCGGATGTACAAATGTTAATGCGCGTTTGTGACGTACACAATGTTCCATTAGCAACGAACCCGGCTTCCGCGGAATTAATGCTGAAAGGCTTTGAGAAGCAGATGTTGAAATAGTTAATGTTTTATTAAACTGCGTGTAAAGATTTGCAAATTCATACAAAAAAACTACGTTTGCATGAATTAAAGGTTTGTGGACCATGAGGAAACGACAGATAGCTATTATTCCGCTTATTTTTGTTAGCATGATTATGCTACTGTCGTCCGTTATGCCTCATCATCACCACGGTAAATTGGTATGTTTCACGTCAATGCATGAACAAAGTTCATGTACTGAAAATGCATGTCAATGCCATCACGAACATGAATCAAATTCCGCTGAAGAAGAATGTAAAGTCAGGCTATTATTCCAGACAAGTGTTATAAAACAACATCATGACGAGTGTCATTGTTGCCCGCACATCACTCCGGATCAACTATTCCAGACGATACTGACCATTGCCGGGTTCGATCACTCGTTATTACTACTCGGAACGCCAAAAGAACTTCCACCCCTCTTTTATCAGGAACGCCTCCACCCGATCACGTGGAGCGTCACCTCTGCCGGCAGGGCTCCTCCTACCGTAATAGCTTAAATAGAAATTTTCGCCCGGTGCAAACCGGACTATTATCATTTATTGTTTTATTCTCAACATTAAATCATTTATTATGAGAGCAATTATTTATGCTATTACAATACTGGCAATCTCTTTGTGGGGATGCAAAAACCAATCATCACAAGATAAACACAATCACTCAGAAACGGAAACTCATGCCGGACACAATCACGAAGAACATGATCATTGTCATGAAGGACACGATCACAGCCATGAAGGACATGACCACGACCATGAAGGACATGATCACAACCACGAAGGCCATGACCATGAACACGCCGATCACAACCATGAAAGCGAAGAAGCAAAACACAGCGACGAGATCATTTTCCCGAAAGCCCAGGCAGCAAAAACCACTTTTGAAGTGCGGGAAATTCAACCTGCTTCTTTCAACCAAGTAGTAAAAACAACAGGACAAATACTCGCAGCACCCGGCGATGAAGCCGTTATCGTTGCCACCAGCAACGGCGTGGTTTCTTTCACCTCCAACAAATTAACGGAAGGAACAAAGGTGCAAAAAGGACAATCCCTATTCCAGATTTCCTCCAAGAACATCGCGGAAGGAGATTATTACACGAAAGTAAAAGCAACTTACGAAGCTGCTAAAGCCAGCTACGACCGTGCCGAATCTCTTGTAAAGGATAAAATCATATCTCAAAAAGAATTCGAAAACACCAAGTTAGAATTCGAGAATGCGAAAACAGCTTATGATGCCGTATCTAACAACAAAACGGCAAAGGGAGTCAGTGTAAATGCCCCCATTAACGGACACGTGAAAAACATTCTTGTAAAAGAAGGAGAATACATCACGATAGGACAACCGTTAGCAACGGTTTCTCAAAACCAACGCCTGGTACTCCGGGCTGAAGTATCCCAAAGATACTACAACGCCATGCAATCCATTAAGAGTGCTAACTTCAAAACTCCGTACGACAACAAAGTCTACTCCCTGGAAGACTTGAATGGACGCTTGCTTTCTTTCGGAAAAACGTCCAACGAGAATTTATTCTTTATTCCCGTATCTTTCGAATTTGACAATAAAGGCGAAGTCATTCCGGGTTCCTTCGTAGAAGTATATCTTATTTCAGCCCCGATTGAAAACACGCTATCCATCCCCGTGTCCGCGTTGACCAACGAGATGGGAACCCACTACGTGTACGTGCAAATTGACGAGGAAGGCTACCGCAAACAAGAAGTGGCATTAGGCGCCAACAACGGCAAAGAGGTACAGATCATCAAAGGCCTGCACCCCGGAGACCGAGTTGTAACCCAAGGAGCCTATCAAGTCAAAATGGCTTCTGCCTCCGGAGCAATCCCTCACGGACACAGCCATGAACACTGATAAACTAAAAGTTAGACGACAAAAACTAAAAGTTTAAATCTAAAATTAATCGCGAATGCTGAATAAGATTATACAATATTCATTACACAACCGGTTGGTGGTAATGATCGCGTCGATAGCTTTACTCCTATGGGGGTCGTACACGGCGCATAAAATGGAAGTGGATGTATTCCCGGATTTGAATGCCCCCACGGTGGTCGTTATGACCGAAGCACAAGGAATGGCACCTGAAGAAGTGGAGCGCATGGTAACCTTCCCCATCGAAACGGCAGTCAATGGAGCCACGGACGTGAAAAGCGTACGTTCATCCTCGACCACCGGCTTCTCGGTAGTCTGGGTGCAATTCGACTGGGGCACCAATATCTACACGGCTCGCCAGATCGTATCCGAAAAACTATCCACGCTAGGAGACGTTTTACCGGGCAACGTGGGACAACCCACCCTTGGACCGCAATCCTCCATCCTAGGAGAAATGATGATTTTCGGGTTAACTGCCGACAGTACCTCTTTACAAGATTTACGGACAATTGCCGACTGGACCATCCGTCCCCGTTTGCTATCCACGGGAGGAGTGGCACAGGTAGCCGTGATCGGTGGTGACATAAAGGAATATCAGATACTTCTTGATCCTGCGCGGATGAAACATTACGGAATCAGCATGGATGAAGTGCTGGCCGTCGTGGACAACATGAATCAGAACTCCACCGGAGGTATTCTATACGAATACGGTAACGAATATATCGTGCAAGGCCTCTTGGCAACAAATGATGTAGAAGAAATCGGTAAAGGAGTGATAAAAACCGTGAATAACATTCCCGTTCTTCTATCAGACATCGCCACCGTACAAATCGGGCCGAAAGAACCCAAATTAGGTCTTGCCTCCGAAAGAGCAAAACCTGCCGTACTGGTAACCATCACGAAACAGCCGAACACGAACACGCTGGAACTAACCGACAAACTGGATCAAGCCATCGTGGATCTACAGAAGACATTACCCTCTGACGTGAAAATCTCTTCCGACATATTCCGTCAATCCCGCTTTATCGAAAGTTCCATATCCAACATACAGGAAGCCCTATTCGAGGGAGCCATTTTCGTGGTTGTCGTGCTTTTCTTCTTCCTGATGAACGTGCGAACCACGATCATTTCACTCGTTGCCCTTCCCCTATCCCTGTTGGTTGCCATATTGACCCTTCACGGCCTTGGTTTGACAATTAACACGATGAGCTTGGGAGGACTTGCCATTGCCATCGGTTCACTCGTAGATGATGCCATTGTCGACGTGGAAAACGTGTACAAGCGACTACGGGAAAATCAATTAAAACCCGCAGAAGAAAGACTTTCCACGCTTAAAGTGGTATTCGAAGCTTCCCGCGAAGTGCGCATGCCGATTCTAAACTCGACACTCATCATCGTGGCCTGTTTCTTGCCGTTATTCTTCCTTTCCGGAATGGAAGGACGTATGTTGATCCCGCTGGGTATCGCATTCATCGTGGCCCTGTTTGCCTCAACAGTAGTGGCATTAACCTTGACCCCCGTATTGTGTAGTTACATGTTGACCACCAAGCGGGCGCTAAAGAAAAATGAAAAAGAACCATTCGTATCCCGTACCTTGAAAGTAGGATATAAAAAAGCTTTGGAACGAGCTCTCCATCACAAGAAAGTGGTTATCGGGACCTGTGCGGCCCTGCTCGTCTTCTCGATCATCATCATGACCGGATTGGGACGCAGCTTCCTGCCCCCGTTCAACGAAGGATCACTCACGATTAACATCAGTACCATGCCCGGAATCTCCCTGGAAGAATCTGATAACATGGGACGTATGGCAGAAAAAATCCTTCTGGATATTCCGGAAATACAAACCGTAGCCCGCAAAACCGGACGTGCCGAACTGGACGAACATGCTCTTGGAGTAAACGTTTCTGAAATGGAAGCTCCTTTTGAACTGGACAAACGTTCCCGGGATGAATTCCTGGCGGACGTACGTCACCGGCTGGGAGAACTAAAAGGTGTGAACATTGAAATCGGTCAACCGATCTCCCACCGCATCGACGCCATGCTTTCCGGTACAAAAGCGAACATTGCCATCAAACTATTCGGCAACGATTTGAATAAACTATACAACATCGGCGGACAAATCAAAGAAGCCATCCAAGGAATTGACGGAATTGCCGACTTGACCCTGGAACAACAAATCGAGCGCCCCCAATTGCAAATCAAACCCAAACGGGACATGCTCGCCAAATACGGAATCCCGCTGCCTGAATTCTCGGAATTCATTAACGTGGCTCTTTCCGGTAAAGTCGTGTCACAAGTATACGAAGGCGGCAAAGTGTTCGACCTCACCGTAAAAGTACATGATGACGACAAGGCCAACATGGAACAGATCGGGAACTTAATGATTGATGCCAACGGGCAAAAAATCCCACTTCATTACGTGGCTGAAATCCTCCCCTTGGTAGGTCCGAACACCATCAGTCGTGAAAACGTACAGCGGAAAATCGTTGTCTCGGCCAACGTTGCCGGACGCGACTTGAACGGCGTGGTAAAAGACATCCAAAAGACCGTGGGAGAACAAATCACCTTGCCGGAAGGGTATCACGTGGAATACGGCGGGCAATTCGAAAGCGAACAAGCCGCCTCACGCACGCTATTCTTGACCTCCGTGATATCCATTTTGCTGATCTTCCTGCTACTATTCAACGAATTTCACAGCATGCCGCTATCCGGTATCATCATGTTGAACTTGCCGTTGGCAATTATCGGAGGTATATTAAGTATTTGGTTTACATCGGGTATTATCAGCATTCCGGCCATCATCGGATTCATCTCCCTGTTCGGTATCGCTACCCGAAACGGTATACTGCTCGTGTCTCATTACAACCACCTGCGCTCGGAAGGCATGTCCTTGCATGATAGTGTCATTCATGGTTCTCTCGACCGGTTGAACCCGATCTTGATGACAGCATTGACTTCTGCCCTAGCCTTAATCCCGTTAGCAGTAGGAGGTGATCTTCCGGGCAATGAAATCCAAAGCCCCATGGCCCAGGTCATTCTAGGCGGACTATTAAGCTCTACTTTATTAAACGGTTTTGTCGTTCCGATCATGTATTTGTTACTTAATCACGAGCAAAAAGAGATCGAGAACCTGGAAATATAACCTCTTGAAAATAAAGAAATGAAAACATATACATTATACATACTCGGATCGATACTTTTGGGAACTCTCACCACGAGAGCCCAAAGTAGCATCGATCAAGTGCTGAAAAGCATTGAAACCAACAACAAGTCATTGCAAGCCAACACGAAAATGACCGATGCCCAAAAATTGGACGCCCAAACCGGAAAGTTCCTTGCCAACCCGACATTCGAATGGGAACAGATGTGGGGAAACCGGAACAATCCCGGCTCGGAATATTCATTCACGGCGAAACAATCCCTTGATTTTCCGACAACTTATGCCAACAAAAATAAACTGGCAGCTTTAAAAGCAAACACGATCGGCTTCCAAGCCGCCGCGTATCGCCAACAACTACTTTTAAACGCCAAACAGACTTGTATCGAAATCATCTATTTACGAAAACAAAAAAGTTTGCTGGACAAACGATTGGCTAACGCGGAAACCATGTTCGCGCATTACAAAAAACGATTTGAATCGGGAGATGCAAACCAACTGGAACTAAACAAAATCCAACTGGAACTATTAAATGCCCAGAACCAAAGTCGTCTAAACAAAACCGCTTTAACCGCCGCGGAAGAACAACTCCGCAATTTAAACGGGGGAGAACCTATCCCGTTCGACGCGACAAATTATCCGGAAGGAGAAGACCTTATTGATTTTGAGCAATTACAAACAGCTTTCATGGAAAACGACCCGAACTTGAAAAGCCTTACCGGAGATCAAGAGATCGCCAACCGGGAAGTCAAGCTAAACCGTTCTCTTACTTTACCGAAATTCGACGTCGGGTATAAACGGACCGCCTCCTCCGGCAACGTGGCATCCAACGGTTTCGTGGTCGGAGTATCCATTCCGCTATTCGAAAACAAGAACACGGTGAAAAAAGCAAAAGCGCAGGCAGAATTTGCCACGGCCTCGCTAGCCGACAACCAACTGAACCTGAAAACGAATCTACGCCAGCTGTATCAACAAGCCGAAGCGTTACAGATTTCCCGTGCAGACTATGCTAAAGTCCTGGAACAACAACGTAACATCGAGTTACTGAACAAGGCATTGAATGCCGGACAGATCTCCGTGATCGACTACTTCACGGAACTCACCACAATCTACGACAGCCACCAAAGCTATCTGGACGTGGAGAAAGAATATCACAGCATATTAGCTCAATTGTACCAGTATAAGCTATAAAAATAAAAAAACACCGGTTACTTTTAAAGAACGACACATCACTTATACAAGAGGGGGGAGCCAATAACCAAACGGCTCCCCCTCCTTACGGGTGACTTGCGCCCGAGAACAATAAACTTCCCCTATCTTACGATCTCCAATAACGCGTCCATCCGCGGCAACACGTTCCCCTTCTCCGCCAAGCGTTCCGCGCTATTATGTCCCCCGGCGTACAATCTAAAATCAAAGCCCAAGGCCTCTGCCACCTCGGCGTCATGCAGCGTATCGCCCACCATAACCGTCTCCTCCGGGACAATCGGGAACATCCGTAACATCTCCATCCCGCGCGCCACCTTGCCATCCGCGTAAATGTTATTTGACCCGCAAACGCCCTCGAAATATTCCCGAATACCGAATCGTTCCAACATTCCGATCAACAAATCTTCTTTCAACGCGGATAACACATACTGGTGTACACCCTGCCTCTTTATCCCCTCCAGCACGGGAACAATCCCGGGAGTCAACTCCACGTTCTTCGCCAAATCGTTATAAATATTCACGAAATCTCTCGACACCGCATCCCAATCATCCCGACTAAAATCAAACCCGATCGATTCATAATAAGGTTTCACGGGGAATCCGAAAACAGAGCGGTACTCCTCCACCGTCAACCTCCCCAAATGCTTCCGTTCCAACATCACGTTAATCGTGTCCACGCTAACCTTCACGTCATCCAACAACGTCCCGTTCCAATCCCAAACTACATTTTTGTATTTCATATCATTCATTATTTCAACATTTAGACGGTTGTCACGTCGCATGCAAACCATTCCCGACAAAGGTAATCATTTCTCGTTTGAATTGAAAAATAGAATTCAAGGGAGGATCGATTCGTGTAAAATACACAATCAAATACTTACTACCCTTCATATAGCGATCATCATGCTATCATCCACCTATCCAAATGTTAATATCTACTATACAAATACCTTTTTTTACTATTGTAATAGGAGCGGAATGGGAGGAGAATGGGAGCGGAATGGGAGCGGCTTGCTATATGATAGCAATTTGATGGCAATTAAATAGCATTTATTCACATTAATTCAAGATAAACTGTAAATCCAACCTAATACCGGATTATTTTCCGATGACTGTTTCTTCCCATTCTTTCCGAATCCTTGTGTGGTTACATATAAAACACCCACTGAAGTTCTCTTAATCTTTTATAATAATTCTAAGGGTAACAGTCAGATCTCCCTCATTCATTTTTTTATACCAACA
Source organism: Butyricimonas faecalis (assembly GCF_003991565.1). Taxonomy (NCBI): domain Bacteria; kingdom Pseudomonadati; phylum Bacteroidota; class Bacteroidia; order Bacteroidales; family Odoribacteraceae; genus Butyricimonas; species Butyricimonas faecalis. The sequence continues at coordinate 3,945,940 of NZ_CP032819.1, read as the reverse complement.
TTTTATCTATATTCGCGTGCATAAATCATTTTTTTGTATCCTTCTTTCTCTTTTACAAGAAATTACAAATTGGAGATTTATGAAAACAGATTATTTAAAAGGCCTTAATAATAAAGAGAAGAATTCGTGGAAATCCTTCTACGAGGAATTTTACGTTGCCATTTGCTCATACATAAATAAATTCGTGAAAGAAGAATCCGACGCGGAAGATATTGCACAAGAAACCTTCATTAATATTTGGAATCTATCTCACCGCTTCAAGAATATGCAGGAACTCACGTGGTATCTTTATAAAGCAGCTTACACGAATGCCCTTTATTATCTTCGAACAAAAAATCTTCACCGGGAGTTACTCGCAAAATACCAAGTCGAAGAGGTTGAAATGCCTGAAGAACATTTCGCCATTACCATCCAAGAAGAGTTAACGCGCCAATTACATCTCTATATCAACGAATTACCACAGGAGGCACAAAAAATTTTACGACTTAGCCTTGAAGGTTGTTCCGGTAACGAAATCGCCGAAAAATTAGGTATTAGTATTCACACCGTTAAATTTCAAAAGAACCGAAGCCTCAAGGTTCTACGCAAAAAATTACAACGTCCTAGTTACTTGTTGTTGCTATACTCCGTTTTACCTTAATTTTTATCACTCATATTCAAGTTCTTACAAAATATTTTTCAAATATTTTCATTTTCTTATATACCAAATCCGATGTCATGCATTTTAGGAATGCAAAATGTCAATACAACACGTATGGATGCGGAAAAGAACTTCAAAACGATTATTGAATTATTCAAAAAGTCTTTTTTGGAATCACTCCATGAAGACGAGGCTCGAACGTTAGAAAAACTTTTAGAAAACCCGTTTTTTGCCCGGATTCACGAAAAAATGAAAAAAGGTGAATTGATCGAAGAAGGGGAGTACAACCAGTCACGGTTTTCCTGTCAAAAAGCATTCCGAGACTTTGAACGTCGCACCCAGCATCAACAAGATAAACGTCCTATCCTACTCAGGAGATTAAGTCCTATCGCGGCCGTTTTAATTATCGGTATCACAATTTCTCTTTTCTTCCTTCTCTCAAATAAGCAAGAAGAAAGGATTGCCCAAATTCCTCAAACCATCAGTCCGGGAAGTAACAAGGCCCAAATACAACTGGAAAACGGTGACATTGTCATCCTTGCCGGTAACACGTTACAAGTGGAAGAAGAGGGAGGAATTAATATCAAGTATGAAAACGGTACGGTATCCTACACGTCTCAAAAGACAGAGACCAATAAACTAACGACGAACGAATTAACCGTTCCTGCCGGAGGCGAGTGTTTTCTCGTTTTTGATGACGGGACGAAAGTATGGCTCAACTCCGTGACAAAATTAAAATACCCGACAAAATTTACCGGGGAGGAACGCAAGATATACCTGGAAGGAGAAGCCTATTTCGATGTAACTCCCGACAGTAAACCCTTTATCGTACAAACGTCCCGGGGAGAGGTTAAAGTATTAGGCACCACGTTTGGAATAAAAGCCTACACGAATGAAGCTATGGCAACGACGCTAGTTTCCGGGCGAGTGGTTTATCAAGGAGCTGACACCGTGCAATTGGTTCCAGGCGAACAAGTCGTAGTAGCCCCTACAAACGGGGAAATCGAAAAGCATGTAGTTGACGTGGAGGAATACGTCGGATGGAAAAATGGGGTATACCTCTTCAACAAACGTTCATTGGGAGATATTATGAAAGATTTTGAAAGGTGGTACAATGTTAAAATCACGTTCCGAAATGAAAAATTAAGAGATTTACTTTTCAGCGGGGACGTGGATCGTTATGATAATATCAACACGTTCCTAGAATTATTAGAAAACACAGAGGAGGTACGCTACAAGATAAAAGATAAACAAATAGAATTATATTAAATAAGAAAGGAAGAGGAGAACTATTTTTGACCGAATATCTCCTGCTTCCCCATTCAAGTATTACTAATACTCTAATACGATTCAAATCTATGAAAAAAAAAGGATTATTAAAAATTCGAAGTTTTCTATTCCGAGAGCCTCAAAAAATCGTGAAGATTATGAAACTGAATCTGCTTTTCATTTTTCTTCTTAGTCTCAATCTTTCCGGGAATGTATTTTCACAACACGTGAAGGTTTCGCTGGATCTAAAAGAGGTGAGCATGCAAGAATTTTTCAAAGCTATCAAACAAGAAACAGGAATTAGTTTTCTTTATAACTACTCCCTGCTAGAGGATGCTGACCGGATTTCCGTGCAAGTAAAGGATAAGTACTTGGATGAGCTCCTAACCGATATTTTAGGAAAACAGGGTTTGACGTTCACGTATCAAAATGGAGCGGTCATTATAAAGAAACAGAAAGTACTTCCCGTCACCGAAGAAAAACAACGTTTCATCACGGGAAAAGTCACGGACAATAAAAAGCTCCCCCTGCCGGGAGTCTCGGTGTATTTCAAAGGGATGCGTGTCGGTACGGCTACCGATATAGACGGTAATTATAAAATATTAATGACCGACTCTACCGACATTCTTATGTTTTCTTTTATCGGGATGAAAACCGTGTACAAGAAATACACGGGACAAAATACGATTAACGTGATCATGGAAGAGGATCACACCGCACTGGAGGAAGTTACAGTTGTCTCAACCGGTTATCAAGATATTGATAAACGGAAGTTAACGAGTTCGGTTGTTAGCATAAAAATGGATGATATTCAAACGGCCGGATTAAGTACGGTTACGCAAATGTTGGAAGGTCGGATACCGGGTATGACTTTCATGCAAAACTCGGGGCAAGTTGGAGCCACGCCCAAAGTCCGTATTCGAGGTACTTCCACGATTATCGGGAATCAGGAACCGTTGTGGGTGGTTGATGGCATCGTGCAACAAGACCCCGTCAACGTGGATCCCGCCCAATTAAATGATTTGGATTTCGTGAATCTGTTGGGAAATGCCATCACAGGTTTGAACCCGGATGACATAGAGCAGATCGACGTGTTGAAAGATGCCGCTTCCACGGCTATTTATGGAGCCCGTGCTGCTAATGGAGTCATCGTGATCACGACCAAAAAGGGAAAAGTTGGAAAACCTACGGTTAATTATTCATTGACAGGAACTTTCAATCGCCGTCCCTATTATTCAGACAAGGAAGTATATCTGATGAATTCCAAACAACGGGTTGATGTGTCGAGAGAACAGTTTCAACGAAATATGTTTTTTTCCAATATTTTGGAATGGAGTGGTTTTGAAAAAGCCTACACGGATTATAAGTCAGGACGAATTGGTTATGATGAGTACAAACAACAGGCGGATTACTACGAAACGATCAACACGGACTGGTTTGATATATTATGCAAAAATTCATTCAGCAATAAACATACGATCAGTTTAAGTGGAGGTACACCTGAATTCCGTTATTACGCATCCTTTGGGTATCATGACGAAAAAGGGGTCATCCGTAAAGAAGGCAAGGAAACGTTCACATCGGCGTTAAAGCTGAATGGAACTTACAAACGTTTTTCCTTTCTATTTGGAGTTCAATTCAACACGTCGGAGGCCGATCACGTACCGAATGATGCCACAGGAAAGAACATTGTGCAATATGCTTACGAAACAAGCCGGGCCATTCCTGCATATAATCCAGACGGAACTCCTTATTATTACACGCTGGGAAATTTGAGAAGTACAGCAAACGTCAATCTTTTCAACATGGAAGAAGAGATGCGGAACTCCAAAAACCATATAAGTTCGAACTCGGTCACATTAACTGGAAATTTACGTTGGCAAGCCCTGGATTATCTTAACGTGGAAGGAACGATATCCTACCAAAGTAGCCGAACCAATCAAGAAACAACATTCAACGAGAAAACATATTATATCAAGCAATTGGATGGAAATTTTGACGGAAGTCTCTGTCCATTAGGAGGGGAATGGAGAAATGTGGATACCCGTCAACGTTCGTACACGGGAAGAATGCAATTGAATTTCCACAAAACTTTGGACCGGGAAGGGAAGCATTTTCTGAACCTGTCGCTCGGTGGTGAAATTTCTTCCTCGAAGTACAATAACCTCAGTCTTGTTGAGCGCGGTTACTACGAAAAACGGGGAAGGACATTTGCACAGTTTACACCCGATATGCTAAAGTCCGATGAATATAGCAAATATCTAAGCTGGTTATCCAGCAATTTCCCTGGAATCCAAGATAACTTGACCAACTTACTCTCCGGTTACTTTACGGCAACTTATAGTTATGACAATCGATATACTCTTAATTTCAATACCCGCATGGATGGTTCAAATCAATTTGGCAGCCGCAGCAATGAAAAACTACTCCCGATCTGGTCTATATCCGGTCGCTGGGATATTGGTAATGAATTCTGGAAAGACAACGCAAATGTGAACGAATTGGCTCTAAAGCTTTCTTACGGGAAACAGGGAAATATGCTGGACAATCAAACCTCCAAGATGATCATCCAAAAAGGCGCTTATGACGGATGGTTCGATAGTTTTCAATCCACTATCGCACATTACCCGAACCCGGACTTGAAATGGGAAACGACCACTTCATACAATGCAGAAATCACGTTCTCCCTATTACAAAATAAGATTAGCGGAACTGTCGGGTATTTTTACAAGAAAACGAAAGATGCCTTCTTGAATAAAACGATCTCCGAGGTGAATGGAATCACCAATTACGTGATTAATAAAGGTACGCTCACGAACCAAGGCGTGGAGGTATCACTAAGTTTTACCCCAATCAATCAAACCGTTGATTCTCGAGGGAAGCGAGGGTTTGTTTGGAGATTTGATCCTCAGATAGGGCAAGTTGTCAATTCATTAGTAAATAAGGCGATCAATAATAAGACCAATACGGTGCTAGACAAAATCACGTACAGCGATTTCCTGAACGGGACGGTTCAATTTTCCGGAAAACCGCTCCACACGTTCTATTCCTATCGTTTCAAGGGGTTAAGTCACGAGGATGGATCTCCTATTTATTACGGTTTAGAGAAAGAGAGGGAAGAAGAGCTGAATGCCCGTTTCCAACTCATGAGTAACGAGGAAATTTGTATGGAAGTGATGGAAGAATCGGGAACGCGGGTTCCTGTGTTGCAAGGAGGTTTCTCTAATTATTTCGGTTATCGTCAATTCGGTCTATCTTTCAATTTCACGTATAGTTTGGGCAACAAGATCCGTTTGCTAAAATTATGTGATGATATGACAATACGTCCCTATCCTGTACAGAATGTACGCCGGGAAATGGTAAACCGGTGGCGGCAACCAGGTGACGAAGCTTACACTAATATACCAAGTTTGGTTACACAGAATACATTACCACAGGGATGGTGGGGACAGTATTATTACAACGGAGATTATGAATTTGCTGATGTATCGCCTTACCGGATGTACGACTATTCGGATATTCGTGTTGTAAAAGGGGATTACCTGAAATTACAATCCCTATCATTCCGTTACAATGTACACGAGTCATTTTGCAAGAAAATTGGTATTCAATCGGCATATTTGAGCATAACGGGGACCAATTTGTTCACAATCGCCAACAAGGCTTTGAAAGGACAAGATGTTACCCAATCCGGAAGTTCTCCGACCATTAACTTGTCGGTACGCCCCAATTACTCGATCTCTTTTAATGTAACTTTTTAACACGACACGATCATGAGAACTAAAATCATATACATCATTTTAGTGGCCATCAGTAGCTTGACAGCGTGTTCTGGCTTTTTGGAAGAGAATTCCCAAAACATGGCTTACGTGGAAACCATTGATGACCTGGATGAATTACTAGTTGGAGAGGTTTATTTCAAAAAAGATGTAAATTACGGGTTCGATCCTAAATCTGCCCCCCTTCAACTGGGCTGGGCAAGCACGGCCTCTTCCCGATTTATATCCCATTTCTTGATGGATGATGATATTGAAGAGTTAGTTGCTGGAATTGAGCATTATACACTAGGCTCTACCGAAGCGTGGATTCGTTATTCCGCAGCCGCAACGTTCTACTGGCAGCCCAATCCATATAAAGATCACGAGGGGGTTCCTTATAAAGTAAGTAGCTGGACCGATTATTACAAACGAATTGCCGCGGCAAATTCCATCCTATTTCAATTAAACGAAGTGAGTACTGAAAAGAAGGATACGCTAGCACCCCGCGTGGAAGGTGAAGCCCGATTTCTACGAGCTGCTTATTATTTTATGCTCGTGAATACTTATGCACAACCTTACAATAAAGAGACCGCTGCCACGGAACCGGGAGTTCCATTAAAAACATCGGAAACCGTTGAAGACCGTTTCTTTGCTCGTAATTCCGTGGCAGAAGTGTACAAACAGATCGTGAATGACTTGGAACGTGCCGTTGTTTGCTTAAAAGAAGTTGCCCTATTCCCAAGACCTGTCCGAGCTAATTACGCGGCAGCAGCAACTTTGCTAAGCCGGGTATATCTTTATATGGAGGAATATGATAAGGCTATTACTTACGCAGATGAGGCTATCAAGCATCCCGCTTTCAGTCTTCTGGATTTGAATACACATCCAAAGGATAAAAGTTTTTGCTCGTTAAGTTCTCCTGAAACTCTATTTTCTCAAAGAGGAACGTTCATGGCATATATTCATGCAAACGATTCTTTACAGGGTGGTTCCTTCGCACGCCCCACGGCCATACAAACATCTAACGGATATACGACTTCTGAAAATTTACTCGCAAGTTACGATGATACCGATTTGAGAAAAGAGGTCTTTTTCGTCCCTCATCATATCGATAAATCGACATTTCGTTGTCTAAAAGTTAGAGAGTTAAATGATGATGTAGTAGGAGAAGATCACGTCATTCGGCTCGCGGAGGCCTATCTTAATAAAGCAGAAGCACAAGCTGCTCTCGGACAAGATGGAGAAGCTCGTTCAACATTAAGGATATTACTAGAAAAACGTTACGCTCCAACAGACATACCGGAACTCACTGAAAGCGGAGCCGCCTTAGTAAATTACATCCGAGAAGAGCGCCGTCGTGAACTTTGTTACGAGGGACATCGTTGGTTTGATCTTCGCCGTTATGCAGTAAATAGCAAATTTCCTTTTACAAAGGCTATCGAGCATAAGGCATATAAATATATCAAAATCTCAGATACGGAAGGGAATTTCCGAGAAATTGGTAAATATGTTTTAAAACCCTACCCGGAAGATAAAGCCGCATACGTGATGCCCCTGCCGGATTATGCCGTATTATTTAATGAAGGCGTTTTAGAGCAAAATCCGGCACGCCCGGAGAGGTCTTTACTCCCGTTGGATTAGTTGAATTACGCGTAGAATTTAAAAAGAAATTGTGATATGAAATACAAATTACTCTATACCGTTATAATTCCCATTTTATTATTAGGTTGTGGGGACAATGAAGATTCATTAAGTCCGTCAAACATAGATCGGGATTGGTTCATTATTGAAGATAATCCTAATGATCAAGTCGATCATCAGCGTTATCTATTGTATCAGGAATATCGTCTTCCAATTTTCTATAACGACACGATTGGAGAGGCTGAAATCGTTCATCCGCATGGAGGAACATACACTCATTACGAAATTTTACAAACTTTCTACATTCCAAGTTCTTTGGAGGGTAAAGTGTACAGCGGACATTTTTCTCTTTGTCCCCCGGAAAAGAAAAATCAACTCCTTCCGGCTCTGAGTATGCTGGAAAAAACGATTATTCCACAAATTTCCAAAAAAATGTATATTACTAGTATCCTTTTAGTTGATACGTTGCTTGTGTCCACTACCGGGATCGGGATAGGTTCTCCCGCGACAAATTATAAGGGATTCAATACTTGGATAATCGGGGATATTTTCAAAATCGCAGAAATGGACGAGGAGGAAATGAAAAAATACGGGATTAATTTGCTCATCAATCTCGTGCAAAACAACAATACCGCACTCTCTACTCAGTTTGCAAAACTTTCAACAGATCGATTTGGTGCAGCTTATTCCGCAGGTAGCACTTCTAAGTATTTCTACCCGCTGGGCAATGGAAGTGAAGAAGAAATTTCATATGGATTTCCTTTTGCACTCAATGTAGCTGAAATATACGCCGGAGTAAGATTGGAAACCAATACATGGCCTCCTCAGAAAATCACCGATTTGGATTATCTGAATTTACCGGAAGATTTATGCCCGGAAACATTCGGAATTCTCCACCCCATGAGAGCGCCCCGACCGGAAGAACCGAAATATTTGTGGCTAATCCCTACACAACAAACAGATTACAATGATTTCTGCCAAGCTCTTTTCGAGTATACTCCAACGGAATTCAGGGCAAAATATGCTTCATTTCCTGTTGTTCTCGAGAAATACGAATTGGTGAAAAAAGCTTTTGAAGATTTTGGTTTTTCGTTCGAATAACTTTTTATCAAAAATTTAAATTTCAAATTAAAAAAAATTTCATGCAAACCATATCATTTTTAGAGACGGCTATCGTTAGTATTACGTTAGCCTTGATTTTCTACACGATCGGAACTTGGGCGGAACGCCTACAAAAGACACTCAAAATCTGGCATGTTGTTTTTTTTCTTCTCGGACTTACAGCCGATACCCTCGGAACCAGTATCATGTCACGAATCGTTAATGAATCTGGTGGAGAAGAAGTTTTACACGCAATAACCGGACTGCTTGCGTTAATCCTCATGGCAGTTCACGCGATATGGGCCATTTGGACATACTGGCGCGGATCTGAAAAAGCAAAACAAAATTTCAGTAAATTCAGTGTTTTCGTATGGGCTTTTTGGCTAATTCCCTACATCATAGGAGCATATTTAGGGAGTTCACATTAACATAGCAAACCTGCCCCGGTATGAATACGCCGGATTCATACCGGGCAGAAATATAAAGGGATAGAAAACGTATTTATTAAATTACTTAAAGATTCTGATCATTTATAAGGTATCGCTTTGAGAATAGAGGCGAAAGTCACTGTTGTGCCTAAAAAAGGGATCACCAATAGCTCAGAATATAACAAAACATTACTTTTTATGGAAACACCTATTGTGAAAGTGGAGAACTTGTCGCACCGTTACAACATCCAATGGGCGATCCGAGATATCAACTTCGAGATCACCCGAAACGGGGTCTATGGGTTACTCGGTTCAAATGGAGCCGGGAAGTCAACCACTATGAATATTATGTGCGGGGTATTGAAGCCAACGGAAGGCAACGTGTACATTAACGACATCAGCTTGCAGGATCATCCGATCGCAGCCAAAAGCCAAATTGGTTTTTTACCTCAACAAGCCCCTTTATACATGGATATGACCGTAAACGAATACTTGACACATTGTGCAAGAATGCGACACATTCCCCCTAAAAATATTTCAGAAGCCGTACGAAGGGTTATGACCTATTGTGATATTACTCATTTCGAAAAACGCGTGATACGCAACCTATCAGGAGGTTACCAACAACGTGTAGGGATTGCCCAAGCCATCGTTCATAATCCCAGCGTTGTTATTTTTGACGAACCCACTAACGGCTTGGACCCGAATCAAATCATTGAAGTCCGCCACCTGATTCAAGAAATTGCACGAGATAAGACAGTTATCCTTTCGACCCACATTTTACGAGAAGTTCAATCTATCTGTAACTACATTTATATGATAGAACAAGGAACACTAGTTTTTTCCGGAACCATTGAAAAATTTTACAATTACATTGAGCCTAATTCACTCATCATTTCTTTGATTTCAGCTCCTCCCATGGAAGAATTACGTACAATACCAGGAGTTACAAGTGTAGAAGAAATAGGAGGAACACGATATCGCTTACGATTCTCAGAACGGCAAGACATTACTACGCGAATAGCCGAAACAAGCGTTGCCAGAGGTTGGCGTCTCAATGAACTGAGACTGGAAAAAAGCTCTCTGGATTCCATATTTGCAGAACTATCAAGATACAAACAATCCTAAATCCAAGAAAAATGAACAAGGTTAAGAAGTTTATAATGATAGGACATATTGCTAAAACAGAGTTACAAACACTTTTCTATTCACCTATCGCCTGGTTGGTTCTCGTAATCATTGCCATCCAGACCGGCATGACATTCACGGACAATTTTGGGAGTATTGTCGAAAGTCAAGCTTCAGGATATTCTAATACAGGTATATCACTCCGACTTTTTGGACCTCAAGGGTTACTCTTTATGCTACAAAATAACCTATACCTATATATCCCTTTACTCACGATGGGATTAATTAGTCGAGAATTAAGCAGTGGTTCCATAAAATTACTATACTCTGCACCCGTAAATAATGCTCAAATCGTACTGGGGAAGTACCTCGCCATGATGATTTTCGGTTTAACAATTATCAGTATACCATTAATATATATTATTTTTTGTAACTTCACCGTGGAGCATTTTGAACTAGGAGCAGTACTTGCCGGGTTAACAGGGATCTACCTACTCATATGCACATATTCCGCAATCGGACTTTTCATGTCAAGTATCAGTTCTTACCAGATTATCGCCGTGATTTGTACCGTAACGACTCTCGGAGTATTACAAGTGGCAGGAACCATGTGGCAGGACATGGAGTTCGTGCAGGATATTACGTACTGGTTGTCTATCAGTAATCGGACAACCGAACTATTTAGAGGGTTAATATGCAGTGAGGATATTCTTTATTTTATCATTGTTTCTTCACTATTCTTAAGCCTTACTATCGCACGTCTACGAGTGATCCGCCAAAAAATTGCATGGCCCGTTGCCTGGAGCCGATATATCGGGATATTTGCTCTTGCCATGCTTCTTGGCTTTCTGACTACTCGCCCGTATCTAATGAGTTTTCACGATGCAACTCACCAAAAATCAAATACATTAACTCCTGCCAGTCAAAAAATCTTATCAAAATTAGACGGCGGCCTGACCATTACGGCCTATAATAATATTCTGGATCGGAATTATTATTTAACTTTACCAAAGGCACGAACTTTCGACAAATACCGATTCCGTCAATACTGGCGTTTTAAACCGGAGATTAAGTTTCAATATATCCATTATTACGATAAAGTGGATAATATTGCATTAGAACAGCAATACCCAGGTTTATCCGACCGAGAGAAAATGATTAAAATGGCAAAATACTCTCAAATAGACACTAGCCTGTTTTTGTGCCCGGAAGAAATACGAAAAATAATAGACCTCTCCCACGAAGGGAATCGCTTTCTGCGAGTCCTTGAACGGGAAAATGGCAAAAAAGCGATTCTTCGTACGTTTGACGATAATCATTCCATCCCTACAGAAAATGAAATATCTGCTGCACTCCAACGTTTGGTAATGGAAACTCCTATTATTGGCTTTTTCCAGGGCCACGAAACCCGGGATTATACCGATCCGAGTGAAAGGGGCTACAGCCGTTTCTCTGGAGACATACAGAATCGTCATGCCTTGATAAATAACGGATTTGATATCACAGGGGTTCAACTAGACAAAGAGGTTCCCGATAGCATTGATATTTTAGTTATCGCAGATGTAAGAACATCATTGGAAAGTAGCGAAATGGTACACTTGAATAATTACATTGCTAAAGGAGGTAACCTTGTTATTGCCGGAGATGTCAATCGACAAGAATACATGAATCCGATCACAGAGTCTCTTGGTGTTACGTTCCTAGCGGGGCAATTGGTAAAACCATCACGATATTCAACAGCAGACGTGATTATTTCCCAAGCCGGCCCTGAGGCCCATTTACTTTCCGCTCCCTATTTTTACACGGGTATGCAGATTGTCATGCCTGGTTGTACGGCTCTCGCTTATTCTTCGAAGAAAGGTTATCGTGTTACTCCTCTTTTTACTTGTGATTCCAGCTGGAATAAACTGGAACCCTCCAATTTCATCGATGACACTATTCGTTTAAATACAACAATCGGTGAAACCATACAGAATCATGTAACAGCACTCGCTTTATCCCGAAGAGTCAACAATAAAGAACAAAAAATAGTGATTTTGGGAGATGCCGATTGCATCAGTAATGGTGAAATCGGACGTTGGCGAGCCAATTTACCCACTCGCAATCATTCACTGGTTGGAGGAATTTTTCATTGGATGTCAGACGGACAAGCTCCATTGGATGTCCGCCGTCCCCTAAGTCAAGACAATAAAGTATTTCTTGATGCGGACGAATTACCTCTCATCAAAATAGTTTTTCAATGGATTATTCCAGGATTATTATTTCTAATGGGACTATTTATTTGGATCCGAAGACGAGGGAAATAAATATAACAATTCGAAATTCATGTAATTTATGACAATGCAAGAATCTATTATAAGCATACAGAAACTATCCCATCGCTATTCTGCTCAATGGGCAATTCGGGATATTAACCTCGAAATACGAAAAAATGGAATTTACGGTTTACTCGGTTCCAACGGAGCCGGAAAATCAACAACGATGAACATCCTGTGCGGAGTTTTGCAACAGACGGAAGGAAACGTTTTTATCCAAGGTATTGACACAAAAAAACAACCGGAAGAAGCAAAATGTCGTATAGGTTTCCTTCCGCAAAAGGCACCTCTACATTTGGATCTAACCGTAGAAGAATTTCTATCTTACTGCGCAAAACTGCATTATATTCCAGCAAAAGAGATAAACAAAGCGATTCACGAGGTGTTAGAACGCTGTAATATTTCTCATTTCAGAAAAAGGTTACTCAGGAATCTATCCGGTGGATACCAACAACGTGTTGGTATTGCACAAGCAATCATACACCACCCAGATTTTGTGGTACTAGATGAGCCCACGAATGGTTTGGACCCGAATCAGATTCTAGAAGTTCGCCATCTAATTAAAGAAATAGCGGAAGAACGCACAGTCTTACTTTCCACGCATATTCTATCAGAAGTTCAAGCAACCTGTGAACACATTTATATGATTGAAAAAGGCCATATGGTTTTTGATGGGAGCGTAAACGAATTTGATAATTACATTCGCCCCTCTACCCTATTCGTGGCATTGGCCAAACAACTTTCACCGGAAGATTTACAAGCAATACCGGGAATCCTTTCCGTGGAAAATCTTGGTAATTCTCAATACCGTTTGCAATCTGCTAACGTACAAGAAGCCCTAGAACAAGTTGTAGAAAGCAGTGTTTCTAATCATTGGGGGTTAATAGAAATTTATCCAGAAAAAAGCTCTTTAGATTCTATATTTTCCGAATTATCTAAAAAATAAATGAACATAGCATGAAAACAATATATGACATAGCAAGGGCCGAATTGAAAATTATGTTCTATTCTCCTATAGCTTGGTTAATTATTATCATATTTACCGTACAAGTCGCTCTACGATTTACCTCCACATTCGGAGGTCTGGTATGGAACGAATCCATGAATCTCGGTCTACCTGCCGGATTAACAGAGCATCTTTTCGTTTCTCCATTCGGAGGGTTGTATCTGACTGTACTGAATTACCTGTATCTTTACATTCCTTTACTCACGATGGGGCTAGTGAGCCGAGAATTAGGAAGCGGCACGATAAAAATGCTCTACTCATCTCCAGTGACTAATACCCAAATCATTCTCGGTAAATTTTTTGCCATGATGATTTTCGGAATTATCCTAGTTATAATTATTTCACTATTTATTGCTTTTGCCACTATTAACGTAAAAGATTTCGACCTAGCCCCGACACTTACTGGATTATTGGGTATTTATCTGCTAATTTGCCTCTATTCTGCAGTAGGAATATTCATGTCAAGTCTCACCTCCTATCAAGTTGTTGCAGCCATTTCGACTTTGTTTGTGTTGGGAACTCTAAACTTCGTTAAAGGCTTATGGCAACACATTGATTTCATCAGAGATATTACCTGGTGGCTATCCATGTCTGGACGTGTTAATGAATTGATCAAGGGGTTGATTTGTAGTGAGGATATTATTTACTTTCTTATCGTCACCGCTTTATTTCTGGTGTTTGCCATTATTCGGCTACAAGCAAAACGTCAAAAAGCCTCATGGTGTATAACATGGAGTAAATATGCCGGAACATTTGTACTCGTGGCATTAATTGGCTACGCCACGTCCCGTCCGAAAACCATGTTTTTTTATGATACGACAGCCACCAAGCATAACTCGTTAACTCAAAGCAGTCAAGAAATTATCTCTCAACTAGAGGGCAAACTAAAAGTTACAACTTACATTAACATTCTCGATCCAAACTTTGGTTTCCTTTTTCCCCGAGATAAGAATACAGACCTGCAACGTTTCAGACACTACACTCGTTTCAAGCCGGAAATGGAGTTTGAATACGTTTATTATTACGACCAATCTCCAGATCCATCCATCGAAAGCAGATATCCCGGCATGACCGACCACCAATGCATGATTGACATTGCCAAAACCTATAGGGAAGACACGAATCGTTTTCTTCCTCCTCAAAAAATTAGGGCGCTAATTGACCTTTCAGGAGAGCATAATAGATTAACTCGTATCATCGAATGGGAGAACGGGAATAAAGCAATATTACGAACATTCAATGACGTTATGAAATTTCCCAGTGAATCCGAGATTTCTGCCTCACTAAAACATTTGATTACCAAGATGCCTCTGGTTGGATTTGTAACCGGGCATGGAGAACGTAATTATCTGGGAGAAAATGCTAGAGATTATAGCCTATTCACGGATAACCGACCTTTTCGTAACGCTTTAGTGAATCAAGGTTTCGATTTCACAGAGGTAGATCTTCGAGAAAAGGTTTCCAGCAAAGTGGATATCCTCGTGTTGGCAGATCTCCGCCATCCATTGTCTCCGGAAGAATTTGCTCACTATAAAGAATACACGGAGCGGGGGGGTAATGTACTCATCGCTGGAGAAGTTAATCGACAAAAAACGATGAATCCCCTAGTGAAAATGTTCGGTATAACATTTATGCCCGGACAACTCGTACGCCCATCACAACTAAGCTCTCCGGATCTAATCCTTTCCAAAATCACACAGGATGCCCCAAAAATTGCACCCTCTTTTATTCATGGTATTCCTGTTACCATGCCTGGGTGCCTAGGGTTAACTTACACTCCCGATCTAGATTATCAGATGATCCCGATTACCGTAACAGACAACAACGAGGTGTGGAATGAAACGGAAACAACGGATTTTATTGAAGACAAACCGGAACTTAACCCAGAAAAGGGAGAACATCAACAGGTTTACCCGACCACCCTTGCACTGACAAAACCAGTGGGAGGGAAAGAACAGAGAATTATCATTTTAGGAGATGCTGATTGTTTCAGTAATGACGAGCTCGGTAGAGCCCGGAAAAATATAGATGCTTATAACTTTTCTTTGATTTATGCTTCTTTCAATTGGTTATCCTACAACAAAGCTCCTATTGATACAAGCAGACCCTCTAAAACCGATAACAAAATCTACATTCAAGAGCAAGGAATGAAAATTGCCCGTATCGGATTCGTTTGGTGTCTTCCAAGTATTCTTCTACTGACAGCCCTCATTATTGGAATCAGAAGGAGAAAAAGATAAAACCGTGTTGTTGTATTTAAACATTAAATCATATGAAGAATTTTATACTTTTCACGTGTTTACTCTTCTTATACACATCCAGTTTCTGTCAAGAAGGGATTCATTTTGAACCATTGACTTTTGAGCAAGCAAAAGCAAAAGCCAAAGCAGAAAAAAAACTAATATTTATGGACTGTTACACTTCGTGGTGCGGTCCATGTAAATACATGACAGAGCAGGTGTTCACACGCAAAGAGGCCGGGACATATTTTAATCCTCGTTTCATTTCCGTGAAATTCGATATGGAAAAAGGGGAAGGAAAGATATTAGCCAAACGATTTCCTATCTCCGCTTACCCGACATTTTTTATTATTCGCCCAGATGGAAGCATTCAACACACGATCGTAGGTGGTGGGCCTTTAGATATATTTATTGACCGGGTGGAAAAAGGAGTACACGTTAAAACATCTCTTGATTACCTACAAAAGCAATACAAAAAAGGAAAACTAAGTAAGAAACAGATGATGGAATACATCACGATATTAAATCAAAACCAAAACTACGAGAAAAGCAAACAAATAAGTCAAGAGTTAGAAACTCGATTAACTTATAAAGACCGGGTAAAAAAAGAGTTTTGGCCATTGATAGAAAGCAAAAATTACGGAGATCCAGAATTTCAATTTGTATTAAATCATCTAAGCGTTCTTCAAAAAAATATAGGTGAAGAGACACTTGATCATTATTTACAATCTCGATTCCTTGTTCCTATCAGCCAATGTAGAACCAAACAAGGAGAGGCCACTCAACAACAATTGGAAAAGATACGCCAAGAGTTATCCCTAGTCGAATTTAAAAGTAAAGAAAATCTTATCAATAAATTACTCTTTGCAGAAGCTTGTGCACAAGAAAATATTGACAGCATCATCACTTTGACTCAAAAAATGTCTATTCAACCTTTTAGTAATGATGACCTCTGGTTCATTTTATCGCCCTATTTGAACTGGATGGATAAAAAAGGAAATAAAAAACAATTCTACGAGGCTGCTAATTTATTGGATTCTCTTGCCCTCAAAACGCAAGATAAAAATATGAAAACCAAACTGTCACATTATGCAGAATCATTCAAAATTCTAGCTTATCAAGGAATTTTTTTTCATGACTTGTCTTTCGATGAGGCTAAGCAAAAAGCTCAAAAAGAGAATAAAATGCTTTTCATCGATTGTTATACCAGGTGGTGTGGACCGTGTATGTACATGACCAATACTATTTTTAAAGAAGAAGCTCTTGGAGATTTTATGAACAAACAATTCATTTGTGTAAAATATGATCTGGAGACAGAGAAAGGAAGTATTATCCAAAAACAATATAACGTACAAGTTTATCCAACATTTATCATTTTAAATCCGGACGGCTCTTTACGTCATCAGTTTGTCGGGGGAGGTAATTCCAGTAAGTTCTTACAAAAAGTTAAAGATGGGCTAGATGATCGCCAATCCTTATCAGCACTAAACCATAAATACAACAACGGGTGTCGTGATAAAGAATTTCTAACTCTATATCTGAATAAACTAACCGAGTTATACTCTCCCCAAGCCATTCAAGTTGCCCTCGATCTTTTTCAGCAGTTAAATGAAGAAGAAAAATTATCCAAGAATTATTGGTTTCTTACTGGTAACATTGATATAGCCCCAAAAGATTCTGAAATTGGGAAATATGTCTTAGAGAACAGAGCTAAATTTTTCCAAACGATCGGAGAAGAAGAAGTTAACAACCGTTTGCTTAATAGCTACATGAAAGAAGTAATGATGATTCTTTATGGCAAAATGATACAAACAAGTCCAGAAAATTTAGACAAAATAAGTCGCCAAATCACAGCTTTACATTTAAAAAATAATCAAGTATACCAAGCTTATATAAAAATAGCTAAAGCTAAACTAAGCAACGATATTGATCATTTCATTTCGGTATGCGAAAAAGAGTATTCGAAAGAATTTAATAAAAAAGTTCTTTATAACATGGAAGGTGTTGGAAATAATGCAACTTCTGCCCAGAAAAAACGATGGAATGATTTTCTTAAAAAGATTAGCTCAAAATAAAGACATTTATCTCATGTGCTTACAAACAAGAGAGTGAATCAAGACTCCTACATTCAAACTCCCTCCCCTTCGGGGCCCACCCTCTATAAACAGAGGGAGAGGTGAAAAATACTACCCGTCGTTGCTAAGAGTTCCTCTATTTATAGAGAAGGTGGCAACAAAGCCGACGAAGGAGTTTATTTGAAAAACAAGTTTTTATTCCCTCTCTTTTATATATTCCTACTAAACAAGATTATTTTTCGTCACGATAAAACGCCTCGATCCCCGTCCATCCTAATCGTTGACGGGCCACATTTTCAGGGAATATACGATAAACCACATCTGCCTCACTCCCCAGCGTTCCATCGGCATTGAATAGTTCCACGTGCATTTTCGCCAGACGCGAAGTTTGTTCCACGATGCGGGAACGCAGGAATAGTTCTCCCCGGTCGGAATAGACTGTAGCACGATATTTCGTGGTCAATTCAACCGTGACACCCGCGCTTTTCACCTTCGCGAAAACATTCCAACATGCGATTTCATCTATCAACGTTGCCTGTATCCCTCCATGTAACACGTGAAAAAATCCTTGAAACTCTGGCCGGGGCATCCAATGGCAAGTAATATATTCCCCTTCTTCGTAGAATTCACAGCGTAAGCCATGTTCATTTCCGGATGCACAACCGAAGCAATTATATCCCTCGTGTTGTTCGTAGGCGTTATATAATTTTTTTCTTTCCATCTTCTGATAAAAAAAGGGACGTGATCGCGTCCCTCATGATAAATTGTCCAATATTTTTACAGATTGCTATTAATCAGCTTAGCGCAAGCTTCCATTTCCTCTTTCGGGAACTGTTTTTTCGGGTTAGAGAAGTTCAACTCGTTGCCTTCAACCAAAGGAACCAAATGAATATGAGCGTGCGGGACATCCAATCCTACCACGGCTACCCCTACTCGTTGACAGGGGATACTCTTCTTTATTGCTTTGGCCACCTTTTTGGCAAACAGCATCATCCCGGCTAATTCTTCATCCGTCAGGTCAAACAAATAGTCTTCCTCTCGCTTCGGAACCACCAGCGTGTGTCCCTTTTGCAGGGGGTTAATATCCAAGAATGCGTAATAATGCTCATCCTCGGCCACCTTGTAAGATGGAATCTCCCCGTTAATAATCATCGTGAAAATTGAAGCCATGATCTATTTAAGATTTAAAATTTTAGATTTTAGATTGCCAGCTCCGCTGGCCTTCATTTTCAATTCTCCATTTTCAATTTTCAATTAAATTGAAATGTCCATGATCTCAAACTCCATCGTGCCTGCCGGAACTTGCACTTCCACCTTGTCTCCTAGTTTTTTACCGATCAACGCTTTAGCGATTGGGGTCGTGATGGATAATTTGCCAGCCTTGAAATCAGCTTCACTCTCTGACACCAACGTGTAGGTCATTGTCGCCTTGGTTTTAGTGTTTTTGATCGTCACCTTATTCAATATCTGAACTTTTGACGTATCGATCTGAGACTCGTCAATGATCCGACAATTGGATATTATATCTTGTAGCTGAGCGATTTTAGCTTCCAGTAATCCCTGGGCATCTTTCGCCGCGTCATACTCTGCATTCTCGGAGATATCTCCTTTTTCAATGGCTTCCCCTATTGCTTTGGAAATCTTAGGGCGCTCTACATTCTGCAAATTGTCCAGTTCATCCTGCAATTTTTTCAGCCCTTCTTTGGTTACATAAGATACCTTCTTTGTCATAATTATTATATTAAAATATTGATTTATACATAAAAAATAAATGACACTTATCCTCCAATAAGTGCCTTTATCTAGTTAAGAATTCCATTGTATCTGGAATCCTCACCTCCTGAATACAAAATTAGGACCTTTTTTTGAATAAAACAATTTTTCCCTACAAATATTTTTAATTTAAGATCCTGCCGCCATTTATCTGATACAGAAAAAACTATCTTTCACTCTCTACAAGCGGGATAGAAGGGATCAATTTAAAATCATTCTATTTCACTTTCCCGTGTCACAGCATATAAATCAACTAAAAAATAGGATCAAGGCAAGTAATCCTCCCGGATATTTTGCATCGCAGCGAACAAATTACTCCGGGCATGGGGGGAAATCATTTCCATCTGATCAAGCAATCGACTCACGGCATCCCGGTTCGTCGCTTTTTCGTGGGGACAATATTTTTTCTGCTTTTTAAACTGTCGCATTTCAGCATACCGTAAAGTCTCGTCATTCGAAAGATAAATTAACGGACGAATGAGCGTGAACGTATTCTTGAACATTTCCAAGCGGGCCGGCATGCTACAAATTGTCCCGTTGAACATCATGCTCATCAAAAGACTCTCCACGGCATCATCCCGATGATGTCCCAATGCCAGTTTTTTACAATCGTATTCTTTGGCAATATCGAAAAGCATCTTGCGCCGGTGCCATGAACACACGAAGCAAGCCGGCTTCTTGGGATTCACTGTCGTATCCACCCGAATTGTCCGGTAAACATACTCCACGCCCAAACGTTCGCAGAATGCCCTCAAATAGTCGCCATCCACCTCGTAAGCGACATCCTCCACGGCAATATGAGCCGCAATAACCGTGTAATTTTGCTTCGGATCCTTGGCCCGCATGGCCAACACTTCCAATAGTGCCAACGAATCCTTTCCACCGGAAACTCCCACCAGTATCCGGTCTCCATCCTCTATCAAATGATAATCATGTATCGCTTTCCCCACCTTTCGAAAGAAATCCCGGGTAAATACTTTATCTCGTTTTTCCTCTGTTATCATTCTCTTCTATATATAATTTCCCTGTTTTTGTTGTTATATATTTTTGGTTCCGATCGTTCGGGTTTTCCGGAATTGTCCGAGCTAATAATCCGAGTTGAACTAATTCAGTTATATGTAACTTTCTATTTTTCGAATGATTAATCACGCCTAAATAATCTAATATTTCCTTACTTTTCCTTGGTTTCAAACAAAAATACAATATATCTATTTGTCTTTTCCTCAAATATATTCCTTCACTTTCTTGGACACTTTCTTGGACACTTTCTTGGACACTTTCTTGGACACTTTCTTGGACACTTTCACTACCATCCGTATATTCCCTATACAACTCAACATCCACGAAATCACCTTTCTCTGTAATCAACGGTTTTACACCTCCTGCCGCTTCACACCATGAAAATATCCTCTTTATTCCACTGCCCCATTGCTCGATATAATCCAACTCTTTAAAAACACGGGCAATCGCCTTATTCCTTGCCTCGGAGCGACCTGCCAACACGTCATCAATCGTAATCGAACTCGGAAAACCTCCGGGAGAAACAATATTCACGATATCGTCATAAATGCCAACTTTTATATCCCGTCCCAAATTTATATAATCCCGATGTACATAAGCGTTCAATATAACTTCCCGAATCGCCTCCATCGGAATCTCATACCGATCTTCCCTTTGCAACCCTTTAATCACTCCTGCCAAATGAAGATGATTCTTTATAAACATCTCAACTTGATCCAACTGCGAAAAAAGATCTCCCGAATATTCCTTCTTATCAATAAATGATCCCATGGTAGTTCCCTTAAAACGGGCACATTTTACGGTAGCATTTTCCCGTATTCCTAACAAAATCAACAAGGCTTGCGAGGGATACAAACGACCGTGTTCTTCCTGAACAAGTTTCAGACTTTTCAACTTCTCCATATCAAGAGTCTTTCCCCTCGCCTCGAACCTTTTCTGCAACGGGGTCAAATCCAAACTCTCAAAAGAGGTGTCAAAACAGATCTCCTCATCAAAACTTCTATTTATTCTCTGTCGCTCCAAATCAATCACGGTTTCCACGTCAGCTTTACGGTTAGAACTTCCTATCCGCACGTAAGTACCATGATTCCGCCCTTCTTTTTTCAAATAGTAAGGCAATAAATTCCCTCGATAGACCTCTATTACAAACAACAATTTGCCATCCACGTTTGTCGTGTAAAATTCGGGTAGAATATTCGGGTAACATAAATCATAGATAATAGATACTACTCTATCCTGCAATGCAAAAATATCCACGTCGGGATCAATACCTTTTATCGTTCTGTCGTCCCCGACACCGATAATTAATTGCCCCCCACTCGTATTAGAGAATGCAACAACGGTTTTCGCTATCTTATCTCCTTGCGGCAGAATTTCTTTGAATTCCAAGACTTTACTCTCCCCCGCCCGTATTTTATCCTGCAAACGTGAGTCCATTATGATTATGATTTACTTCTTTCATGCAAATTTAAGAATTCCAAGTCATATATTGTTGCTCTCTCACAAATATTTGTAAATTTGAACCCTTAATCTAAAAACACAGTCCATCATGCTAAAGAAAGTTCCGCATACTTATACCATTGTATTCTCGATCATTATTATCTGTGCCATCCTAACCTGGATTATCCCGGGCGGGGAATACGCGCGAGAATCTATCGATGTCAATGGCGTAGAACGAACCGTGATCGTGAACGATTCATTCCATGAGGTTGCCAAGAGCCCTCAGACGTGGCAGGTATTCTCGGCTCTTTTCAACGGATTCGAGAAACAATCCGGCATTATCGCTTTCATACTGATTATCGGGGAGCTTTCTGGATTATGAATAATAGTAAAGCCATTGACGTGGGGATTTTTTCTTTCTTACGGTCCACACAAAAACTGGAGCATATTAAAATCATCCGTAAACTAGGTGTCAATAACATCATTATTTCGATGGTTATGCTTCTGTTTAGTTGTTTCGGGGCGATCTTCGGCATGAGCGAGGAAACGCTGGCTTTTGTCATCATTATCGTTCCCCTGGCCATATCCATGGGTTACGATTCTCTCACGGGAGTATGTATGGTCTATGTCGCTGCCCATGTCGGGTTCGCGGGAGCAATTTTGAATCCCTTCACGATCGGTATCGCACAAGGGTTGTCGGACCTTCCGTTATTTTCCGGTTTCGAGTACCGGATATTCTGTTGGGCCATACTCAACGTGATCATGATAGCCTGGGTGTTACGCTACGCCGCAAAAGTCAAGAAAAATCCCAAGGCTTCACTCGTGTACAACCTAGATAGTCATTGGAGACAAGAGAAAGTGGCCGACACACAGGAAATTGAATACAAAAGTTACACCTCATCTTGGGTTGTCTACTTTTTTATCCTCACCGGACTAATACTTTTCTCCTGTTATTTTCCCCGCACGACACTATCCATCGGGGAACATTCCAGTCTAACCACGTTTGTAGTCCCGGCATTAACCGTACTATTCGCCTTGATCGGATATTTTTCTTTACGGAAATCTTTCCACTTTTTTATCCTGACGATCCTTGGCTTCACGATTCTTTTTCTAATCGTGGGCGTGATGGGTTACGGGTGGTATTTGCCTGAAATATCCGGGCTATTCCTTGCCATGGGAATACTTTCCGGTTTTGCAGCAAAAGAAAACGCGGATAACATTGTCAAGCTCTTTATCGCCGGAGTAAAGGATATTCTTTCTGCCGCACTAGTAGTTGGTTTAGCCGGTGGAATTATCATTATTTTACAAGAAGGCCATATCATAGATCCTATTCTCCACTCGCTGGCGGGCCTAATGAGCGAGGCCGGACGTGTTCTCTCGCTAGGTATCATGTACTTGATCCAAACAATGATCAATATTATCATCCCGTCAGGTTCTGCCAAAGCAGCTCTTACCATGCCCATCATGGCCCCCTTTTCCGACGTAATCGGACTATCCAGACAAGCTACCGTGATGGCGTTCCAGTTTGGAGACGGGTTCACGAATATGATCACTCCTACTTCCGGAGTGCTGATCGGAGCTTTGGGAATCGCTCGTATCCCTTACGACGTTTGGGTGAAGTTCTTTTGGAAATTCATTCTCCTACTTGTTATTATCGGTTTCGTACTATTAATTCCCACCGCAACCATGCAGTTGAATGGGTTTTAATGAAGGGGAGTGTCTAACAAGCCTTATCCCTATCAACAAGCTACCCCCTCCAACTCCCCCTTACACAGGGAGAGGGTTGATTTCCAAGCGGTTTCCCCTCCTGTGCAGGAGGGGTTAGGGGAGGTAGTTATTAAAAGAGTAGCTTGAAGCTACTCTTTTTCATTAATTTCAGAAATACATAACGTCCAGGCATGTTCACAAGCCGGGTTCTTCACGAAAGACGGTGGTAGTGTCACCAACACGCCGTTGTCCACCCGTTTATAGGATAAATTTCCTTTATGTCCCAATAACGAGATCCGGGCTCCTTTGGCCGGCTTAATACCGCTGAACATAATCTGTGAAGGCGGATTCGGTTCATCCTCATCATTTAGATAAATAGCATATACTTTCCCGTTATTTTTATGTTTCGTGTAACAAATCTTCGCTTCTTTATAAGGGGCGATTGGGCGGGTTTCGTAGATTGCCTCCCCGTTAATCTTTATCCAAGCACCCATCTCTTTCATGATCTTAATCCCTTCCGGCGGAATCTCTCCATTACCATCCACTCCCACGTTCAGTAAAAAGTTTCCCCCTTTACTCACGATATCCACAAGATAATGTACAAGTTCTCGGGTAGACTTGTATTTATCACCCGGCAAATAAGACCACTGATTTGCCATCGTCATACAAGTTTCCCACGGGTAATTCCACGGTTTTTCAGGAATCTTCTGCTCCGGAGTACGGTAATTCTCGTATTTCCCGCCGACCCAACGGTCAACAACGATCAATCCGGGTTGATGTTCTCGTGCCATCTCCACGATTCGATCCATCTTGATATCTTGATTCCGATTTTCCGGTGCCACCCATCCCCGTCTAACCAAATAATATCCACCTTCCCATACCCGGTCATCAACTCTTTTATCTGATTATACGTGAAATCGCAGAATTTCTCCCACATCCACGGGTGATTCTTGATCTTGTAATTCACGTTGCGATCTCCGTGTTGCCAACGATCCGACCAATAATAAGGGTTATTCCAATCCGGTTTCGAGAAATAGGCACCGATCATAAAATCCCGCTTTTGGAACGCACCAAACAATTCTTTCAGTATATCCGGATGAGGTGCCGTATGATACGGACATTCAGAGGAAGTAATCTTATAATCCGTTTCTTTCGTATCCCACATACAAAAACCATCGTGATGTTTCGTGGTAAACACGAAATACTTCATTCCTGCCTCTTTTGCCAGATCAGCCCAATACCCCGGATTAAACTTCACCGGATTAAATGTCTTCTTCAGATTCACGTAATTCCGGTAATATTCATCATAAGAAATCGTCGTGTCCCGCTGGATCCAATCTACATCTTCCGTACAAATAGTCCACGATTCACAATACCCTTTTTGGCTATACGGTCCCCAGTGCACGAAAAAACCGAATTTCAAATCCTGCCATTGTTCCAATTTTGCTTTTACCGCCGGGTCTTGCTCTTGATAATATTCCATACCCTCGTATTGAGCTTTCAATAAGGTACACCACAATATCAGTATCGCACCCAAAAATAATCTTCGCATACTCTATTTACTTTTAACATATTACACAACTCTGCAAAGATAAAAAAAGAGGGAGATAAAACCCCCTCTCTTTACACAAATCATGACACCCTCGTCACTTCAATCTTTCCTCTACAAAGGCTCTCAATTTCTCTCCTCTTAAATTCTTCGCTATAATCCGGTTATTCTCGTCCAACACGAATATTGTCGGAACTCCGTCAATATTATACAATTTAACGATTTCACCTTTCCAACCTTTCAAATCAGAAAGATGTAACCATTTCAACCCGTCTTTTTGTATAGCTTCCGTCCACTTGTCCTTTTTCTCGTCAAGAGACACGCTCATCACGGTAAGTCCTTTATCTTTAAAATCTTGATATAATTTAACCATATTCGGATTCTCCAGCCGACACGGTCCGCACCAAGATGCCCAAAAATCGATAATTTTGATTTTCCCTTTTACATCATACATCGCGACTTCTTTACCATCAGGTGTCCACAACGTGAAATTCGGAGCCATGGCATTCACCTCCACCCCCTCCAATGCTTGAATTCGGGCAGCCACTTGTTTCCCCGGTTCCAGTTGACGAGCTTTCTCTGAAAGTCGTTGATAGCAAGCTTTTAAGGCATCCAAATTCATTTGTTCCATTCCTATCGTCTGGATATAAGCAGCAAAAAGATTATCCTTATTTTTCTCTACCAGTGCATCCAATTCTTTTTGAGCATCCTCTCGCATTCTAGCTAATTTTTTCTGTAACTCTCCGGCCGTCTTATAATGTTTCTCGCTAGAAGCTTTTTTAATTTCCCCCTTCAATTTATTCATCCCTTTGTTGGCTTTCTCGACAATCTCTTTATAGGCATTCAATTCTTCTTGCAATTTTCCCCCTTTTATCTCTTCTTTTTTATCCTGCCACAACCGCATCTCGTAAGGAGCATCCGTATCCAAAAGAAAGATAAATCCCCCGTTATACTGTGCCACTTTAATTAACGCGACACAAGGCTTCTCTAACTCGCCTTCCAACACGAATTTCCCATTCACAAGCGGAGCTTGAGCCAACGTATCCACTCCATCCAACCGATTCACGATAACCAACATCTCTCCTTCACTTAATTCAGGAGCCCAACCATTGATCTTGAATTTTTTCCCCTCCCCGAAAGCCATGCTCACGAGGAAAAGGGAAAAAACAAACATTACTATTTTCAAATTGCTCATATTTTGAATTTCACTTAACGTCTAACTATTCCCGGGTTTGTAAAAACAATATCTTGGATCTCCCCGAAACCCGTATGAATGAATGTTTTATCAACATCACCCCCGGAAGTCAGAAACAACTCATGCAATTCTCCCGTTCCATCCGGATTATTCACCACAACAGCCAATCTCCTATTCGCATCAATGGTCCCATACTCCGTGTCATACCAAGCCGCAATTCTAAATTGCAATTTCGTAATGGGGCCCCCGGCATCATATAAATAGATTTCCTCACCACTCGCCACGTTATACAAGTAAACGGCACTATTCCGGGTATAAAAAATTTGATCTTTAAAGGCAATCGAAGTGGCAAATTGAGAAGTCGCATCCAAATTCATATTAACGGCAGGAGTCTTGCTTACTTCGATAAAAGAAGTTCCTTGTCCATTAAAGCCAAGTTGATATACCGTGTAATTTTGCTGACCGTCCACACCAATAATTATCGTCCCTTCCTCGGATATGTCGCTATTTCCTTGTCCCATATAAACAATCTCCTGATTCTTCCATTCGTCCTCTGCAAAAATACCTTTATCAAACAATGTTAATACTACAGAACTTTCATCTTCCGGATGGATTTCCGAATTACTCCAGATCATTCTATTCCCATTCATGTTATAATACATAAACTGTCTATGTTCTCTATCCCAGATTGTAGCATAACCACTTCGGGAGAGGAACACGTTCTTCACTTGATAATTTTTCGTGTTGTCATCCGTCTTTACCGTGAACATCCAACCCATTCCTTTCGTCCAATACAAATGTCCGTTTGCATCCACCAAGAAGCCGGCAGAATACCCGTCACCCGAAGCATACGCCAAACGAGGACGAGGTGAAACGTTAGGCATCATCAACTCGAATCGTTTATTAACAACTAAGTCAAAAGGGTGCATATAAGCACAACTATCCGGTTGTATTGCAAACATGTGTTCAACAATCAGATTTGCGTAATCACTTCCATCCGAAGAAAGATAAAGTAATTTCGTTGCATCTTGAAAGCGACGAATTCCCCAAATATCCTGATAAGCATCATAAACGACACTTAACTCATCAGTTTCTGCATTAATTCCCTCGACAACGCCTAATTTGCGATCTCCTTGCGCCCCATGCAGTACAAACCAACTGTTTACAAAGGGAACCACCGTGTTCATATTGAACTTGGTATAATACTCCACTCCCGTGGAATGATCTATTACTTTGAATAATGGTGCGTATGACGTCTTTTTCTTGGGAGCAAATTTTAAAGTTAACTCTTTAGACCGCAATGTATCCAAAACCGTTTTTTTATTTACCGTCTTCGAGGTAATCCATTGGAATTCCAAATTATCCTCTCCCGTTACATCCGATTGAGTCACTACAGGCGTGTAAGTCACCCTCAATGTATCCAACGAAGGCTGGCGATACCTGTAATTGCAAGAAGTTTCTGTTCTCTCGGTCGGTTCCGGAAGAAAAGTAATGGATTCCAGATCGTTTACTTTTTTATAGTCATAGTTACCTTTATCCTCATAACATCCTCCCAACATAAAAGCAACTACCCCCAATATATAAATTCTATTTCTCATGGTTCTCATTTTTATTCGTTAACGATACTATTTGTCATTATCCGACACTTCAGGATCCGGCGGGAAAGGAGCAAATGGTAACGGTTCATCCGGGTGCTTTTCATTATAAGCATCATAAGCCTCTCTCAATTTTGGCATAAAACTAGCCCAATCTGTATAACTTGTATAGTTTTCTTCTCCAACAACGCTGATCACAAACTCTTTCTTTGCTTCGGAAAATTCTCCTAAATAAGTCCCGGCTCCCATGTACCAATCCCACCAATTGGGCTTCGTCCACACGGGAAAACTAAAATCTTTGGGTGCATCCGGGTGTTTTTCATTAAATTCTGCCAACTTATCCCGCAGCACTTGATTATAAGTTCCCCAATCCAAATAAGGGCTAAACTTCACGCCAAGAATCGTGACGAAGAAAGCATACTTTTCTTCCGAAAACTCTCCCAATGCATTCTCTCCCTCAGCCCAATCAGCTGGTTTTTCATAACGATCAGATACCATCACCTGATACACGCTCTGTTCCTCCGCTCCCGAATCGAACAGAGAACTTGCATCCTCAAAATCAAACGTGATACCTACCGCGTATTTACCTCTTCGTTCCGGTCGTATCAGCACAACCTGAACGGTATCAAGCAAACGATTCGCCCGGAAAGTATACTTCGGTAAAAACTCAACCGTTGCCAAAGGAAGCTCTTCCAGCAACTCCAAAGGAACTGTTTTCAATTTAAATTCCCGATCCACATCACTTGCATGCCCCATCAATGATAAAAATACAGAAATAGTATCCCTGGAAATCGAATCGCCCAAATAAATGGTTGGATAACCCCACTCATCTTTACCAACAACACTCTGAAACGCAAAATCATACTCCAGCACCATTTGGTTTTCCTGTGGATCATAATTGAATTGGATGCAATCCTTTTTTTGATCAAAACTCACAATTCCCTCTTTCTGGCAACCTAACAGAAGAAATAAGAATCCGATATAAATATATTTATTCATAATGCCGTCTAATTTAATGATACAACAATCACTCGCCTGTCATAGACCCGAATTCAACTTCATCGTCCGGAATCGGGAATACATAATACACCATTTTAGCCACGGGACAACGATAGAATGTCTCGTAATTATGACGTTTCAAGAAATAAAAGAATTGTCCTTCAGCAAAAAATTCCTTTTGATACTCTTTCAACAATGCCTCCCGACGTTCAACATCCGTATAACTACTACTATAAATAATATCATATGTCCGAGAAATACCTCTCGTGTTGCGTACTTTGTTTATATACTCCACACTTTCTTCCAAAGAAACTGATTCTGCAAGAATATAATACATTTCCGACAAACGAATCAAGGGAATATTTTCATCATAAAATGTATTCTCACCCAAGTACTTCCGACACATATTCTGATTATCCCCATGGATAAAACCAAATCCATTCTTATACCGGATATCATTAATACCGCAAGTCATGGATTCAAAAACCGTCGTTCGGTTGTTATCTGAAATCCACAATTGATTATTGAAAGGGAGAGCGGTTTTCCAGTAACTATTCAATTTCTCGCTCATATTATACATGGACAATCCGAAAAGCGTTTCGTCATGCATTGAAACGTCGGTCTGGTTATCTCGCACGAGACTCAATCCACATTCATTGATCACGCTACGGGCATAAGCCGCGGCCATTGTCTTATTACCCATCCACAAATACACTCTGGCCATCAAAGCCTTTACCGCATACTTGTTCATCCTATATCCCCGTTCTCCCACGAAAGGTTCATCAAATTTATACGCCCAATTCACTTTGTCATTTTTCAACAATTTTTCAGCCTCTATCAAGTCGTCTAAAATTTTATGTGCCAATTCATTTGCTGCCATGGGAGCAACTTTATCCGAGTTAAATTTATCCCGGAAAGGAACGGCCTTAGCCGTCGAATCCTGAGCATATATCGGTCCCCACATTCTCAACAAATCAAAATAGTGAAATGCCCGTAATCCCAAAGCCTCTCCCTTGATCATCTCCCAGTATCCCTCCGTCGTAATATAATGCCCGTTTGTTTCCAAGTATGTCAACAAACTATTGATATTAGCTATATCCTGATACATGGCACTCCAAATAGAAGCCAACGTGTTTTTCGGATCGCTCTGGTTTTTATAGTCATATATTTTTGCCCGCACATCATCCGAATCATTATTGTTATCATAACGTTGCACGAGTTTCTCCATAAAGTTGAACGTCATGTGCCCGCCATATAACGATTGATCTGTCATACGACCGTAAATTCCGATCAACGCGCTCTTGAAACCGGATTCAGAGGTAAACAAATCTTCCGATTTTACATCCGTATTCGGGCTTACGTCCACCCAATCCGAACAAGCAGACATCATCATTAAAATGATCCAACTACACGCTAATATTATTTTTTTCATCGTTACTCCTCCCTTTGTTTTAATTGAACAATACAGATAAGGATAAATTAAAACTCCGTGCGAACGGATAGTCAAGTCCCCGTTCTTGCCTAATTGTAGAAAGAACAGCAATATCATTCATGGTAGCATTCAACGACAAACTCGCTACCCTACAAGTCTGCAAAAATTTAAAATTCTTCGGATCAAAACGGTATCCCAGCGTGATGGAAGAGAAGGTTAACTTATTCTCTTTCTGAACGAACCGACTACTTTGTGGCGTATCATTTCCAATGATTTCGATGGACTTATATTTTGCATCCGGATTATCCTTTGACCAACGAGCCTTTATTGCCCGACGATCCAAATTATAAGCTACCTTTGAATTTTCAATTTTATCCACCAATGTCTGGTTATAAATATGAGCACCTAACGAATAAGTAAATGCCAAATTCATCGACCAATTCTTATACAAGAATGAAGACGAGATCGAACCATTCCACTTGGGCTGTGAGTCGCCCATAGGCACCTTGTCCACGGCATCCCAAACGAAAGTCTTCTCTCCGTTGCGTTTCAGATAAACTTCCTTTCCTGTGGCCGGATCAATACCTAAAGAACGGACAGTAAACAATTGATTCATTGATTTACCCTCTTCATAAATAGGAAGTGGTTCATCTTTTGAAGCTAAATTCGTTTCATTCAATGCTTTCAAAACATTTGAAATCTTTTCAACCACGTTACGATTATGAGCTCCATTAATTCCTAATGTCCATTGTATATTCCGCTCCCAATCATTAATAATCAACCCATTCAACTGCAAATCAATACCTTCATTCTTCACAGCTCCCACGTTCGTCGTCATTGTCCTGAAACCAACGGAAGGTGCCAACGTATAATCCAGCAACAAATTTTCAGTCAAATTATTATAATAAGAAGCTCCGAAATTCAACCGGTTTTGGAAAAATCCTAATTCCAAAGCTACACTTCGATTTTTTGTTTTGGACCATCCCAAGTCGGGGTTTCCGATTCCTTTCAATTGAGCTCCCAAAACATCAGTTGCCGGGTAAGGAAACATCAATTCCCGGAAAGAATACATTTCAGTTGCTTGATAAGGCTCATAACTCTGGGATCCTGTTACTCCATATGACCCTCTAAGTACTAAATTAGATATAAACGTATTCTCCAACCACTTTTCTTTATGCATATTCCAACGGGCTCCGATCGACCAGAATGGAGCCATGCCCGTATTCGAACCAAACTGAGAAGATAGATCACCCCGGATACTGAAATCCATTGAATAACGGGTATCATACATATAACTAACCTGCCCGATGACTCCAACAGAACGAGAAGTAGATTCCATTCCGGCCACCCGATTATCCATCTCGAATCCAAACAGAAAATCCGTCATGTTATCATTGGGAAAACCTTTAGCAGACAAGTTAACACTATTTCCTTGATTTTCATCAACATTCCAACGTCCGAACAAACTGATCAAATGCTTCCCGAAAGTCAGGTTATAATTTACAGATGCGTTCAAACTCCAAGTAAACGTCTCCCCCGTATTCTTATTATAAGATCCTCGTTTAGTCAGATCCTTTTCTCCCGCGAAATCAGTATGATTCATAGATTTAAACACCTCCGAACGAGCTGTTCCCTTAGTAAAGGAAGCTGCCACATTCACACGCAAGTTTTCTTGTATTGCACACTCGATGGCAAAATTATCCGTCACACTAAAATTCTCCGTCATATCCTTGTAAGGGAACTGTATATTATACAGGGGATTGGTAATTTCTTCTCTTTGTGTACCGGCACCCATCGACTTATACTCGATCAATTTCGTGTAATGCCCATTTTCGTCTTTCACCCGATAATAAGGATTCAATTTCGTGTATTCGCTAAACGACCCATACGGAGAATTATTTCCCTTCACGTTGGAAAGGCTCAACTGGTTATTGATATTCCATTTTTTCCGCCGATATTGCAAATTCAAGCTTAACCCCATGCTCGTGCGGTCGGATTCTTTCATAACCCCCGGCTCGCTACTATAATTCACACTCAAAGAATACCTTAAAGCCTCATCCCCGCCTTCCATCGAAAGCGTGTGCCGATGAGTGATAGGCGTTTGCAACGGCTTCGACAACCAATACGTATTCACACCCCGTAAGATCTCCTGCTTGTAATAATTATAATAATTCATATCACTTGCACTTAACGGGTTAAATAATCCCGCCCGTTTCTCATATTCCAACTTTTCCTCCGCATTCATCAAATTATAATCAGAAAGATCCGGTGTCGTAACTCCCAAATTCATCGAATAAGAAACATTCAAGGCTCCCGATAACGGTTTCTTGGTTTCAAAAACCAACACCCCGTTTGCCGCCTCCGAACCGTAAATGGCCGTGGCCGATGCATCTTTCAATATCGTCACGGATTCTATCCGTTCCGGATCCAAATCCACGATACGTTGCAATGTTGTCTTAAAACCATCCAAAATAAACAAGGGCATATTCGGACGATTGGAATAATCTCCCATTAACATCTGCAAATCATTAGCACCTGTCGGGTTCAATTGCACGTCACCTCTCAATCTGAATTCCGGCATGGCATTCGGGTCTGAACCCACTTTATTATTTTCCACGATCCGGAAACTCGGATCAAAAACCTGCAACGCTTTTAATATATTCGTCGGGTTCAGCTTTTTCAATTCCGAACCTTTCACGGATACATAACTTCCCGAAAAACTTTCTACTTTCCGCGGAGCCATACCGGTTACAACCACATCTTCAAGTTCCTCCTGTTTGGGAGTCAATTTAATCTCCAGATCTGTCAATTTACCGGTTAATGGAATTTCTTCGTTCTCATAACCGACAAAAGAAACCAACAGCGCACTAATACCTTCCGGCACCTCGATAAAGAATTTCCCGTTAATATCTGTAACGACTCCCATCGCCACCCTTTCCTTCAACACGATACTGGCTCCCGGAAGAGGATCTTTGGTCGAAGCATCTATGACCACACCGCTTACCTTATGAATCAAACTTCTAGGATCCACTTTAGGACGAGGCTTCAAAACAATCACTCGATTCATCTGGTATTCCACATCAACAGGTTGATCTCCCAGAATCATAAGTAAAACATAATCCAAGGTACGATTTTTCACATCAATCGAAATTTCTTTCTGCACGTTAATTTGTGCATGATTGTAAAAAAATTGTACTTTTACCATCACCGCCAAGGAATCCAGTACCTTATCCAACCGCATATTATCCACCTTAAGCGTAATTTTCGTGTTTTTATAATCATCATCATTGCCTGCTTGCACGCTACCGACAAACAAGAAAAGCATCAGCACGAAAATTGTAAATTTTACTCTACACGAATGTAGATGCACTTCTTTTTTTTGCATAACTTTGTTCAGTTTTTTAGTTTAAGTGGCTTTAAATTAAAATCTAAGCATCGGGGAGTGGGCATACTCCCCAAACTTTGAATCATTTCATCACTTGCACGAGAATCTTTTTATACTCCTTGTTCTTATTGTATCTTTTCAAGTAATCCTTTTTCAACTTCTCGATTGTATCGAAATCTCGGTTAGCCGCCACCTGATTATACAAAAAAACGAATAAAGCCGCATCCCGCAAAGTTCCATTATAGAAAGTTGCAATGCTTTCATACTCTTTTTCCATACTATCAGCCGGTTTATACTCTTCATTTTTATCACGTGCAGCCTTCCGTTGCTCGTATTCCTTATATTGCGCGAGGAACGACATATACAATCGATTCCTCAAAGAAGCCTCGTCATCACGTAAACGATAATCATCCAATGCACTCCAGTAACCATCCGCGATACAAGCCTCCAACGCTTTTTTATGATAAGACGAACTGGCATAAGGATACGAGATTAAATTTGTCAACAACGTCGCCTCTATCTCGGAACGCAAATAATTATACATCCGCCCGGAAATTGAATCTTTAATCTCATCCAGCAAAGCAATCTCATCCTTCCACTCTTGCATCGTGGCAGTATAATGCTCTTTCGCGTCATACAACAATACTAAAAGAGCCGGAATATTTGTCTTATACCTTCTCTCTGCACGCAACGTACGGACTTTATGCAAATAATTGCCTACCGCGACAGCCTTCGGGGTTCCCGTGTATTCAACATCCGTGTAACGTCTCCCGTCATATTGAATTTTAGCGTGAATCTGATCTCCCGGTTCCAGACACACAACAACCCAAGCATTGATCTTCATCATTGTAATGTCATCCAACTCCACGTCAAACTCCATCTCCTGATTTTCCATATAAGGAAACTCCTGATTGATTCCATCTTTCTCTACGAAATCGAAATAGACCATCTTCCCGTTAAAGCCTTGAATTTGTGCGCTAACCCGACTTACCTCTTTGGCGGTCAAAGAGAAAGCTGAAAAACAACTTACTAACAATACAAGTATCAAACTCTTCATCTCATCATTTTTTATTTCTTTCCAAGGACTTCTTTCACCTTCTGAATCAACTTTTCACCCCGCAAATCCAAAGCAACAACTTTCCCCTGCGGATCAATCAATACCGTATAAGGAATTGCTGTCACGTTACACAATTTTACCGGAGCAGTCGACCACATCTCCAAATCGCTCACTTGCGGCCATTTCATATTATTCTTTTTAATGGCTCCCAACCAAGCCTCTTTTTTAGAATCCAACGACACACCGAGAATTTCAAAATTTTTCCCTTTACATTCCTTGTACAACTTCACGATATTAGGCATTTCCCTCATACAAGGCCCGCACCAAGAAGCCCAAAAATCAATCAAAACATATTTTCCCCTGAAATCACTCAACTTTATCTTTTTCCCGTTTTGATCCGGCAACGTGAAATCGGGCATATCACTCCCCTCC
Organism: Butyricimonas faecalis; assembly: GCF_003991565.1. Lineage (NCBI taxonomy): Bacteria > Pseudomonadati > Bacteroidota > Bacteroidia > Bacteroidales > Odoribacteraceae > Butyricimonas > Butyricimonas faecalis. The sequence continues at coordinate 3,910,755 of NZ_CP032819.1, read as the reverse complement.
GAGAATGCTGCCAACCGAATGTACTCTTCCAGCTGTTTCGTATAGGGATGTTCATTCAAACTCGGGTCTATTTTGGCCCGTAACGCTTTTAGTTCCTCCAATGGCAAACGATACCTCATCGACCAATAAATCACAAACGGGGCAAAAGCCTGATCCGGGTAAAGATTTACCATTTTTATCCCGATCTCCGTGTTCCGTCTTTTTGCTATCGCACCTCTTTCTTTAAAATTTTTGTTTTCAACTTCATAAGGTTGTTCTCCATAAAGCATTCTCTCCAATACACACACTTTACGAATACTATCTGTCACGTATTGATCCAAAAATTTATAAAAGTCAAAAATATCATTATTAGGCGTCCCCTTTGCCGTAGAATTCAAAAAGAAATCTGCATTTGCCCGAATACTGATCTCCCCATTTTCCAAAAAGAAAGGCGTGATCGGACTCAAACAATCAGGATCAGCACTCTTGATAAAATACATTCTCGGATATTTCACACTCGGTCCTTGAAAAGTGTACTGATTATTCACCACTTCCGCACTATCGACAATATGCGGCTTCCCCTGAATTTCCTCCTCCTCCACGAGATATACTTTATTGGCTTTATAATCACCCTCTATCACACCTTTGATTACATATCCATCCATTTTCTTGTATTGAGATTGTCCCATCAGCAAGCCAGAAAATGCAACGCATAACCCAACTAATACAATTTTTTTCATATTGAACTAATTAAATTTTTATATATCAAACAAAACGTACGTTATCTTCTTATTTTATAAATACCTTATTTCCTTCCACCCGGCAATCAAACTGCGAAGTTTCATCCAAACGCTCCACGAAAACATCGATTCGCTCCTCTTTATTTATTACCCCCGTGTAAATTGCTTGCTCACACCCCTTGTTCTCAAAAATGATCTCAACCTCATACCAACGCTGCAACACTTTAGCAACCTCCACCAAAGGCTTACCTTTAAAAATATATTGCCCGTTTTTCCAAGCGATATAATCATTCACATTCACAGCCTTTATATCCACCATCCCGTTATTCTTATCCCAACGCAATTGTTTACTAGGCAATAAATTATATATCTTATCATCCACGTGAGCGGCAACACGTCCTTCCACCAAAGTAACTTCGGTAAATGTCTCGTCCGGGTAAGCATTAACATTAAACGAAGTACCCAACACCTCAACTTTCATCCCGTTTGACACCACGAAAAAGGGATGCTCCGCATCTTTTGCCACTTCCAGATAGATTTCACCCTCCGCGTACACCACGCGCTCTTTCCCCGTAAAGGCCACCGGGTAACGCAAAGACGACTGCGCGTTTAGCCAAACTCTAGTCCCATCTGCTAAAGTAAACGAGAAATCACATTGCGAAGGAGTGGTCAATGTATTATACACCATTTCCTCCTTCGTCGAATCGGAAGTGATATATTGCATCTCTCCCTCCGACTTCATCGTAATCTGCACCCCATTCTCTTCATTCAATGTCAAATCTTGATTATAAAGCACCATTTGCTGTCCGTTAGAAAGTGTCAACACGGGAACATTCTTTTTTATCATCATCGTATGGGCAACCTCTAGCGGCGATTTCTCCTCCACCTTCTCCTGATACCAATAGAATAATACGAGCAACAAAGGCAGGGCAATTATTGCCGCGTAACGAGAAATCCTTATTATCAAACGTCTACGACTATTTTTCTGTTCTCTCCTCTGTATAAAAGAATTAAATGCCGACTGCACATCACTATTCCGATATAACCGGATCTTACCCCGCATAACTTCATCCGAACAAATTTGCTCGTACAACATTCTATTTTGCTCGGATTCATTTTTCCATGTATCTAACTTTAACTGTTCTTCTTTTGTTGCATTACCTGATAAATCTTTATAGATCAGTTCTGAAATCTCAAATAATACATCTCCGTTATGTTTCATAAAGTTAACGTTTAATCACATTTTATACCCAACTTTATAAACAAAACGCACAAGAATGAAAAAAGGGGGGATAAGCACACGAAATATTTATACAGAAAATACAGTTTTGAAATATTCTGTTATATTTCAAGCATTTAGTTGGTTACAAAAACAGAATAGGCAATGACATAAAAACGAGCGAAAATCTTTGGCCTGCTTTTCTTCCCTCTACTTCAAATAACTCTAACAAGGGGAAATTTAGAAAAAACATCTCAATAGAAAAGGTGTTAAGTTGATAAAATTCACTATTTTTACATCATAGTTTTATAAAATATGGACTTTTTTAAAATCATAAAACCGACTTCCGTTTTAGCTCCTTACATAAAACACTATTGGATATTTCAATCTGATATAAAAGATCTGCGCAGGCTAACACCTATTGGTAGTGTAGAACTTGTGTTTCATCGGGGTGACGCAATCTTGTCCTCTGTCAATAACGACATGGAACCTCTTGGCTTTATTAGAGGACAAAAAATTGGCTATTATGATGCTATTCCAACAGGGACAGTTGATATGATCGCAGTAATATTTCAACCACACGGTTTTAGAAGTGTTTTTAATATTCCGACATGCGAGTTGTATGAAAATTTAACACCTTTGGATATGATAGGCGTAAAGTCTCTTAGTGAATTGCAGGATAAAATCGGTAACACAAAAGACAATGACCTATGTATAAAATTTATTGATGACTTTTTTCTAAAACAATTATCTATAACAAAAGAATACAATTTCAATCGAATGGATGCCGTTATTTCTGTCATAAATACACATCCAATCATTAAGTTTACTTCTCTGGCAGAAACCGCCTGCTTAGGATATAAGCAATTCAAAAGGATATTTTCAGAATATGTCGGAATAAATCCACAAGATTTTTTTCGAATCGTCCGTTTTCAAAGATCTCTTTCCTTATTAAGCCGAAAACCTAATATGAATTTTACACACTTAGCTTACGAATGTGGCTTTTATGACCAATCGCATCTAATTCATGAATTCAAAAATTTCACAAATTACAATTTAGGCAACTACCTTACGAATAACTCACCCTACTCCGATTACTTCTCTTAAAGTAAATGTCTTACACGATATTTAAAATGTCCATGTATTACAATTTATTGAAATACATGTGCTCTACCTTTGCCCCGAATAAAAATCAATAAAATGTATTATCATGATTACTATAATTTATGTACACCCTTGTCAAGAAAGTTTTAATAGAGCAATTTTTAATGAAATAGTCTCTAAGTTAGAGCAAACTAATCAATCTTACACAGTCTTAGATTTGTATAAAGACGAATTTAATCCTGTTTTATCCGAAAAGGCAAGAGGTTCTGTTTAAAATATTCCAAATATGAAAAGATTTAAAATAACGGTAGACAAAGTTGTCGGATATTGCAGTTGTAATTATAAAAAGGGAGATGTTTTTTATGTGCAAGGCATGAATACCCCTAAAAAAGAGTTTTGTGGTGGAGCTTTTCTCATCATATACCCTATACAAGTATCACTGCATACTGGAGGGTGTTTTTCTTTTGAGAAAAATCCATTATGTAAGACCCAATTAGCATGTCCCGACAATGGCAATGTCATTTTTTCTATTGAATTAATGGCTGAATAAAGCAAAAATCTTTACTATCCAAAACCCAACAAACAATAACAAGGTTTATGCTTATAAATGAATTATTGACATGTGCCTTCCACAAATACAAGGATATAACATCAGGAACACTCCTGATTTACACGAATAATTTTTAGAACTGAATTAATTTAAAACCAAAGTAACCAGATCAAGCATTGTAATTCAGCATCCTTCAATTGGGCAGCCAACTTTTTCTTTCCACTACTCTTGTGTTCCTTCACCGTATCCAATGAAATATGTAGTCTTTCAGCAATTTCTGCCCCTTTTAACCCCTCAAGAGTTAACATCATTACCATTTTACATTGAGGCGGTAATGTCTCGACGGCTGCCATCAACCGGGTATACACGTCTTCCTCCAACACTTTATCCCAAAAGTGTTCTTCTTCCGTTTGCGACGAGATAATATCCTTATAATACTTGTCCCGGATCTTTTGTTTCCTGAAATGGCTGATACATTTATTTTTCAGTGAACTATACAAGAAATACTTCACCCCATTTGCAGTTTCAAATTTATTCCTGCTTTCCAGTAACGAAATAAAAACATCCTGCACCAGATCTTCCGCCACGTCATTATCCTTCACGTAATAACTTGCCAAAGCCTTCAACGCCACGTAATAGCATTGATACAAATATTGATAAGCCCGGTTATCCTTACGTACCAATAAATCCAACAAAACATCTTGCTCCAACATACCTTTCTCCCTGGAAGATAAAAAAGGAAAGCGTTTCAAACCCTAACGATGAAACGCATTCCAATATAATTTAAAAGAATCTATTTCTCGTCATTGGATGACTCAAGCGGATCACAGGTACACATCAAGTTACGATCACCATACCCATCGTCCACGCGACCTACTTGCGGCCAGAACTTGTTCTCTGCCACCCAAGCCAGCGGGTAAGCCGCCTTGCTACGCGGGTAAGCATGAGACCACTCGTCAGCAGTCAACACTTTATGCGTGTGCGGAGCGTTCTTCAAAACATTATCTGTCTTGTCAGCTTTTCCTTCTCCGACTTCGATCATTTCCTCACGAATAGTCTTCAAAGCCTCAATGAAACGATCCAACTCTTCTTTCGGCTCGCTTTCCGTCGGCTCTACCATCAATGTCCCGTGAACGGGGAACGACAAAGTGGGAGCATGGAAACCGAAGTCCATCAAACGCTTGGCAATATCCAACTCGGAGATTCCATATTCTTTATTGAACATATTGCAATCCCAGATCATCTCGTGACCTACACGACCTTTCGATCCCTTGAACAGAATCTTGAAGCCCAATTTCTCGAAGGATGAAGCCAGATAGTTAGCGTTCAAGATCGCCATCTTGGTCACCATCTCCAATCCTTCCGCACCCAACATCAGCAAGTAACCGTAAGTCACGGGAAGCATTCCTACCGAACCGTAAGGAGCGGCAGCAACCGCATGAATACCATGCTCTCCTCCCGTTTTCACCATCGTGTGAGTCGGCAAGAATTCAACCAAGTGAGAAGCCACGCAGATCGGGCCTACACCGGGACCACCACCACCGTGAGGCATGGCAAACGTCTTGTGCAGATTCAAATGGCAAACATCAGCTCCGATCGTTCCGGGATTTGTCAAACCACATTGTCCATTCATATTAGCACCATCCATATAGAACAATCCTCCATTCTCGTGAATGATATCTGCCAACTCTTTGATTGACTCCTCGAAAATACCATGCGTTGACGGATAAGTAATCATGGCACCAACCAGATTATCCCGATTTTCAATCGCTTTCTTACGGAAATCCTCCACGTCGATATTTCCTTCCGGATCAGTAGCAGTCACTATAATTTTGAAACCTGCCATCGTGCTTGAAGCCGGATTCGTTCCATGAGCGGAAGCCGGTATCAAAATCACGTTACGATGCCCTTGTCCATGTGCAATATGATATTGACGAATCACCATCAATCCGGTATATTCCCCGGCTGCACCTGAATTGGGTTGCAAACTGCATCCGCTGAAACCGGTCACTTTACACAACATCTCCTCGGTTTCCCGAATCATTTGTTGATAACCTTCTGCCTGTGACAGTGGAACAAACGGATGTAATCCGCCGAATTCCGGCCATGTAATCGGTAACATCTCTACTGCCGCGTTCAACTTCATCGTACAAGAACCCAAAGAAATCATCGAAGTTGCCAAAGAGATATCGCGTCTCTCCAGATTCTTCATATAACGCATCATTCCGGTCTCAGAATGATAGATATTGAATACAGACTGTTGTAATATTTCATCATCGCGCAACATCTCCGGGTCAAGCACCGTACGATCGTCTATAAAATCAACGTGACCCACCGTCTTTCCAACAGCTTGTGCAAAAATTCCGATCAACGTATTGATCTCCTCTTCGTTGATTTTTTCGTCGGTAGATAAACCAACCACTTTACCACAAGGACAATAATACAGGTTGATCTCTTTCTCCAAAGCTATATCCTGTAATGCAGACTGGCAAACACCTTCCGGCAACTCGAAACGTAACGTGTCGAAGAACTTATTCACCTTCAACTTGTAACCCAACTTTTGAATCTCCTCTGCCAAAATTACAGCAGCAGAATGAATGTGACGGGCGATACGTTCCAAACCCTCACGCCCGTGATAAGCAGCATAGAATCCTGCCATCGTGGCATTCAAGGCCTTAGCCGTACATATATTGGAAGAAGCCTTTTCCCGTTTAATATGCTGCTCACGCGTCTGCAAGGCCAAACGCAGAGCGTGATTTCCTTGTGCATCAACTGTCACGCCGATAATACGCCCCACGATATTTCGTTTATACTCTTCTTTCGTGGCCATGTAAGCGGCATGAGGACCGCCATAAGACATCGGAATACCGAAACGCTGCGTTGTTCCCACAACCACATCAGCTCCCCACTCTCCCGGAGGCGTTAACAACACGAGGCTCATCAAATCTGCCGTCACGGCTAACAACGAACCGTTAGCATGCACCCGATCCGCGAATGCTTTATAATTGCGTATTTCACCATTGGATGCCGGGTATTGAACAATTGCCCCGAATACATCCGGAGTGAATTCAAACGTATCGTAATCACCGTAAACCAATTCGATACCCTGTGGAGCAGAACGAGTGATCAACACGTCCTTTGTCTGAGAGAAAATCTTGTTGTCAACAAAAAACTTATTAGCCCCGGCCTTCTTCATCTCTTTCCCGCGCAAGCCATACAGCATAGTCATAGACTCTGCGGCTGCCGTAGCCTCATCCAACAGCGAACAATTGGCAATTTCCATCCCGGTCAACTCAATCACCATCGTCTGGAAATTCAATAAAGCCTCCAAACGCCCTTGGGAAACCTCAGCTTGATAGGGAGTGTATGACGTATACCACGCCGGATTCTCCAAAATATTCCGCTGTATCACGGCAGGAGTAATCGTGTCATAGTATCCTTCTCCAATAAACGTTCTGTATAACTTATTCTTTGCAGCTACCGCTTTCACTTTCGAGAAAAACTCGTACTCCGTGAGAGGTGCCGGTAAGTCCAACGTTTTTTTCAACCGGATTGATCCAGGAACAGTCTGCTCTATCAACTCGTCAAGAGAACTGACACCGACCACTTTGAGCATATCCTTGATATCCTCCGGACGCGGCCCTATGTGTCTCCACAAAAATTTATCTGTAGCCATCTAATTATTTTAATTATTAATGATTTAATTCAAAAACATCGTTTCGTCAACGATTGTGTAAAAATAGACATAATTCTTATCCTTACAAAAAAAACAGCACAGGAATATAATCCCATCCGAATCGAATATTTCGGCTCACGTGAAAAAGTAGTGTCAAGTAGAAAACAAGTGGAGCCAAAGTAGCTCCCTCTCAAGCCGGGAAGTAAAAAATGAAAAACGGAGAACTGAATTCCAATTCTCCGTTTCAACGGGTGGAAGATCGGTCTCGAACCGACGACCTTCGGAACCACAATCCGACGCTCTAACCGACTGAGCTACATCCACCATTTTGCTTTTGCGCTGCAAAGATAGAATAACTTTCCTTTTCCACAAAGAAAAGTTTCAAAAAAATTAGCGTCCGAACTTGATTTTTCCCGTCTCAATCTCCCGGGCGGCATAGCATAGCTGCTCGTACCACTCTTCCCCGTATTTACGAATAAGGGCATCTTTCAAAAACACGTACACCGGAATTCCCTCTTGCTCACCCTTTAAGCGGGCACAAGCACAAATCGTCCACTGGTCATAATTCATCGCCTCGTAATTCTGGTACTGTTTCACCCGAATTGGATACATGTGGCAAGATATAGGTTTTCGGAAAGAACTCTCTCCCCGGCTCCACGCTTTTTCAATAGCGCACCACGAACACCCGTTCTCCTCGATAATATACGCGCACTCTCGTCCCCCGATCAGCGGGGTAACCAGATCGCCCTCGATGTCGATCACGGAAAAGCCCTGCTCCTCCACGGTGGCGATACCCTCAGGTTTCATGTAAGGTTTTATCTTCTCGTAATTCTCCCGGATCTCTTCTGCCTCCCCGGCTTCCAAAGGTGCTCCCGAATCCCCCTCCACGCAACAAATCCCCTTGCAAGCTGCCAAATCACAACAAAACTTCTTCTCGAAAATATCCAGACTTATAATCGTGTCCCCTATCTGTATCATATTTTAATTGAAAATGATTTTGCAAAATTACTAAAATCGGTGGAATAATTGCATAGGTTTGGAGAAATCCGTTCACACGCAGATTCAACTCGCCAATACGACTCTAATCTCTTTTCATTCAACATCTTTAGAGTTTGCTTTTATAGATGCAGAAGGTGTCATTTTTTCCAACCTCTTAAAAAGACGGCTTAAATGCGATGGACAATCAAATCCAAGCGCATAGGCCGTTTCTGTTACCGACTTGCCGGATATCAACATATCCTTGGCTCGACGGATAATATTACGCCCAATAAAATGATTGGCCGAATCGCCTGTTTCTTTTCGTATCAGATCACCGAGATAATTCGGGGCAACACAAAGACAATCAGCACAAAAGCGTACCGTGGGCAGTCCTTGGGAATGTTGTTCGCCTGCAGCATAATAATCATCTAACATACGTTCTAATCGGCTGACTATATGACCGCATTTTGTTCCGTTCCCTATTGAATATTTTCTATTGAAAAAAGACGAGCAATACGTCAATATTAGTTCTATCAATTTTATAATCACTTGCTTGCGTTTACTTCCCATCAATTCAGATCGCAACATTCGTAACAATGTTTCATAGTCTTGTCGTTCCTGGCTCGTAATTGTAAGAGCCGTGCTTATGTGGTAATGAAAGAATTCCAAACGTAAAAGTTCTTCCTCGTAGCTTGTGCCATGAAACAAATCAGAACTGAATAGAAGTGCCCAACCTTTACGTTGAAACGTACTTCCATCATCTCGCGCACCTCCTATTTGGGAGGGAGAAACGCACACGATACTTCCTATGGAATAATCGTACTTTCCTGAACCGTAATCAAGCTGCTCCAAATCATCATCCAAAAGGAACAGACCGTATATCCCCCACAGCGTGCGGCAATGCCTGATTGGAGATAACTCATCATAGTGAATGACACTCACTTGAGCGTGAATATCTTCTACACCTATAAACTGATTGTAATCGTGTACCGTTCTTACTTTTATATCATAACTCCGAGTCATATCAAATGCAAAATTAGCCATTAAATTTTCAAAACAGTAAAATTGGCTTTTATTTCAGTATTAGCTCATACTCTTTTTGTTGGGGAACAAGTAATTTCACATTCAAAATGAAATCAATCCTTGCCTTAAGCCTTGCATGGGGTATGGCAAGCCAAACAAGTGCACAAAAAATGAATACAGTACCAACGATCAAACTGAACAACGGCATGGAAATGCCGCAATTAGGTGTCGGCACGTTCCTTGTCAAGGAGGATGCCGCAAAACGTGTATGTCATGCTATCCAAATAGGATTCCGATTAATTGATACGGCACAAGGTTATGACAATGAAAAAGAAGTAGGTGAAGGCATCCGCTTGAGTGGTATTGACCGCGGAGAACTTTTTATAACAACAAAAGTAAACACAACAGAAATGCGAAATGGAACGGTTAGGCAGTCTCTTGACAAAAGCCTTTCCGACCTCGGATTGGAATACCTTGATTTGGTGTTGATACATTGGCCCGTGGAAGGACATATCAAGGAAACGTGGCAGATACTGGAGGAATATGTAGATAACGGAAAAATCCGTAGCATCGGACTGAGCAACTTCAATCCTCATCACATTGATTCACTTCTTGTCTACGCGAGAGTACGTCCCGTTATCAACCAAATAGAGATACACCCCTACATGACTCAGATAGATAAATCCGGTTATAACTTCCAACAAAATATTCAAACTGAAGCATGGGGACCGTTAGGCCAAGGTACCACGGAGGAGCTTAAAGACCCCGTGATTGGTAAAATGGCCAAACAGCATGGAAAATCTATCGCCCAGATTATTTTGCGTTGGCATATGCAACGAGGACTTGTCACGATTCCGCGTTGTGATAATGATATCTATACAGAGGAAAACATCGATATCTTTGACTTCGAATTATCTGCTGCTGAAATGGAGATTATAACAGGGCTGAACCGAAACCAACGTACGAATACACTGAACAATCCTGATAATTTCCCATGGTAACTATCACACCCATCCTTAAAATTCGTCTATCCATATAGCTCACTTGATAGATCTAAAAGAAAGGACGCTGGCCATTTACTCGACCAGCGTTCCATTTTTATATCAAACTAATAACGACTTCCCTGTCATTTCCTTGGGTTGTGGAAGCCCCATAATCGCGAGAACAGTGGGAGCGACATCGGCCAAAACCCCGTCCCGCAAGTGATCGCACTTGGAATCGGTGACCCAGATACAAGGCACCGGGTTCAGCGAGTGAGCCGTGTTCGGCGTTCCATCCTCGTTCACCGCGTTATCGGCATTCCCGTGGTCGGCAATAATCAACACGTCGTAACCGTTAGCGCGAGCGGCAGCCACGGTCTTCCCGACACACTCGTCCACGGTAGCCACGGCCTTCTGGATAGCCTTGTACACTCCGGTATGCCCCACCATATCTCCATTAGCGTAATTCAAACAGATGAAATCAACACTCTTTTCATTTAACTGCTCCACGATCCTTTCCGTCACGATAGGAGCAGACATTTCGGGCTGCAAATCGTAGGTAGCCACTTTTGGAGAGGGTACCAAAATCCGGCTTTCACCCTCGAAAGGCTCTTCCCGTCCCCCGTTCAAGAAAAACGTCACGTGAGCATATTTCTCCGTCTCGGCAATACGTAACTGTTTCAATCCCTGCTTGGCAATATATTCCCCAATCGTGTTTACCACGTTCTCTTTATCGAACAAGATATGCAATCCCTTGAATTTAGCATCATAAGGAGTCATCGTGCAATAATATAATGGTATGGTCTTCATCCCGAAGTCCGGCTTATCCTCTTGCGTCAACACAATGGTCAACTCCTTGGCCCGGTCGTTACGGAAATTGAAGAAGATCACCATATCTCCCGGTTGTATCGTTCCCACGGGCTTTCCGGCCTCGTCCACGCAAACAATCGGTTTGATAAACTCATCGGTCACACCCGCGTCATAAGAAGCCTGCACTCCCGCCTCGGCGTCCGTTACCGGAGTCCCCACGCCATTCACCAACAAGTCATAAGCCTCCTTGATACGCTCCCAGCGGGAATCACGATCCATGGCATAATAGCGTCCGATCACGGAAGCGATCTTACCCGAGGATTGTTTCATGTGATTCTGCAACTCACCGATAAAACCCTTTCCACTCTTCGGATCCGTGTCCCGGCCGTCCATAAAACAATGAACAAAGGTTTTCTCGATCCCGAACTCCTTCGACAAATCACACAAGGCAAACACGTGATCGAGCGAACTATGTACCCCACCGTTAGAAACCAGTCCCATGAAATGCACCTGTTTCCCGTTCTCCTTGGCATAGTTAAACGCCTTCACGATTTCCGGATTCTGTGCAATGGAATGATCTCGACACGCCCGGTTTATCTTCACCAAATCCTGGTAAACTACCCGTCCGGCCCCAATATTCAGGTGTCCGACTTCGGAATTCCCCATCTGACCGTCAGGCAACCCCACATTCTCCCCGCTCGTGTACAACAAAGCACGAGGATTATTACTTGCCAATTCCGTGATGTTAGGAGTCGGCGTACTCCCTATCGCATCCGAATGATCGTGTTTTCCAACACCCCAACCATCCAGTATCATCAACAAAACTCTCTTCATATCTATTTCATTTTTTGTTATTTACTTTTCTAAATTCACAGCAAAGTTAATCTTAAATATCCAGTTTAGTGTCTTACAATCAAGGAAAATCAACGAAAACGTTTTAAAGCACCCCAGCCGTTTACTCCAGTGAAAAGAATAAAATAACGCCAGTTCGATATAAGGATTAAATTATTTTTTTGAGTATTACAGGCATAGTGATAAAAGTATTCGGCGTGCATTGTACCATTTCATACTATATAGAGCCTCTGTTAAAACAACAAAAGTATAACAAATCAGGATCACTAGCAGATCACTACCGTGTACAAAATTTTTAACAAGCTATTAGAATGCTATTAGAACGCTATTCTGTATAGCGTTTTAATAGCGTTCTAATAGCGCTTTACACGGTAGTGCTCCGGATGTAATCACGTGTCAATCCTGATTTCGTGTATTAAGTCGGGCTAAATGCCGGATTATCTTCCCATAACTCTCTCCTCTAATTCTTTACAAGTCCTCGCGTAGGCGCTCTTCTTGTTTTATGCTGATTTATTTCAAGCTCAAATTAAAATTAATAATACTATGTATTACATAATACTATTTTTTATTTATATCTTTGTCTTGCATTATAAAAGAACCAAGACATGAACATTGAAAACACACAAGCTCAAATGAGGAAGGGTATCTTGGAATATTGCATTTTACTGATCATCGCACAACAGGACGCCTACGTGCCGGACATTATCAGTAAACTGAAAGCATCCAAGATGATCGTTGTCGAAGGGACGATATATCCCTTACTGACCCGACTGAAGAACACCGGTCTACTGTCATACCGCTGGGAAGAGTCACAACAAGGTCCTCCCCGCAAGTATTACAGTATCACGGAACAAGGGCGAGGTTTCCTCAAGGAACTCGAAAACTCCTGGGAAGAATTGACCTCCGCCGTGAACAGCATTAAAGAAAACCATAATAACTAAATCTCCCGCTCATGAAAAAAACATATACTATAAACTTAAGTGGCAAGATTTTTCATATCGATGAAGACGCCCTGGAAAAACTACAAGAATACATCAATACCCTCAAAACATATTACACGCGAGAAGAAGACGGGAACGAGATCATGGATGACATCGAAAATCGTATCGGGGAACTTTTCACGGAAAGCCTGAAAGGACAATTCCGTGAGGTTGTCACTCTCGAAGACGTGGATCAAGCAATCGCCACGATGGGCACACCGGACGACATCATCGATGAAGACGAGCAACCCCGGACATCCCCCTCGAAACAGGCTAAAAAACTATACCGGAACCCGGACGACAAGATTCTCGGCGGGGTTGCCGGAGGTATGGCAGCCTATTGGGGAATATCTTCCCTGCTCATCCGGATATGTTTCGTACTTTTGTGTTGCTATTACGGAATATTCATTATCGTATATATCATTCTATGGATCGCGGTCCCCAAGGCCAAGACAACCAAGCAAAAACTCGAAATGAAGGGAGAGAGTATAAACGTTTCCAACATCGAACGTTCAATAAAAGACGAGTATCAAGAGATTAAAAACGGTAAGGGTGCCGCTTTCATGAACCGGATAGGCGAAGGCTTATACGAAGTGCTCACCATTATCGGGAAGGTGTTGGCTATTATTATCGGTGTAAGCCTCTTCTTCGGAGGAATTTTCATGTTGTTTGCTTTCCTGTCGGCATTATTTTTACCCAACCTTTATCCTTGGAAAAGTGGTTTCATGGAATTTACCTATTCCTTTACTCCCTTAAACTTTACTTTGGGTAAAATCGCTATATCATTCTTGATTGGAATTCCTATTATCATGATCATTTATATGGCGATCAAATTGTTGTTCTCCTTCAAGAGTAATAACAAGGTGATCGCCCTTTCTGCCTTTTCGTGTTGGATGTTAGGATTCGTTATGCTCCTATTCGTGGGGATTAGCGAAGGTCGAAGTTGGTCGTTTAAAGGTACCCGCTATGGCGAATCACTCGAACTGAGTCAACAGGACACGCTCGTTCTGCTTGTAAATGAACGCTACAAGCTACCTGAAAATCTTTACATAGATCAAGATGTGTTCCGGTTATCCTCCAGCAACATGATCGCCCCTAGCATCAAGATATACTCGACCGATGACACAATCCCGACGTTACGTGTACAATTTTACACCCAAGAAGAAAAACCGGTATATGATAACATGGATTTTAACTGGGATTACAAAAACGACACGCTTCGATTTGATAATTACATCAAGATCGCGAGACAATGGAGAGCTCAAAGAGTGACACTATCTCTATATCTGCCTGAAAATAAGAAAGTGCTCCTTCCTCCTCAAACAAGCCAATACTTGAGGAATTTGAGAGATTTTGACTGGAAAGTACGTTCCAAACTAAACAAAGATCAAATATTATTAATCATGCGGGACGGGAAACTTCAACCCCTCATGTAAAGCGAAAAAGAGGAATATGAGGAAGGTGGTTCCGCATCAACGACCTCCCCTAACCCCTCCTTACACAGGAGGGCAAACCGCTTGGTAATCAACTCTCCCCCTGTGTAAGGGGGAGTTGGAGGGGTAGTTAATGCGGGATCACCTCTCCCCGCTTTCTATTTTTTTGAATCAATTTCTTTCAACAACTCCTTCACGGCTGTTTCCAACTGCTCGTCCTCTCCCTTGATAATCTTTTCCGGAGAGTTGGCAATCTTCACATCCGGTTCCAGTTGTTTGTTCTCCAGATAGCTACCATCCGGCAAACGATAACCGACGATCGGGATACCGAAATATAACGTCGGATCCTGTAAGGTCTCCCACGACACGCTCGTCATGGTTCCCGGCACGGGCATTCCGACTACCTTACCGATTCCTTGATGTTGGTAAACCCAAGGCGTACCGTGGGCATTCGAGTAGTTTGCCTCACAAGTTAGCATGATCGAAGGTTTATTCCACCTACGGCTTGGCATATCGCAAGCCTCCCGACCCCGAACGACTTGAGTGAAATATTTCTTACCACTGAACAGGATCTCAATATCCTCGTGCAAACGGCCACCACCATTGAAACGAGTGTCAATAACAATTCCTTCCCGATCATTATATTTACCCAGGATATCAGCATACACGGAACGGAAACTCGGATCGTCCATACTGGAAATATGCACGTAGCCCAAACGTCCTCCCGACAAGCGATCCACATCGGCAGCCCTTTGTTTCACCCACCGCCGGTAAAGCAACCCGCTCATCGCACCCTTTGAAATCGGTTCGATCACCTCATCCCAACGTTCCTTGGTGGATGGATCATAAATAGAGAACAAAACTCGTTTACCGGACTTGCCTCGCAGCAGGGGATAGTAATCCTCCCCGGCTTTCACCGTCTGACCGTCAATTTTCTCGATTATCATTCCGGCTTTCAATTTCGACCGGACATTATCAAAAGGTCCTTTTTCCAACACCTCATCAACCAGCAACCCATCCTTGGAATAGTTCACGTTCAACAGTACTCCCAGTTCGGCAGTCGCCTCACCTCTTGCCCGGGAGCGATAACCGGACCCGGTATGTGACACGTTCAACTCTCCCAGCAATTCGCTCAACAATTCGGAGAAATCATAGTTATTATTGATATAAGGTAAAAACTTCTCGTATGCCTTGGTCATTTTTGCCCAATCCACCCCGTGCATGTTCTTCTCGTAGAAACGTTTGGCTTCTTGACGACGCACCCTGTCAAACATATACGCCCGCTCGGCAGCCTGATCCAGTTCCATTTCAGCAGTATACGTGATCGGAGTTCTTCTCTCCGAACCCAGACTGATCTTTTGCATGGAACGGCCTCCCAACAGGAACAAATCTTTCCCATCTTTATCCATCTCCAAGGATGCCCAGCCACTGTTCAATTTATGCATCACCTTGGTACTCCGTGAACGCAGATCGCTCACCCACAAATCCAGGCCTCCCTCGAAAGATGCCATGTAATAAAGTTTGTCTCCACTCTTACTTAATATCGCATCACCCAATTGTGAAGAGTTCGGTGTTAACCGCATCACCCGATCCTCGATACCTTGCAGTTCAACCTCGATGTTCTTGTTCTTCACGGCGGGTTTCGCCTCGCCTTTTTTATCTTTCTGATCCTCTTTCTGTTCTTTGTTTTTCAAAGAGGCTATACGTTTCTCCTCCTCTTTCAATAACTCGTAATCTTCCTTATTCAACCGGAATTTATCGTAAGCATCTTGATTCATGAACACGATCATCACGTCCTGCAAAGAACCCCACGATGCATGGTTACGCATCCCGTAACGTTCACTGGAAAACAAGATTGCATTTCCATCCAGCACCCACCGGGGATTGCTATCAAAATACCCGCTATTAGTCAAATTTATCACTTCTCCCTTTCCATCGGCACTCACGATGGCAATATCGCTATACGGGTCGTGACGATTCCCGATAATCTCCATCGCAAACCACTTGCCGTCGGGCGACCACGTGTACGTGAAACCGTCACCCGTCCGATATTGATATTTATCGTCTGCCACTTGCCGTACTTTCTTTGTTTTCAAATCAACGACCATCAATTTCGTACGGTCCTCGATAAAGGCCAATTCTTTGCCATCCGGGGAGAATTGCGGGGCGAACCGCTCTTTGGTTGAAGACGGCAGAACGGCCTCCTCTTCGATCAAAGTTGCACTCGGGAAATTCACCTCTTCCTCGCGGGCGATCTTTGCCGTGTAGATATTCCAATTCCCTCCCCGTTCGCTGGCGTAAGCGATCGTCCGGTTATCAGGAGCAAAGCTTAACCACTTCTCGCCTTCCGGGGTCGCGGTAATTTGTTTGGTCGTCGTGTAATCGGTGGAAGTCACGAACACATTTCCCCGAATAATCATGGCAACCTGTTTCCCATCCGAAGAAACAGTCGCGCTAGTTGCCCCGGAAGTAAAACGCAACGAAGCAATATTATCTTTCGCGTTGTCACCAATAATATCCACTTTCACTTTCTTGGGAGTTCCCTGTACGTCCTTCACGTATATTTCACCGTCATAACCAAAACACAAACGCCCGTTACCCGCAATACTCAAGAAACGCACCGGGTGAGTCTTGAAAGAGGTTTCCGCCTTCACGGCAGAAGGATCGGCCACGGGAAACGAGTACACGTTAAACGAACCTTCCCGCTCACTCAGGAAATATACCCTTTGTTCGTCCGGAGACAACACGGGCGAGCGATCTTCCCCTGCCCGATCAATCAAACGGGTATGTTTCCCGCTTTTCATATCATAATGATAAATATCACGCGTGATCGACGAGGTATGATGTTTCCGCCATTCATTCTCCCCACCTTTTTTATCTTGGTACAAGAATGCATCGCCGGATTTAAAGAAACAAATCTCTTCTGCCGGAGTTGCCAATATCTGCCGGGGACGTCCACCATTCACCGAAATGGCATACAATTCGGTCATAGAGCCTGCCGGAAATAAAGCACTCTGCGCGGGATCACTCATTTGTGCTCCATAAACAATTTCCTTGCCATCCGGGGTAAACGTGTAAGGTATCTCCCTGGCAGAATTCGTTGTCACTTGTCGGGCATCACCTCCCCGAGACGACATCACGAAAATATCGAAATTACCATTCCGATCACTCGTGAAGGCAATCTGTTTCCCATCCTGAGACCACACGGGATACGATTCGTACGCCGGATGTGTGGTCAATTGGCGAGCCTCGCCACCTTCCGTGGAAACGACATAAATATCTCCCTTATAACTAAATGCGATTTGCTTTCCATCGGGTGAAATCTTCGGATAACGCATCCAAAGCGGTCCCGCCTGAACGAAAAAAGCAACCAGTAAAAAAATAACAGTCAATACGATTTTATTCATTTTTCATTTATTTTGGTATTTAACTTAGCGCAAGTGTATGATCCGGGATTCCGGAGTCCAGATGAAATGGGAAAAATCAGCCCCTTGAATAAGGGCAAGACCATTCCCGCATGCCTTATTTTCCCTATATAATTGAAGAATTTTTTCACGAATCGGATCACCGGGAGACCACACGATATGCTGTCGTACACGATCGTCAACAAGCATCCCCCCATAGAATTCGAGACAAGGAATTTCCCGGATCTCTCCCCCGGTATTCACCACGTCCACCACCATCCCGTCTTTCAAAACAACATATCCATTCTTCACAAATTCAAATCCGGGTAACAAAATATAATTAGCCGCAATCTTTCTCATTCAGAATATCACCTTATTTCTTTTTTGCAGATTTCCTTTCAAGTTCTATCTGTCTCCTCTGCTCGTATTCTTTTTTCAATCGTTCCTCCCTATTCGGTGCCACGTATGTTTTAAAAATCTGGGTTTTGTACACGTAGCCTTCACGGTCGTTCAACTTCTTTACTTTTACCCGCGAATCCCAGTCACTTTTAGGAATCTTTATAAACAACTTCGTATAGCTAGAATCCGCCACGTAGAACTCCCAGTCTTTTTTGTAGGGTCGTAGCGTGTCAACCCCCACGTACTGGTCCGGAACCTTCAGCGTATCATTATCGGCAGACAGAAAATAAGTCTGTATAAAATTCCGTTTTCCCCGATCGGATTTCTCCAATTTTATCGTCGAGGTAAACTTGTACATACCGGGAACGATGCTATCCAATTCCACCAGCACGAATTGATTTCGCTTGTCAAAATAAACGGTATCGGCTTTCACCACACGCGTTTCGTAGACGATGGAATCTTTCTTCCGGACTTTAACCTGTGTAGAATCCGGACGTATCGTATCTGCCACGATCATCGTATACCCGGGAAACAAGTCGACCGTATCCTTCATCGTCAACTCTTTCCACTCCCGCATGACTTTCGTCTGGCGACGGCTCAAGGTATCAATCACAACGTCATAGATTTTATTGAACAACGCTGATTGTAGAGAATAATAAGTCACGCAAGAATCAAAATCCTCCCGTGTAATCCCGTATTTTTTAAACAGATCGTTATAATATAAATAATTGTCCTTTTCGGTTCGTATATCACCCTGCGCAACCGACAACATTCCATCCGTCGTATGCATATCAATCAACAAAGATGTGAATTGATCCTTGTTCAACGGGACCTTCTTCGAACAAGCCGTTATCGCCGCAATAATCAATATCACCCATAAAATACGTTTCATATCGCTAAAACTTTTAGTATTTATTCCTCACCCTTTTTTCCCTAATTTCTCCCGTACCATTCTGTTCAACTTCGACGAGAACAGGAATTCGTTCAATGCCTTGTTGTTCGTGTACATGATCTCTTCGTTACTGCCTTCCCATTCTTTGTGGCCTTCATGGATAAACAACACCTTTTCCCCGATCTCGAAAACCGAGTTCATATCGTGCGTGTTTATAACCGTGGTCATATCATATTCATGTGTCAACTCATGCAACAGATTATCGATCACGATCGAGGTCAAAGGATCCAGACCGGAATTCGGCTCGTCACAAAACAAGTATTTAGGCTGTAAAACGATCGCCCGGGCAATGGCCACGCGTTTCTTCATACCCCCACTGATCTCCGCGGGATAAAGATTCTCCACGTTATTCAAGTTCACCCGGTTAAGGCAGAAAATAGCCCGCTCCGTTTTCTCCTTTTCCGTCATCGAGGAGAATAGATTTAACGGGAACTTCACATTCTCCAGTACAGAAAGCGAATCAAACAATGCCCCGCCTTGAAAAACCACCCCCAGTTCTTTCCGAACCTCCTTTAACTGTTTGTTATTCATTGCGGTAATATCCCGGTCATTGTAGAATATCTTTCCCTTATCAATAGCATGTAAACCAATCAATGATTTCAATAGCACGGTCTTCCCGGAACCACTCTTTCCGATAATCAAATTTACCTTTCCCGGTTCGAAGACGGCATCGATATCCGTCAACACTTCCTTTTTATCAAATGACTTACATACCCCTTCTGCCCGTATCATTACAACAATATTTTGGTTAATATCAAGTTCATCAGCAGGATGGCAATACTGCTATCCACCACGGCTTTCGTACTCGCCTTCCCGACTTCCAGCGCTCCTCCCTGTACGTTATACCCGTAAAAAGCAGGAATAGAAGTAAATATCACGGCAAAAAACAATGTTTTGACAATAGAATAGGTCACGTAGTAAGGATTGAAAGCAAAATGCAACCCGTGTATATAATCGTCATAATTCACCACGCCGGATGCCAATCCCGAAAGGATTCCCCCGATAATACCGATAAACACGCTGAATATATAAAGCACCGGATTCACTACCAAAGCGGCCGCAATCTTCGGCCCCACTAAATAAGAAACAGAATTCACACCCATCACCTCCAGTGCCTCAATCTGTTCCGTGATTTTCATACTACCGATTTCAGAAGCGATGTTACTCCCAATCTTTCCGGCCAGAATCAAGCTCACGATTGTCGACGAGAATTCCAACAATAACGTTTCTCGGGTCAAATACCCGATCAAATAGCGAGGCAGCAAAGGACTCGACATATTGTAAGCCGTTTGCAGCGTCAATACCGCCCCGATAAAAAAAGAAATAATCATCACCAACATCACGGAATTCAACCCCAACTTCTCCAACTCGTTAGTCAATTCTTTTAAATAAACCTTCTTTTTCTCAGGTTTCGTGAAGATACGCCTCATGAATAATATGTAAGCTCCTATCTTATCTAATACTTTCATCTATACTAACTCCTTAAATAATACCCTCCTGTAAACCCTATCTCAAATTTTATCGTAAAAATAGAAATTATTCACGGATTTATTACTAATTTCGACAACAATAAGATGAATTTAATTTTAAATGTACAACTAAATAAGATGAATAAGAACTCATATTGCGTTATAATGGCCGGTGGTCTCGGAAAACGTTTTTGGCCCGTGAGTACGAAAGCCTGTCCGAAACAATTTTGTGATATCTTAAATGTTGGAAAAAGTTTCCTCCGTCAAACCTTTGAGAGAGCAAATCAAATCTTTGATACCCGAAATATATTTATTGTTACAGGTTCCGCCTATGAAGAACTGACCAAACAGCAGATCCCGGAAATCCCTTCCGAGAATATTCTGAAAGAACCTTTCGGCAAGAACACCGCCCCATGCGTGGCTTACGCGGCCTACCGGATTGCCCGGATCAACCCGCACGCAAGTATGGTGGTTGTCCCTTCCGACCATTTTATCACCAATGACGTGGTCTATCTGGACAACATACAGAAAGGGATTTCTTTCGTTGAACAATCTGGCGGGCTACTCACCATCGGAATCAAACCGACTCGCCCGGAAACCGGATATGGATATATCCAAATCAAGAAAAACAAGTTCTCCGAATTCATATCCAAGGTTAAAACCTTTACCGAAAAACCGAACAAAGAGCTGGCAAAAGTCTTTTTGGAATCGGGCGATTTCCTTTGGAACGCAGGGATATTTATCTGGAATGTCGATGATATTATTGAAGAGTTCAAAACATACCTCGAAGACATATATTTATTATTCGAGCAGGAATATAAAAACGTTGAGAACCCGGATTCCCCCGAAAACATCGCCCACATCTACGGACAATGTCGTAACATTTCCATAGACTACGGTATCATGGAAAAATCGGCAAAAGTCTATGTCATGAAAGGAGAATTCGGTTGGTCTGATGTCGGCACTTGGCACTCATTCCATGAAATCAGTCCGAAAGACGAAAATAACAACGTCTCCAACAGCGAACAAGTCCGTTTAATCGAAACGAAAGAATGTATCATTAACGTACCCAAAGACAAGAAAGTTATCATTGAAGGGATTGAGAATTGCATCATCGCGGAAAACAATGATATTCTAATGATCTGCCACCGGGATCACGAAGACAACATACGACATTTCGATGATATACTAAAACATACGACAAAGGAGCTTTAGTCAAGCTCCTTTCTTTTTATATCTTTACCCGGACCTCCTCAATCCGGGCACTCTTGACTCTTACGATCTCAAAAGATATATCCCCTATTAAGATTCGTTCGCCCTCTTCCGGAATATCCTCATTGTAATAAAGAATCAATCCGGCCAATGTCTCGTACTCCTCGTTTTCCGGAAGATTCAAATCATATTTTTCATTCAGATAATCCACTTCAAGACGACCGGAGAAAATGTATTCATCGGGAGCGACCTGTTCTTCTTTCAAGTTCAAACGATCATGCTCATCCTCGATCTCTCCGAATATCTCCTCCATAATATCTTCAATCGTAACCATTCCGGCCGTTACTCCAAACTCATCAACCACGACCGCCACGCTTTTCTGTTTCTTCGTGAAAAGATTCAACAACCTCAAAGCCGACATGGTTTCGGGAACAATCAATATCTTGCTTACAGCCTTCTTCACCGTTTCGGGGTGATGAAACAAAGCGGAAGAATGTACATAACCAATCACATTATCAATCGAATCGCGGTAAATCAATATCCGGGACAAACCTGTTTTCACGAAAAGCTCCCTCAACTCATCCAAACTGCTATCAATAGACAAAGCCACAATATCCGGACGAGGAACGATACATTCTCTCAATTTCACTTCCGAAAAATCCAACGCATTCCGGAACAATTTAATATCGTGTTCATCCTCATTTTCTTCTCCCCCGGCCTCCCCTTCTTCGATCAAATTATTCAAATCTATCTTACCAAAAGCCCGGTTTTCCTCTTTATGTGTTAATTTGCGTCCGGTAAATATTCTCAGCAACAATCCCCCAAACCAAACAGAGAAATATGAGATCGGGAAGAATAGAATGTAAAATAAAAATACCGGAATAGCGAATACCCGCAAAAATGCATTCGGTCTCAAACGGAACACCGCTTTCGGGAAAAACTCTCCCGTCACCAGCATGACCAACGTCGAAATAAACGTCACGAGAATCATGCGTAATCCCAGTGAAATCCCAATCCCCTCCAACCTCGGATCGAGATAATCGGACATAAAAATACCATAAATAACCATCACCACGTTATTTCCTACTAGAATCGTGGTGATATACATTCCCGAATTGGATACAAAAAGATCTATCAATTTCTGCGTGATACCCTTGTTCGACTTATCAATCTCAATCCGGAGTTTATTGGAGGCCATAAAGGCAATTTCCATTCCCGAAAAGAATGCAGACAAGACCAGACAGATCAATATGGCAACAAATCCTGACATTTAAGGTCTATTTTCAATTTCTACCACTCCCGTAATCTTATTAAAGACCGGATTTTTCAAGGACTGATCCGACTTGAAACCTTTATTCCCCTCTATAATCTGGTCCCCGGAAGAGAGTCGGGAATAGCGATCGGAATAGACAATCTCTTTTTTCATGTCCCAGTACATCAAATCGGTTTCCAATTTCTTCCCTTCGGCATTGATCACGACCACTTCGTTACGCAACTCCCACAACATCTCCTCTTCCAACTTCTTCGCGTATTTTGATGTAATTGAACCGACCATACTGCCATCCTTCTCGTACAACTCCGCATGTATTCCTTTCGGGAACTCATCATACTTCTTGTCGTCTTGATTATATTTATTATAAAGGGGGGTTATTACTTTATATTTCAACAATGCAGAATCGGAATAAAATAACTCCATGTTCTCCCCGGACATTTCAGGCATATCGTTTCGATTACCGATCGCATCCACATCCTTCATATTTGTTTTACACGAAAAGAGCATTACCGTCCCTAAAGCGAGGACGGTAATGCTCTTAATTTTTAATGCACGATATAGAAAGGTCATGTATCTAATCTCTAAATCTCGCAATCGTTGTCTCGTTAATCCATCCACCGACTTTCACGCTTTTTCCTGCCGTAATATCACGGAAGAAAGCCTCGTCTTTCGTCGGGAAGTGAGGAGAATACCGTTCAATATATTCGTTAACCTTTGCCGTTAGTGACGGGTCAACTTGTTTAGCTTTCACAAATTTATCCACGGCAGCCCAAAATACGGTTCGTTTGTCAAACTCGTCTCCTTCATAATCATTACTACTTACCGCATAAGCCAAGCCTATCGTGATGTAAGCATCTCCCAGGTTCGGGTTTGTCTTCAAAGCATCCAAAGCATATTTTTTTGCTAACGGATAATTTTTCCTTGACAAATACACCTGTGCCAACTTGTAATTATAATCTGCTTTGGCTTTCGGATCATCCGATTTATTAATAGCTTCCTTCAAATATTGCTCGAATTTCGCGATATCTTGTTTAGAAAAGAACATCATGGCCAAGCTATAAGCAGCATCAGCGTTTGGCTCCTGATGATAAATTTTCTCGGCAACCATAGCATACAATGGCAAATCCGTGCATTCACGTCTTCTCAAGATAGACGAAATCTCTTTCAAAACAGGCAGGCTATCTCTATTTGCCTCGTATTTTTGAGTTAACAAATCAGCCAACGTATTGCAGTCTGCATATCCGGATTCGAAGAAAATAGCATCTAATGCAGCTTTACATACACCAAAATTTTCACATCCTTTTTCACCTGATGCCAAACGCTTGTCTGCGAAATCCGAGAAATTCATATACAAATTAATGAATTCCTCCTGAGACAATTGATTTTGTTGTACCAATCCACAAGCCACGTCAAAAGTGGCATGAATCAATTGGGGAGGAGTATTCTCCTTCTCCAATTCATACGCTCTCATCAAGTTATCAAATCCGGCTTTCAACATATTAATATCCCCATTGGAATACTTTACTTGAGCCATACCTTTCTTTCCAAGAACATATCCTTCACGGCTCTTTTTTGCCATGTATTGAAGACGACGGTCAAAAAGCATCATTAACGTATCCACGTACTCTTTCTTCTTTGTTTTTTTGATCATGTACTCAATAATATCTTCCCCACGGATATAGGTATTTAATTGAAATGCAGGTGCGTTTAAGAAAACGTATCTCCAAGAGGGCAACGCTTCTTCATAATTTTTCTGTTTCCAGTATTCCGTGTACAGAGAAGCATTCAGAATGGTATTTGCACTATCCAATCCGTACTGAGACTCTAACGTTTGCGCTTTCGTCGGCAGAATGAATAGAAGCATTCCAAATGCTATAACAGCAATTTTTTTCATGGTCATCCCTTTTATTTAAGTTAGTTTGAATAAGTTTTTTCATCATAGCCAGTCCCACCCACATGAGGACTATTGCAAAATTACCACTATTTCTTTAAAACGGAAATGTTTCACATATTTTTCATGTATAATTAACCGTTTTTTGATATTCTAAAATTCTATTTAAACCCGTGATCACCAACTTATCTTCAAAACAAACGGTGCGTTTCAACGTTTTCTTCAAATATTCACTTCCTCCACCCGTTATAATTACCACAGCATGAGGATTATTTCGAAGCAACTCATCTATATACCCTCTTACCTCAAAAAGTATACCATTCATCACCCCGTTCAAAATCGCATCATGCGTGTTCTTTCCGATATAGCCGTGTTCCATGGAACATTTCACCAATGGAAGACTTGCAGTGAACTCGTTGAGCGCCCGGAAACGAATACCCAGACCCGGAGAAATATTTCCTCCCCGAAACTCTCCGTCAGCACTGACAAAATCATACGTAATCGCCGTTCCTGAATCAATCACCAGCAATTCCCTACCCGGGAAAAGGAATGCCCCTCCCACGCAACCGGCAATCCTGTCAACGCCCAATGTCTTCGGGGTATCATATCCCAAGCGTATAGGCAAGGGGATTTCCGATGACACTTCACAAAAGAAAGTAGAAACTTCCCGCAATCTTTCCCGCACTTCTGCCGAGATGGCACCCGTGCTTGACAAAATTAAGTCTACCTCCTTCCCGTTTTCTCGATACGTCTTTGCCAGATCATACACTTCCGGTAATCCCAATCCACACTCCACCCACGCTCCGTCATCAAAAACAGCGTACTTAGTTCGTGTATTTCCAATATCAACAATTAAATTCATAGCCTAATTATTACCATAAGCAAAGTCGCGCATCTCTCGTATAATCTCCGATACCCGATTAATATCGGCAATGTTCGTGAAAACCAGACTCAACTTATCATTCTTTTCGCTGATCTTGCAAGGGATCACCTGTTTCTGTATAAATTTCAATAGCTCACTAAACACGGGTGAGGCATAAAATGACGAATTCTGATCACTGATAAAGTAAACAATCATCTTATTATTCTTCACCATCAACCGTTCAATTCCCAAATCTATACACTTTTGACGAATCCGAACCACTTCCATCAACCCGACAACCGGCGTCGGAATCTCGCCAAAGCGGTCCTTCATTTCTATTTCAAAACGCTGTAAAGCCTCCTCATTCGTGATGTTATCCAACTCCCGGTACAACCGGATTCGTTCACTCACATTCTCCACGTAAGTATCGGGAATCAATAAAGCAAAATCCGTATCAATCACACAATCCGTGGCAAACACCGTCGGCTCATCCGGATGCTCTTTCTGCAATTCAGGAAACTCCTCGTCCCTCAATTCCACTAACGCCTCGTTCAGAATTCTTTGATACGTCTCGTACCCCACTTCCGCGATGAAACCGGATTGTTCTCCTCCCAAAATATTCCCGGCCCCGCGAATATCCAAATCCTGCATGGCAATATTGAACCCACTCCCCAAACCGCTAAAATCCTCGATCGCCTTCAAACGTCTCCGGGCATCCGCGTTCACTAATTCCAAGGGTGGGGCCAACAAATAACAAAAAGCCTTCCTGTTGGAACGTCCCACCCGGCCCCGCAACTGGTGCAGATCGCTCAGCCCGTAATTCTGGGCCTGATTAATAATAATCGTATTCGCGTTAGGAATATCCAACCCCGACTCCACAATTGTTGTGGCAATCAACACATCGTAATCTCCCCGCACGAAATCATGCATCACCGTTTCCAACTCTTCCCCACTCATCTGCCCGTGTCCCACACAACTCTTGATGCCGGGAATCAAACGATGAATCATATATTGAATATCCCGGATATTATCCACCCGGTTATGAATAAAAAACACCTGTCCCCCGCGGCTCACCTCGTAAGAAATTGCCTCCTTAATTACTTTTTCATCAAACCGATGCAATTCCGTCACGATCGGGTAACGATTGGGCGGGGCTGTACGGATTATTGACATATCCCTCGCCCCCATCAGTGAGAATTGCAACGTTCGCGGGATCGGCGTGGCCGTCATGGTAATGGTATCCACGTTCAATTTCAACCGTTTCAACTTCTCCTTCACCGCTACCCCGAACTTCTGCTCTTCATCAATCACCAGTAAACCGAGGTCCTTAAATTTTACATCATTGCTTGTCAAACGATGCGTCCCGATGATAATATCCACCTTCCCCACTTCCAGATCTTTCAAAATTCGCTTAATATCAGCACTCTTTTTCATTCGGCTGATATACTCGATCCGGCAAGGCATCCCCTCCAGGCGCTTCTTGAAAGTATTATAATGTTGATAAGCCAAAACCGTTGTCGGCACCAACACGGCCACCTGCTTGCTATCGGCCACCGCCTTAAATGCCGCCCGGATAGCGACTTCCGTTTTCCCGAATCCCACGTCCCCACAAATCAAACGGTCCATCACGTGAGGACTCTCCATGTCCGCTTTCACCGCTTCAATCGCTTTCATCTGATCCGGCGTTTCCTCGTACATGAAGGAAGCCTCCATCTCATCCTGCAAAAAACTATCTTTCGAGAAAGCATAAGCTTCCTCCCGCCTGCGCTTGGCATACAAGGCTATTAACTCTCGGGCAATATCCTTTACCCTCGACTTCGTCCGCTGCTTTAATTTATTCCAAGCCTCCCCACCTAACTTACTCACGGTTGGCGGTTCTCCATCCTTTCCCTTGTACTTGGAAATTTTATGCAATGAATGGAGACTCACGTACAATTCAGAATTGTTCTTATACACCAAACGTATGGCCTCCTGAATCTTTCCGTCATTATCGATCTTTGTCAACCCACCGAAACGTCCGATTCCATGATCAATATGCACCACGTAATCACCGGGATGCAAATTCTGCAAATCACTGATCGTGATGGACTCCCGACCTTTTCGTATTTGCGAAGTCTTCAAGCGGTATTTTTGGTAACGGTCAAAAATTTGATGCTCCGTGTAAATACACACCTTAATCTGGGCATCACTGAATCCCTCGTGAATCGTTCCCTCCACGGGCACAAAATTCACCTCATGCCCCTTGTCCGAGAAAATATCCCGCAATCGCTGAAGCTGCATATCGTTCGTGGAACAAAGATAAACCGTGTACCGATCCATCTGCTTGTCCAGCAAATGCTCTGCCAATAAATCAAATTGTTTATTTACGGCCGGTTGCACCTCCGCCTCCAAGCGAATCACCTCACCCCGGAAAAACAACTCCGGTCCCCACTCCACCACACTGTTCTCTTCGATTGTCCGAAACAAACTATCCGACGTAATCAAAAACTCTCCGGCATCCAACTCTTTTAATGAATTGATGCGGTCATGAATCAACAAGGAATTCTTCATCCACCAGGTAGTCTCTCTTCCAAGAAACTCCGTCAATCCAACATTATCATTCTTATCCGTTGATTCACTCAAATCAGGCACGATCACCACCTTGTCAATCAACTGCTCGGAAAGCTGTGTCTCGACATCGAAATAACGGATGCTTTCCACCTCGTCCCCGAAAAAATCTATTCGCACCGGACGCTCTTCCGCGAAAGAATAGACATCCACGATACTCCCCCGAATAGAAAACTGCCCGGGTTCATACACGAAATCACTCCGCTCGAAACCATACTCTCCCAACAACGACTCTAGGAATGTTATCGACAACTTATTCCCTTTTATCACGGGCATCGACATGTCAGCCAACATCTTCTTACTCACCACCCTCTCAGCCATCGCCTCCGTGTAAGTAACCACCATTCCCACTTCCTTGGCCGTCAAGGCATTCAACACCTCTGTCCGAACCAAGATCGAATCGTTATCTTTATCTTCAAAATTACCGGAACGCCGAAACGAAGAAGGCAGAAAACGCACTCTTTCCTCGTCATAAAAAGTCAATAAATCATTATAAAAATAAGCTGCTTCCTCCTTGTCGTTCAACACGAAAAGCTGCAACCCATTCAACTCTCGTCCCACGGCGCCCGCGATAAAAGCCACCAGCGAACCGATCCCGTTCTCCAGCTTTATCTTTGTCCCCGCCTGCTTACGCAAACGACCGGCAATTTTCTGAACAACAGGATGATCTTGAAATAAATCTAATAACTCTTTTGCTTCCAAATCTTTGTCCCTTTATCAAAAAAACGGCATACCTTTCAGCATACCGTCTTCAACCCTTAGGTTCTATATTTCAAATGATAAGCATGGCATCGCCATAGGTACCAAAACGATATTTCTCCTTAACCGCCTGATTATACGCTTCCATCACGTGTTCATACCCACCGAAAGCCGCCACCATCATCAGTAACGTCGAATAAGGCAAGTGGAAATTGGAAATGAAAGCATCCGGCACGCTGAAATCATACGGGGGGAAGATAAACTTATTCGTCCACCCTTCAAATTCCGTCAACCGCCCTTTCGTGGTCACGCAACTTTCCAATGTACGCACAACCGTCGTACCCACGGCACAAATTTTATGCTTTTCATCCTTTGCATCATTCACGATTTTCACCGTTTCCGGTGTCACGAAGATTTGTTCCGAATCCATCTTGTGCTTCGTCAAATCCTCCACGTCCACCTCCCGGAAGTTTCCCAAACCGACGTGCAGCGTGATATAAGCGAAATCAATTCCCTTGATCTCCATCCGTTTCATCAACTCGCGGCTGAAATGCATACCTGCAGTCGGGGCTGCCACCGCACCTTCATGTTTGGCAAAAATAGTCTGATAATTCTCGGCATCCTCCGGTTCCACTTTCCGGTTGATAAAACGAGGAAGCGGGGTCTCGCCCAATGCGTACAACTCCTTCTTGAACTCGTCATACTCTCCATCAAACAGAAAACGCAATGTTCTCCCGCGAGAAGTGGTATTATCAATGACCTCGGCCACCATGCTATCATCTTCTCCGAAATACAACTTGTTCCCGATACGTATTTTCCGGGCCGGATCAACCAACACGTCCCAGATACGCAATTCCGGATTCAACTCCCTCAGCAAAAACACCTCGATCTCCGCTCCGGTTTTTTCCTTGTTTCCATATAACCTCGCCGGGAACACCTTGGAATCGTTAAACACGAATACATCCTTCTCGTCAAAGTAATCAATCACATCTTTAAATATCTTGTGTTCAATCTTTCCGGTTTTCCGATCCAGAACCATTAACCGGGCCTCATCCCGGTTAGGCGTCGGATGCAACGCAATCAACTCCGGCGGCAACTTATATTTAAACTTAGATAATTTCATGTTGAATAATGTTTATGTATTAATCAAATCTTGCTAAATTACAAATTTTCCTGTAAAACTCCAATAATTTCATCCATTTTAAACCCATCTTCCACCCGAAAGTCTCCCACCCGGGTCCTTCTCAGAGCGGACAAATGCGAACCACTCCCGCAGGCTTTTCCCAGATCATGAGCCAGTGAACGAATATACGTCCCCTTGCTACACACGATCCGAAGTTCCACTACTGGCAATTCCGCTTTCAATATTTCAATCTCCCGAACCATCACCTTCCGACTCTTCATCTCGACTTCGTCCCCGCGGCGTGCTTTCTCGTACGCCCGGACCCCGTCAACACGAACAGCTGAATAAGAAGGCGGGAACTGCTCGATCTCCCCGACAAACTGCTCAATCGCCCGCTCCAAACAACTTCGATCCACGTGCTCGTACGAAAACTCCTCGTCAAAAGAAGTCTCCAAATCATAAGAAGGAGTCGTATGTCCGAAAGTAATTTCCGCCACATACTCTTTCTCCTGCCCCATATACTCCTCGATCTTTTTTGTCTCCTTCCCCACGCAAATAATTACCACCCCCGACGCCAACGGGTCCAACGTCCCCGCGTGTCCCACTTTTATCTTTCCGTATCCTTTTCGCAAACAAATACGAACTTTATTCACCACATCAAACGATGTCCAATGCAAAGGTTTATCCACCACGAACACCGCTCCGGCTCGAAAGTCCTCTCCTTCTCTAAAAAAAATATTACCCCACTTGCTCATTATCCCAAAACAATCGTCAATATACCCGCGATAGCACAATAAATGGCAAACCAAATCAATTTACCCTTTTTCACGACATCAATCATCCAGCGACAAGCAATACATCCCGAGATAAAAGCTGCAGCGAATCCCACTAGTAGAGCCCCGGTCGAAATACCGCTTGCCTCTACCGAGAAGCCTCCTTTCATCAGATCCAGTAAAGCCTCTCCCAAAATAGGAATCAACACCATCAAAAAAGAGAACTTGGCCACCGCCTCCTTCTTGTTACCCAACAATATTCCGGTAGCAATTGTCGAACCGGAACGAGACAAACCGGGCAACACGGCACACGCTTGCGCCAACCCGATCACGAAAGCATCCCGGTACGAGATTTTCTCCTTCATCCGGGGTTTTGCGTAATAAGCGAACGACAACAACACGGCCGTTACCAGCAACATACATCCCACTATCGTCAATTCCGAACCGAACAAGGCCTTCACGTAATCCTTGAAACAAAATCCCACGATAGCCACCGGTATCATGGAAAGAAATATTTTCAACACGTAGGCCATTTCATCATTATACTTGAACGCAAAAAAGCCCTTGAATAACACGGAGACTTCTTTCCACAAAATCACGATTGTACTACAAACCGTCGCTGCATGAACCGCCACGGCAAACGTTAAATTTTCCTCTCCCTCAATCCCGAAGAGAGCGCTAAAAATCTGCAAATGTCCGGAACTACTCACCGGCAAAAACTCTGTAAGCCCCTGGATGACACCAAGTACCAATGCCTCAAACCACTCCATCTATAAATTGAAAATTAGAAATTGAAAATTGAGAATGCACGTACGTCAATATTCAATTGCATTAATATTTAATTTTTCTCCTCCCCCTTCGTTTTGGGTTTCCGCATGATTCCCCAAAAAACGAAACCAAAACCAAACAACACCACAATAGGCGCTAACGTAATCCGGCGGAAACTAAAAATGTCATAGTTAAAAGTATCGGGAGAATCCGCTCCTCCCCCCATCATCAAGAGGAAGCCCACTATAACGATCCCGAAACCTATCAGGATCATCTTGTAATTATCCTTCGGTATGGGAAAACCGTCTTTCTTTTCGTTTAAAATTCTTGCCATATATTTTTATTTACACGTATAAATCATTCAAATCCCGTCGCAAATAGCGACGAACCGAGAACCAAGCCGAGAAAAATGATAACACCACCCCGGAAAAGATCACGAACCCCACCATCAACAGGATCACGTCCTGCCGCATGATATTAATCACGTTCCCCACATTTTCCTGCACGAAAAATATGGCTCCCAACAATACCAAGTTAGCAATCAACGCCCCGAAGAAACCTCTCCACATACTCCCGTACACGAAGGGCTTGCATATAAAAAACGGAGTGGCCCCCACCAACTGCATGGTCTTGATCAGCAACCGCTGTGAATAAACCGCCAGATGAATCATGTTACGAATCAACGTGAACGAAATCAATACCAGCACCGCCCCGACAATCAAAAAGATAATCGTGATCCGCCGTATATTCTCGTTAATACTTTCGATCATGGATTTCTGATAATACACCTCATGAATAATATCAAACCTTGCCAATCCTTTCTCTATCATCGCCAACGAATCACTATTCGCGTAAGCCGGATTCAGTTTGATCTCGATAGAAGGCAACAACGGGTTGGCGTCCAATATCCGTTCAAAATCCTCACCCATCTCTTTCTTGAAAGACTTCGCCGCCTGTTCTTTGGTAATATACTTGGAAGAATAAACATAAGGTTGTGTATCCAGAATCTTTTGCACCCGCTTGATCTCCACTTCATTCGTGTTATCCTTCACGATCACGGCAAAACCGATATTACGTTTCACATGATCCGAAACCACCCGGGCATTCAACAAAATAAATACAAGCATACCAACCACAATCAACACTAAAGAAATACTGATTGTGGGAACAAAATAAGCACTTTTTCCCTTTCTACTCTCTGTTCGCGACATTTTTTCTGTCTTAAAAACTTGACAAATATAATCATTCTGCACCCGAGAACAATCCATTTCCTAAAAAAAATCACAAAATCACATCTTCACCAAGCCCATTTCGACCTCCAGTTCCCCGATATCCCCCTCTTTCCTCCTTTAGTAACTACATGAAAAACAGTTTTCAAGGAACGAATTAATAAAATCCTTTGCATTTTCTTATCAAACCCTTTGTTGGAAACAAAAAAATGCTCTATATTTGCAAGTGCAAAAAAGGAAAGAGTTCCTAGACAATTTTGCAAGCAATCATGCGAAAATAGCTCAGTTGGTAGAGCATAACCTTGCCAAGGTTAGGGTCGCGGGTTCGAGTCCCGTTTTTCGCTCCAAGTTGCTCGAGTGGTGGAATCGGTAGACACGCGGGACTTAAAATCCCGTGGCCATTGCGGCTGTGCGGGTTCAAGTCCCGCCTCGAGTACACGGAATATCAAGGAGTTAGTTATCACTAACTCCTTTTATTTTCCCCCCGAAATTTTCCATCACGCTTTTCAAATATCTTTTCTCGATACCCTAAAAATGATATGCGGCATCTCAACACCTCGATAATGCTTAACAAAGGTATCAACCTCTGTCATCCCGTTCCGTCGGGCCACATTTTGGGACGCTACATTTGAATCCCGAATAATTGAATACACCTCGTCAAAATTCAGCACTTGAAATGCATACTCTTTACAAGCCATGGCAGCCTCCGTGGCAAATCCCTTATGCCAAAACTCTTTCCGGAACAAATATCCGACTTCCGGCACCCATCCCCCGTTATATTCCTGATACGTGATGCCACATTGCCCGATAAGTTCACCACTACTCTTCTCGATGACCGCCCACAGGGCAAAACCGTCATTCTCGTACCGCCAGAACATCTTGTCCAACCATGCCTGAACTTCCTGATCACTAAAAGCACCCTCGTAAGCATACATCACCACGGGGTCCTGTAACAATTTACACACCTCCTCAAAATCATCCTGCTCTAACGTTCTCAAAACCAACCGTTCCGTTTCTAATATTACTTCTCTCATTTTTCTATTTTCAAGCAAAAATACCCAAAAAAATATTTTTCTCAACAAATAAATCATACCCGATAAAGCAATCGACCATAACGACAAGATATATTACCACCCGTTAGCAAATAAAGAAAGGAGGAACACTTGAAGTAATTATCCGACAACCATAAATCAACAATCTATCAATTTCAATACAAAGACGTTCGTGAACGTCTTTGATACGTCTTTGATTCGAAAATAATACGTCTTTAATCCCTAAGAACATCGAATACGCAACAGGCAAACACCGTGTATTATCCTAAAAAAATCTACAATAAACCCGTGTCAGAATCAACAAAATAACTTTTTCTTGATCTATCAACTCCCTTTACAGTTCATTCTCTCCATAAAATCAGTGTAAAAAGCCCTACCAATCGGGATAGTAACATCTGAATTATAAAGAGTTATCCCCGTTCGCGAATAAGATTCAACACGATACAAAGGAACAACAAACGACTTATGAATACGTACAAACTCTTTAGGAAGTAATTCCAGTAAATTTTTAAGACTTATTTGCGAAAGGATCTGACGCCCGTGCAACAAATGAATACGGACGTAATTATCCATGGCCTCAATATAAATAATCTCCGCAAGCCGTATTCTTATGTTTTTATATTCGACCTTGACCGTAATCTCTTCATCCGTCAAGACGGGTTCCCTTGAAAGCTCCTGAAGAGTTTTTAATTGACGCACCTTTTCAACAGCCTGACAGAAGCGACCAAATGAAAACGGTTTGTGCAGGAAATCGACGGCATTAAGATCGAAACCATCAACAGCATATCGGGCATATGCCGTCGTAAAAACGAGGAAAGTTCCTTTCGGTATCTCTCGGGCTAATTCAATACCACGAATCTCTCCCATTTGAATATCTAGGAATAGCAGATCAGGCTTCACTCGTTCCACTGCCCGCATCCCGACAACCGGGTCCGAGTACGTTTCCAATTCCAAATCCCCGCTTCGTTGGCAATATTGACGCAGAATACTTAAAGCAATCGGTTCATCATCTATAGCTATGCATTTCATCTCAAATGAAGAATAAGTGTTACACGATAACAATCCCCCTGTTCCGTTATTTCCAATTGATACCTATCAGGATAGAGTAACTCCAGCCTCTTGCGGCAATTAGCAATACCGTAACCACTCTTCTCTTTTTCCGGTAAGCTGATAATCGAGTTTTGTGTCGAAAAACGGAAACAAGTTCCATCTATTCCAACCGTAACATATATATCAGTATCCTCATGGGAAGAAACCCCGTATTTGAACGCGTTTTCCACGAATGTAATCAGAATCATCGGGGCAATCATAAGATCGGGATTCTCGTTTCGGCTTTCAAACGAAAAATGCACCCGCGTATGCTCGTTCATACGATTTTTCTGCAATTCGATGTACTTGCGGATGTAGTCGATCTCAGCCTGCAAGGGGACTTTATCTTTTTCCGCGCTCGTATACATGTATTTCAGCATATCCATGAATTGCATAAATGCCGTTTCAGCCCGTCCAATATCAGTCAACATCAAGCCGTAAAGCGTGTTGAGAGTATTGAACAAAAAATGCGGGTTTATCTGGACTTTATAAAGAGCCAACTCGGCTTTTTTCTTTTCATGTTCAACAATTTGCCGTTCCATAACCAACCTGTACAATTCTGCCAAAACACCCACGGCAAAACTAAACGCCAAGACAACGACATACAAGAACCACACGGCTCGCTGGTGAAGGTTTATTTCCATCCGGGACTGCGATCCGGTCTCTCCATGCAAAAGATGTGGCCTCCGCGGAAGGAATTGAGGAGTCTCGAAACGGTAGCATGAAATCAGATAGGTAACCACAACCGTCATCAGCACCATAACCAATGCACCAATTAAATGGGCTCGATTTCGGAATATCCAAGGTATAGTACAATATCTATTAACAAAATAAACAACATATAACCATCCCACGAATAAAAAAACAAACGACGCATTGTTGTTCATCCACCGGTTAACAGGCAATAACCAGATCATGAAAGGAAGTAAAAGCAAGCAAAACGCCAAATCGATATACAGCAAACGCCTATTGATTTGTATCATATATCTTCTTTTTGATTTGTACAAAAATACAAAATCCTATAAATATATAAAACGGGAAATTCCCGTTCATCCTCATTTTCGTGTCGTTCACCATCATTTTAAGTAAACCTGTTTTTTCGTATTTGAAGAGGTATTATTTTTACATCCGAAAAACAATTAAAACGATAAAATATGAAAAAGCTAATTTTTATTCTCATGTCATTGTGCTTGATCGGAACTTCTCAAAGCACAAGTGCGGCAAGTAAATCTACGGCAGCTAAAACCTCAACGATCAATTCTATCACAAGACCACACAGGCACGCCATCCAACATTTCCACAAACGGCCACATCATTGTGCTGTCATTCACTTCCGGCATGTGCCATACTATTATGCTACCGGTATATATTATCGCAAAATAAACAAGCTGTATCAAGTTGTACGTCCAGAAATAGGGATGACCGTCGCAGAATTACCGGCATCCGGGGTCAAGACGATAGAAACTCCGGACGGAACCCGTTTCGTTTATGACGGAGTGATTTACAAGCAGGTGCTCACCAAGAAAAAGATTAAATGCGAAGTAGTTGGTTTTATTAAATAAATTAATGACATGAAACACATATTTACATTTTTAGCACTGATGATGCTATTTACTCTCGCGTCATGTTCAACAGGTCATGAAAAAGAAGAAGAATCGGATCCCATTCCGGAACCAACCCCGGAATCCATATCCTTTTCGTACGAGCAAGGTATATATCAAAGTGTAAATTTGCCTTATAGAAAAGCCGCGATCTCCGCGACAGACAATAAAAAGGCCGCACTAGTCCTTTACCTGCACGGGGGTACAAGCAAGGGAAACGACAATACAACACAAATGAACGAGGTTGGAATTGATTCTATCGGTAATTACCTCGTTTCACACCAGATTAATTCCATATTTCTCGTTCCCCAATGCCCCTCAAATAAGTCATGGGGCGGAAGCATGAACGGAGTATTAAAATCTCTGATAGACGAATACGCGGCTAGCGGGGTCATTGACACGAAGCGTATTTATATTTTTGGAGGATCCATGGGTGGCACTGGCACCTGGAGCATGATATCCTCTTATCCGGATCTATTCGCGGCCGCCATGCCCGTGGCCGGGAAACCCTCGGGATGCAATGCTTCAAATGTTGCCCGAACTCCAGTCTACACTGTAATGGGAACAGCTGATGAAATCATGGATATAACCGTAGTAGAAGATTTTATCAATCACTTGAATGAATTAGGAGGAGAAAGCGCTTTTGACATTGAAAACGGATGGACACATGAAATCACTTGCATCAAGAGTTATACAAGTAAACGACTTGAATGGATTTTCAAGCATACCCGGCAAACCGAATAGAGAGAAGTAATTATTTATCAACTTTAAGATCTGCAACAATAGAGAGTTCGATACTACTCAAATCTTACCCAAATAAAGTAGTAAATATACCCAAATAATCCCACATACCCAGTGCTCATTCGAAGTTTACTCGTAGCTGAACCAACCCGTAACGTTTGAGCAACGTTTGAACAACGGCTGAGCAACGACTAAGTGGGATTATTTCCATAGAATTTCAGTAGGATTTCCAATAGTTTTCAGTAGAAACTATTGCTGATGATTATATCGAACTCTCGTTAAATGCAGGATCATTAAAGGTAAAACAATTCCCTATCATACAGAATTCCGAATAACCATCAGCAATTACAAACCATTTTACAACAGATAAATGTCCCCCACAATTAAGGAAGCAACTCTGATAACTTTGTTCTTAACTCCTCGCCCCTCAATCCTCTCGCCACAATTACATTATTCTCATCCAACACTAGAGTCTGTGGGATCGTATTTATCACATACATACGGGCAATATCACTTTGCCAGTATTTCAGATCAGAGCAATGCAACCAGCTCTGGCCATCTTTTTGAATCGCCTCTTTCCAAGGTTCTAATTTCCGATCCAGTGACACTCCAAGTATTTCCAACCCTTTTGCATGAAAATCCTTATAAATTTCTACCATATTCGGCATTTCAGCCCGACAGGGACCACACCATGAGGCCCAAAACTCGATAATCTTATATTTTGCTTTTATGCTATACAAAGAAATCGTATTCCCGTCCGGGGTCATAGCTTCAAAATTCGGGGCCTGAACGCCAGGAGTCGTAGCTTTCAGACGGTGGAACCAATCCTCTACCTCCCGACCATACTTCGATGTTTTCACTTTCTGTCCCAACAATGCAACCTTCTCTTCCAATTGGGGCAATGATAACTTGATGAGTTTAGAATGTAATCGGTAAGCCGAAGCTATCGCGTTTGGATTTTGACGAATCACCTCACTCTCCTGTCGGTCAGCCTCTTCATCCAAATCCTTAATTTTGCGAGTCAGTTCTTCTGCTTCTTGAAATAAGTTTTCTTGCAATTTTATATTTCTAGCACTTCGTAACCTCTCTCCCTCAATGAAAAGTTTTTTATCGATATTCCAAAAAAGATTATACACATCTTGCTCTCTGCCCCCGGTAATCACGGCCCCGTCCATTCTCGCAAAATCCATCTTCGCTTCAAACTCCCGATTTTCCAAAAAAATAGGGAATCCACCCCTTAGTCCTTCAATACCAATCATTGCAACAATTACACTATCAACCGAACCACGGAAAGAAAACAAACCGTTCTCAACC
This sequence comes from Butyricimonas faecalis, assembly GCF_003991565.1. Taxonomy (NCBI): domain Bacteria; kingdom Pseudomonadati; phylum Bacteroidota; class Bacteroidia; order Bacteroidales; family Odoribacteraceae; genus Butyricimonas; species Butyricimonas faecalis. Next base: position 3,871,973 of record NZ_CP032819.1, on the reverse strand, counting down.
ACCGAAATACCCAATGTATCGTATCTTTTACCTTTAACTAACCGATCATTCACATCCGAGAGCAAATAAATCTCTTTCCCATCAAGTCCTTCAACATGTCCTTGTATGATAAATCCCGCCGGGGTGCTCTTACAAGCACCCAAGCAAAGGATTACCATCAAATATACCCATATATGACTTTTCATATTTTTATTTCTTCGATAATTTTTGAATAGCAAATAATATTTTCTGATAATGAGGTCTGTCTTCTACAGGTAAAGAATTCATGCGAGTAGACAACATTACAGTTAGTTTACTCCCCATTTTATAAAAATAAGTTTCAAAATCAGCTACCGCCTGTACAGGTAGTGCCTGTTGCCAGCCATAACCTTTTCCATAATCAGTAAGCTTCATATTTTGAGCAACATAACCTCTCCCGTATTCATCCTCTATTCTTTGGAAAATATCCTGATAACGAGAGATAATACCCGTTTCATCCAGACCATACAGGCAAATATCCCCCACGGAAGGAGCGTAAACTTCTGAAACAAAACCTTTCTGTCTTGCCCCAGCATTCGCAGAGGTTGCTTGTTCTATGGTCGCGATTGCTAATGCCAATACCTGACGTTGCAGCTGTTTCTCGTGTAGCGTTAATTTACGTCCAGTCAAGGCAGCATCCCAAACCCCTAGATATAGGTCATCAAAATATTCTTCCACGGAATACTTACTATCTGCCACGACGTTTGCCGCATACACATTCATAACTGAATTAAGTATACTTACAGATAATTTATTACCTGTCAGAAGAGATAACGGCATGTCCAACGGGAATTGAGATGTTAGTTCCTTGTTATCCAGCCAGCTCAAATTCCGGAATTGCTTTAATGCCCATTTCAAAGACTCTTTTTGCACGGCTTTCGAAACCACCTGATGCTTTTTCCCGGGTGTTCCCTCTTTCACATCATTCAAATAAATACCACCGACATTCATCACCACGTTGTTCACGTAACGCACATATTGATCCGCTATCGCTTTACAAAGTCCAGCCTTATGCTCCGCGGTCGGATCATCTTGTATCCATTCATTCAAATGTGATAAGATATATTTTAGATTTTTTATACCGTAATTCCCGGCCTTAATCGGGTCATCACCCAAATCTTCTTCCAGAGCGCTCGGGTCATAACGGGCATCCAGTTGCTGACGTCCGTAACGGAAACAGGGATCTCCCACCTTTTCATCAATCCAACTCTCCAAGGTGGGAATTTCATCTTTTGGAGTCACTGCCTCCGGAATCGGACAATATAACCACTTAATAGCGTACTCGTCATATACCCCCAGATCAGGAGGCGTCAGTTTTACCCCCTTGTCTTCTGGTTGGGCCACGTAATTAAATCTAGCGTAATCCATGATGGAAGGTGTTGTTCCATATTTTTGAGTAAATGAAGCTGAACGCAAGGAATCCACCGGATAGGCAGCCGAAGCAGCCATATTATGCATTAATCCCAACGTGTGTCCCACCTCGTGACCGATCACGTATGCCAAAGTTTCATAGACAATATCATCCGGTAATTTCTTTCCCCGCACGGAAGGATCTATCTGGGCGGTCTGCACGAAACGCCATTGATTATTTAATTTTATCACGTCATTATACACAATAACCGAAGCGTTAATAATTTCTCCGGTAGTCGGATCTACCCACGACGGCCCCATTGCATTTGCCGTATATGAAGGCACGTAACGAATACAGGAATATTTCAGATTATCCGGGTCAAACTCTGGATCATCCTTTGGAAAATCCCGAACTTGAATCACATTTTTAAACCCGATTTTCTCAAAAGCTTTATTCCAACGCAAAGTTCCTTCTTTAGCAGCTTTCCGCCATAATTCCGGGAAAGCATCATCAATGTAATACACGATCGGTTTGATTGGTTCCACCAATTCCCCACGTTTCCAGGCTTCCATATCTTTGGGTTCTAATCGCCAACGATTAGCCAACGTGTAATTCTGTAACCCATCCTCTTCGTTCGAAATGTACTGCTTATCGGTCAAGAATATACCAATACGAGAATCTGAAATTCTCGGACGCATCTTCTCCTCCGGCAACAACAACAGCGTACGGGTAGCCTCTATCGTTAAAGGACCGTTTCCAAGGTCGAACATCATGATTCGCATCGAGTAATCGTATGAAAACGTCGATTTCACCATGATATTATCATCAAAAGCTTTCATCTCGCCCACAATTGTCAAATCGGTTTTCGGGGTCACTGATACTTGCAAAAGTCCTGAACTTTGACTTTCGATCGGGGCCAATGCAGGTTCTCCCCCGTTAAAAAGCACGGAAGCATCAAAAACAACAGCCGTACTATCCGTATTATAGGCTTCTCTTTTAAATTTCCGTCTCATCGGATCCAGAAAATTCAATTTCTTCACTTTTTCCATCCGCACCGCTTCTTTCTCATCAAAAGTTGCCGATGTATTCACATCACACATATATATCGTACTGTCAATCATTACGAATTTTATGTGCATCGGATCTTTTGACTTAAAACCATTCAAGCAGAACATGCTATTATTAGAAGCTGTCATCGTGGAAGCCAATAGCATTTCACGATTAAAATACTTTACCGGCATTTCAAAGAAAATTTTCCCTTTCACGTTGTGCAACGTGATGAAATCGCCTTTGACGGTCTTCGCCCCTTTCAATAGCTCTGCATAAGGATCTGTTTTTTTTACGGGCGGTCTCACCAAAGTCGTTTGCTCTGTAGGCATTTTTTTCTTCTTTTTCTTCCCGAAGGCATTCGCGTCTTGCACAAAAGGCAAAACTAAACAGGTTACCATTAACAATACAATAATCTTTTTCATACATTTTTGTCTTAAAATTTAACGTACATCGCCCTTGAAAGAGAGGTATTTCACTCTCTTTCAATTCTATATCATTCAATCAAATTTCTTGTTATTCGTTCATTAACGTTCTGACTATCCCCTTCAGTACCTCGTACTTATGCATCACAACAGGATACATTCCGTTTTCCTCCTCAAACTGTTCGTCGGTCATAGTCAATATCGCTACAACAAAGTCCCTCACATCCTCCTGCTGGGAAGAAGTCAGGTAACTATAAAAATCAGGCATTGCCGCGGGAAAATCTTCCGGAAGATCCCAATAAGAAAAAGTGCCGTAACTACAATTCAGGAAACCGAACTCTTTCCAATAAGCATCACCGACAGCCTCCGAATCATAATTAGAAATACGTACACCATAGGCAGACCCCGTCAACACCGAGTTGTTGGAATAGCGATAGAAAGCATTCAACGTATCCGCGTAGTTATATCTCAAATAAGCACCAAACTCTTCTCCTACAATATTATAAGTTAATGCTAATTTCTCGTCTTCAGACATCTTAGACAAAGTGTCGATACCAATCACCGTACACCCAGCTCCCCGATACATCGTTCCCGGTATCCAATTAATATTCCAACTGACACTCCCCGCTCCTCTCAAGTAAACAGAATCGACTAGCAAGAAACACTTGGGCTGAATGATCCCGGGTAAACGTTCCAATACTCCATCACAAAGAAATTCCACTCCAGTCTTCAATTTTTCCCGATCCCTTGACAAAACATACTTTACGCTCGCCATCACACTTTCGATCGTGTAATTCGGGTCCAAAATTTCATAAGACACCCACTCTTGTCCGAATCTATCAACCTTCTTCTCTCTCCCGATAGTATCATTATAGAAGACAGGGACATGATGATTCTCGTAAACCTTATAGATCAATCCATCCAGGGGATCATCAGAAGGATACACGATATACCAATTTTTATCCTCCCCGGAAGGTCCCACATTGCTATCCTCATCATTACATTGCCAGCAACAAAACGCTAATATACATATCAATATAGTGTAATACTTATTCATAACTTTATTCACTTAAATTTCTCGGTTTTCTAACATTATCTACCATCACGCCGTCATTATATTCCATCGCATACTTGGGTATCGGTAACACGTAAGCTTCCGCATCCACGTCATAGGTTCCCAACACGTAATAACCGGCAAGCACCGCGGTATTATTTCCTCCATTTTCATAGCATGCATGCCGGATTTCCTTACTATCCGCGTATTTCGGGCTAACAGCATAACGACGCAAATCAAACCAGCGATGCCCCTCGAAGCAAAGCTCCCAACGACGTTCCCAACGGATTTTATCAATCAATTCTTTGCCCGTTTCTGTAATCTCATGGTTAGTCCCCGTTATAAATCGTTTGTCTCTCAATTCTTTCAATACGGCAGCCGCTTCTTCGTCCCGATCCTGCATAGCCAACGCTTCAGCTTTATTTAAATAAACCTCAGCCAAACGAATAGTTCCAATATCAGAGGTTATATCATTATTCATTCCCACTTGTTCATAAAAATCACCATACTTTGAAGAGATCCAGAACATGGCAAGCTGATCTCCTGGCAGATATAGTTTTGCTCTCTGATCTCCCTCTTCATAAGAATTTCGCAACTCATCGGATACTTTGTATGACATCGCCATTCCTCTCGGACCGCCACCCGGAGCGCCACCGAGCGACGTGTTCGGAACCATAACATAAGTGTACAATCTATTAAGCCCTTGTGCAAATATTGTTTCCGAAGAAGTTGTTCTAATGACTCCTGCTGCCGTTTGGGTTAGATCCACCGGGATTGCAGCCATTTGCAAATATTTTAATGCCATTTCTTCCGTGTATCCCATTCGCAATAACTGATCGAACGTTGATTTCAAGCCACACCAAGCATGGGTCAATCCGTTATAATCTTCCAACTTAAAAGCTCCTTTCGTCAACACTTCGTCACATTGTTTTTCTGCTAATTCCCATTCTCCCATATATAGATAAACCCGGCTTAACAAAGTATTAGCAGCAAAAACAGAAGCCCGTCTTACAGATTTTTGCTCCACGCCGGTCAAATTAACAATCGCCTCTTTCAAATCATTCACAACCAACGCGTATACTTCCTCCACGGAGGCTCGTCCGAATTTAACGCCTTCAACATATTCCGTTGTTTTCAAGGGAACTCCCAAATCCACGGAAGCTGTTGCTTTAGAATAAGGCTTAGCATACATATTTACCAACATAAAGTAATAATAAGCTCGCAAGAAGTGTGCTTCTCCCTTCACTCGCTCATAACTACTTTCCTCTTGAAATTCCTCAACATTTACCAATAAGGCATTCAACACCGCTATGTGCTTGTAATAAGTCTTCCATGCAAGATCTTTTATTTCCTGATCTCGGGTATAAAAAGGATCTTGTTGCCACCAATGAAACCCAGCTACCCGCCAAAATGTTGAATTATTGTCATATCTGGCTGCATAAGCATCCGTATCATCATCCATTGCATGCAAATAATAACCATAATCGTTATTTTGCAACGCGATGCTATAAGCATTCTCTTCAGTTCCCGTTCCCAAATCCGGATAACAGCTTCCTACCAACAATTCATCCAAATCGTTAATAGAAGTCACGTAAGCCAAATCCTGAGATTGCTCTTCCAAAAAATCACGACAAGACACTCCCAGAAAAAATACAAATATCAAACATATATATCTATTCATAACTATCTGTTTTAAAATGCTATATTCAAATTGAATGAATACGTCGGACGTATTGACATATTAATAGTTCCCGCGCTCCCCGTTTGCGTTGTCGGATCCTGTCCCTTCAAATCTTTACTGCAGATGGTAAACAAATTTGTCCCAGAAAACCCAATATAAGCTGATTTCAAATGCATTTTCTGACAGAATCTATCCGAAAAGCTATAACGTAAAGAGAAAGACTGCATTTTCACATAGTTCCCACTTACAACCCGGACATCCGAATTATCATACATCTGCCAAATGTTTTCGGCAAAACTCTTGTTTCTCAATTCCGCCGGCCAAACTCCATTCTCTCCCTGCATACCACCGCCAACCGTATTTATAAACTCTGAATTGGGAAGTATTCCCGGTATATTCGTATATTTTTCATCGCCAGGACGTTGCCAACGATCTAAAAATTCGCGACGTACATTTTCCAACGGTTGTGGAGCCAATGTTCCGTTACCTAACGAAATATTCGGATATAACTGCAATAAACGAATCTTTGAGCCAAAACTATATGCCATATTAACCGACAGGGTAAACCGATGGTACGTGAACGTGTTGAGAATGCTTCCCTGAATGTCCGGGACCCGACAACCAGAATAAGCCATCACGGATTTGAACATTTCTTCTTTATCCATCGTGATATAACTATTTAACTCTTCATCAGAAATGCCATAAAAAGTCGGTCGCCCATCCTTGGGATCCAAACCAGCAAACTTGTAAGAATAAAAACTATTTAAAGGCCGTCCTGCAATATTTATGCTTCCGTCCAGATAATCCTGGTAAACGATTTCATCTTGTACTGTCGCATCTTTGTTGTCTATAGCCTTATCAATCAACTGATTTATCACCTGACCTATTTGTGGATCCAACTTCCATCGAAAACCATTCGGATTCCCGGCTGAAATCTGATCTATCGGGACAAAATTCAAAGAAACTTCTACTCCTTTATTTTTCAGTGTTCCTTGATTTACCATATATTCTGTTACACCATTAATTTCTGAAACCGTTTTCTCCAAGAACGCATCTCTTGTCTTCTTGTAATAATAAGAAACAGAACCATTCACTTTGCTATTAAATAATGAGAAATCAATCGTCAAGTTTGTTGACGCCGTTTTCTCCCATTTCAAAAAAGGATTTGCAAATTTATAGACAGTCGACTTGTATTCCCCAAAATAAGGATCCATTGATCCTCGTTGAATTACCATATCAGGTCCCTCTCCTTCCAGCATATTTCCCTGATAACCAAAAGAAGCTCTTAAAGAAAGATCATTCACCCAATACACGTTCTTCAGAATATCCTGCGCAACATTCCAACGTCCTGAAATAGACCATATGGGTAAAATCTTTTCATTACTCCGACTCCCAAACGCATTGGAATAATCCATACGTCCATTAACATTAAACATATACACGTCATTGTAAGAATAAGATCCCGAGAAATAAACCGACATCAAATTTGTCAACTGATGCGTACGCTGCCCCAAGGCTTCTGCCGTTTGTGTCCATTGGGCATAATACGGATATTTTTCCAGATCAATGGTTGTCATTTTCAAGCCACGTTCCGGAACATATCCCCGATATGTCTGACTTATTCCAGTGTATTTTGTTGAAGAAACTTCCCATCCGGCCGAAGCAAATAGCAGATGTTTTCGATTTGAATCCATGTAATGATTAAAATCTAACTGGGCTCGGGCCATGTAACTGTTATTTCGGGTATTACTTTCTTTCAACTCACCACCAACTGGCAATAGAGAAGAAGTTCCGCCATCATGTCTCAAACAAGCGACATAATACGACTTTTCTCCATGATAAACGTCCATTTCCGTGTGATTTAACGTATAGGAAAGTGTCGTGCTTAATTTTAAAAAATCAAACAAATTATAATTAACCGTAGCATTCAGCGAGACTCCACTGGAATTAATATCCTGTGATGAATTGGCAATCTCATTCAAAATATTAAAAGCAGCTAGCTGGTTCTCATCTCCATTTATTCTTGACGGAGCTGCATACGGCCGGTTATAGTACAGCAATTCGCCATTTTCGTCATAAGCCGGCACGGCACGGCTTGTGTTATAAGCATAATTTACCAGACCTACATCATCGGGGGTATATTCCTTTTCTTGAATATTAGCATTAAGCCCAAACTGCATGGAAAAACGATTATAATTTGAGGTCAATTTAACGTTTGCAGTATACATTTTATTAGACTCTCCTTTTGCGGTTCCATTAATGTCACTATACCCCAAGGAAGCGTAATAACCGAATTGGTTAGCTCCACCGGAAACGCTCAATGTATGTTTATGCGTGAAAGCATTCTGGGTAAGAATATCGAACCAATCCGTATTTAAAGCCTCGTAATATCCAACGACCTCAGACATCTGATCATAGGAATACTCTCCATTCCAGTATTTTCTCATAGCATCTTCATACCCCACCCAGGTTTCAATCGTGGGATACTCTATACGTTTTTGAATCAATTCCCGAGAATAAGCAATACGTTCCGTTGAATTCATCATATTCACGCTTTTATCCGAGTAATGTGGACGACGAGTAATGCTACCAGACACGGAATAATTGAAGCGAGGAGGTCCCGCTTTTCCTTTCTTCGTTGTAATCACAATTACACCGTTAGCAGCTCGAGCCCCGTAGATGGCCGTAGCCGAAGCATCCTTTAACACATCTATCTGTTCAATATCCTCGGGATTCAATCCGGATATAGCATTACCTAACAAATTCACAAAATCCAAATCATTGAGTTGACTAGGATCCACGTTTACCGGATCCGTCTGAACGATTCCATCTACTACCCACAACGGTTCTTGAGATCCTAATACTGTTGACGTACCACGAATTCTCAAACGTGGAGCCGCCCCTATCTGCCCCGTATTTTGCATAAATATCATTCCCGGGATACGCCCTTCCAACATTTGGTCTATTGACTGTAAACCAGGTAATACCACATCCTCCGCTCTCACCGATGTCACCGCACTAGTAATTTTCCGCACACTTTGGCTAGTATATCCCGTATTCACTACAACTTCTTCTAACATAGCTGCAGTTTCTTTCATTGTCACGTTAATAGAGTCCTGCCCCGTATACTTCACCTCTTGAGGTTCCATTCCAATAAAAGAAAACATCAGTGTCAAATTCCGTCCTCCCGGCAAAAGCAACTTGTATCTTCCATCTTTGTCTGTAGAGGTTCCACTTGTACTTCCCTTCACCTGAATGGTCACACCTGGAAGAGGATACCCATCGGTGTCAATAACCTTTCCCTTAACCATTTTCAACTTCATCTCATCATCTTTCTGAGGTACAGGCTTTATAATCACCACTCCTTTCACATATTCATAATTGAAGGGCAATCCCTTAAAAATGCGATCCAACGCCTTTTCGAAAGGTTCATTTGTCAGGACCATGTTGAGTTTCACGTTCAAACTCGCAATTTCTTCCTCGTTAAACACGAAATAAACCCCTGTTTGATTTTTCAACTCTTTAATAGTCTCTCTGAGACTTGCATTCTCTAATTTCAACGTCACTGACTGTGACGACACACTGGCTATTGCCGTGAAAGAGAAAAACATCGTTAAAAGCAAAGTCAATCTCATTGCTAAATAAATTTTACTCCTTACATTTTCAGGAGAGGATTGTGTGGAATTTCGTCTTTTTTTCATACATTTGGATACTTTGATTAATAAACGTAGCCTTTTGCCGAAGGCTGCCATAAATTTTCAACAGGGAACGGGGAATGCTGAGAACATTTCCCGTTTTTGTATTTTTCCTATTTCATCACTGAAGTTATGGTAACATTTCTTCCATGGACAATAAATTTTACGTTCGTTGTTTTTTCTATCATATCTAGCACATCATTCAAATCTTCATATTTTCGTATCACCCCAGTGAAACGACGCTCTTTATATTCCGGTGCCGAGAACGTGAATTGTACATCGTACCATCGGGCGAGTTGTACTACAATATCCTTCAATTCCATGTTCTCGTATTCAAATATTCCTCGTACCCACGAAGTGTACAGAGAAAGTTCCACGGCTCTTTGGCTGATAGTTCCCGCATGCGGATCAACCACGGCTTGGTAACCGGGCTTTAATACGACTTGATTATCCCCGGACATTACTTGCACTGCTCCCTGTACCAAAGTAGTCATAACCCCTTCATTTTCGGGATAAGCCGAAATACAAAACTTCGTTCCCAACACTTGCACACTGACATCATTTACCCGAACGATAAAAGGTTTACTTTCGTCATGTTGCACGTCAAAATACACTTCTCCCTCGACGAGTACCTCCCGTGTATTTCCTGTAAAGCGAGTTGGGAAGATCAGTTGGGAAGATGAATTCAACCATACCATCGTACCGTCTGCTAACGTGAAATGGTATTCTCCTCCAACCGGAGTTGAGATCGTATGATATATAGGCTTTTCTTCGATCTCTCCGTTTACCTCCACATTATCATATCGCAACTCGTTCTTTTTATCTTCTAAAACAGTAGCCCCATACTGCCCAATCACTTCTTGCAAATTATCTTGTGTCAAATCGACTTGTATACCATCGGCCACTATCAGTGTCGCTTTTGTTCCTCCAGCGTGTACCTTTGCCAACGTGGGAGACGTTTTTTCTGATTCGGAGGCATAAAAGAATACAAATGATAAAGCGAACAAGATTATCACGGAAGCCGCTGCTGCTATCCGCGTCCATAATAGTCTCCTCCCGCGGGCCCTAATCTTTTCCCGTACACGTTTCAATGAATTGGAGGCATTCCGCCCCGAACGGAGAACTGTTTGATACTCCCGTACCATTTTTACCCCTTCCATAAAAAGTTGTTTGTTTTCTTCTGCTTCGTCCATCCACACACGCAATTCCTGTTCCTCGCTCTTATCCAAAAGTCCGGAGCAATAATCACCAATCCATTGCCAAATTTTATCGTTCATCTCAATCTCGTTTCTTTTATATACCAGAAAATCGAAAAAGAGATGACAATTTTTTTAAAGAAAATTGCAGGAAGAATAATTTTAACAAATTTACGAGTAAAAACTTATTGTTAAAGAATAAAAAACAATACCACGGCATTCCCTCCCAACTCTTCTTTCAACTGTTTCAACGCCCTGTAATACATTGTTTTTACGGTATTCACGGTTATTCCGAACCGTTCCCCCACTTGCTGATAAGTCATGTTATCCAACACTACAGCTTTAAATATATTTTTTGTCTTTTCGGGCAAAGCTTCCACCCGGGCATATACGCTATCACGTAATCGAGTGAACTCGTTCTCATCATAATCCCCCAACTCTTCTAAAAATTGATCGACATATTTTTCCACGTCGTCAAACATGATCTTTGCTCGACGTGTAGCAAATTTAGCTGCAGCCTTGGCTACTGCCCCGAAAAGATAAGAACGAATGGAACCGGAAAAAACAGTTCTTTTTTTATTCATCCAGAAAGAGACAAACACCTCTTGCACTATATCCTCCACATCATCTCCATCTGAAACAAACCGAAACGCATACACGCACAATGCCCGATAATAATTATCAAAAAGCATATTCAGACAGCTTTCATTTCCTGCCTCCAGTTCGTGTATAATCTCCGATTCGCTATATACCATTATAAAAATCTAAATCGATAATTATGATTTATGCAAAGATAGACATTCCCGTCAAAAATCAAAATAGCAGACATCCCTACCGGCATGCTGCTATTCTCAAAATCAGTATAACTTGATCATATTTAACAAAACCTACTCACTTTTCGATGGATCTTTCGTTTCAATAAAATTCAATCCAATCTCCAACGTTTCCGTTTTCTCTAACGCTACAGGTAGATTTGTCAGTAATTCTTTTAAAGAAATGTACAGGGGAGAACCACTAGTCGCCGGTATTTCAATCTTTGCATCCTCCGGAACAACACTTCCTGCCATTTTGATTAACGGGATCAATTGTTTAATATACTCTTCATCCACATACATATACAATGTTCTAGGATCAACGTCTTCTTTTAAATCAAAATTAAGAGGAACACCATTTACCAGAAATTGCTGAAGCATTGATTTTTCTATTTTCATTGTATCCAGTGCCGGAATCTGACTAGCTAACGTTTCTACATTCGGATAAATGCAGCAATTTGTTTCATCCTCCACATAATAATGAATAGAATTCAGATCTAAGGATTTCCAATCAGCTGCAGTTTCCGATTCAGAAGCATTATAGGTAGCCAATAGATTTCCATCCGCTAGAAAAGATATATCCTTTAAATAATTGGTTAATTCCTTCATCAGCATCGGGAGAAGGGTAGCAACTGTTTTGGTTGTTAAAGACATTATTCGTACACCATTTGCAGTCGTTATTTCTGCCAATGTAACAGATTCTCCATCAACCGTAGTCCAAATCACACTCCCCGGCTTTTTCTCGTTCAACAACCATTTCCCGATCAAAACATTATCAAATTTCACGTTCACACCCAACACCAACAAACCTTTTTCTATTTTCCCTGTCAAATTTATAGCCCGGTGAATGTTTTCATCTTTTCCCGTTAACTGATAACCTGCATTATCCTGTAGCAATTCTACTTCTGAAATAACTGTTTCCAACTCCCCGGGAATAACCCCATTCAATGTCAAGGAAGCACCCTGACCATCTTGTGAAGAAAATACCACGGTTTTTCCAGGAAACACGACATCACTATACGTCAATTTTAACGCATCTCCTGAATAGCTTCCATTCAAATTTAAAGAACCATCCCCGTTATCATCGCCACAAGCAAAACAGAATGCAATTCCCAAAATTGCCATTAAAACAAAAAATCTTTTCATGTTATACCATAAAATTTAAAACTTAACATTTTCTATTTTTTCTCTCCGTCAAATACAATTTTTACCCCCAACACTTTCGGTATAATATATACCGTTCCATCCAAATGGATCGCGGTTCCCTCTATTTTCCCCTCATGTTCGTAAGACAACGAACCTTTAGTTCCTAACGACACCTTGCCTTCTCCTTCCAAATTAAATACTTCACCATCTTGGCTTACCCGACAAGAAGAGGGAGCCAGTTCCATGCCATTCGGCATTTTAAAATCAACAATTTCGATTGTTAACTCTTTATTTTCATTCTTTTTTATCTCTAATTTACAAGGTATCGGGCCATCAGGAATCGGACTTTTCCCTGTAGAATCCGGTTTAACCATCTTTTTCAAATTATCCGGAATCAACAACTCTGCCTGCCCCTCGTAAATTCCCGGGACCTTAGAAATGTCATCAACTCTCTTATCACCACAACTACGACAAGAAACCATCGTGCTCATCACGAATAAAATCATCAAACAAACACTGCAAAAAATTAAGATTCTTTTCATATAAAATTATCATATTAGTTTCAACAAAGACTTGCACACGCCGTTCAAGTCTAGCTTATTCTCTATGAATAGAACGGATGAATTTAATTTTAGGGGTACAAACCGAATGAATTTTTAGGAACATTCCTAAAAAGAAGTTGTCTTGAAAACATAGCTTTCAAGACAACTTCTAACACAAATAAACAAGAAAGTTTATTTAAATCTTTTGAAATAAGGAGCCAGTCGATTTTGCATACTTGCTGAATTTGCAAAATACCCTTGAATTCTTGTCTCGATTGCCAAGATTCTCGCTTTATCCACTTTTCCCCCTTCCAAGTCCACAAATTCCAATGCAGACAGCATCATCCATAAATCAAAATTCCATTTAGACACCTTTTGTTTGTCCAAACCGAATTCAATACATGAAATAATTTGTTCCGCATTTCGGGAAACACAAGCTTTAAGCAAGTTCAATTTATTCTGTAAGCGAGTATCTGGTTTCCAACCTATTAAACTCCATTCCTTTGACACTTGATCCAATAAATTTTTTATCGCTTTTACATCATTATTCCCCTCTTCTTTAAAGACATTATTTAAAACTTTGTTGTAATTTTCAGACAAATAATCCGACAACTTCTCTTCTCCGATATTTTTCTTCAACTTAGCATAATTAGTGATAACAAAATTGAATCCTTCAGATCCATGTGGTTGGCCTTCTAACAAAAACCAGTAATCCGCTTTTACCCGATCGTCATCATTCAACTGACTTCTCAATTTATCTAAAATAACTTTAGCATTCTCTCTCTCTCCGGCACACAAAAGAACTCTATGATACTCCAACATTTGTTTTTTATTCATTCCCCCTTTTTCGTATTGTTTATTCAGAAAGTCAAGAGAAGTTTCCTCATGCAATCCTTTCTCCACCCAACCCAAAAAAGCTTTTAAAGATCCTGCTCCTCCTATTTTATGCTGTATGCTTCCATCGGGACGAATAATAAAAAAGGTCGGGAAACTCTTCACGTTAAAACGTTTTGCCAGTTCAATGCCTTCACCTTTCTCCATGTCGTATTTTACATTCACGAAACGGGGATTAAAAAAGTCCCCAGCTTCTTTTTGAACAAAAACAGTATTCAACATTCTCTTGCAAGGTCCACACCATGAAGTGTAACAATCCATAAAAACAAGTTTGTTCTCGACTTTCGCTTTAGCCAAAGCCTGCTCAAAAGTCAGATCTTCGAATTTTACCCCATCCTGGGCGTTTGTTATAATGCCCAAAGACATTATAACAAACAATAATACCATAAATTTCATCGTCCGATTTTATTTATAATTTTATTCCATCCATCATCTGCATCAACATAAACAACATGGCTTGATAGTGTTGTTTAGAAGACTGATCCGTGGCGTTCATTGCTTTACCCATCAACAACGTGCGCAATTTCACCCCAATAGCACAATAATTAGTCAATGTTTCATCAATAATATCCGTCTTCACCGGACGTTGCCAGCCATAGCCATATCCAAACCCGAAACTATTCAACACCTCGTTTATCTTCTCTTGTTCTGTCATGCCCAAAGAACTCATTTCCTCTATAGACTCCTTTTCTGTAACCGCATCATACAAACCATACAATTCAACCTCATCCCAAGAAGGTGAACCCACTTCATTCGAAATACCTCCTAAAAGTGATCCCAACAAATTATTAGATGAAGGTTTAATTAACGATTTCATCATCGCCAACATATTTTTTTGCATGATTTTATCTCCTTGGGTTACTTTCCGATTAGCAATAGCACTCTCCCACACTCCATCGTACAAATCATTACAATACTCTTCCAGAGAATAAGAATTATTGGAAATATGAGATGCCAATACTACATTTTGTCCTGCTTTAAACAAAGCCATAATCGCCATATTCTGCACCCGAGCAGACATCGCCATGTCCGGGCCAAAATGTTTAGTCACCTCTTTATTATTCAACCAATCACAATCATTGATTTGTTTCAACACCCATTTTAAAGAAGCACGTTGAACTTCTCGATCAACCGGTTGAACACGTTCTCCGGGAGTCCCGTCCTTTACATCAGTTAAGTAAATACCCCCCACATTATATATTACATTTTGCAAATAACGAGCATATTGACTAACAAGCGTGTTGTACAAAGACTTTCTATATGAACCATCGGGATCATCTGTGATCCAATTATTCATATTTTTCAAGATATACTTCAAATTCTTGATACCGTAATCAGCTGCTTTCACAGGATCATCTCCCAAATCTTCTTCAATAGCAGAAGGATCCAATCGAGCAAGCATCTGCTGTTTTCTGAAGCGATAAAGTGGATCTCCGGCTTTTTCATCTACCCATTTCTCCAACACCTTATTTTCTTCATCTGCATTTTTTAGATCAGGGAAATAAGTATACAACCATTTAATCACAAACTCATCATACACACCTAAATCCGGAGGAGTCAATTTTACACCCTTATCTCCAGGTTGTGCCACATAATTGAATCTGGCATAATCCATGATCGAAGGTGTTGTCCCGTATTTTTTCGTGAAATTGGCAGAACGCAACGAATCAACCGGGAAGGCACTAGAGGCTCCCATATTATGCATTAATCCCAACGTGTGACCAATCTCATGAGCAATCACATAAGTAATTGATTCATCCATTACATCATCTGGCATTACTTGAGCCCGAACACGAGGATCAACCTGTGCAGTTTGCGTGAAACGCCATTGTGCAATCAACTTCACAATATCGTTATAAACAATTACAGAGGCTGTAATGATCTCTCCGGTTTTCGGGTCTACCCAAGATGGCCCCATCGCATTTTGCACTGTCGACGGGATATAACGAATGCAAGAATATTTCAAATTGTCCGGATCAAAACTAGGATCATCTTTCGGGAAATCGCGTACTTGCATCACGTTCTTAAAACCGATCTTCTCAAAAGCTTGATTCCAACGCAAAACAGCTTTTTTTATCGGTTTTTTCCAAGATTCCGGGAATGCATCATCAACATACCAAACAATCGGTTTCACCGGCTCCACCAATTTTCCTCTCTTATAAGCTTTCGGATCCTGGGGTTCCAAGCGCCAACGATTTGCCAAAGAGTATTTACGCATTTGGCTACCCTCTTCCTCGATACTCTGCTTATCGGTCAAAAACACTCCAAGACGAGCATCTGAATACCTTGGGCGCATACGATCCTCCGGCAATAACAACAATGAACGCAACGCCTTCACGGTCAACGGAGCATCAGTCACCACGGGAGTTCTTCCTTGGCTCACAGATACACGATAAGCATACCAAGTTGAAACCATCACATTGTCTTCAAACGCTTTAATCTCATCCAATTTTATTCCTGCCTTCTGAGGAGATGCTTTTACGGTCAACTTCCCAATACCATCATTAACGGGAGACAAATCTGCATCCGATCCCGTAAACAAAGAGGTCACGTTAAATACAACAGCAGAACGGTCTTTATTCCAAGCAGCCACTTCATATGCCTCCAACATCGGCTCTATGAAATTTTTCTCTTTCAACAATTTTCCCCGCTCCCCGTTTACACGGCAATCCAAAGCAGCATTAACACTTCTCATGTACACCGTGCTATCTTCCAAAGTAAACTTGATGTGGCGAGGAGTATGCGCTTTGTAACCGTTTGTACAAAGCATCGGATTACTAGACTCTGAAGCCGTGGAAGCTAACAACATTTCTCGTCCCATATATTTCAATGGTAACTCGAAATACAATTTTCCATCCACCAGGTGTAAGGTCATAAAACCACCCGTTGTAGCAATATGCCCTTTCTTGTCGAACAACTTGTCATATTTACTTACTGATTTAGCTGCCGGTTTCTTTGCAGTTTCGGCAGTCTTACTTTCAGATTTCTTTTTCTTTGTATCCTCCTGTCCACATGCAGTATCACATAAGGAGAAAAGAAATAACGAAATAAATAAAAATACAAAACTTTTTTTCATACATACAATATTTAATTATCTAGCTTTTCTGAAATTCATAATAGCCCATGCGTTAAACACCACGATAAACACACACAAGGCACCCATCTGCGGCAACACATGCCGTAACTCACTGCCATAAGCAAAGAAAAGTCGCATAACCTCAATATAATAACGCAATGGATTTATATCCGCAATAAATCTCGCCCATGTTGGCATACTGTCTATCGGAGTCCACATGCCACACAACAAACATATAATCAACAAAAAGAAAAAACACAACAACATGGCTTGCTGTTGATTTCTACACGCCGTGGAAATTAGCACGCCAAATCCAACCATGGAAACCAAAAAAAGAAATGAAATCAAATAGATACTCCAATAACTACTTTGGGGTACAATCCCGTACATTACCCGCACAATAATCAAGCCAATCGTTAAAATAGCCATTCCTATCACCCAAGAGGGAACAATTTTTGAAACGATAAAAGCACTCCGACTCACCGGACTCACATTCATTTGTTCTATTGTTCCACTTTCCTTTTCTGTCACAATATTCAAAGCGGATAAGGTTGTTCCTATAATACATACCAATATGGCTAAAAGAGAAGGGATTTGATATAAGCTGGATTCTCCATCCGGATTATAACGATGACTCACCACCATATTTACTTGCTCGAATCCGCAATCAGCAGGTTTCTCAATAAGCGGAACGGTTACATCCGACACGTAACTTTCCTGTACAAACCGGGGCACCACAATCTCTTCATTCGAATTCCCATTCTCCATATCGGATAGACTTGTGGAGATACCGTAATTTTCACCCCACGTTATTTTTTCCGTTTCGGGCATATCTGTCTGCATTGCAACCTCCTGCATTTGCATCACATTTTCCCGGTATGCAGCCTCCTTCCTAAGACGTTTCGTCATCTCTGCTTGAGCCTCCGCTTCTACCCGAGCCATCATCTCTTCTTGTGATTCAATTTGAAAACCGGACTGGAAACCAAATCCTTCCGCATACTCCTCTATATATTCTCCCAAGATCTGTAAAAAATAAAACGATGATAGTCCCGCCGTCACCCCGTTCACCGCATCTATCTCCAACATAATGGGGGCCTCCACCCGTTCCATAATGTTCTTCTCAAATCCTTTAGGAATCTCAAGAATTCCAGAAGTCTTACTCTTTTCCAAAACCTTCAACCCCTCCTCGTAAGTATTCGTGTAGGCACCAATGGCAAATTGACCGGAACTTGTCAACTTGCGCAAAAAATTGGATGATGTCCCTGTACGATCGTGATCCACCACGCTCAACGCAATTCGAGAAGTCCGAACTTTTGCCGCCGGAGGAAGAATAAACAACAAGATCACCGTGATTAAAAATAAAATCAGCAGTATCGTCTTATCCCTGAATATTTGAATAAACTCTTTTTGCAATAAAAATCCAAGAATCCTCATGACAAGCGGTTTTTGAAACACTTAATACTAATAACAATTAACACCACGGTAATCACAATCAAACCGAATAATTCCGGGTAAACAGCATCCATCCCCAAACCCTTAATCATAATATTTCTTGCAGCAGAAATGAACAACGTTACCGGCATCAAATGAACAATCACTTTCATCAACAATGACAACGAGCCCAATGGAAATATAAAACCGGATAACGTGATTGCCGGCAACATCAATCCGGCAATAGAAATGATAATAGCACTACGCTGCGTCTTCGTCAAAACCGATACCATGATTCCTAGAGCCAACGATGACAATGTAAAAATCGTTCCGACCAGAAATAGCAAAAAGATATTTCCTGCTATGGGTACGTTCAAAATAAACACGGATATCAGCAAAATAACCACAATATTTATCATTCCTACCAACAAATAAGGCACCAACTTTGCCAAAATAATGACGGGTGGTCTCACGGGTGAAACCAGTAGTACCTCCATCGTTCCAGACTCTTTTTCTTTCACGATAGCCAATGAAGCCATCATCGAACAAACTAACATCAACACAATTCCAATCACCCCGGGCACAAAATGAAACGCACTATCCAAACGAGGATTATACCTCATCTTCACCTCCGGAATAATCTGTATAGGCAACTCCCGCCCCGCATTGATCTCCTGCTGATATTCCAACAATGTAGCCAAAATATAAGATTCCAACGTGGAAGCGTTAATCTGCAAACTCGCATCCATAATGATCTGTACATTCCCTTTGCCAGTGCGTTTAATCTCACGCTCAAAACCGGGCATGAACACAAATACCTGTGACAATTTTCCGGATTTAAACAACTCATCTACCTCCTGCATGGAATGTACATACTCCTCTACTTTAAATGTAGAACTAGCGTCTATTTTTGAAATAATTTGGCGACTCATCCGATCATTCGACAGATCTAGCACGGCCGTCGGCATCTCCGTCAAACTACTATTCAAAGCAAAACCGAATATCAACAATTGGGAGATCGGCAACACAACCAACACTAGCAAGGTCTTTCTGTCGCGAAGAATATGAAAAAACTCTTTCTGCGTGAAAGCTAAAAATTGATCTATAAACGTTTTCAATTTCATCACATCACTCCTTTCTTTGGGCGCCTCGAGCCAACAAATAAAACACTTCTTGCATTCCCGGAACCCCGTACTGCTGTTTCAACGCCATAGGAGTATCTAACGCTTGAATTCGGCCATCCACCATAATCGATACCCGATCACAATATTCGGCCTCATCCATATAATGCGTAGTCACAAAAACAGTTATTCCCTCGGCTGCAGCCTCATATATCAATTCCCAAAACATTCGTCTCACAGCGGGATCCACCCCACCGGTCGGTTCATCTAAAAACACAATCTGCGGTTCATGAAATGTTGCCACGGAAAAAGCCAATCGTTGTTTCACCCCCTGTGGCAACAACCGCACCAACGTGTTACGCTCCGAGGAAAGGCCAAGAAACGCCAACACCCGATCCATCTTTTGTGCAATATCACGACGTCGCATTCCGTAAATCCCCCCGTACAAACGGATATTTTCCTTCACGGTCAATCCCTCGTACAAAGAAAATTTCTGACTCATGTACCCAATTCGTCTCTTTATCTTCTCCGACTCCCGGATAATATCGAACCCGACCACATTCCCTGTTCCAAAAGTAGGTTTGCTTAACCCGCACAACATTCGCATGGCAGTTGTCTTACCCGCTCCGTTTGCTCCCAGAAATCCAAAAATTTCCCCACGTTCCACGTAAAAGCTAATATAATCAACCGCGGTGAACGTACCAAACTTCTTTGCTAACCGTTCCACTTCAATAACCCGTTCCATCGCTTATATCATTCGTTAACATCATAAAATAATCTTCAATCCCCGTTTCTATGTTTTTCCATTCCACGTCTGTATATCCCGCATTCTTCAAGGAGAGAACAAACTCTTCCACCGGAAAATCCTTCTCCCGGAAAGTGGTATGAAGAGAATCTCCAAACGTGAAACAGGAATAAACACCCGGTTCTTTTCGAATATCTCCTAGTAAACGATACATGTTTTTCGCCTTGAATGCTACCAATTTTTTTTCATGCTTTCCAATCAATCGCTCCGGAGTATCCACATCAAGCAATTCTCCTCGAAAAATCAATCCGATTCGGTCGCACAAACAAGCTTCATCCATGTAAGGAGTGGACACAAAAACGGAAATCCCATCTCCACTCAATCTTTTTAACACATCCCAAAACTCCTTTCGTGAAATAGGGTCAACACCTGTTGTCGGTTCATCCAAGAACAAAACTTTCGGTTTATGAATTAAAGCACAACACAACCCCAACTTCTGTTTCATACCCCCGGACAAGGCTCCGGCTTTTCGATTCTTAAAAGGAAGCAATTGTTCATAAATATCTTTCACTTGATCATAATTGGCTTCAATCGTCGTGTCAAACACGCTAGCGAAAAAAGTCAAATTTTCCTCTACAGACAAATCCTGATAAAGAGAAAACTTACCCGGCATATATCCCACAATATTCCTCACCTCCCGGAATTGCTTAATCACATCATACCCCCCGACGGAAGCCTTTCCTCCGGTAGGTAAAAGAAGGGTTGTCAAAATTCGAAATAACGAGCTCTTACCGGCCCCATCCGGACCGATCAACCCGAATATTTCACCCTTCTTCACATTCAATGAAATATTTTTTAAGGCTACAACCTCTTTAAATACCTGACGGTATTTCATACAAATATCCTCAGCGACAATCATACCTTCGGATTACAACGTATCAAACTTCACATCACCATACATACCAACCCGCAAAACACCGTCATTCTCCACATGAATTTTCACGGCATACACCAAATTATCCCGTTCGTCTTGAGTGTGTACAGTTTTAGGAACAAACTCTGCGTCTGAAGCGATCCATGAAATACGTCCCTGGTATTCTCGTTCCTCTCCCCCTCCCAACTGGGCAAACACCTTCACCGAATCTCCAACTTTCAAACGATTGGCTTGAAATCCTTCAACATACACCTGCAAATACATGTTCTTCATATCCCCTATCTTGTAAAGAGCTTTCACGGGTGCGGCAAGCTCCTGCTCTTCCGTGTATTTGGCCAAAACAACACCTGACACAGGATTGGTAATCAAACAACGACGAATCTGATCATTCACTTGATCCACTTTCAACGCAATCGCCGCGCTCTCAGCCTTTGCTCCGGCAATCATCACCTCGGCCTGATGAGTCTGTCCCTCCAATGCAGAACGCCCCTCATCCACCATTGCCTTCACATCATCATACTGCTTTTGCGTGGCAGCCTTTCCTGCCAGCAAACGTTCCACCCGTGCCAACTCCTTCTCTCCCCGCTCCACTTTTAAGCGGTAAACTTCCAATATTTTGTCTAAATTTGGGATTCGTTCATTCACAGCCACTGCAGCTTGCTGGGCTTGCACCTTCAACCAATGCAACTGCATCGTGTCGA
The DNA here is from genome assembly GCF_003991565.1 of Butyricimonas faecalis. Classification (NCBI taxonomy): domain Bacteria; kingdom Pseudomonadati; phylum Bacteroidota; class Bacteroidia; order Bacteroidales; family Odoribacteraceae; genus Butyricimonas; species Butyricimonas faecalis. Next base: position 3,850,104 of record NZ_CP032819.1, on the reverse strand, counting down.
TCAAACCGACCACTTTACCTGCCTCCACGTAATCACCTTCCATCACCTCCAAACGCTCCACTCTTCCACTGATTTCCGACGAAACCACCACTTCTCTTGTCTCAAACATTCCCGACGCTTGGCGTTTTTCCATTTTATGATTACAACCGACTCCAAAAACACAAGCCAAAAACACTGTATATAAAATTTTGCTATTCATCATTCAAATACTTTAAACTTTATCAATTCGATTGAACTCTCCTTTCATGGATATTATAAACCCAACGTTATCTTTTTTGAATAAATCATCATTTTCAACTCGATCTCCCGCAATAACTTCTCTTGTTGAGCAATCAACGCATAATTTACATCGGAAATCAATTCGGAAATCGTGTACACGCCATTCGCGTATTTTACCTCCGAAGCCTGTCTAATAGATTCTCGCAAACGAAGCACCTTTTCGTCCTCCTTCACCAGATTTCTCATTTTCTTAATTTCAGCATCCTGCATCAACATCTCCATCTTCGTGTTAAAAATAAAACTCTCCTGCTCGATTCTCACGCTCTCCTGTTGCACCCGTTTCAATTTACGATCATTTTTCAAAGTATTTAGTTTCCCAAAATTCCAGCTCAACATAATTCCTCCGATAAAATAAGGTTTAAATTCTTTGTCAAACGTATTCAATCCCGACTTTCCATACCCCCCCGTGGCAAACAATCCTAATTTCGGCATGTTTTCTGCGTTTTGCATCTTTAAATCCGCCTCCAAACGATCAATCTTACTATCCAAATATTTCAACTCAGGCCGTTCAATCTTATCGCTTTCCAATATCACCTCCTCGGGCACTTGCAACTCAGTCTCCTTCGACAAAGGGCGATGAATCAACATGGACAACACACCCAAACACGCCTCTCGCTTAGCCTCCAACTCCAATCGCAACTGCCTGTATTTAATACGCTCCACCTCTATCACATCTAAATCCGTTTCATAAATCACACCATCCTTCAATGCGGCCTCGGCACGAACATGTAAACTATCCAAAATCTCATCCGCACAATCCAATTGTTTCTCTTTCCCCTCTATCGTCAACAAACCGAAATACAACTCTTTGACCTTATCCTTAATCTCGTATAACTGAGCATCCAACCCCGCATGCATCATGTCTATTTCGCTCTCTGCCACTTGCTTCCCGGCCTTCACTCTTCCCCCCGTCCACAACGCTTGTTTTAACATCAACGACACGTTATACCGATCTTGATCACTCACCGGAATGGACATCTCGGGAATAGAAACCGGAATACTCACCGGCCCGTTCAAATCCATGCTGACATTCACCGTCTTCGGCATTTTCAAGTCCAACTTCATCCGCTCAGACTGCCACGAAGCGACCCCCGACAAGCTAAACTCCGGTCGATAAACCCGGGAAATGTTCGACAATGTATATTCCCGAGCTTTATCCAGCAAATCGTGTTGCTTGATGGCTGGATAATTCTCCATCGCCCATTGTTGACACTTTTCTATCGAAATGCGTTTTTCCGAAAAATCTCCTTTACTCGCCTCCTGTCCTCGAAGTGAAATGCTCAACAACATGATACACAAAAAAGGCAATACCCTTTTTCTTGCAAACTTCAATTTATTCATCTATACTTTTTCAGTTAAATTTTAACTTAACACGAACTTCCACCAAAAAACGGGTACAGGAATTCATTTATTTTCAACAAAAATCCCCGCCTACCTTGTCGGCAGGACGGGGATTTTCTCTTGTTAAACAAAACAGTCTATTTATCAGCGTTTTATTTCTTTTTTTGATTTTTATATTCGTCAATAGTTTTCTTCACAAACTCTTTAGTGAAATCTTCCGTGGATGGATAACCAATCCAACGAACAATGCCGTCTGGATCTATCAACACAGCCATTGGATAGAACTTCAAACCATAGATTTTAGACATCCGCTGTTGCGTATCGATTGCACTGAAATACTCGATAACCGGTTCTTTCATCTTACGAACACTCTCCTCTTTATTCGGTGCAACTCCGATAACCAACAGATCCTTTTTAAACAATTTACTCCACTCGTTCAATTCCGGAATCAATTTGCGACAAGGCCCGCAAGAAGGTCCCCAAAAATCCACCAATATAAACTTACCTTTCATCTTTGGCTCTTTCGTCAACCATTTCTCAACCACAAACTCCGGAGCCTTTTGGTTCATCCATTTTTCCCGAAGTTTTTCTCCGGCGATCTGTGCAGCAGATTTTTGAGCGAACGTTGGCAATGCCAACACGATAACCGCAAATACAAGTAAAAACCTTTTCATCATAATCAAACTTATTCTCCTTTAATAAATTGTGTTAAACCACTCAATTTCAATAACTCCAACAACATCTCATAACGCTTCATAATCATAGGGAACTCGCCATGCTCAGCCCGAATCTCCGCATCGCTCATCGTGTGAATCATCTCGGTAAATGCCATAAGATCTTCCAATTTAGTGGGAAAATAAACGCTATATTTATCAACCTTTTGATATCTTAAAACGCCATATCTCCTCGGATTGGTTGGAAAATCTGCATTATACCCGGGTTTGTTCACGTAATTATAAGAATTTATTCCACTATCTTTAATCTCAAAAATATCTCTTAATGCACTTCCATTTTTCCATTGTTCATGATCGGGCGTTTCCAAAGTAACGTCAAAATAGGCCTGAAATTCTGTGGGATAAACCATTTGCAAATAACGTTTTAACTCATAAATAGCGAAATTCCATCCAAATCTCTCCTTCTCCTCTTCCGTCATCATATCCACTGAAATTAAACTACTTCCACGTTTCATCACGTAACGGGTACTCAAAGCCGTTACCCCCAAAGAGTGATATAATGAGTCAGGCTTACTATTTGCGTTAAACAACGTATCTAACAAAAGAAAGGCATAAGCCCCGTATCTTCCTTTAAAGTCAGGACCTTGATTTTTTGCAAGATAAGGTTTTATCGCATAATCTCGCAATAACTCTACCATCAATCGCACCTTCTCTTCATCCCGCTGCAAAGAGTAGTAACGCTCTTTCGCCTGTCCAGAATAAGAATAACCGGTTTTGAAAATTTCATAATAATTATAAGGTTTACCTCCTTTATCATAACGCACTTGAGTCTTCAACGTATCATTGTAGAAAATAGGGAAACCCGTTTCATCATAAATTTCATAAATCAACTTATCCAACTCTCCGGCATTGGGATCATACTCTAAAGTAAACCAATTCGCTTCCGCGTGAGATGCCGATGCCTCGTCATTATCTCCGCATGCCCAAAGGGCAACGGCTACCAATAAGCCACCGATTAATATGTTTGCTTTCATAATCCTAGTATTCATATAATATACAATCTTGTCTCTCATTATTCACGATAGATCCATCGGTCTGTTCAATCTCTTCATTTGGTATCGGTAACAACCAACCTCCGTCCGGATATTCGGGTAACACGTAATATCCGCGATATGAACCGACCGTATTCATATCACCATAAACATAATCGTACACTTTATGCACAATCTGTTTTACTTCAGGATAACGGGGAGAAACCGCATATCGACGAAGATCAAACCACCGTTGCCCTTCGAAACACAACTCTCGACGTCGTTCATTCCGAATCAATTTTACAAGATCTTCACCCGTTGCCGTAATATCATTCACTCTCACCAAACGCTTCTCCAACAATGTTTTCAAGGTTGCCTTGGCCAAATCCTCTTGATCAGTCATCGCGTAAGCCTCGGCCAAATTCAAATACACCTCCGAAAGACGAATAGAAAAATTATCCGAAACAAAATCATATTCACTCTTTACCTCATCTTTTTTCGTCTTCCGAGGAATATAATAATCCACATTCGGAGCGTCCTCCATGTAAAGAGTCACCGCTTTTCGACAATCATTCAACACCTCAACAGAGGATCCACCAACAGTCGTTTCAACCGTTCCGTGTTCATTAAATAAGTCCACCAACTCATCGGAAACCCGGAAACCGGATCTTCCCGATGCATTTTTCACGGTTGGGAATACCCGATTCACACAATGACTACCATTGGCAAAAATAATCTCGGGAGAGGAGATCTCAATCCACGAAGAATCTGCATTCATCGTATTTAAATTCCGAAGACTCCATCTATTTCCATCCAAAATGGCATTACACAAGTCAGGAACCAATTCCCATTTCCCCATATAACAATATACACGGCTTAACAAAGCTCGCGCAGCATCCTGTGAAGCCCTCCGAACAGTTGCCGGTTTATATCCCTCCAACTCGGTGACAGCTAATTCCAAATCTCTAACAATCTGCATATAGACACTGTCCACCGGAGATCTCGTGTAATTGATATCCTCCACGTAAGGAGTCAACTTTAACGGAACACCCAAATCCCGAGAGGCGGAAATCTTGTCATAAGCCTTTGCATACAAATTCACCAACAGGTAATAGTACGCCCCTCTCAAAAAATGACTCTGTCCCTTGATTATATTACGATCTGCTTCCGTATCGTGCTTAAACTCCTCCACTTTATCCAAAATCACATTTACAACACCGATGTGTTCGTACAAGCGTCCCCAAGTCTTATCACTATAAAGAACCCCATCGATATTATACGGGTTACTCACCCATTCGTAAAAACCTTCCAATTCCGCCAATGGAGAATTCTTAGAATACGATCCTCTAACAAACTCTTCCGCATCATCATCCATAACCAACAACCACGGGAAATAAGGCCCGTTTTTTGTATTAACACTCAACGAAGATAAATTTGCCCGAGACACGTAATATTTCATGTACCCGTTCCCAATCAATAACTCGTTCAAATCCTTACAGGTCGTCGCATAAGCATTGTCATTCGAATGCTCCTCCAAAAAATCATCACAACCGGTAAGCAATCCACAGGCAACCACCCAAATTAAAAGAATATATTTTTTCATACATCTACAATTTAAAATGCCACATTCACACTAAAAGTATATGTCGGAGTAATCGGCACGTTAATCTTATCTGCCGAACCCGATTGAGAAGAGGGATCCTGACCTTTCAACTCCTTCGCACTCCACGTGAACAAGTTTGTTCCTGATATTGACATGTAAAGAGAATTACAATGTAATTTTTTACATACATTATCCGAGAAAACGTAACGCAAATTCAAACTTTGAAGTTTCAAGTAATTACCGCTAACTACCCGGATATCGGCATAGTTATACATTTCCCATATATTCTTGGCAAATGAATAAGTTTCTGATTTCCACCAAGGATTAAGAGTTGCGGAGTATTCATTCTTTGACAACAATCCCGGTATATTCGTGTATTTCTCATCACCGGATGTTTGCCAACGTTTAACAAACTCTTTTCTCAAATTTTGAGTTGGAGAAACCGCCATTGAAGAAGCATCCGGATTATAAAGCTTCAACAAACGAACCTTTGATCCGATACTGTAAGAGATGTTGCAACTCAACACAAAACCGTTCCATGAAATTGTATTCAAAATTCCTCCTTGTAAATAAGGAACCCGACATCCGGTATATTTCATCACCTCCGTGAAAACTTTCGATTTGGGCATATCGCAATATTTCTCAAAATACTCCTCTCCCGTACGGGCAAACATCGGACGTCCGTCATCGGAATTCAAACCGGTAAATTCATATGAATAAAATGAGTTCAACGGTTTACCTGACACGTGTGCCGTTCCGTTCAAATAATCCAAATACGTGTAATCATCATGTAACGGATCATATTTCTGTGTTTCAATCACCTTATTAATCAATTTATTGACAACCTGTCCCAATTGCGGGTCTATACGCCAAGAAAATCCTTTCCGACTTCCCCCCATAGACGTGTTAACCGGATTGATATTTAACGCCACCTCAAGACCCTGATTTTCTACCGTTCCTTGATTCACCGTGTAAGAGGTCACACCGTTCACCTGAGCCACCTTCTTCGTCAAGAAGGCATCTTTTGTCTTTTTATAAAAATAAGAGATCGATCCCACCAACTTTTTATTGAACAAAGAGAAATCAATACTTGAGTTGATGCTCATTGTTTTTTCCCAACTCAAATCCGGATTCGGGAAATTCTTGATCGTTGAACTATATTCACCAAATGCCTGATTCAACTCTCCTTTTATAATCACCAATTCCGGCGTCTGCGTAGAGTGCATCGTTCCTTGATAACCGAAAGAAGCTTTCAATGACAAATCATTAACCCAGTAAACATTCTTCAACACATCTTCCTTCATGTTCCAACGAGCAGATGTAGACCAAATCGGCAAAAATTTCTCTCTGGCCCGGTCTCCGAACGCGTTACTGTAATCAACACGCATATTGGCATTAAAAATATATCGGTTTTGATAGCTATAGTTTAAAGAACCGTAATATGAAAGTTTATTACTTAAATTATCTTTCAAAACACCCAATGCTTGTTTATCAGTTGTCAACCATTTGGTGTAAGCATCATACTGAGCGTAATCGACATTACCGACAGTTAATCCACGTTCGGGAACATAACAACGGAATGTTTTTTGCAAACCGGTATAGTGAGAAGAAGAGATTTCCAATCCCGCCATAAACGTCAACATATGCTTTTCAGCTTCATCCAAGAACAAGTAGTAAGAACCTTGCAAACGCGCCATCCAGTTTTCATTCTTCGTTCCGTTCTTCTTCAACTCTCCTCCATAAGGCAACAAAGTAGCTTTTCGGAAGGAACCTGAAGCGAAGTGATCGCCAATTCCATTGTCCGTAAAATCATCTTTTGCGTAATTCTTCTTCGCCAAACTTTTCGCATAATTAGTAGTCTCTCCGTGGTACACGTCATCATCCGTGTTGGACACCGTGTAAGAGAAAGTAGCTCCTAACTTCAATGCTTTCAAAATATTATAATTAATTGCCGTTGAGAAAGAGACCGAATTCTTCTTGATTTTTTCGTATGAATTATCCCGCTCGTTCAAAATATTAAACCAAGATTGAATATCTGATGAATTCTGTTTTTTAGGATAATAATAAAGAGAACCATCTTCATTATATAGCGGAACAGCCCGACTGGCATTGTAAGCGTAATCCGTTAACCCCACGTCAGAAGGCGTGTGATCCTGCTTTTGAGTATTCCCGCTCAATTTGAATTGCAGATCAAATCGATCGAATTTCAACGTGATATTAGCATTCGCCGTATATCGATCACCTTTTTCTTTTTGCAATATACCATTTTGACGGTTATAACCTACAGACGCGTAATATTTCGCATTGCGAGATCCACCGGAAACCGACAAAGTATGTGTGTGTGAAAAAGCGTCACGCATAATTGCATCAAACCAATCCATGTTCAACGTCTCATAGTAATCCACTTGACGACAAAACTCGTTATAATCAATTACTCCGTTACGATAGTTCTCATAAGCAGCCTCGTAACCAATCCAAGTATTCTTGTCTCCATACTCATATTTTTTCTCCAACAACTCACGAGAATAAGCTACACGTTCCGCAGAATTCATCACGTTAACGCTTCGATCCGAATAACGAGACCGACGAGACAACGTTCCTCCAAAACTATAACGAACAGAAGGAGGCCCCACCTTCCCTTCTTTCGTGGTAATCACGATCACACCGTTAGCTGCTCTCGTACCATAAAGAGCGGTTGCTGCCGCATCTTTCAACACGTCAATTTGCTCTATATCCTCTGGATTCAAACCAGAAATTGCATTTCCCAACAAATTCACAAAATCCAAATCATTCAACTGATCCGGATCCACATTTACCGGATCCTCTTGAATAATACCGTCAATCACCCACAACGGCTCCTGAGAACCTAACACGGTAGACGTACCGCGAATCCGCAAACGAGGAGCGGCACCCACCTGACCGGAGTTTTGCATAAACGTCATACCCGGGACACGTCCCTCCAGCATCATGTCGAGCGTGCTCATACCCGGAGTCATAATGTCATCCATTTTCAATGACGTAACAGCCGACGTCAGTTTTCGTTTATCTATTTTCTGATATCCTTCATTTACCACAGTCACCTCTTCCAATTGTTGAGAATCATCTTCCAACGTCACTCTCAATGTTTTCTGACCGGTATACTTAATCTCTTTCGTACGTTTACCGATAAATGAAAAACGCAAAACCACGTCATCCCCTTCCGGAATCACGATCGAAAATTTACCATGAACATCGGTAACCACACCTTTAGATGTACCCTTCACCATAACGGTCACCCCGGGCAAAGTATCTGTCACCGCTGTTCCCAAAACAACTCCTGTAACCACACGCGTTTTCTGTTGCTGTTGCGCCAGCACGTTTGTTTTCTTCAAAATGATCAAATCATCTTCGATCGAATAAAACAAATTAGTTCCCTGCAAGGCCAAATCCAAAATTTCTCTGATAGTCTTGTTCTTGACACCCATTGAAATTTTCCCAACCTGCTCCACGTCTCCGGCAGAATAAATAAATGAGTAACCCGATTTTTGTTTAATCAAATCCATCACCTCAATCAGTGATTTCTGTTCAACAAACAAATCCATCCTCACATTTTGAGCCGAGACACTTGCCCAAAGCGTATTGGCCGACAAAGCCAAAATCACCATAACCAGTTTCATCGTTCGCACCGCTTTAAGTAATCCGGAATACCTCCGAGACCAAGAATATAAATTCCCTTTTTCCATAAATCTGTATTTGGTTAAATAAATGCTCATTTCATCAATACAATGACTTTTTTGTAAAAACAAAACGAACACAACAGATTTTATGGGTACATAAAATTATTATTTTTATCTAAAAAAATACATTTTTACATTCAAACACAAATTCTATAAAACAAAAATAAGAAAAACGAGATATATTCAAAAATCTCGCTTTTCTTATTTAGAAACTAACTTAATGGGATACTCCTATAACACAAACAAAACATTAAACATCTATTCAGACTCCGACACCCATGTCCCGTACTTCGTGGGAATATCATGAAGTACATAGTAAACAGCAGGATATCCGGTTCCCAATCTAGTACGAACAAGCTTATAACAAGTCCGGAGCGGAGCACTGCACGGCCCGCCTTTTATGGACGTGGGTGCATGCGGAAATGCCATCCCGTTTTTTCCGATAAAACGGAAGCGTATTTCATGAGAAATCAGCGTGCTTGAATTCGTTGATAACTCAAAATTTATATGATTACACAACGGGACAACGAACGAAGCCGTGTAAACATCACCCTCTTTTTCCAAAGATGCCTGTTCCACGTACACACCGTAAGCATCCCATCCCGTATCTTGCATCTCGTCTTTATCAATCGACTCATCTCTCTTTCCGAACACCGGGTCGTACGTACGCCATGGATCATCCAACATCAACACTCCAGCCAACTCAACAGGACACTTGAATTTACAAGTCACATGCAACGTGTCATCTGCATATTCCAAAACTCCTTGCTTAGAAAGAACTTTCACATCTTCCACCGTCACATCAAAAGGTTCGTATGAATAGTCATCGTTAAATAACTGTGTACCTGCCAAATAACGAATATCCCAAATCATCAACCGCACTTTATCGGGAGTTCCTTCCATGTATCCGGTACTACTTGTCACCCATCCGGCATAATTTCTACTATTAAAATAAGGCTGTGCTTTCATGGCAGAAGCCCCCAGAGCTTTTTCCGCTCCCATCAAAGCCCGGAAAGGAGAATCCAAACCCGCGTTGGAGTACGGTAAGAAACACGACTTGGCAAAAACTCTCAACACGGTTCCCAAATTAGAAAGGAACGTGGCACGAGCGCGTGCTGAATCAAAATAACGAATTTTCCATCTCGTGTTATCTACCCCGGCAAAAGCAAATCCCTCCTTGGCACTCGGATAATAAAAGTTAATGAAGCTACCACTATACTCCGGCATCCATACTAAGTAATGATCACTTTTCTTACTCTCCGGATGTTGTTCAAAATAACCCAACACCTCTTGAGCCATCTCCGACATATTTCTCTCCTGCATCTCGACCAGCTTCCTTGTACTCTTGATGTAATGGATACGAATAAAATCCGCGTTCACATCATTCAACTCCAACCCGAATTTTTTATCCACCCGATAACGCATGAAATTTTCGTAAAAATAATTTTGCACATGCAATGTTACTCCAGACAAACGATAATGCCAATCCTCAACATCCTCGACATCTGCCGGCACGTAATACACTACATTCAAACAATACGTTTCTTTTTCTGCCGTGTAAGTATCACCCGGAGGAACAATCACTTCTTCTTCCTCAGAATCATCTTCCTTGTACACATCCGTACAAGATATGGCAAAAATGGATAGTAAAACCCACACTAAAAAACTACATTTCTTTTCCATCAAGCTATTGGTTTAGTTACTATATAATTTTCACATAAAACGAACAAAAAATAGAAAACGGGTACAACCATTTCATTTTTTTATCGATTTTCTTCAAAAATAATTCTCAATTCGATTTACATGTACGAAAATGAAGTCTAAATCAACATTGTATTTACTCTATCAATATATTACTAAATTATTACCATATACAATCCGCACCCATTCCGCTCCTATTCACATCCCATTTTTATCCCATTTTTATCCCATTAAAATATAAAAAAAAGTAGTTATATACGATTTTGTCGTGAGATGTTAACTCCTACATGCAAGAAGGCATATTTACCATTCATAACCAAATGGATAAAGGATTAATTTCTAAGACAAGCGCCAATTCATTTCGCCACGGAAACGTGTCAGGGACGTTCGTGAACGTCTTTGTAACGTCTTTGATACGTCCTTGATACGTCTTTAATCCCTAAGAACATCGAATATGCCACGGAAGATAAACGTGTATTACCTAGGAAAAGTTTACTTTATATTTCGTTGTAAAGTGGTATATAAGTACCCAAAATTATAAACTCCTGTTAAATTTTAGACAACTTTTTTCATTTCAATCGCATATAAGCATCAATTTCATTAAAACCTTCGGAAGAGTGATCATCCAAAAGATATTTTCCAAAGTGAAACCATAATTTTCGCTTAAAGAAATCCAACGCAATTCCACGGTATCCGTGTCCTTGTCCCGGAAGAATGAACATATCGAAATTTTTGCCGGCTTTCATCAAGGCATCCACCATTCTCATGGTGTTAGCGGGATGCACGTTGTTATCGGCATCTCCAGCCACCAATAGTAAATGACCTTTCAGTCGGCTTGCCAATTCGATATTGGTCGGGATGTTCGGTTTCTCGAATTCCACTGTCTTCACCGTTATCGTGGAATCTTTTCCTGTTACCGGATTTTTCACTTTCTTTTTCTCTGTAACCACCCTTTCCTTTATTCCGTGATGCGTTTCCCCCCACCAAATATTATAAATGTTATTATCATGATTTCCGGCAGAGGAAACAGCAGCTTTGTAGAAATCGGGATATGTACAGATAGCAGCCGTTGACATAAAACCACCTCCAGAATGCCCGAAAATACCAACACGCTCACCATCTATAAAAGGATAGCGGTCGATCAATTGTTCCAATCCATACTTATCATCCGCCAAGGGATAGTCGCGCAAATTTCCGTAACCATAGGTGTGATACCAACGATCACGCAAAGGACTTCCTCCCCGATGACCGAAAGTCACCACGATAAACCCTACTTGAGCCAAGGCTGCATTGTTGAATGCCGTCACGACGCTAAATTCAAAAGGAACAGCCTCCGTTTGAGGTCCCGGGTAAACATACGAGATGATCGGGTAGCGTTTCGTTGAATCAAAATCTGCCGGTTTCCACATGTAACCGTACAAATCTGTCATATTGTCTGCCGCTTTCACGGTAAAGGGTTCCGGCATTTTCCAACCCGTTTCATAAAGACGACTCAAATCGGGAGAAGCCAGCTCCAACACGATTTTCCCATCGGAGTTCCTCAACACACTACGAGGTTCCATGTCCGCCCGAGAGAAATTGTCCACAAAGTAACGTCCTCCGGCAAGAAAATGCACCTTATGCGTTGCCAGTTCCGGCGTTAATAACTGCACGTCACCTTTCCCGTCCAAACGCACTTTGTTTAAAAGAGCGAAATAAGGAAACTCTCCTTTTTTCTGACCATAAGCCTCGAAATAAAGCGTCTGTTTTACCGTATCGACTTTCACAATCTTGCCGGCAGTCCATCCCCCCGAAGTAATTACGTTTTTCAAATTTCCATCTTTGTCATAACGGTAGTAATGACCATGTCCAGTCCGTTCCGACCACCAAACAATCTCCTCTCCATCATGCAATAAATGTACATTAAAAAGCTGATCGTTAAAATAGGGTTCGCATTTTTCATGAATCACCACTTTTACCTCCCCGGTTTCCGGAATAACCCGACAAAACTCCACTTCATCGCACGTACGTTTTTTACGTAACAGATAAAGGTTTTTCACCGGTTTCCCTATTTTATACACCGTCAGGGTCTGATCTTTCCATTTTTCGATAGGGAATTCGACCTCTTTCCGTTGGTCTACACTGAAAACGTGCAACTCATTTTTTCTTATATTTTTATCACCCGGCATTGAATATTTGTATTCATTCAACGTGGGACGCCCTTGAGTCACCGTGTTCACCAAGTATAAAGATTCCATCTTTCGTTTGTCTTCCCGCTCCACATAAAAATATTTGGAACCGGCCAGCCATTCAACGGGGGCTGCCACTTTCTTTCCCGTTGTATCCAAACTTTTTCCCGCGTACGAACATTCGGGTGTTCCATCTGTTGTCAATTGAATTTCCGAAGAGTCTCGAACGCAAAACAAGTATAAATTGTGTCTTTTAGCATAAACCGTATAGCAACTATCCGGAGAATAGGTGCCGTTCCATTGTTGTGTTTTATTGTTCTTTGGAGAAGTTTCTAACTTTTTATTCTCTCCTTTTTTCTTCTTTTCTACAGACACTTTTACAGAGTCGGCAGGAATTACTTTGCCGGAACGGGCATCATACTGGAATTCGATTTTTTCCGAGGTAAAATATACCACATCATTCCCTTTTTCTAAACGAACACCTGAAATTTTCAGATCCTTGTAATTTATCGGTTTATGGGTTACACGACTGATTTCTCCTGCCACTCGTTCGCGATCGAATAGTTCACGTTGTGTTTTCGAGGAAGGATCCACTAAATAATAATGCACCCCGTCCCCAGTCTGGTACTTGTACCAAAATTTATCCGTCCCTTTCAAGGCATTCGGAATAATACTGGTTGTACCGACCAACGATCCCAAATTCAAAAAACGCTCTGCCTGCTTATAATTAGCTTTTTGCCCCATTACCGTGGTAACGAGGCAAAAAGTAAATAACCATAAAATAAACTTTATCATCATGAATGAGTTAACAATCATTTATATTTGGCAATTATCTCTTTAATCTTTTTGGTTGTCAAATCGATGCACAATCCCTCCCAACGTACAATTCCTTTCGGGTCAATCAATTGCACATACGACAACACGTGTAAATCCATTTCTTGCCATATTTTACCTTGAGGATCACTTGCCAGCGTGTATTCAATTTTAGGTTCTATGGTTCTCAATCGTGCAATACCGTCCTTTGCACAACCGATAATAACCAGCTCTCCAGCAAATTCCTTGTTCCATTTGTTTAATTTCGGAATAGCTTTACGACAAGGTCCACAGTGGAAACTGAAAAAGTCACGTAACACGAATTTACCTTTCAAGTCCGGCTCTTTTGGGAACCACTCGCGCATAGATAATTCAGGAGCCTTTTCATTCAAATATGATTTTGAATATGAACGGTGTACCCCTCCGTCTTCATAATCGTATTTAGTAATCAAGTGTTCCAAAACTTCTGCCGTCAATTCATGACCACTTTGTACAGGATTTCCTTCCCAACGAACAATTCCGCGGGTATCCAAAAGAATGGCGTGGGGATATCCTTTGATTTCAAACTTACCGATATACTCTTTCTTCGTATCTATAGCGCTATAATACTCAATCACAGGCTCTTTCATTGCACGTATATGTTCTTCTTTATTGAGAGACACCCCGATAACAACTAGTTTATCTTTAAATTGTTTACTGAATTTATTTAAATCCGGGATACTTTTCCGACAAGGAGAACATGACGGTCCCCAAAAATCAATCAACACAAGCTTCCCTTCAGTGTCGGGCACATCGGTTAACCATTTCTCTACCACCAATTCCGGAGCCGCTCGATTTAAATAGGATTTTGCATACAATTTTTTATCACCATTGCTCTCCATCGGACGTTCCTCCGGACTTAGCGTAGCTACCTTCGATTGTTTTTTCGCATTCCCGTTGTCATTAGAAACTTTTACATTTGCACCACCAAAAAGTTTCAATAGGTCTTCCGCACTTTTAACCTCCATTTTAACTGTTTTCCGGACCTGCTTTCCAACCGTATCCGTTTTCACTTCTACATTCTGAGCAATTCCGCTAGAAGAAAACCCCGCCAGAATACATGCAGCTAATAAAAATTTCGTTGTTTTCATATTGTTCTCACTATTTAATGATCATTTATGTTTCTCCTCATATATTTTTTCTGCCAATTTCACGGCTTCCAATGCATTTACGATTCCCCCCGTACGGCATAAATCAGCAAAATCGATTTTCTCGCCACTTCCCGGACAAGGAACAATGGCCCCTTTACGTGAGGTAACACTACCCAAGACTGCCTCTTTTACTTCCTCTGCCGTCAACTCCGGGAAATAGTTCCAAATTAAAGCAATCACACCAGTCACCACCGGAGCCGCCATACTCGTTCCATCCATGGCCCGATACTTGAATCGTTTATCATAAATCGTGGAATACACATTCACTCCGGGAGCAAATAGATCCACCTCTTTTTTACCATAATTACTGAAAGGAGCCGGATTTCCATTCATATCGTTGGCTCCTACCGCAATCCAATTCCGCAGTGTTTTGTTTTTTGAAACATAGCGATTCGGATAGAAGTCACGTTCATCCAAATTAATACCATCGTTTCCGGCAGAATGTACCAACAAAACGCCTTTTTTCTCTGCATACTTCATGGCATCAATCATCCACTTATTGTGTAAAGAAAAAGGTTTTCCAAAACTCATGTTTATCACCCGTGCACCATTGTCCACGGCATAACGAATACATAACGCCACCTCTTTGTCGTGTTCGTCACCGGCTCCCGGTCCCACACGCAAAAACATCAACTCCACGTCGGCGACACCTTCTATACCAATATTATTGTGGCGATTAGCCCCCACGATACCCCCGACATGCACACCATGCATTGCACTTTCCGCCAACAAATTGTTATTACCATAAAAACGGTCATTTATTTTTTCCGGATTGTCCCCCAACGTTGAGCGGATACGTACCCCTTCGTAATAGTCATTCTTCAATTTATTGTATTCCGCTTTCGTTTCCTCGACCACGCTATTTCTATTATTATAGAATTGCTCACTCCACTCCAAACGATTTTTCCGGCGTTGAAAACGTTTCAAGAAAAAATTATATGCAGAAATTCGAACCGGATCAGTTTCGCCCTCTTCCAATAAGGGACCAAATTCTTTGATTTCAAATTTCTTTTTCTTCGGGAATTTCTCCTTTAATTCTCGATTGAAGACTTCAGCATACTTCACCGCAGCCTCAGCTATCGCTATTTCCCGGTAAGCACGACAAATCGGAGAGTACTTACATACATCTTTAAAATAAGCATATTCTCCACGCTCTTTAGCAGACAACTTGGTTGTATCTATTCCCTCATACTTTTCACACAACTTCAAATACTCCTGATCAGCCATGGTGAACCCCAATTCCATCTGTTTCCCGTCAGGCGTTCCTAGAAAGTTCCATCCATGTACATCATCCACGTATCCGTTCTTGTCATCGTCAATACCGTTGCCCGGTATTTCTCCCGGATTTTGCCAAAGCACATCCTTGAGGTCTTCATGGGTGATATCTACACCTCCGTCAACAATTCCCACGATTGTTTTCTTCGCGGGTTTCCTATCCTTTAAATATTCATAAGCTTGGTTCACCCCGGCAGCGTACACACCCTCCTTTTCATACGAAAGCAGATGCCAACCTACAAAAGATACATTTTTAGTATCTGTTGTTTTTTGTGCCGATACGGGAATCGTAAAACCAGCACAGGCTCCCACGAATAACATTTTTAATAAAACTCTATTCATATCTATTATTATTTACTTAATTCCTCATCTAATATCTCTCGCATTTTTTCACACCCCATAAAACCGTTATATCGATATTTTATATTTCCTTGCTTATCCACAATCAAATAATAGGGTAATCCTTTCATTTTAAATTGTTCATCGATTAGATAGCGATATGCCTCATTCGTAACACGATAGTGTATGCCTTTCATGTCCGGAATCATTTGCAACCAACGCACTTCTGGAGATGCTTTTTCCCCCGTGATAAACAAAAATTTCACCCCTTTTTTCAAATACTCTTCTTTTACCGCCTCCATCTCTGCCATCGCTCTTAAACAGGATCGACAGTAAACATACCAGAAATCAACAAAAACGACCTCTCCACGATAACCTGCCAAAATAGAATCCAAAACTTGTTCCCTGGGAACCACAGGCACTTTACCGATTTCATACCCTTTTTTCCCCACATGAGCTTGCCATTCCTGTTCTACTTTTTCATTTAACCGAAGAAACCAATCCGCAACTTCCGGAGAGACATATTTCAATTGTTCCAAACATTTATCGTTTAAAGGAACATTTTCATGTAACTTAATAGCACTGGACCTTGTTCTATACAAATCAAACAAATAGCCCGTGTTAACCCCTAAACAAAGAAATAATTGCTGCTCGTCTTTCAAGAGACGCAACAAAGGCAACACCTTATTTTCCGGGAAAAGCATAAGATCATAGCCAGCACCAATAATATCGGATGACAAAACTTTCAAATCATCGCAAGTTATCCGCAAACCACTCCTTTCCGGTTCTGCACGGTGAGCCGCTTCGAAATTGCAATATCCGGAATAAATATGCTTAAAGCAATCCAACAAGGCTTCCAGGCTGGCGTAGTGAAACTCACTTTCTCCAAGCTTTGCTTTACGTAATTCTCGAACCTGATCTTTATATAAAGACTTACAATACAAAACATATTCATGCCCTGTCATCCCTTTCATTTTTTCTTTCGCCGGCACGAAAGCATGTTCACTTTTTTTGTAGAACAAATAACGATTCAGTTCCGCGTAATCTCCTTTAAAATCGAAGGTCTGCCTTTGTGCATCCAGTTGTAATTCCACGTTTTCTCCCGGGTTGACAATAACGTCGATTGTCCGTTGAATTCCACTCACGTTAATTTCCAAACACAACGTTCCGCAATGTTCAAACTCCACTTTCCCAATTCCTTGTTGATTTAACGAAAACTCCCGCTCCCCTGCCATGAAACCATGCCAAGCGACTTTCACATTTTTCACTTTTTCATTCAAACTACCTGAAACGACAACATTCAACGTCGTTATGCCTCCACGTAAAACCGGAGACAGCCATTTATCTTGAGTGGGTCGGTTTTTAGCAAACGCGATAGCAACACCACCCACAATCAGGGTTGCGATCAGACACACCTTTCCGCATAATCCTAATCCTCTCGTGATTACATTACTCTTTTTCATACATACAGTACATTAAATACTCCTGTATCATTTTCTAGATCACAGGTGATAACATTCCCAATTTATAATAAAACGAATAATTTCTTAAAATCGGGTACATCAAATCCCATTTCATCGATTTTTTCACACAAAAAAAAGAGACTTGTTAGACACAGTCTCTTTCTCTTTTATTTTAGAATTATTCAAAAAGAACTTGGAAGAAATACACTTTTATTTTGTCATCACGTTTATCACATTTCCCTTCACACGGAACTCGACTTCCCCTGTTTTTTCAAACTTATCCAACAACTCATTCATGTCGCTGTAGCGGTCTATATTAGCGTAGAAACGAATATCTTTTGCCTCTTCATTCACGTAGAAGATATAAACATCGTACCATTTACTCAAACGCGTCAAAATATCTTCCAATCGTTTATTCCGGATGTTCAACCTACCGCTTTTCCAATCAACATACTCAGACACGTCAACTTCTTTTGCCTCGAGTATATTATTTTTCTTATCCAACACGGCCTGATGGTTTGATTCCAAAATACAAGATTCTTCACCCACGCACACTTTCACTTTTCCCGAAACCAGCGTTGTTTCAACATAATCTTCATCCGCGTAATCCCGTACATTGAAAGACGTTCCCAAAACCTCCACGTTCAAATGCCCCGTTTTCACGATAAAAGGACGATTCGTATCGCGAGCGACATTGAAATACACCTCCCCGGACACTCTTACTTCCCTCGATTTTTTCCCAAAAACAACGGGATATTCAATCTCGGAAAGAGCCCCCAAATAAACCTGCGTTCCATCAGCCAATGTGATGCCGTATTCTCCCCCCCGGGGTGTTACAACCCGATTCATCACACGTTTTTGCAATACGGTATCTTTATATTCTTCGTAACTTAATGATGATCCCGAATTCACAATCTTTACCGATGCTTCCTCAAATTCATCAGAATGGTTCTCCAACGCAATTTTCTCCCCGTTAGATAACCACAAAACAGCTTTATTGCCACCAGCAACAATTATTGACTCCCCCTCTTTATTTACTACGCCTCTTTCTTGTCCAAACCAAAACAAGATAAACATTCCGACCAACAAACAAGCAGCGACAGATGCAACACTCCAATAGGAGATCAAACGTTTTTTGCCGTCCTTTTTATTCTTCACTTGCATAGAGAATTTATCCCAAGAAGTGTTTACATCTTGATCCGTTATCTCTTTGACAAAACCGTTTTCTTTATAAAAGGTTTCCAATTTATGGTAATAATTTCTATTCTCTTCACTTTCCGCATACCAATCTTGAAAACAAATCTCCTCGTCGGGAGACAATCCTCCCTCCAATCTACGTTCTATGATATCCCATTCAATTTGTTTCATAATCTCCTCCTCTTAAATTAATACGAATTCTACTTGCATCGTATAAAAGAAAACGAACTGGCTACCATTTCCGGGTACAATAAAATGATATTTTTTCATAAAATTTTGTTCAATATCAAATTCAAGAATATTAAAAGCAACACCAAATGACTTTTGATGTATTTATACGCCCGTTTTATATGAGTATGCACAGTGCCTTCCGCTATGTTCAAACGCTCCGCAACTTCCTTATATTTCAACCCCTCCCAAATACTCAATTTCAACACCTGTCTTTGCATATCCGGCAATTCGTCCAAAAGTTCTCTCACTTTAACTGCTCGTTCCGTCTCTTCTCCCCCGTAAGGAAAGTAGACCATCGCTTCAGCTTCCATCAAATGCTTTTGGTATTTATCCAAAATGTTTAATCGACGGTGGTAATCTACACACAAGTTTCTCGTTGATATAAACAAATAACGTTCCAGAGGAATATCTTCTCGCATCTCTTTTCCCTTGTTCCACAACCCGAGAAATACCTCCTGAACAATGTCATCTGCCAACGCTTCATCCATTAAAAAATTTCGAGCAAAAAAATACAAACGCTTGTATATTGATTTATACAATTCTTCAAAATGAGCAGAATAATTCTCATTCAACCATTTCACCGTATACAATTCATGCTCCATACGTTACCCTCCTCCTTATTTGTATTCTCTAACAAAAATCTTTCATACACCGCAAGCAAATATAATTACTTCTTGTTATTTTTTCGCTACCCGCCTCCATTTTTCTTCATCAATTCATGTAAACAGCCCCTCAAAATGAAAAACAACTTGACCTCGCTCGTCAAAAGTAGTTCGAACATCACCTTGGGTGGATAACAATCGTTTTCTTCTCCTTGTAGCTTGTCATTATGCTAGTCGTGTTCCAGCGGTCTATCGCGTCGTTCATCACCATACAATGCGAATCGAGGAAATTAGTTTATCTAAACAACTTAAATTCAGTATCTATTACTTTATATTGAATTATACTAAACTTCTATATGCACAATAGAATTGCAAATCATCATCACTAGCGGCTCATTTCCGGGTATAAAATTTTTAGTAAGCTATTAGAATACTATTAAAACGCTATTCAGTATAGCGTTTTAATAGCGTTCTAATAGCGTTTTAATAGCGTTTTACATGGTAGTCATCCGGATGTGATCATGTATAATTCTTGATCTCGAGGGTTAAATCGGATATTATTCCGGATTATTTTCCAATAATTACCTTTTTTTCCTTGCGTGACCGCGCCTCTTGTTTTCACGTTCAAACTCCTCCGTCAGCTTCGCTGCCACCTCCTTCTTCCCCTGCCTGAGGGAGAGTGGATGGGGAAGGTGAACAAAGGAGAAGTTGTATTTCTTATCGAAAATGGGTGATATTTTACATGTAGAAAACCCCGTAAAGTCTACTTTTTGCGACCTTACGGGGTTCAAATTTCACAACATAAACAAGCTATTCACAAAGTTCAGCTATTTTTTTACGTAATTCCTCTCCTCGTAAATTTTTTGCAACAATACGTCCAGCCCCATCAACAAGGTAAAGACAAGGAATACCCATGAAATCATACAATTTAGTGAGTGGCGTTTTCCAGCCTTTCAAATCGGATACCTGGCCCCACGTGATACCATCTTTCTCGATAGCTTCTTTCCACGCTTCCATTTTGGTGTCCAAGGAAACTCCCAAAACATCAAATCCTTTAGCATGATATTCCTTGTAAATCGCTTTTATATTCTCCCCCTCTTTACGACAAGGTCCACACCAAGATGCCCAAAAGTCTATTAAAACAAGCTTTTTGCCCTTAATATATTCATGTAAAGATAAAGGCTCCCCTTCCGGAGTATTCAATGTAAAATCCGGTGCTATTGCTCCCAGCGCAAGCTTGACATAACGATCGTAATACTTCTGCAATGCTTGTCCGGCAGCAGACATTTTCACGATCGGAGACATCTTATCAAGACTCTCTTTTACCGCAGAAGCTAATCCATGTTCAAATACAAATTGGTTATACTTACGCAAAGCGTAGGCCGAAGCCAGATCATGTCTCTTCGCTACTTCTTTCAATTTCTCAATTGCCGTATCCGGATGGTCAAGCCAAGTAGCATTGAAAAAAATATCATTAACCTCCCGAAGCACCGCATCCGTCTGATTACCAGATACAGTACATTTTATAAAATTCGTATTAAATGTTTGATACGTTTCTTCTCCAAGTTTCAAATAAGTATCACAATAATCAAGATAAAGTAATACACATTCCTGTGTCCCATCTTTACCCACACGTACCACTAGCACCTCTTCCGGTTGGAGATTTTTAAGAGGAAACTCAAATTTTCCATTCTCAACAACGGCAGAATCGCATGGTACTTCACTCCCCATTAACAAATAGAGTTTCTCACCATTCCTTGCTGGTGAACACTCACCTTTTAATGTCATTTTTCTATTTTGTGCAAACAAGGCTATACTTCCGCACAACACAAATACCAATAAAACTATTTTTTTCATCATCTTATTATTTATTTCAATTTACTTTTTCATTAACTGCTGCCATGTTTCTTCCACCGGGGGCATACACATATTTTCGTTACATACCTGGTATTGAATTTTTGCTTTCACAACAATCTCGCCCTTATTTTTCAATAATTTCTTAGAACAAATAAATTTTTGCTTGAAACTCTTTTGATTTCCCTCGTAAACCGGATAAAGTCCTACATAAGAAGGTTTCGGCGCACTTGTTTCCCCAACTTTTGTCACTCCTTTAGGAAATTCGAAATCAACCGTTGTCGGAATGAATCCCAAAGCCGTATTTATTTCATCATCAACGTACCCATGCCATCCTTTTTGAAAAGAAAAAATGACTTCAACTTCCAGTTCTTTACCAACTTCTAATTTATCCGGCAATTTCCAAGAAATCGATACCGGTTTTTGCATAGATTCTTCGACTTCTTCCTCTACCTCCCCCAAGGGAATATCTATGGACAAATGTTTTGCTTTTTTGGGATTTTTAGTTCCATACATCACGAAAAGATACCCACGATGTCGTAGTGTCAAATATTTATAATCCTTCAATTTACCGAGATAATGATTTTTTAATGCCGGATTTTCTTCAATTTTCTGTATCAATTGTTCAATACCTCCCGCGTACTCTACTCCTCGACCAGCGTCTTTTCCCGGCATCTCAATCCCAACATTACGAATCCAATCCCAAGCAATTTCCGGTGCGACTTCAAAGCCATTGATTGTCGGGATTGAAAGTCCAAGCACTATATCCTGCACACCATCATTGTTATAATCCACCAGAGTAATCATAGGTTGACACCCCGGCAAAGCCTTACGGCCTTCTTTTTCCGTGAATAATGGGATTGCTTTTTCAAACCTCAAACCCTCCGGTGTTTGCACTCCTTTAAAAAATTCAACCGGATGATGCCCCTCTTTTACATATTCATACGTCAACAAAATATCTAACACGCCATCGCCATCCCAATCTACTGGAGTCATGTAAGTTTTATACAAATACGCTTTGCTCTTTTCGTCTCTCGTATGAATAGTTAATTTAGATCCGTCCGTATGAAGCAGATATTTACGAATACCAAATTTAGGATTCTCTTTCGTCCCAACATTCAATGCCACACGTAAACCACCACTTCCTCCAACAAACAAATCCAATAAACCGTCACCGTCATAATCAGCAAAATGGACCGACGTATAATTCCAATAAGTTAATGAATTCGGATCGTCCCCCTTCCCATCACTTAATACGGCTCCTTCCACGTATCCCTCCTGTTCTATAAATACCCGAGGTAAAAAACCGTCTTTTGAACCCCGCCACCATGAAATCTGTCCCGGGTTATACTGTCCCGAAATAATATCCAAATAACCGTCTTGATCCAAATCGATTAGACGGGGGTGAATTCCGATACAACACCACTGGTAGTTTGTAATGGTATCTCCATTAACATCGGTCGCGTAAAAATATTTACCGGAATAACTGGGGGCAGCATCCGTTCCCTCATTCAAATACACCTTAATATACGAACCTTTCTGTCCTGTTTCGAATTCACCCAACAACAAATCTTTTTTACCATCGCCATTCCAATCAAAAAAGGCAGGATAAATTAAGCCATGTTTTTCGGTTCTGATTTCTCGTTCCGTTCCATCAATCCGTTGAAGCTGAGATAAAATCGGTGCTCCAGGAATATCACTGTTTACCACGACACGCATCTCCGGGAAATGAACGGTATGAATCATCGCCTCATCACTTGTATTTTGTGCCACAACACACGTGTAACTCCATACAAGCAAGCAATTAATTATACAAATGATTTTCTTCATACATATAGTTTAACCCGGTTATTTTCCTTGTTCTATTTCTTTCTTTACAATTTCAAATTGTTTTTCAAGCCTTTCGATCTCGTTGGCATCCACGTTTGACCGTTTTGCCACATCAATACTTTGTTGAAAATAGCTCAAGCTTCTCTCTTTGTAATAATCAGCATAACGACAACGCAGGATTCCTATATTTTCATACAATCTGTAATCACCACCTTTATTCTTATAGAACAATTCAATAATAGCATCTATTCCATTCTTAACAAGATTGTAATCGTGTGAATCCGAAGCTAAAACATCATGCATAACACTCTCCATTATATCAACATACAAAGGATGATCTTTATATTTTTCCCGTATTTCTCCAAAATACTCAATGGCATACCTTTCATCAAATTCAAGCAAACATGTGTACTTCAACGCCGCATACTCGGCAATTTCCGGCATACATTCCAGTAAATAAAGAGCTCTATCCCATTCTTTTTGAGCCATCAAGTTCTGAACGGTTGACACATCAGCTTTAATCCCATTTTCCGGTACAATTTTCAGAGCCCATATCGCCAGTTTTACCATACCGCCAAGCCCCGGAGACCAAGCATCCCAACGCCCCCGGATAATTCCTTCGTCATCAAGAAGTAACACGGAAGGATGTGTTCCATGTACTGTATCACAGCAGGCATCTGCCGCCTTTCCATAGACGGCGGGATAAGATATTTTCTGTTCTTCCCACCATTTTTTAGCTTTCAATCCTTTATCCACCATATTCTCATGGGCATCCACACCAATCACCTGTACCCCCTTATATGGTGTCATATTGCGAAATAATACGGTATCCAAATCACAAGATAATATACGACATCCTCCACACCAAGTTGCCCAAAAATTCAACACGACGAATTTACCTTTCAAGGCTTTACTATTCAATTTCTTGTCAAAATGATAGGAAGGCATAGGCTGCCCTATTTGCTCGTTATAGCTTCTAGCCCAATTCTGACTATACTTTTTCATAAATTTACCTAATGCCTCGTAATCCTGTGCTTTAACAGTTACAACTATAGACAACAATACAGTTACAATACAAACAAATTTTCTCATAATATTTCTATTTTAGAATGCAATAATTTAATTATCAATACAATATAACTAATGTATCATTGTAAAATTTGGCTATACCATCCTGAATAGAGTGAATTATCTTTCCCCAAACATCCATTTTCAAGAAATTTATCACTCTATTCAATATGGCAACAATTATAACAATAGCTATAATCCTTTCACAGCAACATCATATATTCTGTCAAAACCAGAATATGAAGTCTCTGATAGTACCCGACCACTGGATTGATCAACAATAAAGGCCCGTAACGTACCTTCTCCGTTAGCATAAGTTCCGACTACAAGCATTTGATTATAATATTTATATGACCAAGAATCATTGGTTGTTGCATTGGGTTTCAACAAACGCATCATCGTGATCTCAGCTCCCTTAAAATCTACCACTTGCCCATCAATAGTCATCAATTTTTCACTTTGAGGAACCTTTCCCTTCTCCACGGAATAACGATAGATAGCATTTGACGTGGCATAATAGCACATGTGAAATTGATCTTCCCCAAAAGCATAGGAAAAAGCCTGATCGAAATCTTGTAAACCACTCACATCACTATATTTTGCATAAGGCATTTGGGACAGAGTTTGTGTATTGAAATCCATTTCGACAACAAGTTTTTTCCCATCATTTTCCTGCATTACAGCCATCGTATGATTAGTACTTCCACCATGATCCATATACAATAAATCTGCATCCATCTTTGCAGGGTTAAATGGAACAGAAGTTGTCCCATCCAACGTGGCATCAAGTTTCGTGTATCTGTTGGGCCACATACTTCCATCGGAATATCCCACAAATCCGCGGTCTATCATATTAAACATGATCATACGGGTGTACGTAGCACCACTTTTCCCTCTCAACACAAATGGAGAAAAATAGATTCCATTTTCAAACTCTTCCAAAGAGGCCTGCACATCATCGTCAAGAGGTGCTATATACAAAGGAGCATAGGAAGGTGTTGTAAAAAATAACATACCATCATCCACAATTGTCTCATAAGAATCATACACGTAAAAACTTTGCGGTTTCCCATGCGGAATCGAGGGAGAATAAAACAGATCCAAATAGTCTGCCGATCTTTGTAATCCAGAATAATTTGCCAACGTAACTCCTTGATCCGTCAACGCGGCAACATAACAACGATTTTCTAATCCATTATACACCATATTAGATGTGAATAAATGATAGATAGCTTTGCCTTTACCCTGTATTTTTGACCCATTAGCCTGTGAATACATGGTGGGGTAATTTTCGATGGTTTCATCCATCACATTGGTCCCCCGAAATTCAGGTGCAACCAATAAACCGATATCGCTTTGTGAATCATTACCGTGTAAGACAAGCAATCCCGTCACTCCGGCAATAGAAAGTGTAATTTGCTCCGAATAAAAATTACGTTGCGTGGATGTCTGAGTTGCATGAAGACGAATTGTATATTGACCGATACCCGGCATCAACTCTGTTGATACACATTCCCAATCAAGATCTTTGCCCTCCGCAAATTTATTAAAAAGAGTATACCCATCTCCCGGCTTCAAACTATGTACTTCCCATTGATAGGTAAGATCCGTTTCCGGTATCTTTGTCTTTATGGTGGGTTGTATGGACAAATGTCCTCCTATCTGACGTTCGAAATAAGTTTCTTCAAGACTTATTTCAAACGCTTCTTGTGTCGTGTAGTCATAATTACCTTTATCGTCATAACACCCGCAAAAAAACATCACGGCAAGTAAGACAAAATATATTTTTTTCATCGTTAAAATCATTTATAGATTAGGAAATGTGATTTCAGTAACTCCATCTGCTTCATAAAAAGGACCATGGTCCTGAACATATTTTTTGAGTAAATATTTGTTCAGTAGCCATTCCGAACCATACCATCCTTCTCCTGCCGGACTGCCGGTAGAACCCGTTGCAGCAATAATAACGCGATATCTTTCCTCTGAATAATTCCCAATATAATAATCTGCCCAATTATTCCACCATCCCGGTTTTACGGCCATATCTGCAATTACCAAAGCTTTTTTCAATTGTAACGTGTCGCCTACTTCCAAATACTCCGTTGCACATAATTTAAAAACCATCGTGTCTGCTCTTTCAGTTAAATTAGCCGTTCGAAAAACTTTTATCTTGACAACTCCGTTCACCGAATCAGCAGGAATGATTGCATTCGTCACCTCCACCTTAGTGCCTACCCCACTAGGAGGCGTACTCATTTGCACATCTATTTTCCGGTCATAAGATACCGTCTGCCCTGCCATGGAAAGCTCAAATTCTATCATGGCCTCTTTCACATCATCAGCATATTGCAAAAAAGAGAGTACCGTCGTATCAGTATTTACAAACCACACAAAACTCTTACTCTCCCACGTCTCTATCTTATCTTTGGAGCAAGCCATAACAACGAGTGCAGCCAACACCATAAAACATATTTTCATCTTTTTCATGTCATTCAATTTTAGAATTAAAAGCGGTAAGCATCCTCATTTTCAGGACGATCAAACGTATAAAGATCAATGCTCGTGAAATAATTTTTGTTTGCTTCAATCGTCGGAGCTAACGTACGTTTGTAATAATACCACAATTGTCCCTCTCCATAAAATTCCTTCTGGTATTCCTTGAAAATTTCATTCTTAAGCAAATCAGGAGTCAAGTTCTCTAATTTCTCGG
Source organism: Butyricimonas faecalis (assembly GCF_003991565.1). Taxonomy (NCBI): domain Bacteria; kingdom Pseudomonadati; phylum Bacteroidota; class Bacteroidia; order Bacteroidales; family Odoribacteraceae; genus Butyricimonas; species Butyricimonas faecalis. The sequence continues at coordinate 3,823,019 of NZ_CP032819.1, read as the reverse complement.
CTGTAAGCCCGCGGTTATTACGGACCGCATTCAGATAATCCGTTGCTAACGTTCCATCTCCTTCACACTCTGCTGCAATATAATACATCTCAGAAATACGAATCATCGGTATCCTGTTTTTGAAGGCCGCAGATACATTACTCAAAGACTCGTATTTACGAGTAACATACAACGTTGTACCATCCAATATCTTAAACAAGTTCTTATAACGATAATCAAAAGAGCTCGGGTAAATAGAACGATCGGTCAATAACAAACTCCCTTGTCCTCCATACAGGTAACCATCCGATAAAGTCTCCAATTTCGTTGCATTCAACGCAAAAATATGTTCCGTAGCAAACGTAGCATCCTGAATTTTATCCGATATCTTATCTGAACCAATATTCATTAAATTACCGGCAATAACCCATGGGAACTTTTCTTCTTGAGCAGCAATCACCTCCAACGCTTTTGACAATGCATTCGCTTTATCCCCTTTCCACAAATACACTCGTGCCATTGTTGCGATTGCTGCATAATAATTAAAGTGGAAACGACGATTGTGCCAAGCGTAAATATTATTGTTTGCATCAACTGTTACTTTTGAAGCTAGAACCGTACTGGGGGTCGTTCCTAAGTGTATCGGATCATTCTCCAATAATCCTTTGGCCGTTTCCAAGTCTTTTAATACCAATGTAATAATCTCATCCACTGTATAAAGACGTGTAACAGAAGTCGTAAATTCATCCACATAAGGAATTGACTCGGCATCCTTATCCTTGGCATAAGGTTCCCCGAACATACGCAATAATTCAAAATGTAAAAAAGCCCGTAAACCTATTGCCTCTCCTTTAATTACATTATAATTTTCCCCTGAAAACAAATTCTTATTTCCGTCAATCGTCTGGAGCATGGCATTCAAGTTCGCAATCTGGGTATAAATTTTTGACCAGAAAGCATCAATTATATTTATTACATAATCCTGCTTATTCGTATTATCTTTTTTGTAAAGATATTGATAAAGATAAGGAAATTCTCCCATCATATTTCCCTTGTCATAATACCCGGCCATAACATCCAAAGCCCCGTAAGTCAATTCACGCCCATACAGACTCCCGTCACACAATTCGGCATAAACACCAATTAAGGCATCCGAATAACCATTCTCCGAGGAGAACAAATCATCCCTATCCAACTGGGATTGAGGCTTTACATCCAACCACTTGTCACATGACACACTCAAAAGTGCCATACCCACAATCAGAAATATTTTTATCACTTTCATAATCTTCTTATTTATAATTAAAATGTAGCCTGCAATGAGAAAGAATAATTACGGGCAAACGGGTAAGACGTTCCTCTCTCTATTTTCAACGTTGAGAAACGAGCTAATTCATTCATATAGAAAGACAATTTTAAACGCTCCAATCCCACCTTGCTTAACCAACTATGACCAAAAAAGTCGTATCCCAAATTAATGGATGATATATATAGTTCATTATTTTTCTGTATGAAACGAGATGTCGGCTTCGTATAATTTATTGCTCCATCATAACTCTTAGCAGCCTTATAAGGTGCTTCATCACCCACCTTTCTCCAAGAATTTAAAATACGCTTATCCAAGTTATCTCTCAAGGTAACATTTTCTACTCTTGAAATTAACGTGGAATTATAAATATCCCCACCAAACTTATAACTGCAAGTCATGGAAAGCGTGAATCCTTTAAATCCTGCGCTTAACCCGATTGTTCCTCTTAACTTATCTTGAGTATCACCGATTACCACTTGTTGATCAGAACTCCAAAGTTGAGTCCGATTTCCAGCTTTATCCAAATACCATTCTTCCCCGGTCATCGGATCAATCCCTAGCGATTTCATTCCCCAGATAGCGGTCATTGATTGTCCCTCATAATAAAGAGTTGAAGGTTTCGTGTATTTTTCAACCCGTTCCTCATACTCCTCGTTTGTTCCCGAATTTGAATTTATGATCTCATCTTTAGCGGCATTTTCCGTATCATTATGACTCTTGAATATGTCATGAATTTCCTTAATTTTATTCTCATTATGAAGAGCTGAAACATTAACGGTAACCCATGCAGATTTCTTATCATTCCGCCACGGGGTCAAGGCTACGGAAAACTCATACCCCCGATTTTCTATTTTTCCTAAATTATCTTTATAAGAAGAAAATCCCATAGATAAAGGAATAGAAATATCTGATAACAAATCATCTGTCCGTTGGATATAATACTCTGCACGCAAAATCAGCAAGCGTTTCACGGCTAAATCCATTCCGACATTATAATCCATATTACGTTGCCATTTCAATGCAGCATTAGGCAAACCAAGTAATTGAGCACCATAACTGCTATCATAATAAGTATCTCCATATTCATACCGGGCCCGAGCCTGGAAGGGATCGAAATTCTGTGTACCCGTGTAGCCCATTGAGGCACGCAATTTCAATTGCGTGATGACTCCGTTGTCTTTTAAAAAACTTTCTTTATGAACATTCCATCCTGCTCCTAATGACCAGAATGTACCCCAGCGATTATCTGCACCATACATGGAAGAAGCACTTTCCCGAATCGAGGCGTCAAAAAGATACCTGTCATCGTATGAATAATTCAATGCCCCAATGATACCGATCTCACGTGTTTTACTATTACTCCCTGAAGGTTTACTATCTTTAGCATATTGGATGGCAAACGAGATATCATCCATGTGATCATTACCGAACCCTTCAGCCATGTAAGAATTTGTTACATTATGATTGGTTGAAATATTCCAAGTCGCGTTAGCAAAAACCAAATGCTTCCCCCATGTTTTATTGAAATTCAAACCGATATTTACTTGTATTGCATTTCGATTACCATACGTTTTAGTATAACTGCCTTTACGATCGCTCATTTCCTCCTCATTATACTCGATAAATTTCGTATGACTGGCAGGGTAGAAAACATCTGAACCATTTTGATAATGAGTGTAGGCAAACGAACCTGTAGCCCGAAACATTTCATTCATCTTCCAATCCATGCTAAAATTCTCACGAACTTCACTATAATAGGATTCATCTTTCGTATTTAACGTTGCATTATACAAGGGATTGTAATAAACTTTCTGTCTGATGGTTCCCAACTCCACTATCGGGTTTCCATTTTCATCATAAGGTCGCCAGTAAGGATTCAATCGTGTATATTCATCAAAAGAGCCGTAAGGAGAGTTTGCAGACCAATTCCGCGTGTACTCCAAACTATTGCGGAAAATCATATTCTTATATGTGTACGAAAGAGTCGTGTTAATATTTAACGTGTTACGATCTGATTTCTTCATAACACCGGCAACATTATTATATGAAACTCCCGCTTGATAACGCATTCGTTCATCACCACCTTCCAAGGTTAAAGAATGCTTTTGTCCCACCCCGGTACGTAAAGGTTTGCTAAGCCAGTAAGTATCAACACCATTTAACACATCATCATAGAGTGCATTATACAACTCCTCGTATTTCTGTTTCTCCGATGCACTCCAATATCCTTGAAAATACATCCCGCGTTCTTTCTCAAATGCCAATTTCTCCGCAGCATTCATCAAATTATAACCGGTTAAATCAGGAACTTCTATATCCAAATTACCCGTGTATGAAATCATCAGCTGACCGCTTTTAGGACGAATGGTTTCTATAACAACTACCCCATTACCTGCTTTAGAACCATAAATAGCCTTAGCTGCAGCATCTTTCAATAACGTTACACTAGCGACCCTATTCATATCCAAATCATACACTTTTTCAATCGTTGTTTCAAATCCATCAAGAATAAACAACGGCTGATTCGGATTTCCTTCATACTCTCCTTGAAGATTAGGAAATGATGTTTGTCCACGCATCTGAATTTCCGGAGTTCGGTTAGGATCCGAACCAAATTCTAGATTCTCCATAATTTGAAAAGAAGGATCCAAATTTTTCAAACTCTTCAGCAGATTTTGGTTCCCGGCCCTTTTCAACTCCTCTTGTTTAAATGTCGTTGCCGCACCCGTGAAACTCTCTGCTTTACGAGTAAACATACCGGTAACCACAACCTCGTCAATCTCAGAAGCTTCATCTTGCAATGTAACGTTTATAATATCTTTTCCTGCATAAGTAATCTCCTGTGTATTCATTCCCACGAACGAGAAAACCAACACGGGCTTTTCATTTCCCTCTGCCACGGTAATCGTGTAATTACCATCCATATCCGTGGCAACTCCTATGTTCGTATTTTTTATTCGTACAGTAACTCCCGGTAGTGGATTCTTTCCGCTATCGGTGACTTTACCCGTGATTTTTAAAGCCTTCACCTGTTGTTTTTCTGTCTCACGCTTAATAACATACACCCCGTCAATCACCTCGCAACTAAAACCTTTTCCCTTCAATACCGCATCAATGGCATCCTTTACCGGGACGTCTTTCAAGGAGATGTTCTGACATATCACTTTTTCCAACTGATTCTCGTTAAAAATAATCTGCTCTCCCGTAATATCCTTAATACGAATCAAAACATCACTTACGGATTCTGATTTCACGTTCAATGTCACTGTTTTCACTTGTCCCCAAACAGCATTTGAAATGAATAACGTGAAAAATAGTGTGAAAATAACATACGTTTTCATAATTCGACACGTTTTTCTAAAATTAACAGGAACTCCTCTCCTGTCAAATTGATTTTTTTTCATACCTTTGAAATGTTTACATGTTAAATAATATGTATCAATAAATTGTACGGGTTCAGGTCGCCAAACTTTCAACTCGTACTTTTTTATTTTCTCCTTATCTTTATATTTTTACCATTTATCTCAAACTTAATATCATAGCCTGCCTCAAAAAATCGCAACAATGTTTCAATATTCCCATAACGATTCAATGTTGCTGAAAAATAAAGTTCATGCAAGGATTCGTCTTCGAAAGTAATATTCACATCATACCACCGCATAAAATCTTTCATGATTTCATCCAACGGTTTCCGTTCAAAACTGAATTGATGATTTTTCCAAGCAATCTCATTATATACTTTTACTTTTTGAACAATAACTTCCTGCCCTTCCTCGTAACGAACTTGATAACCAGGCTCTATTTTTACGTATTCATCTTCTTTCTGCCCATTTTTAGCAAAGCCGACACTTCCATCCACCAAGGTTGCTCTAATTCCCTCTTCATCAACATAACGCCGCACGTTAAATTGCGTACCATACACCCTGACATTTCCCAAATCCGTTGTTACAACAAAGGGATGCCCTTCGTCATGCACGACCTCAAAATAAGCCTCTCCGGAAAGAAATACCTCCCGTTTTCCCTCTCCAAAATTTACCGGAAACTTTAATTTTGAATCAGCATTTAACCAAACTTTACTTCCATCACTCAACACGACATGGTACTCTCCCCCTTTGGGCGTTATCACTGTATTATATTCCATTTCAGTCCCTCTCCTGTCTTCTTCAAACAAAATGGTTCCCTCGTTTCTCTTGATTTTTGCCACACCGATGAATGTATCCGTGCTATCCACACCACGATCAAGGTTCACACTTGTCCCATCAGACAGAATCAAAATAGCCTTACTTTTCCCCGGAGTAATAACTGCAACCGATGTCTTCTCGAGGATTTCAACTCGCGTACGTTGTAGCATATACACACTACTGATCAACCCGACAAGCAATACGGCCGCCACACTCCATTTCAACCATCGCCTACGCAACATTACCTGATGCCCTTTCTTCCTCTGCAGATAAAGGAACTGATCCAATTTTGCCAACTCCCGTGACATATCACTCTCACGGATAGTATCACTGTTCCATTCGGCAACCATCCTCTCATAGTACGCTTTTCGTCGGGTATCCTTGGCAAGCCACGTCAAAAACTTCTGTTCTTCCTCCTTAGATAATTCCCCGTTCATGCGACACACCAATAGTTTCCAATCTATATATTCATCATGTCCCATAGTCATCAAAATGTTTTCAAAAGCAATAACCATTCACCCTTAAAACGGGGGACAAGATTTTTTATTTTTTTGCAGATAATCGAAATATAACTTAGATTTGTATTCAAAATCTGGCATATGGTGAAACCTCACTTGGACATACAAGAACTTGGTCGAAGGATAAAAAAACATGACGAAGAAGCGTTTCGTATACTATATATCAAATATTTTTCAAACCTACGACATTATGCCATGCGTTATCTCTATGATTGGAATGAAGCAGAAGACCTTGTTCAAGAAGCCTATTTCACGTTATGGTGCAATTTAGATAAATACGATGGTGAACGTAACATCATCGCCTACCTGCTCACGTATGTCAAAAACGCTTGCTTGAAATACATTCGCAACCTCAAGATTCAGGATAACAATCAAGATAAAATTATCGAAGCGATGCTATTTTCAAATATAACGGATGAAGAACCTGACGAAGAATTACAGCATCGTTTAAACGAAATCCTTTCCCAGTTACCTGAAAAGCAAAAAGAAGTATTGCTAAAACACGTTGTCGACCACAAAACCATTCCCGACATCGCTAAAGAATTAAACATCGCCGAGTCAAGCGTAAAGACCCATTACAAACGAGCTATTGCCCTTCTTCGAAAAAATTTATGCTTTATATTGTTCGGTCTTTAAAATAAGAAAAGCCCATAAAACCACTTCCATGGCCTTATGGGCTTAACAAAACCTTACGAACTATTTATTTGTTTTCAAAAACAATTTTATCATCCTTCACGTCTACCATGATACGACTATCTTTGGAGACTTCCTCGGCAAGGATCTGTTTGGACAAATCGTTCAACAAAGTACGTTGAATAACCCGTTTTACCGGACGAGCACCGAACTGCGGATCATACCCGGCCTCGGCCAACCATTGTACAGCTTTATCCGTGATTTCAATGGCAATACCATTATTTTCCAACATTTTCTTCACGCCGTTGAACTGCAAACGTACGATATCCACGATTTCCGATTTCTTCAACGGGGCAAACATGATAATCTCGTCAATACGGTTCAAGAACTCCGGTCGAATAGTTTGCTTCAACATCTCGTAAACCTCGTGGTTCGTCTTATCAAGCACCTCATCCCGGTTATTTTCGTCAATACCTTTCAGACGCTCCTGAATAATGTGCGCACCGATATTGGAGGTCATGATAATGATCGTATTTTTGAAATCAACGACCCGGCCTTTATTATCTGTCAAACGTCCATCGTCCAACACTTGCAACAGGATATTGAATACATCGGGATGGGCTTTCTCGATCTCGTCCAACAATACCACGGAATACGGTTTCCGCCGAACAGCCTCTGTCAACTGACCACCTTCATCATATCCCACGTATCCCGGAGGTGCTCCGATCAACCGAGACACGGAATGACGCTCCTGGTACTCGGACATATCGATACGCGTCATCAAGGATTCATCGTCAAACAGGAACTCTGCCAACGCCTTAGCCAACTCGGTTTTACCCACACCGGTAGTTCCCAGGAATATGAACGAACCGATCGGTCGTTTGGCATCCTGCAATCCCGCACGGTTTCGACGGACAGCATCGGCCAATGCCGTGATTGCCATCTCTTGGCCAACCACCCGTTTGTGCAGCTCATCTTCCAAATGCAGCAACTTCTGACGCTCGCTCTGCATCATCCGGTTAACCGGAATTCCCGTCCATTTAGACACGACAGCCGCGATATCATCTTCCGTCACCTCTTCCCGGATCAATGAATTGCCATGCTTCATATCTGCCAACTTAGCCTTCACCTCTTCAATACGCCGCTCGGCTTCTTTGATCTTACCGTAACGAATCTCGGCCACCTTCCCGTAATCACCTTCCCGTTCGGCCCGGTCTGCCTCAAACTTATATTGTTCTATCGCATCTTTATCTTTTTGAATCTCATCGATCAAAGAACGTTCCGATTCCCATTGGGCACGTAATTTCGTGCGTTCTTGGTTCAAATCAGCCAATTCTTTTTGAATCTCATCCAACTTCTTGCTCTTTCCTTCCCGTTTGATCGCCTCTTTCTCAATCTCCAGTTGTTTGATCTTACGATCCAATTCATCAATCTCCTCCGGCACGGAGTTCATCTCCAAACGCAGACGGGCAGCCGCCTCATCTACCAAGTCGATAGCCTTATCCGGCAGGAAACGATCGGAAATATACCTGTGGGACAACTCCACGGATGCGATGATGGCATCATCCGTGATACGCACTTTGTGATGATTCTCGTAACGTTCCTTCAATCCACGCATGATACTGATGGCGCTCATCACGTCCGGTTCGTCAATCATCACTTTCTGGAACCGACGTTCCAAAGCCTTATCCTGTTCAAAATACTTTTGGTATTCATTCAACGTCGTCGCACCGATAGCCCTCAGGTCTCCACGAGCCAAAGCCGGTTTCAAAATATTCGCCGCATCCATAGCTCCATCCGATTTACCGGCACCCACCAACGTGTGAATCTCATCAATAAACAAAATAATTTCACCTTCTGAAGCTAACACCTCGTTAACAACCGATTTCAGACGTTCCTCGAACTCTCCTTTATATTTTGCCCCAGCGATCAATGCTCCCATATCCAAGGAGTAAATACTCTTGGAAGCTAGATTTGAAGGCACATCCCCGTTCACGATACGTTGTGCTAATCCCTCGGCAATCGCCGTTTTACCAACACCCGGTTCACCGATTAATATCGGGTTATTCTTCGTCCTCCGGGACAATATCTGCAATACCCGACGGATTTCATCATCACGCCCGATCACGGGGTCAAGTTTACCGTTCCGAGCCCTTTCATTTAAATTGATTGCATACCTTCCCAAAGCATCGTAATTATCTTCTGCCGATTGGGAATTCACTTTCGATCCTTTCCGCAACTCGTCAATAGCCGCACGGGTTTCCTTTTCCGTCATACCCGCATCCTTCAACAGCCCGGAAACCGGATCCTTCACGGACAATAACCCTAATATAATATGTTCCAGAGAAACATACTGGTCACCCATCTCTCCCGCCAACTTCGTGGCTTTCTCCAGCACTTTATTGGCCTCATCGGACAAATAGGGAGAACCACCCGAAACCTTCGGGTATCCATCCACGATCCGATCCAACGCCGCCAAAACATTTCGGCTATTAATACCCAACTTATTAAAAATGAAGTTCGTGATATTTTCACCTTTCTCGATCACGCCTCTCAACAGATGTCCCGTCTCGATGGCTTGCTGACCTTTTTCTTGTGCAAGTTGCACGGCTGCCTGAACAGCCTCTTGCGACTTAATTGTATAATTGTTCATGTTCATAGTCTCATTTTCTCCTTTCTGCTTCCTAAAATTACAAAGTATATACCGAAACTCTTATCTAAAAGCTTCATATTGAAAAGCGGAAAAGCGTTTTAATCTAAAACATTAAAAATCAACAAGAATATGAATCATTTATTTTCATTTCCCCTAACAACTCTTATTGCACGACCGACATTTTGTCTTTACATTTTACATACAATATGTCAAAATGACTCGATTATTTATTCTTTTTCCATTCCCGGAATGTATCGTTAAACGGGAAATAGGCGATTCCCTTTTCCGTGATAATTGCCGTGATCAACTCGGCAGGAGTCACATCAAAGGCTGGATTGTACACGTGAATACCCTCTGGAGCCATTCTGCGATCGTACCATTTCTCGGTCACCTCTGCCGGATCACGTTCCTCGATCTTAATCTCTTTCCCCGTGGGGCAATCCATATCAATAGTCGAGGTCGGTCCCAGCACGTAAAACGGGATGCCATAATATTTAGCCAATACTGCCACACCCGAAGTTCCGATTTTATTTGCCGTGTCACCATTGGCAGCCACACGGTCACACCCGACCAGTACGGCTTGCACCCACCCCTGTTTCATCACCGAGGAGGCCATATTATCACATATCAGGGTCACGTTCACACCCGCTTTTTGCAACTCAAAGGCTGTCAACCTCGCCCCCTGCAATAACGGACGGGTCTCGTCAACAAAAACCGAAAAACCAAATCCTTGTTCCTGCCCCAGATAAATGGGAGCCAAGGCCGTGCCGTACTCCGAAACCGCCAAATGTCCCGCGTTACAATGTGTAAGCAATCCCATGCCCGGCTTTAACAAAGACAAACCATGCTCCCCGATTTTTCGACACGCTTCCGCATCTTCTTTCCGAATTGCCTCGGCCTCTTCACGCAAGACTTGTTTCAAAATTTCCACTCCCACACCTTGATGCTTCAGCAACGCACGATTCAAACGCTCCAATGCCGTAAACAAATTCACCGCCGTGGGGCGAGAAGACGCCAAATAGTCCTTCACCCTTGAAAACTCCCGGTAGAAATCGTCAAACCCAGTCGCGGCCACCTTTTGCATACACACGGCAACCCCGTATGCCGCAGCCACCCCGATAGCAGGCGCACCCCTTACCTTTAACAAATAAATAGCCTCCCAAATTTCCTCCGAAGTTTTCAACGCCAAATACACTTCCCGTCCAGGAAGTTGCGTCTGATCAATAATCACCAACGCTCCTTGTTCATAATCCGCACGTGCGGTCACGATCGTAAACAAATCCATATTGAAAATAGTTTTTGCGATATTAAAACAACCACATACTTCATTACACGTCACACTATACTAGTACATTCTCCCCCCCTCCATCTCGCTTTTCTTTACAAATATAAAGATTTCAGAAGACAAATTACACGCACGTCCGGTATTTTCTCAAGCCCTTGTCATCTTCAAAACTCTCCACGTACAAACTAGAATCAACACGCAACACACGAACATAATAGCACTCGTCGAATAAAGGATATTTCCTATACCCGTCAAAGGCGAAACAATCCCTCCCCCCAAGAAGGTCAAAAAACCCAGTATTGCAGAGGCTGTACCCGAATTTTGTCTTTCCAGATTCAGAGCCAGCGTCGTGGAAGTCGGCAATATAATCCCCAAGAAAAAAAGAAACAAGAAAAAGACAATTTCAATAATAATAACGGATAATTCCAAACAGAGAGCCGCACCAGTGCAACAGCACAAGAACATAAACCCGCATACGCCCACCCGCAATGCATGTTCGTTCGATCGGAAACGAACCACACTCAAACTACCCAGCATAATTGCCACGGCATTACAAGCAAAACAAATGCTATACATGACAGGAGAAAGATGATAATGTTCCTGAAAAACAAACGGTGAAGACGCAATATATGAAAACATTACTCCCATCCCCAAAACCTGAATCAGCACGAAATACATGAATTTTCGATGCCACAACACCTCTTTATAATAAACAAATCGCTCCTTCAACTCCCCTGGCAACCGATTCTCCTTAGACAACGAATCATGAAACCGGAATAATACCGATAACAACAACAACCCGATCAACACCAGTAATCCGAATATCCCTCTCCAATTCGTCACCATCAGTAACAATCCTCCCAACACGGGTGCGCAAATCGGGGCCAATCCCTGCACACAAGCCAACATGGAAAAGAATTTCGCCAAATCCTTTCCCCCGTACAGATCGGTTGCGATCGACTTCGAAATCACGATTCCTCCCGCACCCGAAAATCCCTGGATGAAACGGGCCAAGATGAAAATCTCTATGCTCGGCGAAAAAACACAAGCAACCGACGACAAGACAAAAAAGAACATCGAGATCACCAGCGGTCGCTTTCGTCCAAATTTATCACTCAACGGGCCCAAAAATATCTGTCCCACGGCCAAACCAATCATGCTAAACGTCAAGCTCAACTGCACTTGCGAGGCCGTCGTGTCAAAATAAGTTACCAAACTGGGAAATGCCGGCAAATAAAAGTCCGTCACAAAAGGTCCCAGAGCCGACACCATTCCGACGACAATAAGTATGTAAATTTTCGAATTTTTCTGTTCCATAACCTCTAATATTTATCATTTTCACGCCGCGAATATCCTCAACATCCCACAAATGCTTTCGTCCTAATCATCCATAGATTTGCCCTATAATGCTTTTTCGTGCAAATACCTTATCTTTGTTCCCGGAACGTGAAATCAGAGCACATGCAAAAAGGGAAGGACATATCAAACAGCACGGCAATCCCCTCTCTTGGAAATTTTTTTATTTCCATGTTAAACAAAGAACTCTTTATCCGGCTATTCCCTCTCCACAAACCACGACGCAACGACCACAACGGGCTAACCGTCATCATGATCACCGTCGGAGAAGGCCATCTGAAAATCAACGGCAAAGACTATCTCGCCCATCCCGGCACGCTACTCTCTCTTTTACCTTTCCACCTGGTCGAGAATCATTACCTGTCAGACGATTTCACATGTAAATGCCTGTCTTATAGCTTTGACTTCATGGTAGATTTCCCGTTCGTCCTCAAATCGGGAATCTCGGAGAGAATAGGTAATAAACCCTACCTATCCCTAACGACAGAAGAATACAACCATCTGGATGAATTTTTCATTTTCATTACCCGTCAGGCTGCCAGACTCGATCATCCCTCCCGGGAAGAAATCATCAAAGCCTTACTTTTCTCCTTTATTGCTGAACTCAGTTTCATCTATTCCCGCCAAGCCGTACTAGTGGGGACCAATCGCCAAAAACAAGTCGTAGATGATTTCTTCCGACTACTGCATCAACACCACAAACAAGAACGTTCTCCATCATTCTACGCCGACAAACTCTGCATGACACCGAAATACCTGTCGAGCATATTAAAACAAACCACCGATTGCACCCTCTACCACTGGATCACGAATTTCAGCCTGCAAGAAGCCAAAGTGTTATTGAAATCATCAGACATGAGCATCATCCAGATTTCCGAGGAACTTAACTACCCGAACTCTTCCTTTTTTGCCCGTTTTTTCAAAAAACACACGGGCATGACTCCCCTACAATTCAGAAATAACCGACAAGTCCATGAAACCTCCGAAGAATAAAACAAAAGCAAAAACTTACATAACAACAACATAATTCCCGTTCGGATTTCGTAATTTCGCACCGTTTTTAATCCATTAGCAATCATGTCTAAATTACGTAGTTATATACTTCCGATGGCCATCATCCTAGGGCTTCTATTACACAGTTGGTGTAGCTTGTTAGCCTGGATTGTACCCTATTTCATTTTTATCATTCTACTCCTAAATTTCGTGGCCGTTGATTTACGGAAGTTACACATCTCCTCCATGAATTTGTGGCTCATGCTATTCCAGATCGTGGTCAGCATCGGAGGCTATTACACCATAAGATCGGTATACCCTAACGAAACTGTGGCTCAAGGCATTTTAATCGGGATTCTATGTCCCGTGGCAGCTTCCGTTGTTGTCATTGCCAGCATGCTTGGAGCCAAGAGAGAAACAACCACCACTTACACAATCGTGGGAAATCTCATGGTAGCCATTATCGCTCCTGTATATTTCTCTTTCATCGGTTCGCATCAAGATATGTCTTTTATAAATTCTTTTCTATTGATTCTCAGCAAAATCAGCCCGGTGATTGCCCTACCGTTTTTCGTGGTACTTGTCTTGCAAGTATTTTTCCCTAAAACCAACCATTTTCTCAGTCGCTATAAGGGCATCTCATTTTATCTCTGGGCCATATGCCTACTGCTCACGTTAGGACAAACCATTAACTTTATATTCATCCACGGGAAAGGCAATGAAAACACGATTCTCGCCCTAGGAATTTCATCCGTCATCACCTGCACCATCCACTTCGCAACAGGCAAATGGCTGGGAGGCAAATACGGCGATCGCATAGCCGGAGGTCAACTATTAGGCCAAAAAAACACCGCCATGGGCATCTGGATGGCAAACACGTATTTGAATCCATTAGCCTCCGTGTTTTTAGCCTTTTATTCCATTTGGCAAAATCTCTTTAATAGCTGGCAGTTGTGGTATCAGGATAGAAAAAATGAGGGCACTTCTGTAAAGGCACACCCTTTTTTCGGACACAACTTTTGTGATTAGGAAAAATAGTTGATTGATAACGAGTTAGTAAATGACACAAGTACGGATTTATCCGTATAAACATTATTTCGCTAAGGAAACTACTCTTTTCATGTAGGTTTCTATGTAGGTTAATTAATACCAATTGATTCCTACTAATGCGAATTAATAATAAGTCATTAACTAACTCGTTATCAGTCTATGTACACGATTAACATCAGGGGTAAGCAGAACCCGAAAGACACCAAGATGGTCAAGCTGGAGATAATTTTCTTCAAGACCGGTTACGCCCGTGTGCCGAAGGTTATAAACATCACAGGGCTATTAAAAGACTGGGATGTCAAGTCTCAGAGTTTCCGTGTAGGGAGTGCGGAGGCCACTACCAAGAACAAACTGCTTTTCGATTTGCGAACCAAATATCTGCATGTCGCCGATACCTGGGAGATGGAAGGCAGGAACTGGTCGCCCGTCCAGCTATCACATTGCTTCGATGAAATCAAGGCGGCCAAACCCGAGGTCAAAGTAAAGAGTGTCCAGCAGATGATCGATTATCTTGAAGAGACATTCAAAAACAAGAAACGCATCAAGAACGGTCAGATTGTCGACAGCACGACCAATGCTAAACGGTATGTCTATCTCAAGCGTGAACTGCAGGCGTTTACAAAGGAAAAATATGAAAAAGCCTTTTCCTCTTATTTCTTTACGGATATTACAGAAGAGTTTCTTCTTGACTTTGCGTTTTGGCTTAAAGAAAGAGGTATCAGAAATGGCAACAAGGCCGGACTTACACACAAACTAAGGTTGCTCCGTGCCGTATGCAGGCAGGCAGAAAAGAAAGAGATGTACGGGGTGAATATGGATAACTTCCTCTGTCTCGGTGATGATATTAATTGGCCGGAAACCACTTCAAGAGCAGTTCCGGAAACAGTCATAGCTAAAATCGCAAATGTTGACCGTACCTTGTTTACGAAAAAAGAGCAGTTGCATCTTGATTTGTTCCTGTTCAGCTACTATACCGGAGGTATGGCGAATGTCGATGTATGTAACCTGACATGGGATTTGGTCCAGGAAGACCGCATCGTCTATGAACGTATCAAGTTTCCCAAAACAGCCAAACCGGAATTACTCAGTAAAGCAAAAGCCATCATGAATAAATACCGTGGGCAAAGTTATGGAAATTATGTATTTCCTGTTTTTACTCATAAACACACGACCACTTCCAAGAAGACTACACGTGTCAAGCAAATTTCCACACGCCTTTCACAAACCTTGACGAAAGCATGCAAGATGCTGCGCATTAAAGAAAACATCACATGGTATTCCGCCCGTGGCTCTTTCATATCGAAGATGGTAGATGCCGGTAACAATCCGTATGTGGTTGCAGAGATGGCTGGTAACAGCCCATTGACCATCTATAAGCATTACTACAAGAATACAAAGCGGGAAGAAATCAAGCGGCAGATGGAAGAAATGTTCTGACCAGACATATCCATAAAGTTGTAAACACCTTGACAATTTCTCTGATGGATAAATCATACGGTATAATGGCTGTTAAAAGTCATTGATTACCAATGTGATATTTATTATATTGACAGAATCGCTCTTATTCTTGATTATTTTCACTACCTTTGTAGTCAATAACTTAAATAATATTTATATGAAAGAGTTGGTTTCAAAGATACAGGAAGTATATGCTACATTCTCCACGGATGCGGCACTTCAGATTGAAAAAGGCAACAAGGCCGCAGGTACCCGTGCCCGCAAGACTTCGTTGGAATTGGAAAAACTGATGAAAGAGTTTCGTAAGGTTTCCTTGGAAGAATCCAAGAAATAGCCTTTACACGTCCGGTCGTTATCACATAATGCCGGTTCTTCTGCAGATGCGGCATAAAAACCATATTGGCAGAACAACATAATAAAATACGGAAAGCGTTAGCTTTTGTCATGCACCGAAATCTGGTAAATTTCACTTATCCGCAGGACAAACAGTTTTCGCCTATGCTTTTGCGTGGGCTTAACTTGTTTGCGGATAGGTTTACCAGAACCTCGGTGCTACGGGTTATGTCCCACGCTTTTTGGTCTTGGTACATTGAATGCTTGACGGGACTCAAGCCAAATACGGAGATATTATGAACGACATGAATCTGATGGATGAACTTTTGAAAATTCCGGCCGATGCAACTGCCGCTACCGTACAAGGCATAGAAATGCTTCTTATCGATGAAAACAAGGCGGGGGCTTTATTGGAGTCGGATCCTAATGACAACACCATCCACGAATGCCTTTTAAGCAACGGCCGTTTCCTGTTCCAATCGGACAATGCCAACCTCGTTGCCCTGTATAAAGTAACAGGAGCATCTGAATAACGCTCCTGTTGCATATAATCACCTTATTTGTCTGATTTCATCCTTCCTGCAAAGGCTTTTGACGGTTTGAATGCCGGGATATTGTGGGCAGGCACTATTATCGTGGTATTCCTGCTTATGTTGCGTGCTGTCTTTTCCGCACGGTGTTTGATGATAAAAGAACCGAAGCCGCGAAGATAAACCTCCTCGCCGTTTATCATGGAAGACTTTACGCTATCCATGAATCCTTCGACAACTTGTAACACGACCTGCTTCTCCAGACCGGTCTGCGTTGCTATTTCCCTGACGATATCCGCTTTTGTCATATTAACTCTTGATTAAATACTGTCAATCCGGTCACAAAGATACATCATTTCCTGAAATATCCTCCTTTTACAAACACATATAATAAACATTAGCCGGCGTCCGTCTCTACTCTTTCGATACAAATAGTATCGAAGTATGAAGCTGACACTCAACCGCAAATTCAAAGGTCAGACCTATACCATAGGCGACCTGTCCATCAACGGCAAATTTTTCTGTAACACCATCGAAGATGCCGTGAGGAAACTTCCGGCAACCTGTCCGGATACTCCTCGCGGCCGTTCCTGCACATGCAGGGAGAAGGTCTATTCCAAGACCGCCATTCCTGCCGGGACTTATAAAGTTACCCTTCAGTACAGCCCCAAGTACAAGAAAAAAATGCCATATCTGCACGATGTACCGCATTTCCTTGGCATCCTAATCCATTCAGGCAACACCGAGGGAGATTCCGCCGGCTGTATCATCGTGGGAAAGAATACGGTCAAGGGAAAAGTTTTGGAATCCCGTACTACATTCCAAAAACTGTATGCCATGCTCGAGTCCGAAAGGGACATAACCATTCAGATTATATAAATCGAATGGCGGTCAACAGGCTCAAACCACCCAGAAACCTGCGCATCGAGTTCAAACCGTCCCCACGGCAGTATGAACTCTGGAAACTGTTGCAACCGAACTATTGTCCCCATTGTGGCGGGGAGATCGAGCAAATCCTTATCGGTTATGACCAGCAAGGCAACCCTCAGTACAGGCCTCAATGCAGGCATTGCAAGTCGCAGAACCTGCCGCAGCTGATACTGGGAGGCGGAGCGGCCGGCGGCGGAAAATCGTATATCGGCAGCGTTTGGCTGGTGTCTTCATGTATTCGGTTCGAGAATATCCGTGCGGTGGTGGCCCGTAAGACACTCAAGTCGTTAAAGGAATCGACATGGAACACCATCAAGTCGATTCTGAAGGACTGGGGACTGAAAGAGGATACAAACTACAAGATAAACAACCTCGAAGGCACGCTCACATTCTGGAATGACTCGGTCATCATCATGAAGGAGATGGCGGATATCCCCAGCGACCCCAACTTCGAGCGTTTCGGCTCTTCGGAATATACCATCGCCATGGTGGACGAGGTGTCGGAAATCTCGGAACGGGCCGTCGAAGTGCTGTTCTCCCGTCTCCGCTGGAGAACCCATGAGACATTCAAGACCCCGAGAATGCTGCTCACCACCAATCCGACAATTAACTGGGTGCGTTCCCGCTTCGTGCAGGACGAAAACGGAGACAAGGTCATCTGCCGCGAGGGTGAAGCGTATATACCTTTCTCCGTGTTTGACAACCCGAATATCGCTTTCCGTCAGGTGTACGAGGCGGCCCTGAACAAGATCCGGGACCAGGCGACAAAAGAACGCCTGCTCTATGGCAACTGGGATTTCGTGGAAGCCAACGATATGGCGATTTATAACAGTTTCGACGGCTCCCGGCATCTCGTTACCGGACTGAAAGAAAAAGCGTACGATCCGATCAAGCCGCTCATCACGGTGTGGGACTTCAATGTTGCCCCCCAAATGTCGGTACTCTCCGCACAAATAGACTATGAAAACAGGAAGGTCTATATACTGGAAGAGATACTCGGCAAGCCGGAGGAAAAGGAGAACAACACACCTGCGTTGGCACGGAAAGTACGCTTAAAACTTTACCGGGACAAGCATATTGGCGGAGTGGATGTGACCGGTGACCCTTCCGGGTTACAACGCTCCACCACCAACGAGGACGGCATCAACAACTATACCATCATCACGGACACTTTCGGCAGAGGAATCCTGCGACCGAAGGTAAAGCTATTACGCAAGCAGCCTCCGCAGGCTACACGGTGCGAGTTCGTCAACGAGGTATTCGGGGGCTATGAAGGCTGGGAGATACAAATCGATATCAAATGTCGCAAACTTACCCAGGATCTGATTTACCAGCTTCGTAACGAGGACGGTACCAAGAGCAAACAGAAGACCACCGACCCGAAAACCGGTGTCAAATATGAACGGTACGGGCACTTGTCCGACTGCCTTGACTACCTGCTCTGTTACTACCTGCGTGACAGCTGGTACAAGTTCAAGAGCGG
Source organism: Butyricimonas faecalis (assembly GCF_003991565.1). Classification (NCBI taxonomy): domain Bacteria; kingdom Pseudomonadati; phylum Bacteroidota; class Bacteroidia; order Bacteroidales; family Odoribacteraceae; genus Butyricimonas; species Butyricimonas faecalis. The sequence continues at coordinate 3,804,328 of NZ_CP032819.1, read as the reverse complement.
AGGCGACGGGAACGGGTATGTGGTATCCACATCGGTAATTCAGGAAGGATTTTCATACTAATAACGGAACAAGGATATGTACAGACGGTTTCTCAATAATGACGACTATCTTGGGATAATTACTCCGGAAGCCCTGGCACAACTCACGCGGGGCAATGATGCACGATTCATCCAGGCGGAAGAATCGACGGAGATGAGTATCGTGGAATATTTGTCGGAGAACTACGAGATTGAAAAGGAACTTGCAAAAGGAAAATATATCGCCGAATACGACCGTCGGATTACCTATCCCGTGGGTGTGCATGTCTATTTCGAGGGACAAATCCATGAGGTGATACGCTCCGTCAGCGGCTATCGCAAGCCGGCAACGGTTGTCTATTGGGAAGAGAGTTCTGATATCCGTGTCGATGCGGGACAAGTTGTAAATTATTCCCAGTTCAACACCTATTATCCGGGAGATAAAGTGAATTATAACGGCATTGTTTATACTTGTCTTAATGAAAACGGGTACAAGTTCGATGATGTCCGTATCCCGTTGGTCGGCGGTTGGATCGAGGCGGAAGCCTCGTTATGGCAGCCTGTCGAGTATCCTCTGTGGGCAGTCGTCGAGTATGAAGGAGCATTCTATACTTTGATGACGCTTGAAGGTTTCGATTACAATCTTGACCCGATGGTTTCCGACTGCTGGGGAGCCATAGCCGATTACGATTCATCATACAATGCCTATGAGTTGTCGGAACACGAATATGTCGTTTATGACGGACGGGTATTTTACCCGGAAACGGATGTGAACGCGGACACACCGCAAGTCGGGCAGAACCTCTCGTTGCATGACCCCCGCAACTACAATCTCAAGAAGCACATGGTCCGGCTGGCCATCTACGAACTCACGAAACTCATTGCTCCGAATAATGTCAGTGTTGTCCGCATGCGCGATTACGAGGATAGCATGAAATGGCTCAATGATGCCGCCAAACTACGGCTTAATCCGCAGATTCCCCGCAAAGTCGATGACTCGAAGAAACCTGTCACCGACTGGCAACTGGCTACTTTCCAGACGGATTATGATCCGTATAAGAATCCGTGGATGGTGTAAATAGAAAAAGTATTAGGTATCAGAGAAATAATTGTTACATTTTTTCAACTGACTAAATAACAGAAGAATGTCGATGCCTTATACCTTACGAGCAACTAATCAAATCTAGCATCTCGTTACTTATCTAAATTTTTTAATTAGTAATATCTGGTAAATGCCGGAATTCCGGAATGAGGGATAGAAAAGTGAAAGAACTCTTTCGTACAAAAAAACAGATTTTCGGGCATTGAAAGAATAATTGATAATCAGTTATTTGTGCTGTTTTTTGACCAAAAACTTGTTTTTTGGACAGAGCAAAAATTGTCTTCTCAATTAAAAGATGGGAAACTCGCAGTCTTTATATAGCGAGTATTTCTTCCTACACCCTCTTTCTGTATAATCCCCATCTCTTCCATTTTTGAGATAAACACTCGAACCTGTCTGTCAGAACCTTGATATTATCTGATTACAGAATCAGCAGTCTATCAACTTTTCTATCCATTCATTGAAGTGACTGCACCGGGCACGAAGTTCATCCATGCCGACACTTTTGGTAACATCTTTGCCGGTAGCCGGCTTATTGTAGTTGTAATGCTGTTTTTTGTCTCCTTCTATCGCCTTGATAATACGTTTGCTCGGAGCCGTTTCCGGACTATTGTTTATCAGCTCGGGGTTGCTGGTTTTCTCCAGGTCTTTTTTCAGCTGTTCGCAGCGTTTCTCACAACCGGGGTAACGCTTTGCCAGATAGTCAATACCGCAAAAGAGCAGAGCTTCAAATTCATGCAGCTGAATATAGGGAATGAAACGACTATCGTTGATTGCTTCAGCAAACGCCGTTTCCAATGCTGCGACACGGGCGTAAGGCTCACCGATTGCTTTGGCTGCTTCATAACCGGGAAAATCATCCGGCAATGCGTAGAGGTCGAACATCGTTGTGAAAACATGACGTTCGTATTCGCCGTCCATCTTCATTTTCCGCAACAGTTCTAGGTCTGTCACCGCCTGAGCATAGCTCAGCATTCCACCACGGGCATTCTTTTTCTTGTTAGTGGTAATCAGGATGCTTTTTACACCTGCCACACCTTGCGCTTGCAGGTAGGGACGCAACACTTCCTCCACAAATCCCTGTTCCGTCTGTCCCTCACAAAGGACATGAATAATCTTCGCTTTCATACGGGACGTCCTCCTATGATGTTTTTGTCCCAAAGTTCGCTCACCGTATAGTTCTGAAGCCAAAGATGATATTCTTTGGCGTCAAGGTGAGTGACAGAGGTTGCCTGCGTTTCCTTGTTCATTTCCACCACAGAGATATCGCCGATGTCGAAATGATCGACCAAATCCTTGCTCTGCGTGGCAATAATGACCTGTGCGTGTATGGACGCATCCTTAATCATTTCTGCCAGCTGGCTGATGGCATAGGGATGCAAGCCAAGTTCCGGTTCATCCAAAATGATGACGTTGGGCATTGTCTGGGCAGGCTGCAGAAGCAAGGCGGCCAGGGCAATGAAACGGATAGATCCGTCGGAGAACTGGTAGGCATTGAAACGATAGTCCGTGGCAGAATTATCTATCCACCGGAGAGAAATGATACCACCCACGGGCTCCAGATAGAAGTCCTGGAACTGGGGAACTACGTCACGGACATAGTCAACAATCCGGTTGTAGGCATCCTTGTAGTTCTCCCGCAGGAACAGCAGGAAAGAAGGCAGATTGTTTCCGTGCGACTGGAGGTAATTGGCCGTCTCGACGGGACAAGCCTGACGTAGCGGCCCCTCTGTCGATGAATCGTGAAACTGATATACCTTGCAGTAAGAAAGCATCTGGAAAATAGTTTTGGCAACCGGATCCTCACACTCTGCGAGAGCGGACTCCTTGAAATTCGGTTCCAGTGCTATCTCATAGGGCTTTTTCTCCCCCTTGCGATGCCATGTAATCCGCTCTTCCGTGATAATCAGCCTGTCGGGAGTGGCATTGGCCAATGAAAAGCCATAAACATCCATGGAATTGCTGTCGGCAAACTTCAGTTCTCCGGACATGACCGGTGTCCGTTTAATGCCGTAATGCAGCAAGGCATGAGACGTGCCCGATATTTCCACATATCTCCCGAATGACTTGCTCATCATGTAGCTCAGCATCCGGAAAAAACTGATGATATTGCTCTTGCCTGCACCGTTGGCACCCAACAAGATGCTGACATCACCCAGCTTCAAGGTCACAGGTCTGTCATAGGCTATGGATTTATATCCTCTGATCGTGACTTCTTGTAATTTAGTCCTTTGGTATGTCTTTGCCATTATCGTCATATTATTGATTGAATTACAAAAATAACCATAAATCCCAATACGAACGAAGGAATGCTCAAAAAACTATAGAGTTAATTTGTCCGGAGTCTGAAGGCATAAATAAGAAATCTGTTTTTCTTTTTAGCTAGGTCGGATTTTCAGTTCTGCTATGTGTTTCTTCTTCTCCAAGCCCTTTGTGGTAAATCCTTCACATCGAAATGGGAAAAAGACGTGCAGAACAAGCGGAACACTCGGTAAATGCCGGGATTCCTGAATGAGGGATAAAAAGTGAAACGCCTGCCAATGATAACAAAACCAGCAGGCGTCATTTATTATATTTTGTCATTTTACGAATGTGACATCTCCTTCCACAACTTCCCAGTCGTCGATTTCAGCTCCTATTCCCGGTGTGCGAAGCCCGTCCGTACCGAGTATAAGCGAGATTTGACATTCCTGTCCCGCTTTGAAATTCGGAATGGACAGGTAATCATAGACCATTTCATTCAAGTGAACTTGGATGAAAGGCTCTACCGGGCTGTAGTCTAACGGCAAGGTGGCAATGTAATGTCCGTCGCCGGTATGGTCTTCCGCAGCCACAGACAAGAAGTTACCGTTGCCGTCCATACAATTGAGCCAAATGTCTGCCTCTGTTATGCTGCCGATGTCTTTGTCCGCCTGCAATACGACATTCACCTTCGGTACTAACATATTTCTTCTGGTGAATGTGTCAAGAAAATACAAAAGTTACAACCGAACATTAAGTGTTTGCGTTATACGCATACACGCTTTTCCGTCACCGTAAGGATTAATGGCTTTACTCATTTGCTCATAAGCAGATGCATCATCCAATAAAATCGATACCTCGGAGACAATTTTGTTATAATCGGTTCCTACCAATTTTACCGTTCCTGCATCCAACGCCTCCGGACGTTCGGTGGTGTCACGCATCACCAGTACCGGTTTGCCTAACCCCGGAGCCTCTTCCTGAATACCACCGCTGTCGGTAAGGACAAGGGTCACTTTTTCCATCAGGAACACGAAACTCAGATATTCCAATGGTTCGATAAAGAACATATTTCCCAAACTATTCAAATTCTCCCCGAATACTTCATGGATAGGTTTGCGGACATTGGGGTTCAAGTGCATCGGATAGACAAAGTCCACATATGGATATTTTGCCGTCAGATCCTTAATGGCTGTGCACATGCTGATGAATCCGTCTCCGAAATTTTCACGTCGGTGTCCGGTTATCAAAACGAGTTTCTTGCCATCAGCAAGCCGTGAGGTATCGTAACCCGCTTTTTCCAGCACCCCGGCAAGTTCTTGTTGTAGAGCTCCGTCAGTCTTTATTTTATCAACAACGATATGAAGGGCATCGATGACCGTATTCCCTGTTACGGTTATCTTGTCCTCCTGCACACCTTCCGTCAACAGATTTTTCTTGCTTAAAGCGGTCGGAGAAAAGTGATAGGTGGCAATGCGCCCTGTTATTTGTCTGTTCATCTCCTCCGGCCAAGGGCTGTATATGTTGTGGGTACGCAGGCCCGCTTCTACATGACCTACAGGGATCTGCTGATAGAAAGCTGCGAGTGCGGCGGCAGTAGAAGTGGTTGTGTCACCGTGCACCAATACCACATCAGGTTTCGCCTTGTTCAACACATCACGCATCCCGGTCAGCACACGGGCGGTTACATCATACAGATCTTGCCCCTGCTTCATGATGTTCAAGTCATAATTCGGCTTGATATCGAATATCTGCAACACCTGATCGAGCATTTCACGATGCTGCCCCGTCACGCAGACGATTGTTTCAAAGTCTGCTGATTTTTTTTGGAACTCCTTCACCAACGGAGCCATCTTAATGGCCTCCGGACGAGTCCCGAAGACCAGCATTACCTTCTTCATTGTTCTATAATTTTTTAGTTATCAGCCACCAGGCATACTTTATCAAGTGAATTTGCCGTTTTATTCTTTTCGGTTCTTTGAGCAACCGATAGGCAAATTCAAGATTGTGGTTCACCCACCATTTAGGAGCCCTTTCCACATGGCCAGTATATACATCGAAGCTGCCGCCTAATCCTTGAAAGATGGCTTTGTGTCTATGCTGTATTTCTTCCATCAGTAATTCCTGTTTAGGAGACCCCATAGCCACAAATACCACATCAGGTCTTTTTTCGGTTATGTCTTTTATAAGTCTTTCCCGTTCCTCGTTTGCCTTGATATATCCATCCCGATAACCGATAATGTGAATCCCTGCATATTCTTTACGCAGTTTAGACACAGTTTCTTCTATGATTTGAGGTTTACCACCTATCAAATAAAAAGTCTTTTCTCTATAAAATTGAGCTACAATTTTGAGCCACAACTCACAACCGGGAATTTTACACGCATTTTCAAAACCTTTTTGTTTGAGAGCCATTTGTGCGCCGGCTCCATCGCAATACCCTATGTTCCGATTGATAATTCCTCGTGTCTGATCTGTAGCATGTAAAATTTTCTCAGCATTTATGGCTACTAATATGCCCTTATTATCGTTTACAAAAGACAACAAAGACTGTTCGGAATCGAACGGATATATTTCGACTCCGTTTAAAGAAACTTTATTCATTTATGTTGGAAATTTTATATTGCGAGTAAATAATGCGACATTGCATTAAACATAAATGCATTACTCCATCGCATATACGAGATTTTAGAACTGATGCCAGGTTTTAATTGGTAGTAGAAATACCCCTTTTTATCTTGCATATTTCGGATTGTCCATTGCAATACTTTTTTGGCAAGTTCCTCATATTTTTTCATCTTATGTAGGCGGGTCAATGTTATCAATAGCTGCCCTGGACAATGGATGTCAATAGGATACATTCGGTTATCATAATATTTAGGAGTTCCGTCCGCTTCGAAAAAATGATTGACATAGTAGTCGAAACCTTTTTCGATGTAACCATTGAAAGCATGATCCTCTGTCAACTCTTGATAAGCGATCAGCGCATCTAAATTATATCCTGTATGAAAGCTGTCTACCCAATTCTGTACGGGGAGCATTCCATATACCCAAGCCCCGTCTTCCCGTTGCCCGGAACAACAGGCTTTAATGGATAGCTCCGCTAGTCTTTTGTATTCCTCCTGTTGTGTATAATAAAAACAATAACTCAACAATCGAGAACCGAGCAGCGAAGCATTGAACACAGTGTCATTACCCTCTAACGGACTATAAGAAAAGAGAAAGCCACCATTATACGGCGTGCGATGCAAATCTTTTATTACAAAATCCGCTGCACTTAATGCAATCTCCAAATAGTGTTTGTTCCTAGTTATTTCATATGCCTGCATCAGTGCCGTGGCACAGAAATTTGTAGCAACTACTGTGGGCGTGAATTTGGGAAAAAGAAACAGACGGCGTGCCTGCCAATCGAAGTTATACCCCCAGCAAGCACCGCTGTAGCCTTTAGATTGTAAGGATATAAGCAACTCTGCCAATTCTTCAATCCGAGCCTTTATCATCTCCAACGTTCCCATTTTTTCGGATAATTGCGGATGATTTTCCACAACTTTATACAGATTGCAATATCCGGACAAGAACAGCCCGATACCTTTTGCGTTATACTCTTTCGGAACGAAAGCCATCCGTCTCATATTGAAAGGGCAACGCTTGAAACCTTGTATGACCATCAATCTGCACAATACAGACTTTTTCAGCAGCGGAATTGCCTGAAAAATTTTAGAGTTGAGACCATCATACGGATCCCAACCCTTGAAATGTTCAGTCTCACAATAAATTTTTAGCTTATAAAAAGCATCTGCAATATCATTCATTGGTGTTATTCATTTTGTCAAGAATGGCATACGGCCATCTTTATACTTTGGGTTTGTCTCAATCGCATAATCAAGATTCTTTCTCCAGCCAATAATCTTTGCCGGACATCCTGCTACAATAGCACCTTTGGGAACACTTCGGTTGACAAATGAATTTCCAGCGATTACCACATCATCTTCTATTACAACAGGGCCAGCAATAATAACATTAGGTCCCACCCAAACATTATTCTTTAGACAAGGAACTTCTTTATATGGAAACTGCCGTACAGTAGAAAATCGCAATCCTAATACGCAATTTTCTCCGATTTCTGTTCCCGGTATTAAGACAGTGCTAATCCCTTTGCACACACAGTATGACCCTTTTCCTATTTTTGAATCAGCGGTTATTTTTGAATTGAAAATGAGAAAAATCAATAGTTGTACGATTTTGGGCAAAACCGGAATATGGCGTTCAAATAGCCAACGTTCTACCCTATAGAATGATATAATGTCCATATGAATTAATCCTACCGTTTTCTTATAAATTTTGCGGGATTTCCTGCCCAAACTTCATTGGCTGGTATATCTTTGGTCACAACAGAACCTGCTCCAATTATAGCTCGCTCTCCAATTGTTACAGGTTTTACCACCAAAGTATTCATTCCGAGATAGGCGCCTTTGCAGATATGAACCTTCCCCCTGTCGTAACTTCCAGTATTAGGATTCATGAAATGTGTTACTATTTTCACCCCCGATGTCAAACGAACACCTTCTTCGATAAAAATATCTTGTGGATAATTTGTGTCAAATATGACGCCCTCACCGATAAACGTTCTTTTGGGGCTGATTATCTGCACTCCACCCCATTTGCAAACTAATGGTCTCCATGCCCTTGATTTCATGGGTAGATGTTGGAGGTGTAAAAATATTAGCTTCTTGATTCTCAGAATATTCATAGCTCAATATATTTCTTTAGTGTATTTTCAAATTTTCGGACAACAACGGATGCAACAAAATGGGTTTTCGCATATTCGGAATTATATATTGATACACTCCTCATTTTAGCAGGATTCTCGATATATGGTTTCATTGCTTCTGCAAAAACTGCCGGATCTAACGAACTTGATATATATCCCATCTTTCCATTTTCAAAGAAATCTATTAGGCCACCCACTTTTCTGGTAAAAATAGGGAGTCCGAAAATCATTGCTTCCAAAACCACAGTTGGCATACCTTCCGTATAACTTAGAAACAAATACATATCGGCGTTAATGTATTCCTTTTTAAAATCTTCCCCACGTAACTCTCCAGTAAAACGGACATCCTTTATTTTCTTATTCTCAACATATTGTTTCAACATAGGAAGTTCTGAGCCATCACCGACAAAGGTCAATGTCAGATCCTTGTATTGTGACTTAAGTATTGAAAATGTATCGACTGTTTCATATACACCCTTGGCCTTTTCTATTCGCCCGCTATACATAATGTTTTCGGCTTTTCCTTGTCTCATCGAAAGGTCAAAACCTGAAATAAAATAATCGGGTACTTTTGTCGAAGTTAGATGTATATCAGATTTTATCCCCCTCCTTATCAATTCATTCTTGAAATCTTGGGATAACACAAAAATACACAAGGCCTTATTCAAATTGGCACTTATCCATTTCCAATCTGCATTTTTAGCATACTCGAAATTGAAACCATGAATAAATACGGATGTTTTCTTTCTGAAAAATCGGCAAATGTTTAAATATATAAAATCTCGTTTTAAGGCTTTATCTCCAAGCGATGGGTTAAGTAGTACTATATCAGGTTTAAAGCAAATCAATCGGATTATAAAACGGATAATTAAAAATGGATAAAATATATTACGCCAAGGCTTACGACCGAAATAAAAATATTCAATATTTTCTTTCCAATACTCTTTAATCCCTAAATAATAATTAGTTACTCCTCCATATCCGGATTTAGTGGGAACAGTTATTAATACCCTCATTGTTAGTGTTTCAATTGATATGATTAAAATAATTAAGAACATTGAACATCAACGGTTAATCTATTTTCGTTTTCTGATGTTATGCCTTTTTGGTTGTTCGTATTGGTAGCTATCCATAGACCATACATCAGCACGATGAGAAATTCAGATTACAAAATTTTTCATCATGAACATAGATTACTAAACCATAAGTTTAGTTGGAACAACATGTGCCTCTGTTCAACTAATGGTGTAACAATGAAATACAATACCGGTATAATTGTAACCATAGTTATTAGTAGCTGGGACTTAAAACTCAATTTGGATTGAATATCCATAACCCACATATATGTAAAAACATATAAGAATAGCACGGCAAGTTTGAAGAATCTATCATAAAAAGTCAAACTGACATATCCGAAATTGGCAAAAGACAATAGGAGAATACAGAACCCCCAGAATTTGACATTCTGCTCCCAAAATTCTTTCCCTATTTTTTTATATAGTATATAGATCACAGCCAAGACACCGAAAACGGCAATTGTTTCACGAAGCAAATAGAACTGATTACCATACTCGCGTATTTCCTCTGCATACTTTCCAACAGACTGTATGATATTTTGATTCCTAACGCTCTCTTTGACGTAGTTTTCAAATATGCCAAATTGTGCGATATTAGTGACAAACGCGATTTTCGCAAAGCGAACGATGAATGATACGATAAGAATTAAATAGTACACTTTAAACCTATATCGCAAGAGTAGGTTTAATACAGCCGCGACACATAAGGCGAGTAGTGAATAGTGAAAACAAATACATAACGCAGATAACCAAAGGTACTTAACGGCTCCTGAATTAAGGTATCTCAAATAGAAGCCAGTAAAAACAAATGCTCCGCTCCAAAAGCGAAAACCGAGAAACCAATAGTATTCTACAGTAAAAATCACTCCCAGGAAGAGTAGCCATGCAGGAATTGACATTTTCTGCATATATAATGGCTGGAGTGGTTTTACGACTCCAAATATAAATAGAGAAGTATATACCACACACGCACAAGCAGAGAAAAAATTCCGGTTATCAGCAATTAAACCAATGAAATATTTAAATAATACAGGATATATTTCTTTGCCATATTTTGATGTTCCAGAGTCCATCCATTGCTCAACCAATGATTTGTCGGCAATACGATGAAAATGCTCATAATGAACCAACAAATCCATTTGTGGCTCATAAAACCAACCAAAATAGAAAGAAAAGATAATAAATAGAATGGGGGCAAACCTTTGTCTGAAAAACATTAATGACAAACACAGTCCTACAAAAGGAATAAATGTCATTATTACAGACAAGATTACAATTAAGGCTAAAGAAATAGCCCAATGTCGAGAATTAGTATCTATATTGTATATCCTATTGTTTATCAACATTACCAACTCTTACTTTATTGGCTAAATATAGGCGCAAAACCAAACATCCCACGTTCGCTATAATCAAAGCCCAAATAACACTTCCTATGCTAATACTGTGAGTAAGAATCAAGACAAGGACAACAATGATGTATATGATTGCAGAATAAATGGTTGTCATATTTACCTCATTGATTTTTCCAAGTACGCCCAAATAAGGGAAACCGAACATGTCAGCTGGCACACTAATCGCCAATAAAAGCAAGAATAGGTTGAAATACGTGGTTATACTTGCTGTTTCAGTCTTAATAAAAATCGGTATAAGATACGGTGATAAGAAATATATACAAGCTAAAGCGATTGTATTGGCAATACATAAAAGCAATACCATCTTAGTCGCTCTACCCATATTTTTTATCCTTGTGAAATATGGGTAAAATATCTGAGATAAAAGCGGAGAAACAAATGATGAATACGCATTATGAAGTTTTTCCGCAGCTGTATATAATCCGACTGCAAAATCTCCAAGAATAAAGCCAAGCACTAAGGTATTCATTGTTTTATAGGCTCTCATCAAAAAAGTTGATGAGAAAAACGGAATACTATCCTTAAGATAAAATTTCACTTCTTGTGCCGAGACTATTTGAAGTTTGATCCCGTATCTTTTTTGGGCAATGAATAAAGCGACAATACCTGAAACAAATGTTTCAAGAGCATAGCACAACATCACCAATGCATAATCATCAGTAGACTTAACGATTAAAAAAATAGGCAATATACATAATAGCTTTATTGGCACGCTGATACGTGTTATATATTTAATGTCCTCCATTGAACGGAAAAGCCAATAGGGAGCAATGACAACCCCTATCAAACGAATAAAGGCTAATATATAAAGCGTGAGTTCATTCCTTAGTGAAGGAATCAACCCTACAACTAAAATATAAACAAATAGAGAACAGAGTATGAGAAAAAACTTACATTGCAGAATAGAAGAAACTATCCTTCCCAATTTTTCTTGATTGTCTCTATTATTGACGACATGCCTGACATTAGATAAATCGAAACCGAACTCATTGAATATCTGAAAGTAAAAGCTAAATATAATGGCAAAATTTACAAGACCGTATTTTTCTACTCCTATAACGTTCAACAAATATGGAATTAGTAGAATTGGTATAATGCTACTGAAACCATAAAGGAGAAACTGATTCCAAATATTTGACAACAATCTTGATTTGAAAACTTGGCTTAATGTCATCTTCTTAAAGCAATAGATTTTCTGTAAATCTGCAATCAGTATATGTGTACGTTTATTGGGAGGGTAAGTCTTGGTAAACTTAATGATTGTCTACCTCTATTGCTTAAATATTCCACAGAAATCAAGTATCACTTTATCATCTTTCCACGGTAGTTCTTTGAAAGGTGTATGGGCTGTAAGGAACACAACAATATCGGCTTTGTCATAAGCCTCTTTATAGTCTGTCAACTTGAACACGTTATGTTCTTTCACATTTGGCTCTACCACTAAAATGTTGGCATTATTACATCCTTGCATTACTTTAGTTGTGATATATTTTGCTGGAGATTCACGCAAATCGTCAATGTCCGGTTTGAATGCCAACCCCATCATTGCTACCACAGGCTTACAGTGATTTTTCAGTTCAAATTCAAACATGGCGTTCTTTACTTTTTCAGCACAATAGAACGATTTATAATTGTTGATTTCGCGTGCTGTAGAAATTATGCGACTTTCAACCGGAAAATCCGCTGTAATGAAATATGGATCGATAGCAATACAATGACCTCCGACTCCACAGCCAGGTTGCAGGATATTTACGCGCGGATGTTTGTTGGCAAGCCTGATAAGTTCCCAAACATTAATCCCTGCCTTGTCGCAAATCAATGAAAGTTCATTGGCAAAAGCTATCTGCACGTCACGACTGCTGTTCTCAGTCAGTTTGCACATTTCAGCGGTCTTGCAATTAGTCCGATGCAGCGTCCCCTGTACGAACTGCGAGTAGAACTCGATTGCTTTTGTTGTACTTTCTTCGTTCATACCGCCAATGACACGGTCGTTATGTACCAACTCATAAATCACATTGCCCGGAAGTACACGCTCGGGGCAATAGGCGATATAAATTTTACCTTCCAATTCAGGACGCTCAGCGAAAATTAAGTCACGCATTTTATCAGTCGTACCAACGGGTGATGTGCTTTCAATTACATATAAGTCACCTTCCTTGAGAAAAGGAAGTACAGCACGAGTTGCCGCCTCTACATACGAAATATCAGGCTCATGATTACCTTTGAACGGGGTGGGAACAACCATAAAGTAAGCGTCACTTGTCTCCGGCTTCGTGCTTGCGTGCAATGTCCCGTTTTTCACAACTTCTTGCAGCATTTCTTCCATCCCCGGTTCAATGATGTGGAGCTTACCTTGATTGGTCAGCTCTACAACTTTGGGGTTGATGTCAACACCCGTTACCTGTACTCCGTGCTTTGCTGCGATAATGGCTGTAGGCAATCCGATATAGCCCAAGCCCATAAAACATGCTTTCATAAAATTGAGTTTAATTGAAATTCTTTTGATTGGTCATTCATACTTTTGAACAGTTCATCCAGCTTTTTCACAAAATTGTCTTTTTGGCTATCGGAAAGTTCCTTATCTTTTAACTGCTCTATAATGGAATGATAAAGAGCCTTTTCTCCGCTTGTCATCTTGTTGTTTATTAATAGGAATTTTTGTTATAGCTTGGCTATCCATAGCCGCAATAATCTTGACTATAAATCAAGCAGTTTTTGTACGTTTCTTGTAACGCTTGTACAAATGAACTTTTGAAATATACTGTAACTGTGAATATCTGTCCCTATATAAGCAATAGCCTGTTCTCTCATAAGAAACATGGCCTTTTTCTTAATCCGGTTGCCATACATACCCGCTATTGATGGAAGATTAATCTGGAATTTCACACCCATGTCTTTTAGCTGTCGGTAATCCGATTCATCCATATAAGCATAACGCTCCGGATGGGCGAGAACAGGGTGGTATCCTTTAGATTTGATGCGAAGCAGGATATTTTTCAAGCCCATCGGAGGACTGAAATAAGAGGTTTCCACCAGCAGGTGGTCGCCATTCTCGCCTAAAGGTAGCAGGTCATTCTTTCCCAGCCGTTCCTCAAAGAGATTGTCAAGCATGTTTTCCGCTGCAAGGTGCAGTTGTACGCCACCTGTGTAAGCAGCCTGCAATTCTGCAAAACGGTCGCGAAGATGGGCAGTCGTATTGGGAATGTCTTCCATGATGTGCGGTGTGAGCCATACGGATTTGATCCCTTGCTCCTCATACAAACGTAGAATTTCCAAAGATTCGTCCATCGTTTGTACACCGTCATCCACGCCCGGAAGAATATGCGAATGATAGTCTGTAAAACCGATTAGCTTTATTATATTTTGTTTTTCCCTTTTTTTAAAAAACCACATATAATGACATAAAACTTTTTAATCATTCCCGATTCCACATGACATATATGCGGAATCCGGGAATGAATTGATTGTCCCGGTGATAAACTTCACCACCAGTTTCGCTTGCCGAAATGATTTATCAACCCGGCCCCAACACAAGCTAAACCGATACAGATAGCCGCAGGAGGACAGATAAATCCACCAGCCAATACTCCGGCTTTTGTTGCGGCAACCACTCCGACTCCTTTGGTAATCAATGCTGTTTTACCAAATACACCTACAGTAACCATACCCGCACCGAATAAGGTCGCTTTGTCTTCTGTAAAATCGTTCTGTGCCATAGTTGTGATTTTTAGTGAAACAATAGGGAAATCAAATTTACATTCTTACTCCGTATTTAATTGCTTGATAATCAACGATTTACTCTATATATTTTTCATCGGAACCATAGTGATATTCCGAACCGTAACCATAGTGATAACCATACCGATAGCCATAACGGTATCCGTAGCGACCACCGCTTCCCTCGGTTCCATTCAGGATCAGGGACATGTTCTTGTATTTTTTCTCCCCGTAGATTTTCTCCAGTTCAGCAAGCATACTCAGTTCAAGCAATCCTGCACGAACCACGAAAATAGTACGGTCAGCCAGCTTCTCGATTATCTGCGTGTCGGCCACCAGTTCGATGGGCGGACAGTCAATCAGCACATATTCGTATTGTTCCCTTACGGTATCTATTACCTGTTTCAGCCGGTCGTCGAACAACAGTTCGGTGGGGTTGGGAGGTATGGTGCCGACAGGAAGGATGTCCAGATATTTCTGTTTCGGATTGGTGACAATTATTTCATTGAGATTGTCAATCCTGCCGCCAAGATAGTCGCTCAACCCCTTGGTAGGAGAGTCGATATAGGATGACGCAGAGCCGTGACGCAGGTCACCGTCGATTACCAACACTTTCTTCCCTTTAATGGCAAAGCTCACGGCGATATTCATGGTCAGGAACGACTTGCCGCTGCCCGGATTGAACGAGGTCACGATGATGACATTCGATGCCTTATCCTTGCCAGTCATGAACTCCAAGTTGGTACGCAATACACGGAATGCCTCGTTGATGATGTCACGGCTGCCCTCCTTGACAACAATGGCCCTGACTTCCTGTGGTTTCTTTCTGAATATTCCTTTCTTCTTTCTTGTGAACAGCGGAATTTCACCGATGAACGGTACGGTTACGCTTTCCAGATCTTTTCTTCCCCGTACACGGGTATTCATGTTCTCACATATAAAGATAATGACTACCGGAATAAGCAGTCCCAAAGCACACGCGACCATTAAGATGTTTTTGCGCACGGGTGACATCGGCAACATGCTACCGTGGGGCGGGGCAACAATACGGGTATTGTAGGCCGTAAATGCCTGTGAGAGTTCGTTCTCCTCACGCTTTTGCAGTAAGAACAAATAAAGAGCCTCCTTTACCTTCTGCTGGCGTTCCACCGAGAGCAGGTATTTGGCTTGTGTAGGGTTAGCTGCTATACGTGATGTTGTCTGTTGCTCCGTCTGCCGCAAACTTTTTATCTGCGAATTCAAGGTTACTATCTGATTGTCGATAGACCTGATTATCGCCCCACGCATGGATGCCAGGGCCTGATCCATATCAACGACCAGCGGATTTTCCGTACTACTGTTCGCAACCAGGCTGTTGCGCTGCAACAGTTGTTTGTTGTATTCGGCAATCTGCGATTCAATATTGGCGCTTTCAATGCCGGAATTGGCCGGAAGCAGTTGGGTACGGTTGGCGTCATTGGACAAATAGTTCCGGATGTAGCGGGTCATGTAGAGCTGGTTGTTCAAAGCCAGAATCTGCGCATTCGTCTGGCTGCTCTGCGCCATATACATGCTCGAAGCCGCCTGCACGTCGGGTAACAGATGTTCGGACTTGTAGGATGAAATGTCCTCGTCCACGTTGCCCAGTTCCTGTTCGATTACGCCCAAACGCTCGTTGATGAACATCGAGGTGCTGATAGCGATCTGGTTCTTGTCCTTCACCCAGTTCTCATTATAAACGGAAATCAACATGCTCAATACATCCTCCGCCCGTTGTACAGAATTATCCCTGAATGACAGGTCGATAACTGACGCTTTCTCATTATTCAATGAAACGGACAGATTGGACGAGCAGGAGTTTACAGCATCATACAAACTGGATTTACCTACATACAATGTGTATGTCTCGCCTTTCACATAATTGGGGGTTGCATGGATAATGATTTTCCCTAATGGCGTAGTGATGGAGTCGAGCAAGCGGCCCTTTATATCCTTTCCGTCGAGCTCCGTCCCGTTACGTGTAAAGTCGGATAAGAGTAATGTGCTGTCTGGCTGTACTTCCAATGTAAACCCAGCCGATTCGTTTTCAGGAAAGTCACTTATCGTTACATCCACTGGTAATGTCAGTCCATAGGCCACCTGACGGTGGAATTTCCCCGGAACGAAGTAATTCATATCCAAACGAAATCGTTTAACTACCTCGGTCATTAAAGCCGGCGACTGAAAGGTGATGAGTTCGTTATTTACATTGGTGCTGGACTGGAACAACCCAAACTCCGAAAAGGATTCCAGATCCGGGGAGACCGACTTGCCTTTGGAATCCTCCTTGATCAACACCGAAGCAGTGCGTGTATATACGGCAGGGGTACACAGCAGATAGACAGCAGCAACACCTGTCGTTATCGCCAAAGACAGGACGAACCACTTCCACCTCGCGAGGCACAGGTACAACAGATCCTGTATCCGCAGGAAATCATCCGGCTGTCCCGGTTTTGTATTCTTTTGATTTACGGCCATATCAGATTCTATATTTATTTCACGATCAACACGGTAATGGTGGTCAGCAGCGAGGCCAACGATAACCAAAAAGAGGTAGACCGCACGTTGTTCCCATTGACTGTCGATTGTCTTGCCCTGACCGAGTTAGGTTCGACATAAACAATATCGTTCTGTTGCAGGTAGTACACGGGAGAAGCATAAAGGTCATATCCCGAATTCAGATTGACCCGGTACAGGGTCTTTTTGCCGTTTTCCTCCCGCTGTACCAGCACGTTCTCCCGTTTCCCGTAGACGGTAAGGTCCCCGGCCATGCTTAAAGCGTCCAGGAGCGTCAGCCTGTCCTTGTCGATATTGAAACGTCCGGGGTTGGCGACCTCACCCAACACGGAAACGGTCAGGTTCATGAATTCCACTGTTACTACCGGATCTTTTACGAGGTTTTTCGAGATCAACTCTTCTTTTATGCACAAGGCAATCTCCTCGCGTGTCATTCCCGCCACATGGATATGCCCCAGCACGGGAAAATCGATATTTCCATCCTTGTTTATCGTGTATCCTGACATTCCTTGATTGTTGGATGCTTCTGATCTTATACCGATTTGTCGGGATATAATCGGAAGGTTGAAAAGGTCCATCAACAAAGGGTCTTTGCTGTTGACCAATATGGAAATCTTGTCTTCGGGACGTACCCTGATTTCCAATGGATTAAGAACCTGCTCTGCCATACCCGGTTTCAGGTCCGTAAAATAAGCGACTTTCGGCGCGGCACATGATCCTAGCAGGGAAGCCACGGTCAATAAGAGTAAAATGTATCTGATTTTCATATTTCATTGATTTTTATTTGTTGGTTGCCTGTCTCGACTGAAGCTGTCCGATACGTTTCGTCAGTCGGATATTGGTGAAAGTCCATATCAGGATATCGACTAGTACGATCCAGTTTACATTCAGATAAAGGGAGAGAAGAATATTAAACAGTATGAATACGGTCGATACGGATATGACGATAATCATGACACTTCGCTGCTGCATTCCGACAGCAAGTAGTTTATGGTGGATATGGTTCTTATCCGGCAAGAACGGGTTCTTTCCGTTGCGTACCCGATGCAGATAAACCCGGACCACATCACAGCAAGGAATCAGCAGCGGGGAGAATGCCAGCACCATCGGATTTATATGTACCGTATTATCATCTGTCCCACACATAGTCAACTTGAGACTGAGAAGACAGAGCATCATGCCAACGGTCAGGCTGCCTGTGTCACCCATGAAAATCTTTTTTCCGTGCTCGGCATTCCCGAAAACATTGTAATAAAAGAACGGCACTAACACCCCTAATGTGGCGAACGCCAGCATGGCATATATATACTGGTGAAACATAAGAAAAGTCAACCCATAAAGCAAACAGGCAATACTGCATAGCCCGGAAGCCAGTCCGTCAATGCCATCGATCAGGTTGATGGCATTGATGATGAAGACCACGAACAGAATGGTCAGAGGATACCCCAGCCATAATGGAACCGAATGAATGCCTAGAATGCCGTACAGGTTATCGATATATATACCACCGGCGATAAGCATCATGCCGCACAGAATCTGGATAACGAACTTGGCTCGATAACGGATGCCGATCAAGTCATCGGCCATGCCAACCAGATACAGAACCATGATGGAGCAGAAGGCGAAAGCCAAGGGCCGAACATCGTTCTCGATTTCGGACAACATCTCCGAATGCCCCATAACCATATTGATCCCCAGCAACAAGGCTACGGTGAAAAACACTACCGGCTTGAATGCGATGCCGCCCAACCGGGGCACGGCACAATGATGAATCTTCCGTTCGTCGGGAAGGTCGAATAACCGCTTGCGGAAAGCGATCAACAAAATCTGGGGAATGATGATACCCGCACAGAACACACAGATCAGGAATGCAATACTGCAATTAACTATCCAAAAAATCATATTATGTCAGAATTTGTTCTTTACTTGTGCAAAGTCATGGAAGAGAAGAGAATTTCATCACCTCTTTTTTGTGCCATTCCTTGTACCGCTTCATCGAGATTCCTATCCCAACAAGTTCCCTGTACCCTGATACTTTCTTTCTGAAGATGTGATTTTTGCCGTAAGCCTGGAGTTCGTCATCCGAGATGCTGACCATTAAAACGGGAAATGGGTAAACTTTATGCCTGAGTACAGTTACATCGTGTGTCACGAACAGCTGACTCAATTGGTAGGCGGATTCTTCGAATGCGTGCCAATAGTCACCTGCTCCATACAGACGAATGAATCGTCCGGTTGTATCTTCTGTGTGAATGATGTCGAACAGGCATGTTTCGATGAGTTCCATCAATGGCATCCAGCAAGGCTCAGTTCCGGAATTGTAACCATTCATTACTTTCAAAAATGTTTCATCCGTTGTCGGGAATTAGCGTATATTCAATTTTACAAAGCCAGAAATGCAGGTTTTATCCTCATTGTAACATGCGCCGGGCTGTTCTGTACAGATGCATTTGTCAAAACAGATAACAGAAACCAGTACTCATCTTGTTCCGGAGCATAACCTTTAATATCCGCAGCTCGTCCGGCAGGTCATAATCAATGCACACCGCTTTAACTTTGGACCATATATCATCCAAAATAGAGTCGGGCTTACATATCATTATTTTATAATAGCCTGATATATTCGGGATTGACTTCCACCCCTACGGAAAAGAACTCGGGCAGCTCCACTAACAGACGTTTCGTTTTCGACCCGCGTACAGTCAGCAATTTTCCTTCATAACCGTCCAAAGGACCGCCTACAATACGGATGTGCCGTCCGCACATAGAGGGTGTCAATTCGCCAGGAAGATAATATTTCGGATTTTTCGACACACTTACAGCATGTATGAACCGCTCCATGTCCGCATCAGCGACAGTCATCGGATTTTTGTAACCACCTCCCTTCTGGAAACGATACTGTATCGTGGGATACTTTTCCACAAACGGATCAATAGCTTCCTGGGTATCATGAACAAAAAGCAAATCCTGGATAAAGGGAACTTCTTCCCGAGTCCGTTTGCCGCCATGAACACTCAACTGCTCTTTCATGGGAGTGAACACCTCGAAATGCTCGTTCAACAGTTGCTTGTATGCGGGCAACTTGGCATTGGCCCGTTTAAGGTCGCGCATCACGTACCAGCATGTCTGTTTTTCACCTTCCGAAGTAGCCATATTTTGGATTTAGGACAATTCTTCTAATCCTGCAAGATTGTAAATTATACTACATATCAAGCAGTTACAAACATTCTTTTCAAAAGCTGGAGAATAACTTCCCATGTCAGTATATCTGTTCATGTTTACACCATAAAAGATTCCGTTATCTCACACATGCACAAAATCTCTGAAGCCGTTTCCGGCTCCATCTTCTGCTACTTCTCTCCATAAGAGAAGTATTTGAATATAAAATTGGTTGTAATCAGCTAGTAAACAATATTTGTTTTATTTGCTTGGAAGACGATTCACTTAACAACTGTTGAGTAAAACCTATAACATCTGTTTGAAATGAGGCACTCGGTTGAAAATTATATCATTTTTATATTGTTATTTTCAGTGAATTGTATAATTTTGTATCCCAAATACTTCTCTTATGGAGAGAACGGAATTTTTGTCGAACAATCTCTCTATATAACTTACACTCAGACTTATTTGTAACAAAACCTTTTTTGCTTCATTATTGTTAGTCTGAACTTATCGGTCATACACTTCCCAATAATTAGACGTTTTCATACTATATATTATGTACCACTTTACAGCGCATGACGAGGATACTTGTTTTCATGCCAAATTTTTGTCACTTCATGCTAAGTAAGTCTAAACGGGTTTCAAATGGGCTACGTTCTGTAGATAAGGAGCAAGTTTTCTTTTACCCGCATTTAATTGCTTATTTCCTCTATAAACAGAGAAAAAATTTTTGTTTTCCCCAACAGATAGTAAGTAACTTAACTCTATCTGTTTATAGAGAAAGTATGGCGAAGTTGGAAGAAAGTTGGTTGACAGTAAATTGGTATATAGATTCCTTGTTTTTATAAATCAAGGTATAATGCTGGGTCCCCAATAACAGTATTTTGAGAGAAGATGTAGTATTTATCTGTATTTATCGCAACCGGATATTAAAAAATGTCCATGATGCTTGGGGGTTCCCCAAAAGTTGATAGTCGATTGAATAAGATTGTCAGCTGCGTTGAACCTAAATCGTTATCCGATATTATGCAACACTTAGGATTAAAAGACAGAAAAAAAATGCGATGAATGTCCATCTAACCTTGATGATTATTAGAGAGAGTGTATTGAAAAATGACAGAATCGGATAATCCTGCAAATCATTTTGATAGTAGGTATCCTAATTGAATTTTGTCAGACTGTCTATGACAGCTTATCTTCCGCAACGGAGCGGCATACGAAAGCCGGTTATTTATTTTGTTTTCCTTTTTTCTGGACGATTTCGTTGTGCTTTTCGACCAGTTCGGGGAAATTCCTTCTGATGAACTGCCCGAACGAGCAGTCGTTGAACCCGAACCGCCTGGCCAACGACTTCACGCTTTCGGTTGTCGTGCCGTACAGGTGCATGGCCTCGCTGTATTTCTCCATGCTGCGGCGGGACACCGCGCCGCCCGTATCCGTCCTGACCATTCCCTTCCGGGCATACAGTTCCGGCTCGTGTTCCTTCAGGTAGCTGCGGAACGCTTCGGGTTGCAGCCCGAACTCGGCGGCGACCTGTGCCGTCGGCAGCCCGCTTTCTTTCAGCCGGCGGATGGCTTCGGCATATTTGGCCTTTGTCGCGGGGTTGTATTTCCGGACTTTAGACCAGTCCACTAGCCGCCCTTCCTCGTAGGGGATATTCTTCCGCCTGCATACCAGGTCCAGATGCCACCTTTGCAGGTGCTCGTAGAATCCCTTCTTCGACACTCCCGTCTTCCCGGCTATCCGTGCGGCCGACATGGGTGTCGTGGCATACAGATGCACCGCTTCGGCATACTTCTCCAC
Source organism: Butyricimonas faecalis (assembly GCF_003991565.1). Classification (NCBI taxonomy): domain Bacteria; kingdom Pseudomonadati; phylum Bacteroidota; class Bacteroidia; order Bacteroidales; family Odoribacteraceae; genus Butyricimonas; species Butyricimonas faecalis. The sequence goes on along the minus strand of NZ_CP032819.1, from coordinate 3,782,491 downwards.
CAACTCCGGAGAGGGGGCGTGCACGGTACCCCGACCGGTGATTTCCCCTTTCCGCTGCCGTCGGAGAGCCTTCTTGCGTATCCTGATGCGCCGCTTCACCAGATCCTTATGGTAGAACAACAGGTGCTGTTCCAGTCCGGTATAGGAAAGCCCGCAGGAGTCGGCAACCTCCGGCACCGTGACATACGAGTTACCCTGCAAGAGCCTGACGGCCTCAGCATACTATTCCTTGCAGGAGCGGCGCGTGCCGCGCGGCAGCCCGTCACCGATACCCAGCCAATCGCGCACCTTCTCGCGCCATTCGATTATCTCGGGGTAGTGCGTACACGGCTGCCTGCCCAGATTCGTGCCTTCCAACCCGAATTTACGTGCAATCCGATATGCTCCATGCTCCCGCACGCCTCGATGGTATCCTTGTATTTGACACGGGTAGCGGGCAACTGTCCCCGGAGCTGTCCCAACTTAATCTGCCCGGCCTCTTCTTTGCTGCACAGTATAGCGTAACGGGCCAGCACGAGTTCACGGTGGTACTTGGTCAGGTAACACCGGAAACCCGATTCTGTCACTTCGCAGATACGGCATATCTCACAGCCGGAAAGCTCCGTGGAAGCGTACATCTCGATCGCTCGGCGGTATTTCTCCTCCGTCTCCGGCCTGATGCCCCTGAAACGGTTGCTCTCCTTACTGTCTTTTCCGGATGTCTTCATAGGCTTTCATGAGGCATCTTTCAGGACAACCGTTCTTCCACCTGCTCGAACGAAGCGTCCTTGAGTATCACCCGTTTTTCCGCATCGAGCAGGTAAAGGGTGGGCATCGCCTTGAGGTCGTACACCTGTTCGCGGGTAAGCCGCTGATCGGCATCATAACCATCTATCCAACCGGCGGGAAATTCCGCCTTTTCCCACGCGGGGGTCTTGCCCTCCACACACACGGAGAGGAGTTTCAGACGGCCGGACTCCAACAGGTCGTTCACAACCGGGGACAGGGTGAGCAATTCCTTCACCCGGCGGCAGTCCTCGCAATCGGGGTCGTTGAAATAGACGAGCACGTAACCGGCCTTTATGTCGGAAAGCCTTCTGCTTCTGCCGTCGCGGCAAACAACGGTGAAATCAGTTGCCACGTCTCCCGGGCGGTTTTTCAACGCCATTTCCAACAGGTGGCGGGGACGTATCCTGTCCGTCTCTTCCAGTCCGGGATGATTGACCAAGGCACGCAGAAAGAGGATATGCAGTTCCTCGTCGTGCATGGGAGAATTGGGTTCGTACAGGTACTTGTCGCCCAGCGAGATGAAATGATAGAGCATTTCCCTGTCGGCCAGGGCGCGGCGGAAAAGGGTATCGACCGCTTCCTGCGCCTTGGGAGTATAGGGCAGTATGCTGATGAAGTCCACAAACGCCTGCTCGGTGATTTCGGGGCGGGATATGAGTGACGTATCGGCAAAGTCGAAGTGGTCCCAGTAGTGAAGGGAAAGGTAGGCGGCACGGTCGCCGGGTGCCGTCAGCGTAACGGGCATGTCGGGCAAACGAAATTCCCTTGTCTTCTCCTGTTGCTTTTGGGCATACGCGCAGGATACGATTCCTGCACAGAAGAGACACGCGAAAAAGGTAAGGTTCAAAATTTTCATGTTTCGTATCGTGTTATGAAAAACTCCGGACGTGGAAGCGGCCGGAGTTTCCGTTTGTATTATTCAACCTGTCAGTTCCCCAATGTGAGTATCACGTCATCCTGACTTTTAAACAACTCAGACAAACTTTCGTATGTGCAGTGGTAAACCTTGCCGTTCAGTTTGTAATGGAACTGTACCGGATTGGTGTACCAGTCGAAGGTGTACTCCTTGCGCAGACGCAGTTCGTACCGACCATCGGCAGTCACGGTGACGGCACCGATACGGCTGCTGTTGCTGACACGCTCGAACGCGACAAACGCACTGGAAGGGATCGGTTGCAGGCTGCCGGATTCATCTTCGTAGTAGATGTTCCCGCCCATCGACTTGTTCGTCACGCGGAAGGTCTTGGAGTAGAACACGACCTTTTCCTCGTTGGAAGAGATGACGATGTCGCCCGCGCTCACGATGCTCTTCGTGGTGAAGTGCAAGGTCTTGCGTTCTCCCGACTGGTTCACGTTTTCACCGGGGGTATTATCCTCATTAATGACTTTCGAACCAGAGAAATAACTCCGTTCCGTCTCGCGGTCGGAATCCACCTTATAGACAAATCGTCCCGAACTTGCCTCGTAGAGTTTATCGTCCAAACCGGCATTGCTGCCCAATGCCAGCATGGGTGCATCGATATAGATTTCAAACTCCTCACCGAACGGGTCCACGGAATTGCCGTCCGAACCGGCAAAACTGGTTATGTCGATGGCGATGTCCACCGGTTTACCGGGTTCGTAGGTCCATTCCAACGGCGTAAGAAGCTCGGGCACTTCCTCGGTTTTTCCTTCCCTGTCCGGTTCTTTTCCTTGCTCACCTTCATTGTTATAGTTCAGCCTTGCCCCGAAGCGGAACGGGTTGTAATTTGCCAGCTCGAAGGTGACACTGCGGTAGGAATTGCCACCATATTCATTATTAACGCCATTATTATCTTCTGGTAACACCGCATTGGTTCCATTTATGTTAGAAGCTATGCATATGACCTCTGCACTTTTGGGGCGGTTGGATTTCATATAGATGGAGTACTTGCCAATACTACCGGTCGGTCTGTTGAGTATCTCCTTTTTCGGCTTGAACATCAGCATGCGTCCTCCGCTGGGGTTGTTGGTTTGCCACCACGCAGCCGATTCATCGGGATAGAATGTACAGTCGAACGCATCTACACCGGCCTGGCCTGTTTCATTATCTTCATAATAATCCAGATACCGCGAATAGAGCAGGAACTCATCCTTTTCTCCTGCATTGAATGGATCTCCTTTTTGGTGATCTTCCAAATCATCACCTGTTTTTTCCCGTAACTGCAAATCAAACTGTATGTTGGCATGTCTTTTCTGCGGCACCAGACGGTAAAGAATCAATTCATCATCGGGGTAACCCTCGATACCACCGCCCTGAGCATTGTAGGCTTTCAGCCCTTCCACCGTGATGGAGTTGCGGGTGTTGGAGTAAGTAAATACCCGTTTCATGGTCTCGAAGTGTTCCGCCTCGATATAGAGATGTCCCTGATAGTCCTCATTTTGAGACAGAATATTATGGAAATAAACACGCTGTACCCCGGGATGTTCTACGATGTAGAGATACTTGTAGTCCGGTTCCGGAGTGATGTCTCCGCTGCTGTACCAGTCTTTCTCGCCATCACGGACCACGGTAAGAGCCATGCCCGATTCCGGACGGATGTCAAGCCCGCCGACGGATATGTAAACCTTCAGCGGGAAGAGTTCCGCCGGGGCGGTCTCGGGGACGGTAAACATCACCGTCACGTGTGAGCGGTCCTTAGTCGGGTCTGACTGATCTATTTCGCCATAAATTTGTGTGTCCACCCACGAGGGGGCGAACGACTGTTCCTTCACCAGGATGACCTTTATCTTACGCTCCAACCGTCTGTGCTTCACGAGCAGGGTACCTTCCAGTTTTTCATTGGCACCCATTGAAAGCAGATTAATAATAATCGTGCCTCTGCCTACGCCATCGTCGCCAATTTTAAAAGTATTTGCAATTCCCTGCTGAGCCACGAGGTTGTCTATCCATGTCACCTCCGCCTTGTCAGCTTCTGTTATTTTTTTTCCGTCTTTGCCTTTGACGGTATATGAAAGCGTATATGCACTGCCGGCAAGCTCCGAGCCAAGCACGTAGTCGGTCTGTTCGACCGTGAGGATATATTCGCTGTCCTCCACCTCGTTCACGCGGTCGGAAATGGAGATCCACACGTTGTTCGTGGCAGCCGCCTCCAACGCTTCGGCAAAAGTAGTCTGCCCGAAAGAGAGTCTACCTGTAATATTCAACTGGTAATCATGGTTCCGCCTGATGAGTATCTGGTCTCCTTCCTCATCCACCAGCATCACGCGGTAATAGCGGTCTTCCGTATCTCCCGCATTGCGTCCATACAAGACGATGCTGACCGGATCGTCCGCACTGTTCTCACTCTCGAAAATATACTGTCCCATATTCGTGGTCACGTCCGTCACGTCGCTCAACTTGGCATCATTGGCAGGAATCGTGACGAAATCATCGTTCAGCCAGTCGGTTTCGGTGAAATTGAATCCTTTTTCAGGATGGTACGGAGCTACCGTACCGAACGCATTCGTATTATAGACCGCAAAGCCTTTCACTGTAAAATAGCCATTGTCTTCAGGGGCATTGACAGATACCTTGGCATGGTTGCGGAGCATTGTTATGCTGTTCCCTTTACCGCTCATCTGTTGGGCGATGGTCTGTTTCTTCAACTCATCGGTGGAATTGTCACAGGCGAAACGCGCCCAGTAGATCATGCGTCCGGACGAGCCTTCGAGCAATGCCATCACTTCCGCTTCCGACTTGCTGCGGAACTGATCCTGCTCGAAATCCGTCATCACCTGATTGGCGAGGAAATGCACGGTCCGGGTGTTCTCGGGCACTTGGGCCTGAAACGTACCGTTGCTAACATCCGTAGAAATGACCTCTGCCGTTACGGTCGTAATAAAGAGTCCGTAACTGTCGAAACAGAACAGCGTCATGTCCTGCACGCCGCCACCGTCGGGGTCCACCGCACGGGTGGCCACCTTCTCCATGGCCGGAACATCTGCGCTGAACCGGAGCGCCACATAGCCTTCGCGGGCTGCGGGTGACGGGTCGAACCACTCGTCCTCCCGGCAGGAGACCGACAGTACCGCTATGGCGGCCAAAGTCATGATCGCATGTATCCATCTTTGTATCATATTCTTATCCATATAAGTCCTCCTTTCTATTTACCGGTTTTCTTATCGTAGGCATCGCGTATGCAGCGGATAGCCCGGTCACTGGGGGATGATACTCCGGGTTTTGTTACAAGTCCGGAGGCGCTCCAATATCGGTCACCTGCAAGCACCTCGTCCATCACATCTGAAGCATTCTGGTATTTATAAATGATATTTATCTCCTCCCTTGTAGGCAAGCGCCAGTCATCATATACCGTTCCGTCTCGAGCCACCTCCACATATTGTTTGCAATGATCTGCAACAGCATCAAGTTCATCCTGAGCATTTTCATTTGAAATCCCAACTACAGCTCCCAACTGTGAGGCAAGCATGAATGACGGTGATACCAATACGGCATTGTCTGCACCGGGGTCAGTCTTGCCGTCGGTAATACGGGGGCGTCCCAAAGTGTATTCGCTTGAGGTGGCCGTAATGGTCACATGGTACATGCGGTGATTATTCAGACCAACAGATGCGGTTGATTCATTGTAAGTATATGTATAAGGTTGGTATCTGCTTCGGGTTTCTCTCCAACGCGCATATTCGATATCGGATAAACCGTCATCATCAACTGATACCACCACTTTAGAACTAAAGAATCCGGTTCCGTTCTTGCTGTAATTCCACCTATTATTCGAAGTGCTCCAAGAACACCCGCATATCCAAGCATTATCATTGTTATAAGGGACTTGTGCAGAACTATATTGTTGTCCCTTGTTTATTGCCTTTCCTGCCAACCGTTCCCAAGTAGTGACACCACGGGTTCCGTCTGAAGCAGTACTCACAAAATCATCGCGATAGGAATAATATCCTTCCACATTCGTGATATAGGTCAGCGGATACTGCGCCACCTTCACTTGACGCTTGATGCCTTCCTCGTTTTTAACTGTAAACTCGATGTATCTCACGGCGTTGTTTCCGGGTACGGTGCCATAGACATCAATTTTGCCGGTGATGTTTTTATCCGGCGTAATCCGGATTGTACATTCGTTTTTCCAGTTAGGTTGATAGCTACTACCGGTATTTTCGCCCCATACGTCCGGTTCTTGTCTTTCATTGATGATTTCCAAGTCCTTCTCCTGTCCGAACTTGTCGATATAATAGACTCTGTCAATAGTGGCTGTTACAGCCGATGAAGAGGCAAACTCCAGCGTCGTATTATCGTCGTCCATGTTGTGCATCTCTATCTCGTACTCGTTCAGCGTAAGATATGCCGGACGCTCGTCCTCGCCACCGACATTTACCTGCTTATTCTCCCAATCGTACACAGAATAGACTATGCCTGTCAAAGGAACCGGTTCCGACGGGTCGCTGCCTCCCGGGGCATCAACCGTCACCGTGACTTCATAGCAGGTGTTACGGTTCAGCATCTTGCTCTTGCTGACCGGAATCTGGTAATAGCTGCTCGGTAGGTATTCCTGCGCTTTTCCGGTAGGTTTACCTGCTGCATCACGGGGGGTATTGTACATCGGAATGTTTACGATGAGACGCACCTCCTTCTCCAGTGTAGAAGCATTTACCCACGTATGCGCATAGGCATACGCCGTCACGGTAATCAAATCCGGAGTCCAATCAAAATAATTGCCGCCGAGTAAATCGGGGGTTCTCAGCTTGGCAGTTTCCGCATCCATATTGTTGGAAGGTAACACGGAGGTGGAGTATGGCATGTTACGCAGGTAGTATCCCGGATTAGTAGTGATAGTGGCATCCGGTCCGTTATTATCAAATGTCACGTGCTCGCCGCTGCTTATCTTAACCACAATCTTGGCTGCGGCACGGCGCAGTGTCACCTGCAACTCCGTATCGTCAGCCCTTTCTCCGTTGTTCAGCTCGATGGCCGCAGCCGTTTCAGGTTCTGATTCCCCTTTCGGGTAGGCTATGCCGTCCATCAGGAATGTCTTCGGTGCATCGGTAACGTCCAGTCCGGTCACGTGGATACGTTCGTCTTCCTGCGTCATTCCCCGGAGTTGGATCAAATCGAAGTCTTCGGCATCGAACACATCTACCTCCGCCGTGCTGTTGGCTATCAGATATACCCAGTATGCCTCATTGGGGACGAAATCGCTTCTCTTGGCCGCCAAGGTGATTTTACCGCTGCCGCCCGCACTGCCACTTACCCGTTCGTGCCATTTTTTATTTCCGTTCTCCTCAAAAATCAGCACGTCGAGATGGCTGACTGTCACTTCCGCACCTGTGGCTTGGACGGTGGCGCGGCTCACGGGCAGCGATGCGGAGGCGAGGTCGAGTATGATACTGTTTCCGTCTCCTCCCACCCCGGTAACATGCAGTGTGTCATACTTGTCGCAGGCGGTAAAACCCACTGCCGCCAGACAACAGAAAACAATATGATATAATAGCTGTTTCATAGCTCATCAATTTTGAGTTTGAGGTACTTCTACTTGTCGGATCACAATCGTCTCGGCAAGCGTGCTGCCTTCCCATTTTAGGTTGCCGGTCAGCCCGTTAATCAGCAGCATGGAGGTTTCGTCATCACCAAGCCAACTCGGCCTATAACTGATACCCAGACTTACGGTTTCACCTACATTCTCGGCTGACAATGCCCTGACCCGTATTTCATAAGCCTCCGGGGAAGCCACCCACATGTCGGCATCTGTAATCTCCGTCTCGTTCTGGTAAACCGATACCTCGAATTTTCCGGGATTGTCGAGCAGCGTGGGAGTCCACTTCTGTCCGGCGGGAGCTGTCATCTTGAAGCTGAACGAGTAACTTCCGAGCGCGGAAGTCTTATCCGGATTATAATAAACTTCCGGTTGGGGATATTTACCTCCTTCGGGAAGCGAAGAGCCCACCCACGGTGCGATCGGATTGTCGTAACTCGGATAGTTAAATTCAATCGGGTATGTTTCGCCCTCCCAGTCTGCCACCGTGTATTCCACGGTTATTTTGCCGTCGTTGTGCATCAGGCAGCATACCGTGTAATAGTGGTTCCTCTCAATCGGGGGCAGGTAAACCAGCCCGGTGCGTGCAGCTCCGTCGTACTCGTATTCAATTTGAAGGACGTTGCCTTTCTCATCGCCCGGGACGTTCCAAGTGTTGCTGCCCCACGGGTTTTCAAACGGATAGTAAGGTGCGTTCAGCACGGGGGTATAGTTTTTCGGATCCTTCCGCTGCTCGTCGGTGATGTTGTTAGCCAACTCGGCAGTTACCGCATCCTCAATCACTTTCAAGGGAAAATCCCCGGAGATGCTCGTTATGTTCTTCAGCGTTTCATCGCTCTGCGGCATGAGGTAGTTGCGTGTAAGCGTACCGGAAGACAGCATGGTCAGTCCCGTTATCCGCAACTCGCCGGTCTCGCCTCGCGGCTTGGCGGCAAATACGCCGAGTTTCCCCATGGGGCGTTGCAGCTCGAACTTGATGTCGGACTCAATCAGGGTATGTCCGGCATGATTAGGATCAGTCGGGGTTTTATCGCTTACTTTCGTGAAGTCGAGTGTTGCCGACAGTTTACAGAACATCGGCAGGCCGTAGGTTGTTATGTCCCGCAATTCAGTGAACCAGAAGTCGTTCAACTGGTTTTCCGATGTTGTCTCAGACAACGATGCGGGGGCCTCCGAACCTTGAGTCCGCATGGCCCCTTCGTTTGCCACGACGTAAAAGTCCATCTGCTGTGTGGTAGTCGAATAGAAAGTGAGATCCATGAAGAACGTGTGCGGAAGGTCTGTCACGTTGTTTGTAAAGTAATGACCCGCAGGCCGACCGCCCACGAAAGCATAGACACGGAGCGTATGGATGGCAGACTCTGCACCGGCAGGCGTGCCGTCGGTTTCGCTGACGGCGCGTGTCCCCACGTTGAGGCGCACCGCCACGTCGTGCCGTTCGCCGAGCGAGGCGGCATCTTCCTTGACACACCCGAAAGGCAACAAGCCACAGCATACCGCTGTAACCGCCCAATATAATATTTTTCTTGTATTCAGCATATTCTTTTCGGTTCGGTCTTAAAACTCAGGTTTCACTTGTTCGATGTACCATTCGGGTACGCTTACCGTGATTTCTCCCGACTTGAACTCGAAGCGTATCGGGATGAGCACTTCGTGTTTGGAACAGTCGATAACGGGATTGTCGGCAAGGAACTTGGCGAGGTTGACTTCGGCCAGCGTCTCCCCATCAAGGGCGGCGCTCAGGCGGACGTTCACGTTCTCGTGGTCCTTGTGACGCATTATATTGGTACGGGCCGTGAGCAACGCTTTCCCGGCCTCGTATTCGGTTTCAAGCAAATAGTCGGTCGCTTCCCCGCAGGCCCGGTTCTCGAAATCGGTACAGGGCGAGACTCCGCATATCTCAAGCACAGGCATCGAGCCTGCGCGGTTTCCCGTGACGGGAACTCCGGCCACTTCCACCAACAGATCGTAGTGAGAGCTGGCGAACTCTATGATTTTGGTCTGGTCCTCCCCCTTGTGGGCGCTGTACGGCAGCACGGTATAGGAGGTGGAGGCATAATAAAGCGAATCATTGCCGGCAACCTGTTTCTCGTCGAAATAATCCCCGGCGGCAAAGAGCATCCGGTCGTAGTCGCCCGTAGCGATGCCATCGACCTTCGTGTGGTGGGTGTTCCCCAAGCAGACAATCCGGTAATCACCGTCAGCGAGCGGGGGAAGCGTAGCCGTGCGGCCCTTAACTTGTTCCTCTGGTAAGATACTCGAATTGACGCATCGATTCTCTGCATCGAATACGAACATTTCCACCCGGCAAATCTTGTCGGGGAATATCTCCGTGGTGCCGTCACCCTTGTAACTGAGCAACAACTTGTTCGTGCTCAGGCAGTCGTCCAGATCCTCACGGATGCAGGATGTGGCGGCTCCGGCGAGCAACGTCAGGCAGAAAACAATATTCGTCAATTTCATATTATATATGTGATTGAAGTGTTAAAGGATACAGAGGGCGGAACTTTCGCCCTCTGTATCGGGTTATCAATTGTTAAAATTCAGGAGTAACGGGAACTACTGTCCAGTTTGCTACCTTTACATTCAGTTCTACACAACGCTCGGGCTGATCGAAATCTTCATCCGAGAACGAGTAGAGAACCCGGTAAATCTTTCCGGAATTGAAAGCATCTGCAGATGTAAACAGACCGCGCAGGTAAATCGGCTCTACCGCTCCGCTTGCAGTTGTTCCATGCAATGTCAACAATAGTTCTGGATTGTTAGTTGCATTATTCACATGCGCCAACCCGTAGGTGATAATATTTTGGGCATTCTCACCGTTAGCGCCTTCTACCAAAGTATCACCGTTCGGATCCTTTGATTCGCCTGGATTCAGGCTCAACACGTCGGCTTCAGATGAAGACAATACGTCTGCCCATGGAGCTTGTGCGCCATTAACCCAAGTCCATATTTCAGAAGATGTGGGGTTGTCGAAAACCTTACCAGTCTCAGACGGTGCTTTCGTTACAAAGTCATACGCCGTGTAGTAGTGATTCAACGCTATTTTCTCCAACTTAACAGAAGTGTATTTGTTGGTAGCGGGGGCTTGTGCCATCTGGTACTTGAATCCGTAGATTTCGAAACGGGATACGCGCGGTTCCAGGGTTACACTTGCCTGATAGACATTCTGGTGGTCTGCGACGTCCGGAGCGCCACCTTCTACCAGGTCATCTTCCCCGTAGAGGGTATAGGTAGGATGTCCGGTTTCAGTATCATTCGGTACATCTTCAGATTTGTTTGCAAGGCTTGTGTATTCGATATTCCCTTGGTTACCAACTACAACAACCTTGACTGTTGTATAGGGCAAGAAGTGGTAGGTAAGGTCTTTACCAATTGCAGTTATATCCGCCCAATCTTGGTCATCAGTGCTGGAAAAATAAGTTTTTTGAACTGTCCCTGCCGGATATTCGGGAATGGTTACTTCTGTTCCGGAAGCATCCAAGAAGAATACCTTGAAGTTGGTCAATTCTACTTGTGAGTTATTCTCCATGGCATCACCTACAGAACGAACTTTCGGAGAAGGCGTGAGGTTTGGCAACTTGATTGTCACTCTCTTGAGCGACTTGTCCATAGGGGCATTGATCCCACTTTCGTTCTTGTCGCAAGAAACAAGAACCATTGAAGCTGCTAAAGCTGTCAATAAAAAACTCTTGATTTTCATCTTTTTGTTGTTTAAAAATTAATAAAATGGGTTTTATATCTTCTCGTTTATGGTTTTCGTCTATAACTGGTCAATGACCTGCCGCACCTCTTCGAGGTTATGCCGGGCCGTCTCGGAACCGGCCTCCGCGGCACGCCGGAAAGCGTCTTCGGCCTTGTCATACAGTCCCGCTTCGGCGTATGCCACGCCGAGCGTAGTCAGCAACCCGGCAGATTTCGCGGTGACTTCCGACTTTTCGAGCAGCTCCACCGCCCTGGCGTACTCCTCACGGGAGATGGCATTCACGGCATTCTCGTTGAGCGCGGCGGGCGATGTCGGAAAATAGCGTACTGCGGTGGCCATCACCTTGTCGTACTCGGGCGTGCCTTTCCCGTAGGAGCCGGCCACCTTGTACATTTCCGACAGGCTCAAGAGATCGGGACGCTCATCGACCATGCGGCGCGCCTCTTCGAGGTTGAAGTTGCGCACGTTATACTCGATGCGGTACTCGTTGCGGCGCAATGCGGGGTATATCTCGGTGAGCAGCCTGAGGTAAATGGTCGGCGGTACGAGTTTCTGGAGCTGTAACTCGCAGAAGTCCCGTTCGTCGGGATAGCGTTCGATGACCTCATATACCTCGTCGCGCTTGAGCAGGTTCGGGAAGTCGCCGAGCGTACGGATGAAGCCTTCCCAGTCCTCACCTTTCCAGTCCACGTGGAGCATGTCGGGCGATATGCCGTCGTGACGACGGATATAGTCGGCCAGTGCCTTGGCGCGGTTCTCGGAAAGGGTCATGTTGTGCGCCATGCTGCCCTCGGGAGAGGCGTAACCGGTGATGTAGATGCCGATAATCTTGACATCGGTATTCTTCTTTACCAGTTCGATGGAGTTGGAAACGGTGTCCAATTCGGCACGGTTATCCTTGAACCCGGGCAGTATCTTGTAACTGTCCTGCCGGAACTGCAACCGTGCGGTACGGGTCTCGGCACGTACCTTCACCGGTTCGGGTTCCGGGGCTATGGAATCGAGACGGTAATCCGGGATAAAGGTGGGCAGTATGCCACTCCACAGACCTTGCTCGGCCTTACCCTCGCCGCAGTTGGTGCAGCCGTGTACCTCCTCGCGGATCTCGACCCGTCCGTCGAGCATCCATCGCTCGTAGGGGACGGAGGCCGCATAGTCATACTGTTGGTTCTTGCCGCCGTGACGTATGATAACCTGTGATGAATCGTTGTGAAAAGGCGGGAGTTCCACGCTTTCGAGGCGTTGCGCCCTCAAATAGACCTTGTGGCGGGTCTTGCCGTCGATGACAATCGGGGGAAAGGCGATTTCCCGGTTGCCGTCCGCCGACACGAGCACGGGCGTCAGCGCCACGGTGTGCTGCGTGCGGATTTTGGCCTTGCTCAAATCCACGGACATCGTCAGCTCGACCGAGCGGTCCCGCTTGACGACACCTCCCTGACGGATTCCGATCGAGGGCAGGTAACTGGTTTCGTTCTCGGCATGCAGCATCACGGGGCTACCTGCCAGTATCAACAATAGTATGATATATAAGCGTCTCATAGTCGTTTCCTTGTTATTTGATTATGTATATCAGAGAGATGCCCGCCTTGGTCGGGCCAAAGTAGTGTTTATTCTGACTGCCCTTGAACTTTCCGCAGGTGGCGCACTCGTACTTGTCGTAATTCGTGTAGATGTAGCCCAGACCGATCGTGGCTTCGAGGTTCCAACGCTTGCCCAGAATCCACGAGTAGCCGTATGAAAGCCCGACGCCCGTGGCCCAGCCCTGGTAACGGTGGTCCTTGGTGGATTTGCTTTGGAAAGGGATTCTCACGCCGCTGATGTTGTAGAAGGCGTAGCCGCTGTGCAGACCGAAGAAGTGGCCGTTATAGCGTTCACAGAGCCAGTAGCGGAACTCCGGCATCACCAGCCAGTGCTTGATTTTCTTGTTCTTGTCCTTATTCAGCGTCCACGGGTTGTAGGCACCCGTGAGGTCGAGGGTTGTGCGTTGACCCAACCCAAATTCCAGACTCAAGTTGGGCGTTGTGGTTGACCAATACAGCAGATTGGTCTTTGCTGCTATATCCTGCGCGTTGGCGGTGCCTGTACACCAGCAGACGGCAAGGAAAACACCGAGGATCAGTTTTTTCATATTTTCCTTCTTCTTGTTATCTCATTTGAACCGGCAAAGCCGGCACTTTGTTATCAATCATGGGGACTGTGGTCCCGTGTTTTTTTTCATTTTTTAGAGGGAAATACCCCGCACACGATTTATATTTCTCTCTTTAAGAGAAATACAAAAGGTTGGTTCTGCTTGTAATTAGCTGATATTCAACTATTAATAATTTTAAGAGGAAAGGCAAAAGCTCAATGCTTGTTGTGGAAAAGAGATAAGATGCAAATAACTGAAAAAAAACATGGCTGATTTTATAGCCGTTTGAGGGATTTTTCGTATCTTCGAAGCGTAGTCATTTCTCTTAAAGAGAGAAACGTTTTTTCACTCAACACTTTTCATGTCGCTCAAGAGTCATTTGCACTTATTATTTCTTTCCATATTGCCTGCCTTTTTCTTTTAGCCAGTCATGACAAAGACTCTTTTTAACGGTTGTCTGTTCCAACTATTCGTCTTTGCCGATCAACCTGTCGCATTTCTCTTTTGAAGAGAAATTTATTTATACAATCATCTATATATCAGCGACGTACACTGAAAATAGCGTTAATTGGCTCAACATATTCTTCTTGTCGCACAACTTTTTTTGCACGACAAGGCAATTATTCCGGCTGCTTTCATTGTCATTCTCAATAATTTTCGTATTTTTGTAGTTGTTTAGAACTTCTCTTCAAAAGAAATCATCCGATTTTTTGTATGTATCTATCGCTTAACGGTGTAAAAAATTTGCGGGCGGGATTTGTCCGTTATCCGGTGATATCGCACAACATGGGTCTGTCCTGCCGGTACCTGTAGAAATGGAAGGGCCGTTCTGTCCGGGGCGTGTTATAACGGGATGACGCGTTTCCGGTGCAACCGGTCGTAAACGGAAACACCGCCGGAGAAATCAATCTGCCGGATCATACCCATCTGAATGATATATAAAAGGCTGAAAACAAAATTCTTGCACATGAATTTTAAAGATATAAGGTATGCCATAAACCGAACTTGGTCAAAGAACGGTTTAATGGCCATATAAACGGATGCACTTACGCGATTTTCTATTACAGTGATTTCAGAATCAAACTGTTCGCCTTGTCCACCACCGTAGTGTCGAGTGAAGCGAGATAGATACGGGTGGTGTTCTCGGAATCGTGTCCCATCGCCTCGCTGATGGTAGCGATAGGAATATTCTTGCTTTTGGCGATACTTGCCCAGCTATGGCGGGCCACATAGCTCGTCAGTGGTATGGCCAACCCCAAAAGTTTACCGATTTTCTTCAAACTCTGATTTTCCCGATGCGCCTCGCTCTTGTATTGTTTTCGGGCATCCTCTTTCATGTCCCGTATGATCGGCAACAGATAAGGAGTCCCGGACGTGTCGTACTTGTCGATGATCTCCTGCATGGGCTTCTCCCACCTGATAAAGAGCTGTTGTCCCGTCTTCTGGCGACGGTAGGCCAGAACTCCATTCTGTAAATCTTTCTTTTTCAGGTAAGCCATATCCACAAATGACATTCCCCTTGTATAGAAAGAGAAAAGGAACAGGTCTTTCGCGTAATCCAGCATGGGACTGAGTGTCAGGTCCAGATCCCGTATCTGGCGGATCACTTTCAGCGGAACGGCGCGTTTGACCGTTTTGTCCACGCCCGTGTAGACATGCCTGAACGGGTAACGCTGCACGGTCAGTTCCCGTTCCACCGCACGGTTGTAAATGGCACGCAGGTTACGCATGTAAAAAGAGGAGGAGTTCGGGCAAACGTCGCACCCTTTCAGAAAGGTCTCGTATTCCACCATCAGGTTGGAGTCCACCTCCCCGAACAGAAGGTCACGTTCGCCACGAAACCGCAGGAAACTGTTCAGCACGGTCGTATACGTCTCAGCCGTACGCCTTTTCCCTATCTGTTTCAACTCCTTTATGAGCTGCCGTGCAAAAGAGACAAACCCGCCGCAGTCAGCCGGGGAGGAAAACAGTTCCACCACCTTGTCGGCGGTATACATTACGTCGGAACGTTCGAGCCGTGCGATGATGCTTCTGAAACGGGACAAGTCATCTGCCAAGGCGGTCTTCACGGAGAGCAGGTAATTCCTGCGCCCCCCTTCCGTGCCGGAATCCATCACGATCTCGGAAATGCCGGCATCCCATTCCGAGGGAAAAAGCTTGTAGCCGGTATGCACTTGTCTTGCCAGACGGTTGTGAATCACTTGATAGTAGAGCGAGCCTTCCTTCATCTCGACGGAAGAGGCCCGGAATTTAACTTTTATTGTTGCCATGAATATATCTGTTATTTAATTTTTCACCTGAAAACTAATCCCGGGGAAACCATTGCATGAATATTCATCTGCCTTTAACACATTTAAAAGCAAAAAGTCCCTTGGCGCACCGACGTCACAGGAACTTTTCACATATAAAAGACACATGTTCTTTCACTGTATGCGTATATATTCCGAATACCTGATTTCCACATACGGGTTGTCACTGGAAATGGACTGATGGATAGCCTTTACACGCTTCCAGAACCACCATCCCTTGTATTCTACCCAAACCGCCTGATTGAGGGTTACCGGAACTTTGATGTCGCCTTTGAGCCGTTTGTTCTCGATCAACCCGGTAAGTTGGATATACGGTGTAACCATCTCCACCTTCTGCCGCAGCAGTGGAACGGTATCACGGATAATGAGCGTGTCGCGGATGGCGGCATCTATCGGGGCTTTCACTTCGACTTCATGCCGTGCAGCCGCTTCGAGGTTCCTGATTTTCACGCCTAGCCTTTCGATGGTCTCGGCATCCTTGGCACGGAACTCTTTATACTCATCTATAGTCAGCCGCAATGCCTTGGCATCGAGGACCATCGTCGCTGAATCGATCTGCATCCGCTTCACATCGGAAAGCAGTGCGGTGCTGTTCATGCGGAATCGGTCGCGTTCTTCCGTGAGGCGTATTGTCCTCCGGTGCTGCAGCCAGAGGATGCTACAGAGCAGCAACACCGTTGCCAGAAGTATTCTGTTTAATCTACTCATATGATACTGATTCTTCGGGGATGAACCACAGAAATTCATCCATATAGATTTCTTCCAACAATACAAGGCCGCCCCGGTTCTTTTTTCGGTTCTGCGGGAGGTCTTCAACGACCAGTCCACGGCGGCCGACCAGTTCGTCCAACCTCATTTCGGAGAGTTCAGGCGAAGCGATGATGGTAACGTATGCATTCTTTTTCATAACTGGTCTTTCCACGATGTTTTTACTTGTGCGTTCCCTGACATTTGAGAAGTTCACGGATATCGGCACGGATTTCGTGCAGGTCATTCTGTACCGTGTTGAGCTGCATCATGGTTGCCTCGAACACGGACTTGTCCAGCTTCATGGCGTTGATACGGTCATACTGGTTCTTGATTTCCACTTCCAAACCGATACATTTGGTTTCCAGTTCTGCAATTTGGGCGGTGTTGTTGACATGCTGTATGTACAGTGTCAGCGAGAACGAGAGTACCACGACAATGATCTTGAAGTACTTCATTACAAATTCTTTGAGTTGTTCCATATCTTATTCCATTAAAAGTGAGAATGCGTCCCTGATAGCCCTCAGCAGAGCCTCGGCTGCCGCACTATCCCGGAACCCATAGATGACAAGCGCGATCATCATCGCCAGATAGACCCACCAGGCGATTTCTTCCTTAGTGATTTTACGTTTCCGCTTCGCCATCTTTTACAGGATTTTGGGGTACGATTACATTGAAGATAACATTGCCGTCGCTGCCTTCGATACGCAGGCGGTTCTCCTCCTTGTGCCTGATGGGGAAGATATCCATCAGTGCCTTGGCGGCATTGACCGATACGGCCCTGAGCGGTGCCGGAGAGAGCGGCACTCCGAAACGGTCGGTATAGTCCGAAGTGGCCGTCTCGTCCATGACGGCCTTGAGGGTCTCGGTCACCTGCAACTTTACGGCCATCGTCTCCATCTCGAACCGTTCCGAGGAGAGTAATGCCTTGATATGTGCCAGCACATGCGGTTTGTTCATCAGGTAATTGGCTGAAGCATACGGATTCTTCACCGTATCCTTACCGAATACCTCCACAAAGCATTTTTTCGGCCGTCCGGCATATTCCAGCCCGCCGTTCACATAGAGGTTGCAGAATTGCAGCTCCTGTTCTGTGAGCGGTTTCTCTTCCGGCCTATCCTGCGTGTTCGTTATCTTGTCTGACATCGGTTCTTCCTTCCTTTTCTGAAAGAGTAGCGGGTTTGTATCCCGGAGGTTTTACAAAATCCGCCTTTTCATTGAGCAACTGCTCCATTAATGCGTCATAGAATACCTGGGCCAACGCATCGGCACACGCCTCCGCATCCGCTAGCGAGTTGATGAGCCGCAGGTTGAACTTGATTTCCAGGTCGTAGCCCGATATGAACGCCATCAGTTCGTTCCCGTCATAGCCCAGCGCCCCGTAGGTCATCCGGTCCGCCGTACGGAATGTAATGGTCTCGGGAATCTGTTCCCGGTCAATGCCTTGGGCTTCCTTATTCGTGTCCATACTCATATCTTGAAATATTTACGGGTTTTCTCTTTCTTCTGTGTAGCGATTGCCGCTCCTTCCGTCTGGCGCAGACGGGAGGTATAGACCCCCAGGATGTCAAGCGTGGCCGTCACATCCGCAGCCGCATCGTGGGCATCGTCCAGTTCCACCCCCAATTTTGAGGCTACCAGTTCCAGTTTATACGAAGTAACCTCCGGATCAGCGACAAAAGCCAACCGTCCCATGACAAGCGTGTCGATGTAGTGCGGCTGGAAGTTGCCGTAATAGTCCTTGGTACCGGAAAAGGTCTTTTCAAACTCGGCGGCCAGTCCGGCATAGTTCATCAGCTGTTGCAGGAATCCGATATCGAAAGCGATGTTCTGTCCGACCAGCACGGGCTTGCACTGATAGCCCTTCGAGAGGGTGCTGCGTTTGGCGAAGGCGATGACTTCTCCGGCGACTTTCTTCATGTCCACACCCTGTGTGCGCAGCATCTCCATGGTAATGGCGGAATAGTCCAATGCCGTCTGTTCGTACTTCATCGGGACATATTCCGGTTCTTTCGCCTGTTCATGGCGGGTACGCAACACCTTGCGTCGGGGAAGCCCCGCGTCCTGTTTCCCGTAGGGGGCGATATACGCCTGATAGCGGTCGAATACCTGCCATGTGTCGAAACGGACGGCTTGCAGGGCGATCTGTGTACAGGCGCATTCACGGCAGTCCAGCCCTCCGGTCTCGAAGTCCAGCCCGATGCCTACATATATCTTCTGTTCTGTCTTGGGTGCCATATCTTTTCAGGATTGAATGAATAACAATGAGTTCCTATAGGTCTGTAATGTATTGCATCCGTTGTAGTCGCTGTAACGGATGACGGCAGTGAGGATGACCACCCGGTCTTTGAGCGACTGGATCACGGTGTGGTGTTCCATGTAATAGTCGTTCCAGCATACACATTCCGCCAGACGGTTGTTCTGGGAGAGTGTCAGCTTGGCGAAACGCTTCCGGCTTCCCGTCTCCCTGTCCTTGTAGGTATGTTCGGTTACATCCACCACCGTGGCGCAGACAGTCGCACGCCTGCCGTCGTTCTCGTCCCGTGCCACCTCGTCCAGGGTCAGGTAAGAGGCTTTTCCCTTGACCTGCCTGCGGGCTTCCGAATTGTTGAAGATGCGGCGATAATCGATGCTGCCTATGCCCGACACGGCAATCTGCTGCTGCGACCAGAAGAAATGCCGCCCGCGCATGTCCTGCGGGAAGTCTTTTTCAGAAAGGGAGAATCCCAGTTCCCGTGCTGCGCGTTCGAGCAGCGCGCAGCGTTCGGTAACCGCCCCGACTTTTTCGATACGGTCGAAGCATCCGGCAAGGATCATGTGCTTGACATGCCGGGCGTTCACGGGGACTTTCACGGCCTCTTCCGCGTTGTCGGGGTCGTCCCAGTAACTGTATTTCTTGAGTTTGTAACGGAATATGCGGTGGATGAAGTTCTCGATACCGGTATATGCCCCGCCCCGGTCGCGTTCCGTGACGATGTATTCCACTGTCTTGACACCGACCTGTTTGATACGGGTAAGCGACCAGAAGATTTCATCGGTGGCATAGTCGGTGAAGAACTCCGTCCCGGAGCGGTTGATGTCCGGCGGCACGATCTTGGCCGACGAGCAGCGTTCCATCTCCGCCATCAACGAAGGAATCTCCTTGTCGTCCGCCCATTGCAATGCCACCGTGTAGAATGCCGAGGGGTAATTGGCCTTGAGCCATGCCCCGCAATAGGCTGTAAGGGCGTATGCCGCGGCATGGGAACGGTTGAACGAATATTTCCCGGCTACCTCTATCTTGTGCCAGATTTCCTCCGCCTCATAGTCCGGGCATCCGTTCCCGACGGCTCCGGCAATGAAATCCGCCTTCAGCGTGGCCATCAGGTCGGCTTTCTTCTTTCCTATGGCCTTGCGCAGATAGTCGGTCTTCCCGAGGTCGAATCCCCCGAGCGTATGAGCAACGGACATGAACTGCTCCTGGTAGACCATGATTCCGAAAGTGTTCTTCGTTGCTTCATAACAGCCGTAGTTATAGACCGGGGCCACTTCGCCACGCCTGAAACGGACATAATCATCGGTGGCACCGATGTCGAGTGTGGCGGGACGGTACAGGGCATTGATGGCGATCAGGTCCTCGATACACTCCGGCTGTACATCCTGGATAAACCGGGTAATGCCCGGCGAAGAGAACTGGAACACATTCTGCGTGTTGCCGTCCGAGAGCAGTCGGTAGGTCTTCCCGTCTTCCAGCATATCCTGCGTAATACGCCCGATAGTAAGTTCCTGCCCGAAATTCCGGTTGACCAACGCGATGACGGCACTCAGTTTGGCAAGTTCCTTTGTCGCCAGCACATCCTCCTTCAACAATCCGATCTCATCGACCGAATAGCCGTCGAACTCCGATACCAGTGCCCCGTCCATCTTACGGACCGGCAGGAAATCGAAGCATTCGGCGGGCCTGCCGTCCCGCGTGTCCGGTGTGACAACGATGGCCGAGGCGTGTATGGAGGCCGCTTTGGGCTGTCCGAGCAATCCTTGCACGTCCTCGATGACCAGCGGATAGGTCTGGATAAAGTCCCGAAGTTTTCTGTTGAAGGCAGCCTGTCTGAACAGTCCTGTCCAGTCCGTGCCGTCATCTATCATGGCGGTAATATAGTTCACGATGGAGTGAGGCACGCGGTGTACGCGTGCCACGTCCTTCAAGGCGGCTTTCAGTTTCATCGTGGTAAAGGTGCCGGCGGAAAAGACACGCTGGCGGCCGTCCGCGTTGTACCGTTCTTCCAGGTAATCCTTGATCTCCTGCCGCCGGTCGGAGGCATAGTCGACATCTATGTCCGGCAGCGAAGCGTGGCCGCCTTCTGTCAGTCCTTTGTCCACAAAGGCATCCATGACCGTCAGCGGTCCGTCTGCTTTCCTGATTCTTATATGTGTTACTTTCATCTGATATATTTCTTGTATCGTATTATCGCGCTTACCGTCTGGCGGCTGACACCGTACTGTTTTGCCAGGCTGTTCTGGGAAGCCTGGCCGGAGGAATACCTCACCCGTATCTCTTCCGCCTGCCCGTTGGTCAGTTTGGCGTTCACGCTTTTCTCGCCGTAATCCCGTTTGAGGCCACCCGCTATGGCATGTTCCATATTCCGCTGGTGCGTACACATTTCCAGGTTATCCGCACGGTTGTTGTCGCGGTTCCCGTCGATATGGTTCACCTCCAGTCCCGGATTCCAGTCGGGCAGGAAGTGCTGTGCCACCAGACGGTGCACGGAGAACTTCTTTCCGACACCGCCCTTGTAGAGTCGGACACAGTCATAGAGCGAAGTCGTCCCACACCAATGACACATGATACGTTCGGGTTGTGTCCAGGTGATACCGTCATGCGAAACTTGCCGTTCCAGACTCTTGACACGCCCGAGGTTGCTGATCTTGTACTTTCCTTCATAGTTCTTGATATCCACCCAGATTTCCCGGGTGTCAGCCATGGGTTATACGGTTTAGTGCTGTCTGAAAAATTCCCAGGTCTATCTCCACGCCGATGAACCGGCGTCCCGTATTCCGGCAGGCCACGGCTGTACTGCCGCTGCCCATCGCAAAGTCGAGGACGATGTCTCCTTCGTCGGTGTAGGTGCGTATCAGGTATTCCAGCAGGGCGACAGGTTTCTGTGTCGCGTGCAGGCAGGAGAGCTGCTTGTCCGTCTTGAATTTCAGCACACTGCGCGGATAGCGTTCCGTGGATATGTAATCCCGGAAATTATCGTGCTTCCGGTATATCTCGCCGGCATCGCATTTCCGCTGATGTTCGGCCATCACGACCTTGCGCTTGTGCCCGTCCGTCTTGATCGGATGATACTTCGGCAACCTGTCGTAAAAGACCAGAATGTCCTCGTGCGCCTTCATCGGCATACGCCTGGCGTTTAGGAAGCCTGTCGCCTGCGTCTTCTCCCATACCCAGGCATACCGCAGCCTGCGGAGATTGGAGCTGCCCAGCAGGCTCGTAAAAGGATGCTGGCAGAACAGCAGTACGGGAGTGTCAGGTCTGGATATGCCCTGTACAGCATTCCACATCCCGGGGATGTCTATCACGGCGTCCCATCGACAATGTGTCGTACCGTATGGAGGGTCTGACAATACCATGTCGGCAGTGATGCCTTCTTCAGCCAGCAGGGGCAGCACATCGAGTGCATCGCCCCGGTAAAGGTCGCAACCGTCATAGGGACGGTGGTGTTCGTAGGTCGGATTCATGGGTTTCGAGTTCCTTTAGGTTCCACAAGCAATCTCGGCGGTCAAAAAGGATTTCGTCGCCACACATCAATTCATCTGCGTATATCGTCCGCTCTTCTCCGTTACGGATTACCCGCATCCGGGCATCCGTGCACAGACGGTAAGTCTTGCCTTCAGATTCCATCTCCACATAGCGTTCGCCCTTGCCGAGTGTGATGTCCGGGGCAAGCACCGTCAGTTCGTCTTTCCAGCTGAGCCCGCAGCGTTCCGGCACGAGGAAGCGCGAGAAGATAAGGTCGTATTTCAGCGGGTCGATGGAGGTTATGCCAAGCAAGTAGGAAACCAGCGAGCCCCCGGCGGAACCGCGACCTATACCAGTTGCGATGCCTCTCCGGTGCGCCTCCCGCACCATATCCCACTGCACCAGGAAATAGTCCACATTGTCGGTCGATTCAATGATATAGACTTCCTCGTCCAGCCGTTCCCGATAGCGTTCCCGCTCCGGTTCCGGCACTTTCCGGTCCAGCCCGTCGTCAAGCAGTCGGAGGAACATCGTACGGCGGTCACCATACCGTTCCCGCTCTTCCGGTCGCATACGGTATTCCGGCATGAACATTCGCCCGGTCTCGAATGAGGCGTCCGCACGTCCGGCAATCTCCACCGTGGGACGGCACATGCGCCTAAACAGGGAATCGAAGTCCCATTGCCCGGAGAACAGAGGACGGAGCGTGTCATACAATTCATCCGCTGTCTTGAAATACTGGTCATCGCTCTGTTCATGGGCGGCTCCCGTGGCAATCTTGTTCACCACGATTCTGTACCCTGCATCGTCCTTGTCCATGTAGTAGCAGTCCGGAATCAGGACTGGTTCTACTGTAAATGAATCCGTGTCGGCATCATAACAGTTGCCGAAATAATATTTCAGGGCTTCTAGTTGCTCCCTGTCGATGCGGTCCGCCTTGTATTCGTTGGCGTCGACCTGGTAATAGACCGCTTCGGCACCTTTCCGGATACGCTTCACCTGTTTGGGGTGTCCGGCCATCCAGTAGACGGAACGGATGGCGAAAACCACCACACAACCTGCGGCATACATCAGCAGCTGTTCATAGCGGAGGGTGTTGTCTTCCGAATCGACCATGACGGCCCGTTGGATGCGCAGCAGATTATGCAGCCCCTCGTTATCCAAGGCATAAATCTTCAGCCCGACACGTTCTTCTTCGTGCATCATTGTCAGCGAGTAGCCGAATATATGTTTCAGCCCGGTATTGGCGCACTCCTTCTGAAGGTTCAGCGTGGCGGCCATTGTATTGCGGTCGCAGATGCCGACAGCCGTATGCCCGAGCCATTTCGCCTTGCGGCACAAATCTTCCGGCGAGCAGCAGGCGTTCAGCAGCTCGTAGGAGGTATGGATGCCGAGGTTCACGAAAGGTACATCATGTACCGGAGGCTTGGGCCGGCCGATATATTTCAGCAGGTTGAAACGGAATTCTTCCCGCAGGTCATAGTAGTACCAGTTCCTGCCGAACGGGAAGGCCACATGGAAGATTCCTTCTTCCATCAGCACATCCGGACTTTCCATCAGGTTGAACACGAGCTTGTCCCCGTCGCCGCGGAAGATGGATTCCACTCCCGACAGGTCGGCCGTGAAAAGCCGCCCGAAGCCGGGAATATCCACCACTTCCGTATCGACCGGGATATAGGTTATCCGTTGTGCATCGAGCCATGAGAAAAGTTCCTGTATCATCTTTCCTGTACTTTTTTGAGTTTGTATTCAAGGACGGACAGCAGGCGGCAGGCGAAAATCCCGTAGATTTCCGCTTCCGTGAGTTCGTCCCAGTCTTTGGCGGCATCAGCAATGTCCGCGATGAAAACCTCGAAATAGGGTTTCAGCCGTTCAGCCGTCCGCTTTACCGACTCGACGGCATCACCATCGTAACCGATGACTACGGTTCTGACGCCTTTCGATTGCAGCTTGTAGATCTGTACATCGGATATTTTCTTTCCGAAAGTGGCCACGGCTGCGACATGGGAATTGTCATAGAGTTCGAGTCTGCGGGTCAGGGCGATGACATCGAAAATACCTTCCGCGAGGATGACCGTATCGGTTTCATCCATACGGACGGCATCGTAGTTATAAAGGAGTCTGGAAAAGTCGTTTTCCGTGGAGTTCCGGTAACGCAGGATCTTGTACCCGCCGCTATGTCTGGTCTTGCGGTTGTGGGCGTCTATATCCTCTTTCGGCCAGGTATGGCGGGAGACATAGCCGACAACCGTACAGTCATCGATGACCGGAAAGACGACATAGTCCGCGTAGCGCGGATTGAGCCTGCCGGTTATCCCGACCGGGAAATACTCGTAATCGTCGAAACAGAAGCCGCGCCGCTGCAAATACGGATGCCGGAAAGTGCGCTTGTAAAAGTCCGGCAATTCGACCGGCACCAGTTCGTCGTCTATTTCTTCCGCCTCGTCCTTCTCCAGCAGGTGCAGGTTCAACGGTGCGGCAATGTCAGCTGTCTGCAAAACCATCAGGTCCATGCGACCGATAGCCGCCAGAAGTTGCTCCAATGTACGGGTGGATGCCCCGCAGGAGAAGCAGTGGGCCATGAAAGGCCGGCGGTGGGCAGTCGCCTTGCCGATGTAGATACCGAACTTACCGCCCGACTTTCCGCAGAACGGGCAGCGCGGAACGATAAGGTTCTTACCGCTCCCGTCCCGTTTGGCACCCGTCTCGCGGGTTATCTCCGAAACCAGATATTGATATTCCTGTACCGACAGTTCCATATTAAGGTATAGTCGTGACCGCTACAGGTTGGTTTGAAATGTTTGGAAAAAGAATCCGGATTAGCCCAATAAAAATAGACCGGCAGAATCATGGAAGGTCTTTCCACCCAAAGGAAAAGAGAAATTGTCTTCCCGGCTGGACAAAAAATGACTGCTTTTGTCTAATCGATAAAACAATATATAAATAAGGAGATTGATAATCAGCATTGGCTGATTATCAGGTGTAGAGATGTACTTTTCTAAAATGATCACTCTCTACATAAAAAAAGCGTATTTTTTGTGCAGTACAATAAACATACTGAATGAAAAGTATCGTTTTCCAATTACTACAAATAACGGATTTGTATTTGCGAGGTCATTCGAACTTTCCTCGAACAAAGGTCGTATGATATCTCGAACGCCAAGACCCGTGAGCGGAAACTGAAAGTCTTGGAGGCGGCAGAGGAATTGAAATGTGAAAACCTGCTGTTGATAACATGGGGAACGGACGATATGGCGGAATACAAAGGGCATACAATAAAAATCGTATCTGTCCGGAATTGGTTTTACGCATGTAAGCTGCCATATATTCTCAACATTCCAGTCGTTACAAGTCAAAAAGCCACCGACACGCCGCATCCGGATCGATGGCTTTTTATTCCCTGTTCAGATTCAGTGTCCTCTGCCCGTCATAGAACACCTCATTGTCGTAGTCGGTGGCAATCCTGATAGTGTCTCCTTTCTTGAAGAACCGGCTTTTGGCCACGTGCAGGCGCATAACGTTCTCCTTTCTTTCAGCCGATGACTGGTTGAGCGAAACAAGGTGCGTGCACGGGCGGGCCAGACCTTTGGCCTCCGAACAGTTGTACTCGGTCAGCACGTTCCGCTCGTCATTCAGCCACTCCCGGTCTTCGATGGTAGACTGGTAAGTCACCACCATCCATACCTTTTCGTCCGCCGCCAGGTCCTTCAGGTCATTAGCCACCGCGATACGCTTCGCCCGTTCATGGTCGGCTCCCCATGAACGGCGGTTGGCATCCGTCAGCAAGTCCATCGAATCCACAATCACGATGTCCGGATTATATCCTTTGAGCTTCCTGTATTCCGAAATGCCGTTCTTGATGTCGAGTGTCGAGACCTGGGCATTGAAACGCGGGTAACTGCGCACCGTGATGCTTCCGGCATACGAGGCGACCAGTTTTTCCAGATGTCTCATCTCCGTATCCGAAATCTTTCCCCGCTCGTAATAGTAGGCGTTCCTGGAAATCAGTCCGCCGGAATAGGCGTTCAACGCCTCTTCTTCCGAACCTTCCAGCTGGAAATGCAGCACATGCAGCCCGTCATCGATGTCCGCCCTGACACCGATCCATTTGGCGATGTGCGACTTTCCCACGCCTGTGCTGGCCAGGAAACAGGTCAGCTGACCTCGCAGGTTACGTCCGGCATTGAGCGCATCCAGATACGGGATGTAGAAGCGGGACACACGAGGGGCGGCCGAGCGTTCCTCTTCCTCCTCGCGCCGGCGGTTCCTCTCGAAACGCTCCTTGAAAGTCGCGGCCACATCGACGAACGAGGAACTCTTCAGCGTGAACCCTGCCAGCCACTCGGCATATTCCCGAAGAGTCTTCTCCGCCTTGTCCTGTTTGTTCTCGTTATACAGTTTCCCGACCTCCGCATAGACCGACTGCAACCGGACCCCCTTGATGTAGGACTCCAGCATGTCGGTCATCACCTCGGCACTCTGTCCCTCGTCATACTCCCGGAAAGTGTCTATCAGCTCGATGGCGTCGTAATCCTCATGGAAGGTCTGTGCCAGCACGGCATACGACGGCGGTGTCTTGTATGTCTTGAAGTGTACGGCTATCGCCTCCTGTACCTGCTGGAACGAACGGTCCGGCAGGTATTCCTTACGCATATGCCGGGCTAGGACAGCACACAACGGTTCCTGTCTGAGCGCCGTGGCATAGAGTTCATACAGGAACTCGGCACTGAGCGGATTGACGGCACTCATGGCTTCGCCTCCTTTTTCCGCCACGCCTCACAGCGGATACGGTACAGTTCCGGATAGCGCGCCTGTGTCCTTCTGCGGCATGGCTCCGCTTTCGCACATTTTGAGCATGACGGGGAGAAAGGCGTCCACATCAGCGTGGAGAGCGCACAGACGAGATATCCCGCTTCGGTGGAGAGCAGTCGCCGCTTGGTCGTCTCCTCGTATTCCGGATAAATAAAACGCCCGAACGGATGGCTGCGGCGGTCTTCCACTGCCCGCGCCAAATCATGCCGTGACAGCCCGAAACTCTTCAGCCACCGGTCCTCCCGGTAGCGGCGTTCCTTTCCCGAGCGGAGATAGCGGCCGATGGCTTTCTTTCCGAATGAATGGGAGACGTTCCATTTCCTGCGATACGCGGTATCATATCCGGAAATGGCATATGTCTGGCAGATACAGAAGTCGGACAGGCGTTCCGCACTGACGGAGACGACCTCCCGGCACAAGCCGTCGAAACACATCCCGAGCTGCCTGTCCGACTTGCCGCCGGTAGGGAACACAAAATCCGCCCACACCGTGGTGCGGACCAGCCGTGTAAAGAGCCTCCGGCATCCGTCAATCCATTCTTTTCTCTCCATCGCGTGTCAATAGTTTGCGCAGCTGCGTCTTGGCTAGGAAGATGCGGCTTTTTACCGTTTCTACGTTCCTGGTCTGCAAAGTACCGTTGTTATAGGTGATTTCCATGATTTCCCCGAGTTTGTAACCAGCCTGCTGCAAGAGCAGGGCTTCCCGGTAAATCGGTTTGAGCCGGTCCAGTGCCCAGAGGATGTCATCGTTATAGAACTCGCGGTAGTTGTCCATCCCCATGCTGTTTCCCGACGGTTCGTCCTCATCCGACAGCGAAGAGGATATTTCCGAAATGTCGATATTGTCGTCCGGGGGCATGCGGTTCCTGTTGCGGTTGTTCAGGTCCGCCACAAGCCGTTTGGTCACGGCATAGATCCAGGTCTTTACCGGACGGGCCGGGTCATAACTGTCCATATACTTGAAGAAGTTGGCCAACGCCTCGAGGTAGTTGTCCTCGATGTCCTCCTGGTTATAGGTATATTTGATACAAATGCTGTATATCAGATTCTTGTGCGGCATCACATATTTTCTGAGAAGTTCCGCCCTCTGTCTCGCGGATTCGTCTTCAGGCTGGAGAACCGCAATAAACACATCTTTCTTTTCCACGTTTCCACTGACTGAAAAGGTTGATAATGAATCTCATGTCCTAATCTGTCAGCTACCGTGAGCGTCAATTGAAAAAACGGGCGGCAGCATTACCGCCGCCCGGAAAAAATCCAAACCGTTGTCGGCTTGTCACAGCCTGTGCCTGCGGATGTAATAGTAGAAGAGGTGGCAGGCATCCGCCGCATTGTCATCCACCGGGACAATACCGTATCTGTCCTTGCAGGCCGCGACCATCTGCGTCTTGGTGGCGTGTCCGTCTCCCGTCGCCCATTTCTTGAGGACAGCCGGGTTGACGAACTCCGGTTCCGGGATATCCAGTTCATCGCACACTTCGAGCAGGATACCCCTGAGTTCCGAGAGCCGCCGCATGTCGTAGAAATGGCGGTTCACGCTCACATCCTCGGCCACGACGCGGCGGATGCCGTAACGACGGAGCAGCGAGAGCAGCGTAGTCCTGAAAGCGCCGTGCATCTTGTTGCCGTTGCGCCGTTTGCTTTCGGTGAAGTTCCATGTCCCGGCCTCATGCAGGGAGAAGTATCCGGTATGCGTGGCGATGTCCAGCGCCAGTACCTGCTCCCGGGTCAGTACGCTATTCTCCGAGTCTCGATTCGCCATTCTCTTTCACGATTACCAGTTTATGCGGATACCCTTCAGCCACATTCCCGTGCGAGACTACCAGCACGGTACCGCCGAGCGAGTTCAGCGCCTCGAACATGGAGGCCAGCCCCGCTTCATCGACCGCCTCGAGTATCTCGTCCAGCACGAGCAGATCCAGTCCCTTGTCCCCGTCGCAGTTGCTGTTCACGAGTTTCTGCATGGCAAGGATGGTCGCCAAATTCACACGGGCGGCTTCGCCTGCCGAAAACTTGCCGAACGAGCCGCAGTCCATGCCGTCGCGCAGCAGTGAGATGGAGATTTTCTCCCTTACCTTACCACTCTTGAGGACGGTATACCCGTCGAAGCGGATACGGATGTCGCTGCCGATGTCTTGCAGGAACTCGTTGGTGATACGGCTGAGCGCCTCGATTTTCGTGTTGGCCAGATAGGTCTTGAACTGCACGAACCGTTCCCGCTGTATCTCCAGGGCACGGACCCGGGCATCGACGGCCGTCTTGCGCCCTGCCGCCTCGCTGGACTTCCCGCGCGTTTCACGGAGAGTGTCCTTGAGCGATTGTATGAGGTCGGGTGAAGCCGCCTCATCCAGCTCCCGGATCGTGGCCTGCAAAGTGTCGATGGCGCAGGCCGCAGCCTGTATATCTTCCTTGCCTACCCGTATGCCGCGGTTCAGTGCGGCATTGCGCTCGTCTATGAATCCGAACACCTCGTCGAATACCTTGCGGCGGACACCTTCGATTTCACTTTGCAGGGCGGTAATTTCGGAAGCGATGCGTTTATGCCCGCTTTCCACCTCTTCCACGTGGCGGGTGGCATTCCTGATGGCCCGTTCGTGCCCGGCCAGCTGCTCCTCCCATCCGGTGCGTCTGCCTTCCAATATCCGGCGCTCATGGTTCAGCCGGTTCTGCTGCAACTCCACGGCATCCGTCTCCTCCTGCTTCTCATCGATACGGCCGTTGATTTCCGTGAGCTGCCGTTGACGGAGCTTCAGTTCCTTCATGCCGGCCTCGATGTCGAACTGTGGTTCTGCCACCAGAAACTCATGCCCGCAGAAAGGACAGGTGATGGAGCCGGCCAGTTTGTTCGAGAGGCCGTCAATACCGGCAGAAACGATACGCCGTTTATGACGCAGTTCCTCGATGCTGCCGGACAGGTCGCGCAGACGGATGTCGATTTCCCGCAGTCTCTCCGCAGTCGTATCGGACTGATCCCTGTATGCCTCACAGAATGCGGCATACTCCTTCTTGAACTGTTCCCAGCCGTCAGTCCTGTTTTTCAGTTCCTGTTCCGCCTGCTTCAAGATGGCATCGCAATCCTTCAGCCGCTCTGTGGCGGTCTGTAACCGTCCTTTCTTTTCGGCAATGACCTTGTCCCAGTCCGTCTGCCGGGCATCGGGAAAGAGGGACATCATTTCCGCTATCTTTTCCAGACATGCTTCCAATGCGGTATCTCCGGCTTCCAGTTCCTGCAAAGCCTCGTCCGCCCGCTGCACTCCGGCAAGCTGTTCCTCAAGCCTGTCCACGTTCTCGTGCCCGGTACGGATCTGCTCCCTCTTGGCCGCTATGGCCGTTTCCAGTCCCATGATACGTTCCACACGGGTACGCCCCCGCTCGGCTCCGGCTTCCTCCTCCTTGCGTATCTGCTCCTGTAACATCCCGATACGCCCGTCCAACCCGGCCAGTTCCAGTTCCACCTGCCGTTTCTTTTCAGAGAGCGGCACGATGTCTTCCTCCACTTTGGCGATGGCTTCATCCACCAGAATACCGTTGGAAAAGCGGTTGATGACCTCTTTCTTCTCCTTGTCCGATGACGAGAGGAAATCCTCATACCGGTATTTGGAAAGGATGAAATTGTTGAGCAGCTCGTCGCGTGTGATACCCAGTTTGTCAAGAATATACCGGTTATAGGCATCCACCGAAGGCTGTACCGCTTCATCGGTTACCACCTGCTTGCCGCCACGGTAAAGCGTACAGCTGACAGAGGAAGCCCCCTTGCGCGGGATACGGCGGTTGACGAGCAGTTCCTCGGCGGCGGAATCGTTGATGAAACGCAAAGCGATACGGCATTCTTCCGCTGCATCGTTGATAATCTCCTCCGAGCGTATCTTTCTAAGCGGGCTGCCCGTGATACCCACGGCAATGCATTCCAACAGGGCAGACTTGCCGGCCCCGTTCGACTGCTGGGACTCATTGTCCCGGTTATCGCCGAAAATCAATGTCGTCACGCCTTGCCGCAGCATGTAGGACAGCGAACGGAAGGCGCAGAGATTTTCGGCTTCTATCGTCTTTAATTTCCACATGATCTGTTTTCTATTCTAGATAAATACTCCAATCCCATCGACACATCCTCGATCTGTTTCTCCCGGCAGAAGTCCTCGTAGGTTTCCCGGATGCGGCGGCTGTCGAATTTCTCGAAGAGCGAAGAGGATACCGCCTCCGGCAGCTGCTCGTCATCGGCAACCAGTTCTACCTTCGCCGCTCCGGCTTCCAGCAAGGCGGCTTTGTCCACCGATTTCATCGCGGCGGCAGGTGCATGGACACGCACCTTGACCTTGTAGCGACCATCGGCCTCCATTTCACGCAGCTCGTCCATCAGGTGCAACCCGGCACGTTCCGCCGGCATATCCATGACACGGTACCGCATGTTCACGCGGTTCTTGACAAACTCGTACGTGCCGTCCGTATACAGCACCGTGTATCCTTTCTCCTCGTCCTCCCCGAAGTTATGCTGGCGCGAGGAACCGATATATTCGATTCCCGTCCCCGGAATGACGGTACGGTTGTGGTAATGGCCGACAAAGACCTTGTCGAAAGGAGAGAATATCCTGGCAGGCAGTTCCTTTTCCGAAGGCTGTGCCAATGCCCCGTTGATACCCTCATGGATGTAGAGGAAGTGCTCCGGTTCTCCAGAAAGCGCTTCCGCAGCCAATCGTCCGAGCCTTTCGGCAAAAGAGCCGTCTTCCGGAAAATAGCTCATTACATGGAGCGCGAACTTCCATTCCGGGCGGCACAGGGTCAGGTACTCATCCACGACAGTCACATTCGGATGCCGGTCGAAGACATGACAATATCCGCGCAGGGATTCCTGGTTCACCTTGTCGTGGTTCCCTTCCGCCAGCGTGACATGAATGTCATGGTCCGCGGCGGATACAAGCATATCCCTGACGGCCAGCAGGACATCGAGTGTCTGGGCGGCACGGGAAAAGAACAGGTCTCCTCCGACAACCACTTCCCGGATATCCCGTTCCCTGCAAATTCCCATGGCCTCCTGCCAGTTGGCCTGGAATGCAGGGATGTCGTCTTTCGAGATGTGGATGTCATTCAATAACAAAAGGCAGGGTTTGTTCTCTTTCATACTAAGTGATTGTGATTAGGACGGGAGGCCCGGATGCCTCCCGTCGGATTAGAATTCAAGAACTTGTGAAAGGCTTATCTGCGGTGGCGGGGACGCCCGGCACGCTCTTCCGTTTCCTCCGGCTGCTCTTCTTCCTCCCCGGGGACATCCTCCGGTTCGTCACTGGGCTTCGGACCCTCCATCTCGCTTTCGATCAGGTCGAGTAGTTCCCGGTTGCTCGTGGAGCGTGTAACACGCACGGAGAGCCCTTCCTGCTCGATGTAGCCGCGGATCATCGCACGCAGCTCCTGGCCTTCCTCGGTCTTCTCACCGAGTTCCTGCCGCTGAAGCTCGTCATAACGTTCGAAAAGGTCGTCCAGCGAGATGCCTCCACCTTCACGCCCGTTTTCTCTGTTATCTTTCGTACGGCGGTCGAACGAGAACGCGGATATATCCTCCTTGGGCAGTTCACCGTCCAGCGTGTCGATGACCGTCTTCATTTCATCCGTCTCCATGAGCGACATGCCGTAGATACCGTCGCACTGTTTGAGGAACTCGACGGTGGCTCCCAGATGATAACGGGTGTAGCGGTAGATGATTTCCGGGATACGCGGCGCACCCATCAGGGCGGTCAGCTCCTCCTTGGTCAACGGTACCGGTTCCGATTCGTTGTCAATGGAAATGACATACTCGGTCTTGGCTCCGTTCTTGCGCTTTTCAATCTCCACCGGATAGGCGTCATACACCGAGGAAATCGGGCACGGGTAAGACGGATTCTTGGCCAGTTTCTTGCTCCACAGCTTGAACTTCCTCTCATCCAGATCCTTGAACTGGGCATGGGAAAGGGTCATCATCTGCACGCCTTTGGCTCGTTCACCCAGGTCGAATACATAGAGACAGTGGCCGTAACTGTATTTCAGACCGCCTCCGAACGAGCCCCCGGCAATCTTTTCCGCCAGTTTGTCGTCCCCGTCCTCTTTTGCGGCTTCGACGGCCATGCGGCGGTAAGTCTCGATGGGATCAACGCTATATCCGGCATCGGTAGCGCGGGTGACAGTGACATACATCTTCTGGGGCTTGTTCCCCGTAGCGGGTTTCTCCAGCTCCAGAAGCAGCTGGTGGACGGGATACTCATAGCCCGGACGTGTCGGCGAGCCGTCCGGATTGGGAGCGATGGGCAGGATACGGAGACGGTAAGTCCCGAACTTGTCCATGCGGAAGAACTCCGTACGGGCGAACGCCCTGTTCTCCTCCTGGGCACGCAACTGTGCCTCCTGATAAGATTCCTGAACGCCGAGGAACATTTCCTCGACAGACATGCCTTCCATGCCGTTGTTCTTTTCTTCTTCTTGCATAAACGCTTTGTTTTATGGATTTAAAAATGCCCGAAGAATGCGACACGGTATACCCGCATCGCAAAGAAACTGGTAACAGGACGGACGGGTTCGGTTGCACCGTCCGCGTTCAACTGATAAAATTGGGAGAGGATGTCTCGCTGACCGTATCCCGAAAGAGGATACTCATTTGACAATATGGAAAGGTCTTGCAGCGACCGTGGAATACAAAATTAGGCAAATTACCCGGAACAGCCATACATGTACATGAATGTTTCTCACCGGCATTGTCCTTCAGCGCATTACCGTTTCATTTTAAGAATGCTTTTAATCTCCCCGAGCAGTCTGTCGCCGCCCGGCGCGTTCCGCGCTTCGGCAAGCAGCCTCCTGCGGTTCCGGCGGATATACTCTTCTCTCTTGCGGCGGCATATGCCTTCATAGTAGGCTTTGCGCTCCGGCGTGAGCCGTTTCCCGCGCCGGCAATAGACCCCGTCCCGGCGGTACTCGTCCAGGTAGCGGCGGAACTTCGCCTTGCCGCAGGAAGGGTCTTTCGATGCCTCCGCCACCGACCGTATGACCTGCCAGTCCGGCTCGAAGGGCTGCTGCGTGGCGCATAACCTGCGGAGCAGATGATAGACTACCGGCATCTCATACCGGAGCATGAAGCCTATCCGTGTCTCGTCGAAAGGAAAGCGCTTAAGCGTCCCCTGCGGTCTTCCGTCTTCTCGCTTTCGGGGCTTCTGCTGCCGGGGAGACGGTTTCTTCTGCGGCTGCCGCCTGATTTTCTTCTGTTTCATGATGTTGCGGTTGAATGGTTTGCTGTACGGTTTCACGGACGGGAACGTTCCTGCGCTCCGCAATCCTCCGGCGGCTTTCAATATCGCCGTTTACATTGAGTTTATGTTTCATGACTATACAAAATAGGTGAAGTTGAGTTCTACATTGACATTGTACATACCGCGCTCGTAAAGCTGTATCCTGCGCGAACCGCCGTAGATGGTGAACGAGGAGCCCCGGTTGTACTTGTGGTCATCGTTCCAGTCAGCGGCGCTGCAGCGCACGCTGTATCTCGGGGGCTGTATCTTGTTCGGGATGACGGCAACGATGCCGCCCCAGTTGCTGCCGTCCCTGCGTGCGGTATTGATATACCCCTGTATGGACACGATATTCCCGATCTGGCGGATAAACAGCCCCTGGGTATCTGTTCCCGAGCCGCTGTTCTCCATGTGCATCCATCCCGTATCCGCCAGCAGGGGCTGGTATTCTTCCGCATAGGCGGCTCCGATAGCGCGGCAGGCCTGCCGTTTCGCCTCCGCTGTCGGCAAGGACAGGTCGGAAAGTTTGCCGTCCTTGCGCAGGTAGTCCTTGACGATTTCGTCTTTGGACAGCACGTCCAACTTGTTCCGCAGGAGCTGCCGGGCTTCCATGGGGGATTTTCCTTGCCCGGTCAAAAAGTCGATGTAATCCTGGAACAGGTTTTCAAGCGCGGCGAAGCGGGCGTCCGCCCCGGCCTTGGTATACAGGTTCAGGTTGGTGGCGATGGTATCCTTTTCGGAAGCGTTGTAGCCGCCCATCAGCCGTTCCGCCTTTTTCTTGAGTTCCCTGACAACCTGCGAGGTCATCACGTATCCCTCGACCTGTGCGTGCGAAATGCCGCCTTCATCTATGTAGGCGAACGAACCGGTCTTGATTTCCAGCAGTTTGTCCCTGAGTTCGGGTGTGAAGACAATGCCCTCGTAAGCGGAGTCAGTCCCGAGCTTGCCGTCCATCATCCGGTCTATCTCGGCCGTGGAATAGACTTCGAGGTTCTTGCGTGCCTTGCCCTTGTCCGGAAGGTCGGACAGGTTCGAGGTCTTGGCCAGTTTCAGCTCCCCGGTACCTTTCTTTTCGGCATCGAGGGTATCCCTGACGGCCGCCTGCCGCTTTGCTTTCAGTTCGGCGGCTTCCTCTGCCGTCAGCCCGCTGATCTCGTCCGCCGTCAGGCGCACCAGCTCCTTCAATCCTTCGGAGATTTCCAGAAATACCTCCCCGGCTTCCGCTTTGGAATAGACATCGATATTCTTCCGGGCGGCAGCCTTGTCCATGACATCGGAAAGGTTCCCGTCGGCGGAGAGTTTCATTTTCAAAGCCGCCGCGACGGTTCCCGATGTGACATAACCTTCGTCGCCCTCCGTCAGTTCTCCGGTAGTGATAGCCGCCAGTTTCTTCCTGTATTCGGTCGTGAAGTCTTCGGTAGAGAGCTGTTTGCCTTCTACCACATCCACTTTCTTTCCCATCGCCTCCGTAAAGGCCCTGACGGTCACATAGGTGTCGGACACGGATTTTCCGTTGATTTTAAGCGTACCGAGCACATCCACCGCTCCCAAAGGGGCAAGCACGATGTCGCCCAGAGCGTTCCTCAGCGCAAAACGGAAACTGTCAGCGGTGTCGAAGCCGACGGTAGCGAGCAGCGCGGCGGCACTGTCGCGCCAGGTAATCAGGTTTGTCAGCCTGGCATTGTCTTTCGTATAGGCGGTATTCTGAATATCGATACCCCGTCCGGTGCTTTGCAGGGAGAGCAGTCCGCCGACCTGCAGGGTGGCGGTACGCCCGATGACTTTCAAAACAGGTGTGGTGCAGGCTTTTCCGTCATGCACGGCAAAGTCACGGTATTTTGTTCCGCCGCCCTCCGTGCCGTGGTAATTGATACGGATACAACCCTCATCCGTCACATCCGAGGTGTTATAGATGTCGTATCCCTTGATGCGGACAGCCCCGATCCGGGCGTTTTCATTCAGCGAAGTACCGCAGGATATGCCGTCTTCCGTAACCCTGGCCAGTTCCTTGCCTTGTTTCATGAAACTGAACGTGCCGTCCGTCCGGATGACAATCTCGTTGACAAGCAGACCGTGCAGGTAGGCACCGATGGCGGCATGGCCGTCCGCCTTGACGATGCCTTTGAGCATGTAGCCGTTCCCGCCGCTGACGGAGACGGCGGTCTTGGAGCTGATTTCTTTCTGCCCGGTGAACGTTCCGGCCAGCACCAGATCCTTCTTGACGGTCTGCCGGGCAAAAGGTGTATCGAGCAGGACAGCATAGCGGCCGAAGAACTTGTCGATGAACCGGGGTGCATAGCTCTCCGTCACCTCGATGGCCGCCGGCAGTTTGTCAGTAACCGGATCGACCGTATCCGGGACAGCCTTGGCTCCGGCACAGAGATAACAGGTACGCCCGCGCTTGTTGACCTCATTGGCGTAGACCACCGATTCATGCCGGTTGATTTCGTATATATAATAGGGATAGACAGCATCGGCGCAGCCGTCGAAACGGCGTACCTTTCCGCCGAGCCAGACATAACCCGGGGAGACGCGGGGACCCTCGATCTCGCATCCGGAGATGATGAAGTCCGAGCAGCCGTCGAAGATGGCACTCAGGCTCAGGGTAAGCTCCTGCAAGTTCAGGATGTCGTCCGAATAGGTATAACGTCCGCCGGTTTCGGCTACATATTCTTTCATCTTATTCTATGCATTGTGATTGGGTTCATATTCTTCACTATCGATTTTTATCAGATAGGTCTTGCCTGCAATCTTATAACGGTTCACCACGTACGACAGCATGTAGACGAACTCCCTCGCGGGTATCGCGACCGGCGGCACGCAGACCATGAAACTGACCTTGTTGATTGGTTTCTCTTCGGCGAGCCGGTAAAACGGACGCGGAAGTTCCGCCTCGTCCGTGGCCGTGATCTCCTCACCGTTATACCATACGGTACAGGGCCGCTGGTACTGGGCATACTCGTGGTAAAGATCCACGCCGATGCTTTCGCTCTCCCGGATGAAGATACGGTCTCTGTCGTCTTTGAGGTACTTTCCGAATTTGTAGTTCAAATACCACTCGAAGTAGATGACCTGCGAGGTCATGCGCGCCTCGATATGCCGTTCCCGTGCAAACGTACGGAACCGTTCGTTCAGGCTTTGCAAGGGATAGAGGCAGCTCTGCACGAAGAGGATGAACCGCCGTCCCGACAGGTAGTGCGGCACGAGCCGGTTCACCGAACGGTCTATGGGCAGCTTATATCTCATGGTTTTCGACTTTGAGCGTGATGGCTTCCCGGAAGGTCGGCAGTTCCGACTCCTCGTCCTTGCGCGAGGACTCTTTCAGGTAGCCCGAGGCGGTGTATGTCATGCGGCCGACACGTTGCAGGGGCTGGATTTGCCCGTCCGTATCGTGGCAAGCAATAAACACGCCCTGCTCGGGGATTGCCGTCTCGTCGATATAGACGTCTGTAACGTGTTCGGCACGGCGTATGGCATCCGTCAGGCGGGAGACATAGACCGCAGCGTCGAAGTCGATGCCCATAATGTAGTCCCGGATACGGGTCTCGATGCTGTCGTACATCTCCGCCTCGGGAACGGCACCATCGTAGAAGACCGTAAGACGCGGCACCAGCACGTCGCCTTTGGTCGAGATGACCTCGATGCGTGTGCCGGCGAATTTCAGCTTGCCGATATAGGCATTGATGGGCACCAGCTCCTCGGCGGGAATAGCTTCCAGATGTCCTTTCGTGCCGGTAGCGATTTTCAGTACCAGCTTGCTGTCGAGGTTGCTGTCGTCCGTGCTCTCCACATAGGAGACCTGCGTAATGATGCGTTTGGTCTCATCGACCTGGGCATACCCGAAAGCCAGTCCGTCCTCGCGGACGGTCAGCTCGTCGCCCTGCTGGTATTGCAGCAGCGCATTGGCGTAGTAGTCCGGCGTGCCGTTGATCCGGTTGTTGATGGCTTCCGAGATATCCACCGCGAAGACATCAAGCAGCGTCTCGAAACTGTAGATGACAGCGGCTACGGTCCATAGGATACCGTTCATGACAGACAGCTTCGAGTCGCTGGCGAACTCCGTCAGTTCCAGCCGCCGGTTGCGTTCCTGCACGGCTTCATTGTATATCTCCTTAATCGTCCGGCTCATTCCACTGTATAGGTTATATCGTCGATAATGAATTTCCACGCGCCACCCTCATTCCAGGCCTCCTCGTGCAGGATGACCCATACGGCTTCCATGCCCGAGGCGATACGGTAGCGCCCCGTTTCGGTATCCCGGTCCGGCTCCCGATAGGTTCCCGTCGGGGCTGTAGGTAAAATGACCGTGCAATTCCGTCGGTCGCCGTAATGTTCCACAAGGGTTGTCAGGTAATGATCTATGACTGTCGGTTTCAGTCGGGCGGCGGAGAGGTCGAGTGTCATCAGTTCCCGGCATTCGGCAAGCGGTGCAAGATCGGCCAACGCGCAATTCGACAGGTTCAGGCTGTAGGTTCCGGAAAGCAGCCGCAGGCTCTCCAAGGAGAGTGTGGCGTGCGTGAGCGTCAGCTCCTCCACCGGCAGTGTCTGCACCAGTACCAACGACCGCGGTTTGAGCCCGCTCCAGTCGATACTCCGGAAGCAGGCATCGGTAAACCAACGGATACGACGCCTGTCCCTGACTTTGTTGTCGAAGGTATGGGTGAGCAGCTGCGGCGTGTCCGCGAGGAGGACGGTCTCGGTGTCGCTGTTGTCGCCCCAGTCGATTTCCAGCTGTCCCGCACCGGAAACGGCACACTGCACGGTGATGATCCCGGCAGCGAGCGTGAGGACGACAGCAAGCGGCAAGGTGAACGTTTTGGGATAGACATGCCGTTCACCGTTAGCGGGGACGATGCCGTGCAACCCGTTATAGGCGACTACATCGGCGCGGATAACGAAATCGTCCGTGTAGACAAGTTCCCGGCCGGCAGTCAATGTCGTGGCGAAGGAGAGATCGGGGTTGTTGATGAGCAAATCCACGACTCCCTCGATGCTGCCGTACAGGTACAGGGCCACATCGTAGATATTCTGTCCGGCTACGACCCTGTACTTACCCATCGTTCTCCTCCTTTTCCTCGGTTTCTAAAAGCAGCTCTCCCGTGGCAGAATCCATATAGGCATTCTTGATGACGACCTTGTCCGACAGGAATTCCGACTGCAGTTTGGCGGCAAGACCGTTGTTTTCCAGACTCGAATGCAGGTAGTCGACGAGGCCGACACCTGTCGTAGAATGTTGGTAGAGATTTCCGGCTGAAGCTTTCAGCAGAAACGTCTCGTTCTGGGCTTTGGCGGCTCCTATTTCGAAGTCGGTCTCTGAGCCGCTGTACACGGCAAGGTAACCGTCCCGTGACAGCAGGTTGTAGACTCCCTTCTCATTGAGGGAGAAAAATGCGGCCAGGGCGATATCGGCCGTGCCGGCTTCCGTCTCCGCCACGACGGGAAACCAATGTTTGCCCGTCGCAGGATTTCTCAGGTACTCCGTGCCGCCCGAACCGCTTTCCATAACCAGACGGACCGTCAGGCGGCGCATGTCGGGCGTATAGGGAATCCTGACATGGAACCCTTTGCCGTCGTTATACGTGTACACGAAGCCGACGGGGACGGTAATCTCTCCGTAGCGGAAGGTGTCGTTGTCCGCACCCGCGACGGCATCGAGCAGGCGGAAGTCGTAGAAACTCTTGCCGGCGATATTGCCGGAAGTCTCCACCTCACCGTATTCGGCGTCCATTGTTATGTCCTGTCTTGCCATGAACGATACTTCAACAAAAAGCCCGACCATACATCAGAGTACGACCGGGCACTCTTTTCAAAAGAGTAGCGGCAGAAAGAAAGGATGGTTTACTTCTCCTGAATGAAATCGTAGATGCGCGACACGGTAGCCCACATATCGTCCGGAAGCTCCTCGTCCGAGATGCGTTCGCAGGCTTTCCGGAGATACTCCATCTCGTCCCCCGAGAACTCCACGGCAAGCGGTTTCTCCTTCTCCACATCCCATTCGATGCGCTTGTCCTCGGCATTCTCGTGAAGACCGATGGCTTTGCGCTCCTCGTCCGGAATGGCGATCTTGCGCAGAATCTCTTTTTTGAGGTTGAAGTCCTTGAAGTTGCCCCGTGCCGGCAAAAAGGACGGCAGGTAAAGGCGGTCTTTGACTGACAGTTCCATATTATTTATGCATTTTGTACGTTACTCTTTTTTATTTCGTCGATCATGGTATCGAAATCATGAAACAGGGGTGCAAGCGGCTCTCCCATAGGAATGTTGCATGAAATAACGCCTTGTTCCATGTAGATGATACCTATCTGCGGAGCGTTCCCCGAGCCATCCGTATCCTTCTTGCGGATGGAGGCGTGGACGCGGGTCAGCGCGTCATTGACGATGGAATATTCCAACTGGTAGTCGGCATTCTCCGTGCTCTCTTCGGCAACCTTGGTTACCGTTACGTTGGTGATGTTCATAATTCGCTTCTGTTTTTATTAAGTGTAGGGATATTCCCAGCAGAAAAGTTTTTAATAAGAGTGATTTAATATCTGGTAATGGAACGAGGGGTAATTGGCGCACAATACCGTAATGGAGTCTCCCTTGGCTAACGTGTAACTGGCAAGATCCCCGTTGTGGTTACGGATATTGGTGAATACAAGGCTATTCCCCCAGTTGTAGTTGTAAATTAGGGTAAATATGCAGGCGAAGTCCGACGGCAGAGTCGAGTAACCGAACATGGTGGCCACGGACGATGCCGACGGCAGGGTCACGCTGTACTTCTGGTTGGCATAAACGAAAAAGATGTTGAACTGCGAGAAATCGATCGTGTAACCGCTGCCTGTGAAATAGACATTCTTGATCTTGTTGCCGATGCAGGCAGGGGCTATAACAGAGGCATTGGACCATATTCCGTAGTTACGGTTACCGTTTTTGACATCGATATAAAGCCCGTAGTTGTTATTAAAGATGCTGTTCACCTTGTTGTTCACAATACGTCCGGTGGCACATGATCCGCCGGCGGATGCCGGTATGGTGTTGCTGCCGAACAGGACATACGAAATGGTGTCCCCCACGCGGAACAGGTCGTCGTAGATGGCAAGGCCGCCGCCTGAGCCGGTTCCTGTCGCCGTCGAGCCGATGCGCCCCTGACCGATGACGAATCCCCCGATGG
This sequence comes from Butyricimonas faecalis, assembly GCF_003991565.1. Lineage (NCBI taxonomy): Bacteria > Pseudomonadati > Bacteroidota > Bacteroidia > Bacteroidales > Odoribacteraceae > Butyricimonas > Butyricimonas faecalis. Next base: position 3,741,412 of record NZ_CP032819.1, on the reverse strand, counting down.
TGCCGGCATTGGCGTTGATGGTGCCCGTCATCGTGACATTTCCCGAGGCGTCCCATTTGATATTCTGGTTGGCCAGATAACCCGATCCGTCATTGGCAAAGGAGATTTTCCCGCACCCGAACGTGGCGGAACCGTCCGTGTTCAGCGCCCAATAGTTTACTCCGGTGGAAGGGTTGTCGTGGTAAATATATCCTGAAGCCCCCATAACGATGCGGTGCCCCGAGGCCGGAGCCGAAGCGGTCAGGGCGCTTGTTCCGAGAATCCAGCCGCCGATCTTGCCGCTCACGGCCGTGATACCGTTCCTGTCCAGCGTGACCTTTACGCTATTGTTCGCATCCTTGACGGAGATGCTGCCGTTATAGCTGCTCCCTCCGACAGTCAGGGCGGAATCCACGATAATCTGGTTGGCGCGTACGGTTCCCGTGTAAATGCCGTTGGCATCGATGGTGGTCGTGTATTTCTCCGTGGAGGTAAGGTCGAAGACCGTGGCATAGGCCACATACCAGATGACAGGCGTATCGGAAGTCCCCTGCGTGCCGTCCACGTAGAAGAAATGGGTGCTGGAAAAATCGGCGGTGCCGCACACGACCTTGTAGACGTATTCTTTCCAGTCGCCCGTGCCGGCGTTCGACGTAAGCCACCGGTGCGAACCTCCCGTGCCGACGCTGTTCGTCGCCCAACAGAGATTTCTGCCGGCGGGGATCTTGGCGATAATGCGGGCGACGAGCACCTTGCGGTAACCGCATTTCGCCCCGAAATAGAAGCCTCCGTTGCGAGGGCTGGCACTGCCGCTGGTCTGGATTTTCAGGACATACTTGCTGTCATTGGGTGCCGTGGCATCCTGCTGCCGGGTAACGGTCACCATACCGTTCTGGGAGTTGTTGTAAACCACGACACCGTTGTTTCCGTTCCAGAAAGTCGGGTCGCGGTAGAGCATCTTCCCGAACGCCATGGCCGAAGCGAGTTCCTGCGCCGTCGTGATGCCCGTAGTCCACTGGGCGGATACGGATGCGGCAAAGGTAACCGTGCCGGCGGCATTCCATGAGATATTACCCGAGGCTATGTGCCCAGACCCGTCGTTGTTCAGACTCCATTTCGTGGAGTTGGCGATAGATCCGTCGCTGCCCAGCGAGATGTTGTTTTTCCAGATATGGTTGTGGTCGAAGGCCCACCCCGCGATACGGTTGTATACCTCCTTGCTGCCGCTTTTGGTATAGTTCACCGAGAGGCAGAAGTATTCCAGATTGTCCCATGACATCATCTGAAGACCTATGAATCCGGTCTTGACACTGTTGCCGGATGCCGCCACCTGCCCGAGGACGATATGCCCTGCATTGCTGCTCTGATACCACGTAAGGCATATACCCAGCGGCTTGTAGGCTCCCGTGTACCAGTAACCGCTGCCCGTGGAGGCGGAACGGATTTGCAACGGGATGGCACCCACAGCTCCGACGTTCCCTATGGTCATGTTGTCACTGCCGATGGAGAAACCGCCGATCTTGCCCTTCGTGAACGTGCAGCTGAGACCGTTGATGTAATCGGTATTGATAATGGACGACTTGATACCCACGGCATCGAGTTTCGAGGCGCTGATGCTGCCCGCGGCGATACGGTCTGCCGAAAGTGTTCCCGTCTTGATACTGCCGGCATCGATCGCCACGGCGTTGACCTGCGCCGCGGTAAGGGTGCCCGTGTAAATCCCTGTCGAGCCGATATAGGTCAGCGGGTGCGCCGCAAGCGTGCTGTCCGTGCTTTGCGCCAGAGCAATGAACCGATGGCGGCGGATCTCCTCCTCGACGGCAGCCGTGAGGGTGCGCGGCGCGGGGGCATAGGCTTGTGTGGAACCGCTCTGGAAGATAAGGTCGTTGCCGTAAGCGATTTGCGGAGCTGCCGGAATCGGCGAAGGACTATAACTGCTGCTCTCTATCGGCTGGTCGGAGTAGAGGTGGTACACGGCACCCGTATCGCCGCCGCCACGCAGGAAGACGGCGAACATGCAGTAGTTGCCGCACAGCTGCGCCCCGGCGAACATCCGGCAGTAGGTCTCGGAAAGGTCATAGATATCCCATGAATAGGCAATGCCACCCCAACCGCCGAAGTTGGTTTTGATAAGTACGATCAGACCTCCTTTGTGCGTGGATGTGTTCCACGAGACCGGAGCCTGCTCGGCATATCCCCGACGGACGAGAATGGTACGTTTGATGTTCTGGTCGCCACCTTTGAAAACGACTGGATAATAGGTCGCTTCGTCGCCGTTGATGATGAGTTTCTTGTAATATCGATAGCCGAAGTTCGTAACCTTGGCCGCTTCGATGTCGTTCTTCCATTGCAGCGATACGGAAGCCCCGAACGTAACGTTCCCGGCAGTGTCCCATGCAATGTTGCCCGAGGCGATCTGCCCCGAACCGTCGTTGTTCAGTTTCCATTTCGTGGAGTTGATGATCGAGCCGTCGCTGCCCAGCGACACGTTGCCCTTGCGAATGGAAGTCGTGTCGATCGTCCAGCCGGCTATGCTGTTGCTCGAACCCAGCTGTGCCACGCAGTACCCTGCACTGTCCGTGGTATAGAGCCCGAAGTCCGTGTCGCTGTTGTAGTAGAGCTGCACCCGCTGCCCGCTAGCGACACCCGAATTGGCCCCGTACACCGCGATGCGTCTGTTGCCGCTGTCTATCGAGATATGCGTGGCAGTGAGGGCCGAAGCCCCGATCATCCAGCCGCCGATTTTTCCTTTGGTGAAGGTACAGCTCAGGCCGTTGATATAGTCCGTGTTGATGATGGAGGACCTGATGCTGGCGGCATCGAGCTTCGAGGCCGCTATACTGCCTGCCGCTATGCGGTCGGCGGAGATGGTTCCTGCGGTAATCTGCGAGGCGGTGATACTGCCGGTATAGATTCCGTCGGCCGTGATCTTCGTCAGCTTGGGATAGCCGCTGCCGCCCAAAGCCGTGGTGAGGGAGCCGATAGGTGCCGTCCACAAGGCACTGACCGTCGAGGCGAACGTGACGTTGCCCGAAGCGTCCCACGCGATGTTGCCGCCCGCGACCGCTCCGGCTCCCGAGGCATCCAGCCGCCATTTATAGCCCCGGATACCGTTCGAGCCGAGCGTAATGCTACCTGCGGCAGAGGTGCAGCTCCCCACAGTGTTGTTCTTCGTACCCCGGTAAAGGGAGTCGGCATCCACCGTCCAGCCGCCGATTTTCCCTTTTGTAACGTTCAAGGTCAGAGCTTCGATGTTTCCGGCGGTAATCAAGGAGGCTTTCAACGCCGCCGTGTCGATGCGTGCCGCAGCGATAATCCCCGATGTGATCTGGGAAGCACTGATGGAAATCGTCTTAATCGTATCGGCCGAGAGTGTTCCGGTAAAGACGCCGTCCTTGTCGATGTAGGTCGCACCGACCCAGTTCAGACTCACTCCGCTGCCGAACTCGACCTTGCCTGTCGTGGCGTTATACCTGACATACTGGTCGCCATAACCCAACTGGGCGTTACCGCCGTTATCTACATAGAAGGTTTTGTAGCCATCCCTAAATCCATAGATGCCGTTTACCGCCTCTGCGGCGATCGTTCCCGAGGAGGTCTTCGTATTGAGTGTAAACGAGCCTATGGCTATCCCGGAGACGGTGCCGTCGCTGTTTTTCGTGCCCGCAAAGAGTTTGGGGGTGATGACCGTGTTGCCGTTGATGAGCGTCTTACCCGTATTCCACTCCTTGACCCAGTCGAGCATGTCGGCATCGACCCCGTCCTTGCCCGGGATACCCGCCTTGGCTTTCGACCAGACGAACGACAGATGATAGACAATACCGGAAATTGTCACGGGAATATCTATTGTTCCGTGGTCGGCGAGGGTCGTCGTACCGGCGGTGATAACGTAGGTTAAGGTCTTCGTGCCGTTATTGACGGTAACGGATGAGAATCCCGCCGGCTTACCCACCGCACCGATGGTAAAGGCCGTGAGTTCCTCGTCCCCGCACATCACCCGTACGGTCGAGGTGAGAGTGACGGACGAGAGAATCTTCCCCGTGTCATCCGCGGGGAACACGTATTCACCCAAAGACTGGGTTATGGTATACCCGTCCTTCTGGACATAGATGGTCGCCTGTCCCCGGGCGATGAGAATCTTTGCCATGAAACCTTTTTCTGAAAGTATAGTGCGGAATGATTCCGGCAGGTTGCGGATTTTTTTTCGTGTAAATGATATTATTATAAAAAATATTTGTATTTTTGTAATTGGAAATGGTTCCGGGCGGTTCGCCGCCACGGATGAAAAGGGAATCCGGTGAGAATCCGGGACAGTACCCGCTGCTGTAAGTCCCCTCAAGGTTGCCGCAACCTGCCACTGGTGTAATGCTGGGAAGGCGCGACGACTGGGACGAGTCAGAAGACCTGCCATGACCGGAAAAGGATTTACACCCGCGGGAGAAAATCGGGTTGCGATCAGATACGGAATGCCGTAGGAGTCATTCTCATATTTGAAGACAAACATAATCCCGTTCGTGTAAACCTGCGCGAACGGGATTTTTTGTGTTTGTTAAAAATATGTTTTATTAAAAAACAAGTAAGCTATGAAAAGAAATTTACGCTTTCTGGCGGGAGCTTTCCTGTTGACGGCAACCGCCCTGTTCACCGGCTGTAATTCAGACGATGACTTTTTGATGAATCCTCAAACTGATTCAGTAACTCCCGAAACCCGAGCCAACTTTAATGATGATGGCACTACAACCATTACATTCGATGACTTCGATGAAACATTCATGGCGGTTTCGCCTAAAGCAGAGAACTACTACACGCTTTATGGATATACTGCAGAGAACCAAATCAGGGAAATATACGATCCCGATTTTGTGTTTGTCTCCGACATGAATACTGTAACCAATTCTTATGGAGCGTATACTGAATTTTCCAGTGGTGCCATTGCGTTGTCGAAATACAATTATCGTTCTGATTCTGCTGCCGGCAAGACTTCTGGAACTAATTGGTGGTATACTTGGGAGAATCAATGTAGTGTCTATAATACAGCATCCACAGATGGGGCCAATACAGGGGCAGGTCACAGCGGTTCCAATTTTGCTGTTGTATACGGCTACTCTGATTTCGGAAATACGGAGTGGATGGCCAAACCTGAATTCTATTTTGACTCCCCTCGCAAATTCAAGGGTTTATGGTATTGTAACACAGCATATACCTATGGTGTGATTATAAATGGTAATCAGTTCGGAACATCGGGTGTTGCAACACCGTTGAGTAATCTGAAAGATTCTGACGGCAACAATATAGGATATTTCCAAGTCAACATCGAATGTTATGACGTAGATGGAAATTTGATCACCACTGTATCGAAATTGTTGGCCGACTACCGATATGATAAACCAACAGTGTCCCCCGTAACTACATGGACATATTGGGATATTAATGTAGCGGATGTGCAAAGTGTAAAATTCAATTTTGAAGGATCTGATGTCGATCCTATATATGGACTCAATACTCCGGCGTATCTTTGTATAGACGACGTTACAATAGAATAACAATTTAATATAGTTTGGCATAGAACTGATTTCAGTTCTATGCCCTTTTTATTATGAAGGCTTTCATATTTAGTATTCTTGTACTTTTGTTTTTTATTACAAGCTGTAATAAGAACGATGTAATTACTGAAGAAATAAAACAAGCTCCTATAATTGAACTCGATAGTGAGACTGGCATTTACACTATCAAAGTTGGGCGTGAACTGACAATTGCCCCGACATATAAATATGCGAATAATGCACTTTATGCATGGACAGTAGATGGAAAACTTCTTTCATCTGAATCAATATTGAAGTATACATGGAATCAGGAACAACATCTATATATCAAATTGCGAGTTGATACACCAGAGGGTTATGCGGAAGAAGAGTTAAAAGTAGAAGTATTGGAGTTAACTCCACCTACAATTTCAATCATAATCCCCTCTAAAGGATTAAAAGTGCCTCAAAACACGGATTATATTTTATCTCCAGATATTCAACATGACGATCTTGAAAATTTTAGAATTGAATGGGTACGCGATGGAGAAATCGTCGGAACAGAAAAAGCATATACGTTTCACGAAAAAGAACTCGGTACATATTCGATAACAATCCGGGCATCCAATATAGACGGAGAAACAATCCGTGATTTCGACGTAGAAGTTGTGGAAACAATGCCTTATTCCGTACGGTTTCCGACACCATCCTATACACAAACTTCTACGGATCGTTATACTTTTGCAGGGCGTCCTGTATATTTGCGGCCTTTGCTGGAATATTTCGATTATCCACAGTATCAATGGCAGGTCAATGGAAAAATTATGGAAGCCGCTACCGACAGGGTTTTTAAATTCACGCCGACGACTCCTGGAGAATATTTCGTTGCTGTTACTGTTACAGAAAAAATGCCCAACACACAGCCACTTTCACGTAACATAACACGTAGTAATACTTCAATTACAACGACAGTTAAGGTTATTTGTGAAGAAAAAACGGAACAAGAACGCTATCGGCAAGCGACAGCGACAAGTTCAGGTATTTGGGATAAGGTTTATGAATTCATTCCTGCTCCCGGACAGTTTATTAATGAGTTATCCCAAAATACCGGATTTATAGGAAATGAAACGACGCCCCAACAAGCCATAGAGTATGCAACGAAACGATTGAACAAAAAAGCGCATGTTTCACTGGGATCTTTCGGTGGTTATATCATCATCGGTTTTGACCATAGTATTGCTCCGAGTGGCCGAGAATACGATTTTGCAATACAAGGAAATGCTTTTAACAGTTCGAGCGGTGGCTCAAATGAGCCGGGCATTGTTTGGGTAATGCAAGATATAAATGGCAATGGCCAGCCAGACGATGAATGGTATGAATTAAAAGGATCTGAAACCGGCATCGATGGTACAATACAAGACTACGAAGTAACTTACTATAGACCTGCACCCAGAGCACATACTCCGTGGGTAGATAGTGAAGGTAATTCAGGTTCTGTCGATATGAATGCATACCATGGCCAAGAATATTATTATCCCAATTGGATTAAAGAAGATAGCTATACATTATATGGGACGCGTCTGACTCCTCGCAACAATCAAGATCCCGTTACAGGATATTGGGCGAATAACGCTTATGAGTGGGGGTATGTGGATAATATGGGTTCAGATAATCTGGTAGGAGGAAATGTCATTGATGGTAGCGGTCAGCGCAACGGATTCAAAATAGCCAATGCAATATATCATGACGGGACTCCAGTAAAATTGCAATATATAGACTTTATCAAAGTTCAGTGTGGAGTATTATCGAAAAGTGGTTGGCTTGGAGAGATATCCACAGAAGTATTTTCATTTGAAGACTTATCAATAACTAATAATCAATAATATGAGACAGTTTTGGCTTTTACTATTCATTGCCCCATTTCTTTTTTTATCATGTTCAGAAGATAATCAGACTCCAGAAAGTCCTGCTGATGCCGATGACAATTTTATCACATCAGTCGTGATGACTGTGGCAAGTCAATCCTATACAGCGGAAATAATTGACAATATAATTACCATAACAGTTCCATATACTGTTTCGTTAAATAATGCTCAAGTCGAATTCAAATACACATCCTCGGCAACAATTATTCCCGATCCGGCAAGCATTACTGACTGGGATACGGAACGAACGTTTCGTGTAACCTCTTACAATGGAGAAGCGAATGATTATACATATAAAGTCATTAAAGACGAGATTCGCTATGAAGGGGATGTGGAATTGAAGACAACAGCGGATGTTACGGCTTTCATTGATACGGACGTAACGGTTATCAAAGGTGATTTGATTATCGGGTCGGATGCTGAGGATGCAGAAGAATTGTCGGATATCGCCGCATTAAAAATATTGAAGGAAGTCGAAGGAAACATCATCATTCGGAAAAGTTATGTTGGACAAGATCTTACGGGACTTGATAATATCACTTCAATTGGAGGTTTGCAAATAGGAACTGAAACTGCCTTTGCGACCAACAGTAAATTGCAGATGGTCAGTATGAGATCTTTGCAGCATATTACTGGCGACATCGTTGTCTGCAACAATCAAGTAGCATATGTGCAATTCGACAACCTTGAAACGATTGATGGAAATATAATATTCAGGACTTCATCTCTACAAAGTTTTGAATTCCCTAAATTAACCACTGTCGTAAAGGATTTTGATCTCCAGTGTCTGACAAGTGACGGAGAACCAGGAGGAGAAATCACATCTTTGAGAATTCCTGAATTGACAAAAGTAAACGGTCGCTTAGGGGTTAATAATTTAGGCAAAATGATTTCTTTGGAATTTCCGAAATTACAAGAAGTTGGAAGTGTGGATTTTGCTTCTATACCGATTCCGTTAGAGACCCTTTCATTGCCGGAATTATCGGTAGTAAACGGCGACCTTAATCTCGTTTCCAGTTATATTGCGTCCGATGCTTTTACATCTACGGGAAATAATAAATTACAAGAAATAGATGGACTGTCTAACTTGTCGATTGTTAAAGGCACATTGACAATATCTAAATTCCAAGTCTTGAAAAAATTGCCGGATTGGAGTAAATTAGAACAACTCGGAGGACTGACCTTGCTGCGTTTATTGGAGTGTTCTGATCGAATTTTAGATTTGAGCAAAGTAAATTTTGTACCTTTTGAGGATAACGAACCTTTAATTTCTATTACAGACGGGACTATATTCTCAAAAATTATCACAAAAGAGGATATGTCGCAAGTTAGCATGTTTCTAGCTCCGAGCGGTATTACCGGTTCAAGTGTTGGAATAGATCCAGAATTGAATTTTAAGAGTATTAAGAATTTTAAGTATTCTAGCAATATGACAACAGATCCTGTATTCCAATTTGAACGAGTTTACGGGAATATGGAAATTATAAGAGGTTCAAAAAAAGGCGTTTCAGCCCCTAACTTGGTAAGTGTAGATGGATATTTAAGCATCGAAACTACAATGGCAAACAATATCTCGTTCCCGAAATTGGAAATTGTCGGAGGTCAGTTATGTATTATCGGTAATCTGAACGCTGTTTCTAACTATGATTATGATTTTACGAATTTAAAGTCAGTCGGTTGTTCAAGCAATCCTCAATATATCAAAGAAGGGGTGATTAATAATATTTTATATGGTTCTTTAGATTTTATGGCATCAAATAAAGATTTTACATTTCCGTCATTGGAACATGTCGGGGGTGTTGGTATGACTGTTCGTGCCGTAAAAACTATTTCATGCCCCAAATTGCAGGCCATTGATGGAACACTTTGTGCTGCAAATGCAGCATCGCTTACGACTTTCAATATGCCAACTTTAACAAAACTCTCAGGAGTTCGATTTATCCGGTTGACACGGTTTGTTGATTATACGTTCTTCAAATCTTTTGTAGAAGAAGAGCAAATCAAGAAAGAAGACTGGCTTGTAACCAATTGCGGTTATAACCCCACCTACGAGGATATGCAAGCCGGTCGCTATACCCAGCAGTAACACCCATTATTTTACAAGGGAACAGGGTACTGGCCGAAAGACCGGTACTCTTTCCCGTTTATAACAAGCCAATGAAACATCTGATACGACATATCATTCTTCTATGCGGGTTGCCGCTGTTGCTGGCGGGCTGCATGGAGTGGGACTACGGAGATGCGGTGGAAGATTTCAACGCTACCGGAGCCGGGTTGTTCATCACCAACGAGGGCAACTTCCAGTACGGCAATGCCACGTTGTCGTACTACGACCCCGAAACCCAACAGGTGCAGAATGAAGTGTTCTTCCGTGCCAACGGCATGAAGCTGGGCGACGTGGCGCAATCGATGTGCATCCACGACAATAAGGGCTGGGTCGTGGTGAACAATTCCCACGTGATTTTCGCCATCGACCTCAATACGTTCAAAGAGGTGGGCCGTATCACGAACCTGACTTCGCCGCGCTATATCCATTTCCTCAGCGACGAGAAAGCCTATGTCACCCAATTGTGGGACAACCGCATCTTCATCATCAACCCCAAGAAATATGAAATCACCGGTTACATCCAGGTGCCGGACATGACGATGGAAAGCGGCTCCACGGAGCAGATGGTGCAGTATGGCAAATATGTCTATTGCAACTGCTGGTCGTACCAAAACCGCATCATCAAGATCGATACCGAAACGGATCAGGTGGTAGAAGAACTGAAAGTCGGCATCCAGCCCACCTCGCTGGTAATGGACAAGAACCACAAGATGTGGACGATCACCGACGGTGGGTACGAGGGTTCGCCCTACGGCTACGAAGCCCCGTCTCTCTACCGCATCGATGCCGAGACGTTCACCGTAGAGAAGCAGTTCAAGTTCAAGATGGGCGACTGGCCTTCGGAGGTGCAGCTCAACGGTACGGGCGACAAGCTCTACTGGATCAACAAGGACATATGGTCGATGGACGTGGATGCGGAACGTGTTCCCGTGCGCCCGTTCCTCGAATACAGCGGTACGATTTATTACGGCCTGACCGTCGACCCCGTGCGTGGCGATGTCTACGTGGCCGATGCCATCGACTACCAGCAGCAGGGCATTGTCTACCGCTACTCGTCCGAAGGTGAACTGATCGATGAATTCTATGTCGGGATAATCCCCGGCGCATTTTGTTGGAAGTGATGGGCAGGATACGACACCTATACCATCTCATCTTCGTTACCAAAGGACGCAAGATGACGATTCCGACAACGGGAAAAGGATTGATGCTCGAGCGGATGACACGGATTTTTACAGGGAAAGGTTGCCGCGTACATGCCGCCAATGCCTTTCTCAACCACGTGCATGTACTTGTCGAGATTCCGAATTCCGGGGATTTCAGCAAGATCGTGAACAAGGTGAAAGGCGCCACGGGAACGGTATACCAGAAAACCCCAGAATATGCCGACTTCTCCGGTTGGGCTGCCGGATTCGACTCGTTCAGCGTGTCGTTCAGCGACCTTCACCGGCTCAGACGGCACATCGAGGAGCAGCATACAATCCATCAGGAGATCTCGTTCGAGGAAGAATACGGACAACTGCTTGAAGAGAATGGGTTCGACCCGCATCAAACGTCCGTGCCGGCATCCTCCACGGTACATTTTTCCGCGAATACCCACCCTAAAAACGGAATCAAATGATTTATACGAAATACATACTTTTCTCGCTACTGCTCGTCTGTCCGTCCGTATTGTCCGCGCAGGGAATCACACGACGCATCCACCAGATAGACGAGGTCACGGTGTGGGGCAAACGCCCGATGAAAGAAATCGGCGTGCAGAAGACGAAGTTCGACTCGCTCGCACTGAAAGAGAACATTGCCTTATCGATGGCCGACATTCTGACGTTCAATTCGTCCGTGTTCGTCAAGAGTTACGGACGCGCCACGCTCTCCACCGTTGCTTTCCGCGGCACGTCGCCCAGCCACACGCAGGTGACGTGGAACGGCATGCGCATCAACAATCCCATGCTGGGTATGACCGACTTTTCCACCATACCGTCCTACTTCATAGATCAGGCCTCGCTGCTTCATGGCACGTCGTCGGTGAATGAAACGGGCGGCGGACTCGGCGGACTTGTCAAACTCGGTACTACGCCGCAGGTCGGCGAGGGCTTCCATGCCCAATACGTGCAGGGCATCGGGTCGTTCCGCACGTTCGACGAGTTCGCCCGCTTCACCTACGGCAGCGACCGATGGCAGGTCTCGACCCGCGCGGTCTATTCGTCGTCGCCCAACGATTACAAGTACACCAACCACGACAAGAAGATAAATATCTACGACGAGGAGAAGAACATCATCGGACAGTATCATCCCAAGGAACGCAACCGATCGGGTTCGTTCAAGGACCTGCACCTGTTGCAGGAGGTATATTACAACACCCTGAAAGGCGACCGTTTCGGGTTGAACGCATGGTATATCAACTCCAACCGGGAACTGCCGATGCTCACGACCGATTACGGCGATGAGACCGCCTTCGAGAACCGCCAGCGGGAGCAGACGTTTCGTGGTGTCCTGTCATGGGACCATATCAAAGAGAAATGGAAAGTCGGCGTGAAAGGCGGTTATATCCATACGTGGATGGCCTACGACTACCGTCGTGAGGTGGCGCCGGACAACTGGGCCTCCATGACCCGTTCGCGGAGCAAGATAAACACGTTCTACGGACAGGCGGAAGCGGAATACTCGCCCGGCAGGAAATGGTTCTTCACCTCGAACGTATCCGTGTACCAGCATCTCGTGCGCAGCGAAGACAAGAACATCATCCTTCAGGATGGCAACAAAGCCGTCGTCGGATATGACAAGGGGCGTGTCGAGCTCTCCGGTTCTGTATCGGCCAAATGGCAGCCTGTCGAGCCGTTGGGCTTGTCGCTGGTCTTGCGCGAGGAGATGTCGGGCGACAAATGGGCTCCGCTCATCCCGGCATTCTTCATCGACGGACTGATTTCGCGCAAAGGGAACGTGATGGTGAAAGCCTCCGTATCGCGCAACTATCGTTTTCCGACTTTGAACGACCTCTACTTTCTGCCGGGCGGCAACCCCGACCTTAAAAACGAACACGGCTTCAGCTATGACGCCGGAGTGAGTTTCGATGTCGGCAAAAAGGGGGTATATAAACTGGGCGGCAGCGCAAGCTGGTTCGACTCCTACATCGACGACTGGATCATCTGGCTGCCGACGACCAAGGGGTTCTTCTCGCCGCGCAACGTGAAGAAAGTCCATGCCTACGGTGTCGAAGTGAAGGCCAACCTTGCCGTGCAGCCGGCAAAGGACTGGCTGATAGACCTGAACGGTTCCTATTCGTGGACCCCCTCCATCAACGAGGGCGAAAAGATGTCGCCCGCCGACCAGTCGGTGGGAAAACAACTGCCTTACGTGCCGGAGCACTCCGCCTCGCTGACAGGACGGCTGTCATGGCGGACGTGGGCGTTCCTCTACAAGTGGGCTTACTACTCGGAACGTTTCACCATGTCGAGCAACGATTACACGCTGACAGGCCACCTGCCCCGGTATTTCATGAGCAATATCTCACTGGAGAAAATGCTGTCGTTCAAACCGCTGGATGTACAGTTGAAACTTGCCGTCAATAACCTGTTCAACGAGGACTATCTCTCGGTGCTGTCGCGTCCTATGCCCGGCATCAACTTCGAGTTCTTCATCGGCATCACCCCGAAATTCGGGAAAAGCAGAAAATAATGTAAACGTAAATAAGGTAATGATATGAAAGTATTAAAGAATTTGAGCCTGATGGTGCTGCTTGCGCTGGCATTTGCAGGCTGTCGTGGCAAGAGTTCCCAACTTGCCGATTTCAACAAACAGCTTTACGCTCCCGAATATGCCTCGGGATTCAAGATTGAAAGAGCAGACGGCAGACAGAGCGTGCTGGTTTCCGTCATGAATCCGTGGCAGGGCGCGGATAGCGTCACCACCCGGTTGTTCATCTCCCGTAACGGGGAACCCGTTCCCGAGGGTTTCGACGGGCAGGTCCTCGAAGGGGATGCGCAGCGCATCGTGGCGATGTCCTCGACCCATATCGCCATGCTCGACGCCATCGGCGAGACGGCACGTGTGGTCGGCGTTTCGGGACTCGACTATATCTCCAATCCCGACATTCAGGCACGCCGCGACAGCATCGGCGACGTGGGTTACGAGGGAAATATCAATTATGAACTTCTGTTGTCGCTCGACCCTGACCTTGTGCTGCTTTTCGGCGTGAACGGGGCCAGTGCGATGGAGAGCAAACTCAAGGAGCTCGGCATCCCGTTCATGTATGTCGGCGATTATCTCGAAGAATCTCCGCTGGGCAAAGCCGAATGGCTGGTGGCGCTTTCGGAGGTCGTCGGGAAACGCGCGAAGGGCGAAAAGGTATTCGCGGATATTCCGATCCGATACAATGCGCTGAAACAGAAAGTGTCCGGTGCCGTTCTCGATGCCCCGTCGGTCATGCTCAATACGCCCTACGGCGATTCGTGGTTCATGCCCTCGACGGAAAACTATGCCGTGCGGCTGATTACCGACGCCGGAGGCGACTACATCTACAAGAAGAACACGGGCAACTCTTCGACGCCTATCGACTTGGAGGAGGCATACCTGCTCGCTTCGGAGGCCGATATGTGGCTGAACGTCGGCATGGCGAACACACTCGACGAACTGAAAGCCGCCTGCCCGAAGTTCGCCGATACCCGCTGCGTCCGAAACGGCTATGTCTATAACAACAACGCCCGCACCAATGCCGCCGGAGGCAACGACTACTACGAATCGGCCATCGTGAATCCCGACCTTCTTCTGCGCGACCTCGTGAAGATATTCCACCCCGAGTTGGTCGAAGAAGATTTCGTATACTACAAACAACTGAAATAGATGCGTTCACGCCCCGTCATCCTGTTCACCGCGTTGTCCGTGCTTACGGTCGGCCTCTTCCTGTTGGATTTGGCTGTGGGCGCGGTTCGCATTCCCGTCGGCGACGTATGGGCGGCCCTGACGGGCGGCGACTGCCCGCGGACTACGGCGAAAATCGTACTGAACATACGGCTGATAAAGGCGGTTGTGGCTCTGCTGGCCGGGGCGGCGCTATCGGTCAGCGGCTTGCAGATGCAGACATTGTTCCGCAATCCGCTGGCCGGCCCCTACGTGCTGGGCATCAGCTCGGGTGCAAGCCTCGGCGTGGCGCTCGTGGTGCTGGCAGGCGTCGGCTCGTCGATAGGCATCGCCGGAGCGGCTTGGCTGGGTGCGGCCGTCGTGCTGCTCGTAATCGCTGCCGTCGGACACCGCATAAAGGACATTATGGTGATATTGATTTTGGGTATGATGTTCTCGTCAGGCGTGAGCGCTGTCGTGCAGATATTGCAATATCTGAGCAAAGAGGAGGCGTTAAAGGCGTTCGTCATCTGGACGATGGGGTCGCTCGGCGACGTGACGGTGCCGCAGCTCGCCATCCTCCTTCCGTCGGTCATCGTCGGGTTGCTGCTGGCCGTATGGACGATCAAACCGCTCAACCTCCTGCTCTTCGGCGAGGAATATGCCGTAACGATGGGACTGAATATCCGCCGTTCGCGCGGTCTGCTGTTTCTCTCGACGACGCTGCTGGCCGGCACGGTAACGGCTTTCTGCGGCCCGATCGGCTTCATCGGTCTTGCCATGCCTCACGTCGCGCGGATGCTCTTCCGCGAGGCCGACCACCGCGTGCTCCTGCCGGGAACCCTTCTCTCGGGGGCGGCGGTATTGCTTCTTTGCGATATCGTTTCCAAAATGTTCACTTTGCCCGTAAATGCCATTACCGCACTGCTGGGAATCCCGATAGTCGTATGGGTGGTTTTACGCAATAAATCGATGACGGTATGATAGAACTGTGCGATTTTTCCATAGGCTACGCAGAGAAGAGGCTTCTCGATAAGGTCGATGCCTCTTTCAAAAGAGGACAGCTGACTGCCCTTATTGGCAGGAACGGCACGGGGAAATCTACACTTCTCCGTGCCATAGCCGGACTGAATCATAATTATTGCGGTAAAATCCTGCTCGACGGACATTGTATCGCAAACATGAGAACTCCGGAGAAGGCAAGGCAACTGGCATTTGTCACGACCGAGCGCACACGCATCGCCAACCTGCGGTGCGAGGATGTCGTGGCTATCGGCCGCGCCCCTTACACCAACTGGATCGGCCGCATGCAGCCTCAAGATAGGGAAATCGTCATGCGGTCGCTCTCTTCGGTCGGAATGGAGGCGTATGCCGGCCGCACGATGGATAAGATGTCGGACGGTGAATGCCAGCGCATTATGATAGCCCGTGCTCTGGCTCAGGAAACGCCCGTCATCCTGTTGGACGAGCCGACCTCGTTTCTTGACATGCCCAACCGTTACGAATTGTGTTCCCTGCTCGCACGGTT
The DNA here is from genome assembly GCF_003991565.1 of Butyricimonas faecalis. NCBI lineage: Bacteria > Pseudomonadati > Bacteroidota > Bacteroidia > Bacteroidales > Odoribacteraceae > Butyricimonas > Butyricimonas faecalis. The sequence goes on along the minus strand of NZ_CP032819.1, from coordinate 3,725,518 downwards.
AGCGCATGCTGAGGGCAAATGCATTCTGTTCTCCACTCACGAACTGGATATAGCCCTCTCGCTGAGTGACAGAATAGCCCTTATCGATACGCCCGTCCTTCACTGTCTGCCGACCTCCGAAATGATCCGCAGCGGGCATATCGAGCGGCTGTTCAACAATGCCGCCGTACAATTCGACCCCGTGAGCGGGATCGTGAAATCCATGCCAAGAGACTGACTTTCCTGTCGGGAAACACGTCAGACGCAATGAGGGTGTCCCAAAAAGTATTTGGCACCCTCGTATTCGTTGTAAGACATGTCGTTTATTTCGATACCTCGCACATCAGCACGCCTTTCCCCGTCACATCGGCTTTCGAGACCGTGATGGATTTTCCCGTGTAGGTCTTCACGACGGAAGTCCCGGCAGAGTTCCACAGTTTCCATGTATAGGTATAAGCTGTCCCGCCCGTGTCGATTTCCTCACCGCCCCTGTATAACACGGCTTTGGCATCCACGTCATTGCCGTTGTTCTTGATGGTGAACCCCTTCTGGCTGACCAGATCAACCGTGATGGGGTCGGACATATCCGTGAAGGAGATGATGTCGCAGACGACCTTGTTCGCCGAGGCGTTGCCCGCCGAGGTGTCCGTATCCTTGATGGCGCACTTGAAGGTCTCGAAGTTGAGAACGGCATCTGCCGTAATCGTGATTTCGTTTGTCGTCCAGCCTGCCGTCACGCCCCGAGGATTGGTCGAGGTAAGGCATGCCCAGCCGGCACCCAGCATGGAGTTGTAGTAGGGACACGAAACGGCGGCTCCCGATGCGGCTGCGGCACTCAGTGCGGAGGTCAGCGTCACGACCTTCGTGGAGGCGTTGACTGCCGAAATGGTGTACTGTGCCGATCCTATGGTTATCCTGCCTCCCGCCTCCATGTTCATTACCGAAGCGACCGTTATGGTCGTGGCTCCGGCTGCCGCGGCAGCTGTCAGTGTCGTGCCCGCGAATACCGCCGAATCCTTGATGCCCCACGCGTAGGTGACGTTCGTCGTGTCGATAGAGGCTCCGCGCCACAGGTCGCAATGCGCCCTGAGCGTCGCCACCTCGTCGTTCTTGAATACGATGCCGTCGGGTGCATACGCCACGGCGGCGATCATCGCTCCGGCGTTCAGGTGCTGGGTGAACTGTACCTCCGCACGGAAAGGAATCTCCAGCCCGTTGGCATCGATGTAGATTGCCTCGAAAGTATACCGTACCTGCGGGGCGGAAACGGTCATGTGGTTGGCCTTGACGGTCAGGGCGTATTTGGCGGAAGCGGCGCCGATCGTACAGCTGTCCTGTCCGGAAGTTATGACCGTGCCGTCCTTGTACCATTTGGCGGAACCGCTCTTGACACCGGCTGTCAATGTCGCCGCGTTGCCGACGGATGAGATCTGGTCTACGGCCGCCTTGCCGCTGACAAACAGAGAAGGGGTCAATATCAGGTACGGGGATGCCGCCCACGAGGGGGCATACGCGCCGGTATCCTTGTTGAACACCTGGGTCAGCGGTTGCGAGGAACCGATAAACGCCTGTAAGGAGACAGCATCATTCTGGTCGATGATGGTGACTTGTCCGCGTGCTACTTTAATTGCCATATGCTTATTGTAATGTTGTTGATATATTCACTTCACAGTCGAAAACAGCTTTGCGCCACACGTCCCCGCCGGTTATCTCTATCTCCCTGCCGTAACGCGGTGCGGCGTTCCATATCCTGTCGTTCTCCGTATCGCGGCTCGTCCGTATCCAGCGGAAATTGCCGTCGGGAATGAGCGGCGTGATTTCTTCGCCTCCCCTGTATACCCTGGCACGGAGTACCGTCGAGACGATTCCGTTGCGGAATGTCGTGCCGTTTTCAGACTCCACATAAACAGTATAGGAGGGCAATCCGTCGTAAAGTTTGAAAAAGGTATGAGCCGCACTGATTTTTTCATTACGGTATGTTGCCGTGTAGCGGAGGGTCAGCACGTCGCGTCCTTCCCAGCCATGAAACAAGGGTGTCATTTCAAACACGGCGGCATTGCATCCGGCATCTTTCCATATGCCGTCAGCGGCAAGGTATTCCCACTGCCGGCTTTCCGGCTCGAAATTGTATTCGGTCGCCACAAGCGGGATATTCTCCGGCTCGCATGCGCCTGAAAGCTCGTCCTTGAAATGGAACGCCGTGCCGCCTGTCAGGGAGACGGAACGGGGCTTGAGCAGTTCCTGCGCCTCCTCATCGAGGTCTTCCCAACGGATGGTCACACCGCGCAGTTCGATGGTATCCTTGCCCCACTTGAACCGTCCCGAGGCGAAATGGCCCGTCCCGTCCGGATTGATGACGAAAGAACCGTCCCGTGAAGCGATCGAGCCGTCTTCGTTCAGCCGCAACAGGGGATTCTGTATGGTACCCCCGATACCTCCCTTGTTGAACCAGGCACCGTAATCGTCCGTGTAGGACAAGGCTTCATCGGTCGCCTGATAGGGGGTCACGTTCTTTCCGGCCTCCAATTGAGGGGCGGACAACGACAGGGGGACGGAAGCGGCAATGCCGAGATACATGACGGGGGAATCTGACCCGCGTATGAGGAACGGGACATTATAACGGACCCATCCTTTACCGGCAGCCACCGTCCGATCACCGACAAGGTGCTCATCTTGATAGAACCGGATGGCTGCCGTATCTTCCGCTTTTATCCAGACTGAGAAACAATAACAGACTCCTGTATGAGCCTCCCGCCAGGCGGCACTTTGCGCACCAAGAAGACTGTCTCCGGCTATCCGTACACACCGCCCGAGTCCGGCGGGAGATGTTTCATCCAGCTCTTCCGAATGGCTGAACCGGCAGGACAGGCTGTCGGGTATGACATTCTTGTGGATTTTGCCCACATAAAACGTGCTTGAAAAACCGTTCTCGTCTCCCGCGGTAAGCGTGCCGGCTATATTGACATTGCGTGTGGCATAGAGATTCTGGAAATAGGCCCCGTAACCATCCAACATGCCGAAGACCGGATCGATGATGCCGCTGACCTTTCCCACACGGGCCTTGCTCGCCTCGCTGAAAGCGGATACGGAGGCAAGACGGACAATGTTCAGGTCGGCGGCCTCGCACCAGTCCCCCTCGGAGGCCAGGCTTGATGTCAGCTCAAGAAACAGGCTCCGGCTGTACTGTGCCGGGTAATCCACGGTGATGACCCATAACTTGTACTTCCATTCCCGGCCGATGGAGATTTCATCTTCCGCATCCGTCTTTTCACGGTTCGTATAGCCGAACCGGATCGGTACGGAACCTGATGTTTTGGAAGACCTGACCTTGAACGATACCAGCAGGCGCTCCGGGTATCCGACCGGTTCTTCCAATGTCAGCATCAGCCCGAAGGAAGCGTTTCCTGCCGGTTCCGCATTGCGGATGATGCGGACAACGCGTGTCGCTTCCGAATCGGCATCCAGGTATTCCGTTTGCAGCATGCTGCCATAAACGGCGTATCTGGACTTGTCCGGCACTCCCGCCATGCCTCCGTCCATGACGGGATAGCACAGGGAGCGTTCGGTCGCCATGCCGTCGATGACATCCATATAGGGTGAATCGCTGTCAGAAGCCGTCAGGTACAAGGCTCCGCTGCGTGCCGTATCGAACAGGTTGGTAATCCGCACGAAGTCCAGCAGTTCACCGCCCTGCGGTTCGTCCCCGTCCAGCAATGCCCCGATGAAATAAGGAGCGTCCTTGTCTCCGACAAGCTCCGTTCCGGTTTCTGTCACGCACATCAGCGAATAGACGGTACGCTCCCGTTCGGCATATTGCCTGCGGATGATATCCCCGGCTTGCAGTCCCTGTGTCTTCTGCGAGTCGGGGGCGATACGGATCTTGTATGTCGGATAACGGAATACGGACATGGATTATGACAGTTTTTCCACGGTGTCTCCCGAACAGCTGTCGCTGATCCAGAAGGAACCGTTGGTTACCGAAGTCTTTTTGACCTCGAACTCATAGGCGCGGAACTTACGGCGGGCCACCACCTCGTCGAATGTGGCGGAGACGCCTCCTGTCGTCCGGTTCCGGCGGACAGCCCATCCGCTTCCGGAAAGGCCCGGGGAAAAGAACTCCGAAGAGAGCGCCCCGGTAAAGACGCTGTTTCCGTAATGCCGGATACCGTCCTCCACCGCTTGCAGGCGTAACGCCTCTGTCAAGTATAGGGTTCTGTCAGTAATCCGGGTGGGCGACGCATGGATTCCGATATGCCCGGCTGCTTCCAACGGAACGCCGACCGTAAGGAAATCGGCATCGGTGCAGATATGGAATGATTCGCTGTGACGGTTCTGCGGGGCATAACAGCTCACGGACGGACGGTGTGAAAAATCCGTGCTGTGAGGGATAGCCGTCCTTTTGCCTTCTTCCTCGTAGATTACCTCGGAAGAAAGCGATACGCGCTCCCTGTCGCCTGAGAGCATGAATCCCTCTGCCGTGCCCATTCGCAGGCGCTTGTGGATAACGATACCTTCATCGGAAGTGTCTACCCGGTATGAGGAGAGCAGGTCGGCGCCGTAGTTGTGGCGGACAGTCAGCGAGCCCGGAAAACACGCCTTTCCGTAAGGGGAAAGCATCAGGCACTCGCCGTCCACGTCCGATATGCCGGAGAACAGGCGTATCTTCGGGGTATGGTCGCCGCCTAAAAGAAGGTCACCGCCGATACTCCCGAACTGTATCTTGTCCTTGTCGGTACGGAGTAGTACGGGAACATCTCTGATCCGGATGCCGAACCCGTCCAGGAACGAGAGGAATCCGCCGAGCGCGACATCCTCTTCCGAAAACGAAAGCAGACATTTCCCTTTGTCGCCCAGTTCCACGCCTTGCAAGGCTTTCAGTCCGCCGTCCATGACCGTACTCCCTCGCACCGTCAGATTCCGTCTCACCATGCCGTCCCGCATCGTCCAATCCGCCGTGTCCGTATTGGCGTTGCCACGATGGTAGACATCCTGCCCGCCCACGGCCAGCCGTGTCGGGGAGATGAATATTCCTGTATCCTCGTCCCCGATAATCCATGCCCCTTTGGAATGTACCGTCGCATCCAGAAAGTCTATATGGGAGGCATTGATTGTAGCGGTGGCCTTGTCCGCGTCGTAACGGAGCAACTGCCTGCCGCCGATATGCAGGCTGTCACCCCCGACTTTCAGGTTGCCGGTAATCCTGATACCGTACTCGACGGCAGTTACCACACCTTCCGGATCGGTAATGTCCTGCGAATAGGTTTCCAGGATACGGGTGTTTCCAATGCCGGCTTCGAAACCGTAATTGGCACTGAGCCTGCCGGTCATGTCACCGCCCGATTTCTTCAGGTAATCCAACAGCAAACCGCCACTTCCGGAACCGCCCTCTCCCGCAACGGCTCCGGCAATGGCGGATGCAAAACCGTAAGCGGTATTCTTCAGTCTCAGACTGGTCTCGTCGCCTTCCTCGATGCCGTAAGGATGCTCGTCGTCCTTTTTCTGCTGGGCATTGAAAAAGTTATGGTACAGCTGTGCATAGATGGAATAGCACAGGCTCTCCTTGTCGAGGGTTTCTATATCGGGATGCAGTTGTACGCTCATTTGGTGTAGCTGGTCTTGGAAAGAAAATTCTGGATACGTGATGTCAGCGAGATGAAGTTCGGCATATTGATCGGCGACATCGTGCCCATCAGTGTGGGGGTCATGATTTTCGAACATTCTGTCAGGAAGTCGAGCATCAGCCGGGCAAGCTCATTACCTAGAACCAGCGGCTCGGTGGCATTTTCGTCACCGAGCGTCACCTTGTTGTCGGCAACGGCAACGGTCGTGGAATTGACCTTTTGTACCACTTTATCTGCTGTCTGTCTGACTTCAGACTTGTCCACCGTATGCGTGATGCTTTCCGCATCGATAACGGTTGTCGCTTCCTTGTCCTTGTCATTCCTGACGGTTGTTGTGACGGCAGTCGGCGTATAGCGGGTGGAGGTCTCGTTACCGGTGGTTTCCAGTTCGTCGTAGTCCGGGGAGGAGTCGTTTTCCGGATCCAGCTCCTCCATTTCGGTCACGCCGATGACGGTTTCCGTGCGGGCATTGAGCCGCAGGATATCCACATGGGAGAAGTTAACCACATAGGCATAGCGGGTGGCGGCATCCATGAAGATGGTCACGTCGGAAAAGAGTGCAGGTACGATCAGGAAGCCGCCTTCGCTGTTGGTGGCGGCCGAGAGCAGCACGCCTTTATGGATGACTGGTTCGGCGGAGGCCGTCTCGTCCGGGTACTCGCCGACATCAATGGTACCGCCGTAGTCGGAAAACTCCTCGTCCGAGGGGTTATCGTGTATCTTAGCGACATAGCCGTGTATCATGCGGGCCGTCCCGATACCGGACATGCCTCCGGGAGCCAGATTGATACGCTCCATACTCCGCCCCAAGGCTATCTTGCGGATAGCCTCACGGATAAGCAACTGATTCGACTTATCTGAAGACATTGATTTTTTTATAGAAGAATAGGTCGTTGGAATATATTCAGGTTTGCATTTTCCTTCTTCAAAAATTAAACATGAAATTAGAATTTTCTATCTTTGTAAAAAAACACTTGATTAGTAGTATGGCAGGTTTCCAATCACCAATAACGATAGCGCAGGCTATAGAACGTATCCACCGGAATGAATACCTATTGCCGGCTTTTCAGAGAGATTTTGTATGGTCGGCAGAACAGATAGAAAAGTTGTTTGATTCTCTGATGAAAGGCTATCCAATCAGTTCCATGTTGTTTTGGAAGGTAAAAGGAGGCACAAAAACAGATTTCCGGTTTTATAAGTTTCTATCAGCTTTCATACAGTATCATCGGATATGCAACGATCCGATTCCTACGGACAATATCAACGATTTTTATGCAATATTGGACGGACAACAGAGATTGACATCATTATATATCGGTCTGTGCGGCAGCTATGCGTACAAAGATTATAGGAAACGTTGGGATTATTCTGAATCTAATTTTCCTACCCGGCATCTATATCTCAATATATCCCGTAAATACACACAGGAGGAAAGTGACAGGGAGTTCATCTTTTCCTTTGTTGACAAGAACATATCCAAAGAAAAAGATTTATTTATTGACAAGTCTAGTGAAAAATGGTTCCGTGTAGGCAAGATTTTGGCTTTGCATCAGGATTACAATTATGGCATCGATGAATTTGCCGAGGACAATAACATAGACAAAGAATCCAAAAGACTACTGAGACTGTTGGACAATGTCATTCATACCAAGCTCAATATAAATTTTTACGAGGAGGATGAACAGAAACCTGACAAAGCTGTGAATATTTTTATTCGAATCAATTCCGGGGGTACTGCATTAAGTTTTTCGGATATTCTGATGTCCATCGCCATTGCCAATTGTAAACAGATGGACGCAAAGACAGAAATCAAGAATCTGGTTGAGCACATACGTTCTAAAGGATTTAATATATCTCACGATTTCATATTGAAATCGTTCCTGTACTTATATCATAAAGATGTGCGTTCCCTTATAACAAGTTTCAATCTGAGTTTTATTGAACTGGTGGAAAATAATTGGACTAGGATCAGGGATGCTGTTTCAAACCTGTTCGACTTGCTGAGATCTTTCGGACTGACGGATTTCACAATGACTTCATATAATGCCGCCATGCCCATACTATATTATCTTTACCACAAGGACATATATCAGGATTTTTACAAAAAGATGGGAAATAGAGAGGATTGTGAAATCATAAAAAAATGGTTGTTCTCAATTCTGCTCCGCAGGGCATTCGGAGCAAGTGCTGATTCCGTTCTTGCACAGTCAAGAAGGGCATATACTACAGACATCACCGGCTGTTATATAAAAGAAACCGTGACATTGTTCCCGGCAGCAGAAATAAACTCTGAAATCAAGAAACTGTCGGATGTAGGTGACGATTTTATAGAAGACTTGCTTTACAGCCAGAAAGACTCACGATATAGTTTCCCAATATTGGCCATGCTGTATCCGAATCTTGATTACAGGAACAATAATTTCCATCAGGACCACCTGCACCCAGCCTCTGCATACAATGATCTGGAAGAGAAAGACAAGGAAAAATATGGTTGGCAGGTCTACAATTCCATCCTAAACCTGCAGATGCTCGATGCCAATGAGAACGAGTCTAAAAACGCCAAGCCATTGGACAAGTGGGTTAGTGAACAGACCCGGAACAAGGACATGCAGAAATTCATGGAGGACCACCTTATTCCGGATACGGATCTTTCATTGTCTAATTTTTCTGATTTTGTAGAAAAACGAAAGACCATACTGGTTCAGAGAATCAAAAAGATGATTAACTGATTTATATCAAAGGTATTTGCAGATATTATTCTTCCTGCCGAAACGCCCCTGTTGTAAAATATTTTTAAAGACATGGATTTGTAAAAATGCAGTGGATTAATTATGAATAAAAAGCAGTGATGTTCCTTGGAGCGGCACGGAATGCCGTTTTTCCTTTTCGGGTATTTTCTGGAAGGAAAGAATGTCCATTAATAAACAATATGGTCATTTGCGAATCCTGTACGGAATGCCCAGCTGTTGTCTGTATCCACCCACTCCGAAAGTTGTCGTTACCTCCTCCACGAGGTATACGCCGTTCTTGGAAGGATTACGGTAGTCGATCAGTTCCACCTGTACGGCAGGAGACAGTCCGAAATCCCCGAATACTGTCACATTGCCGGTGATTCCGTTCAGATTGTAATTCCGAAAGTATTCCGTCGTCTCTTCTACAAGCCGGTCGGAATTGATTCCGACATGAGGTGACATATATGGTACGATGGTATATGTGGATAAATCCACCTTGGTCCTGGTCTTCGCTCCCGATGCCGTCGTGTTGCCAGTTACCTTGTGCGTCTTTTTTGAAATCTGCGTGGCATTGACCGTCTGAAACTCCTTGCTGCCCGGCATCTCCGGGTCGTATTCAGGATTCATGCGTACCGTCACCTCAAAGAATTTTTCATCCGTCCCGAGTGCCTTGCCCGTCACCGCCAAAAACTTCGGATCGGTCTTGACCACTTTCAGGTTGCTCTGCGCCACATGCTCGTTGAAGTATATCCTGTACGGTCCTGTCGATTCGTCCTCCGGGAATACCGGCTGAGCCTTGCTGGACGAATAAGGACGCCCGACGGCAATGGACGGCATGGCCCCGTCATCATCGGCATCGTATTTCAAAAAGCAGTAGACCTTGTACTTCGACCATTCGGAAAGGATATCCGCTACCGTGAAGTTGTCCGTGACCTTTACCTTGCCGATATGTATCTCAAACCGCTTCGTATCCGAGTGTATCCTGAAGCCGGTATCTTTCAGGATATTATACTTGCCTTCCAGCACCTCGTTCACCGTCGTCCCTTTCGCCGGGGTCTCGAAATGAGGTGCCTGTTTCAGTTTGAGTTTGTAGGCCATATTCTCACACTGGATTTCCAGCGTGCTGTCCGAATTGTATCCGGTAATGTATCCGTCGAACATATTTTTCAGCACGCCGTTGTAGCCCAGCTTGATATTGATGCGCTGTCCGACCTTGAATGTCGTCTCGTCAACCAGACGCTGCGCGCTGCGTTTCTCGATGATGACACCGTCCTGCATCACCTCCGTCGTTATCCTCGACACGTCCTTGCCCTCCAATGTCACGTTCCCGATAATCGTGGAGCGGCATACCGACCCTTTCGGGAATATCACTTTGGCCGTTCCGATCAGCTTCTTGTAACTCTCGTTGATTTCGAGCGACTGGACTTCCGTAATCTCCACGCCGTTCTGTATCCTCATCGGATTGGATGGGTCGGCATCCCCGATGGTGATGCGACAGCAGAGGATATCCATTGCAGCTATACCCATAAACGTGTCAGTTTAAGCAACGAGGCGGGGTCGATGACCTCCGTACCGAATTTAACATACTTGATCCACTTGTTCGTGTGCTTGATGGCCGTGTCCACCTTTTCCTGTTCCGCCAGTTTCAGTTCCACGGCTTCCGATGGCTCCACGGCGACACAGTTCAGCGAATACGGCTGCACGTTCCGGCAATCCGTAGGCTGTAAGGTATAGCCCTGTATAATCAACCGTGAAATGTTGAACTGGCGCAATACCGTGTTGTCGCAATCGATGACACCCTTGTATTGTACCAGCCTGATAAACTTGGACACTTCCGCCTCGGGATACACGTCCGGGTATTTGGAGGTGATCTTGCCGTTGATGGTAATCTCGAGGTCACCCCCGGATATATATTCCTTGCGGGTATAGTCCCGCCCCTGTACCCGGGTCAGCAGGATATTGTTCCGGCTGCTGACCTGTACCTGCGGTCCCAGGTCCACGAATGTCACCAGTCCATACCGGCTGTTCGGCAAAACCTTGCACTCGCTGTTGTCATAATACTTCCCCTCCTCTGATATGGACAGTTCCAGAAAATCCGCCACTGTCCGGCCGACGATGGAATCGATATGGTTTTTCTTCTGCGCCACCGCCTGCTGTTCCCTGATGAGCTGGTAGTACTGTCCGGTCTTGTTCGCAAGGCTGGACTGCGACTGTGTCTGAAGATATTTGTCCCGCACCTGCTGTTCCCAGTATTTGAGGTATCGGGGATAGGAACGTAGCAACCCGTAAGCCGTCTGCGAGGCAACCTGTATGGCTGCCCGTTTGAGCAGGTCATGGTGCCTGGAGAAGTAATGTACCTGCCCGTCCTGCAATTCGGCAAGCCCCATGCCCAACGCCAGACGCGTGGCGTTGCTGATGTATCCGCCAAGCGAACCGTGGTTGAGTATGCCTCCGCTCAACAAAGTCGAGGCCGCGATTTGTATCAGTCTTCCCATAATCCTTTCATTTTATGCGTTCCAGGAGGCATCGAAGTCATGCACGACATCGATGAGCGCCTGTGCCAGTTGTTCTTTCAGGTTCTGTATCTCTTCCGTCTGCCCCTCCTTCGACTTCATCAGGTCGATGGTCCTGACACTGAGCAGGCTCTCTATGTTCACGATGACCTGTTTAGGTGCCGCCGAGGACAACCGCCCCGTGCCGGAATAGTTGCCGCCGGCCCCTCCGTCATCCAGATGCGTGTTGGTAATCGGGTTGGCAGCAAACGGACGTGTATCGTTGGAATCCGGTTCGTTGCCGTACTGGTCGGGAGTGAAGCCCGCCACGCGGAGGATGTTCTCGGCTGCCTCCGCCGAACCTCCGAAAGTCTGCCGGAGCGATGAAAAGAACTTCACGAGTGTCGTATGTGCCAGCTTGCGATGCGCGATGTTGTCTATACGCTGCGCATCGGTGGCGTTCTGCCCCAGTGCCCGCTGTTTCCATAGCCCGTTTTCGTCCTGCTCGAATCCCCAGGCCCTGAACTGGTCAAAGTCGAACCCTCCCTTACGCATCAGCTCATGCGCATTGGCGGCACTCGATATGGCATTCCGATAAGCGGTGGCGGCACGCACAATCTCCGGAACGGTCTGCGTGTTCATGTACCGGGCATAGTCGTATGTGCGGGCGGCAACCGCTTCCGACCTGTCCCCGATATCATTCACATAGACGGCCTTGCCATCCTGCATACGCCACAAAGACTTGTCGAGATCCTTCTCCTGTTGCCCGAAACGCTCCTTTACCGTCTTGAGGAAAGCGTCCACTTCCAATACCGTACCCATCTTCCCGAACTCGGCGTACGCGGCATCGATACGTGTCTGGCTGTCGCGTTTGGCAAGGGTGACAAGCGCATCCCTTATGTCATCCTGACGGGCTTTGTCCATGTTATACACATGGTCTCGCGATACCATCCCCTCAGATGAAGCGATGGCAAATTCCCCCAAGAACCCGGCCCACCAGTTGGATGTGAAGGCTCCGATTTTATGTCCCGAAGCCTCTTCGATACTTTTGCCGGCAACGACCTCGTCCACGGCACGCTTTGTCTTGACAGCCATGTTATAGGTCTCGCTCAGGGAGGAGTAAAGTGCCTCTATGGACGGATAACGGTACTTGCGGTTCGATTCGATCTCTTCCAGTACGGCATCCTTCGCCTCCTTTATCTTCCAGGTCTTGTAAGCCACCCATCCCAAAGTCCCGACCAATGCGGCTATACCTGCCGTGGCGGCAACCGCGCCTGTACTGATGGCACTCAACGAGGCGGCAGCACCGGTCAGTCCGCTGCCGGTAGCCACCTGTGTGGCAAACAGCGACTGCAGGACTCCTTTGGCTCCGATGACACCGCCCCCGGCCATCAAGGCGCGGTTCATCGCTCCCCGTCCCGCCACGCCTGCGGACTGCATGGCCGACACGATGGCCCGCTTCTGGGCAAACGAAACCTTACCGATACCACCCGCCCCCAGCAGCCCCTGCACGGCACTGATTGATGTCGTGGCCGCAGACTGTTTGCCGATAAACCCCATGGCGATGCCGATATTCGTCAGGGCTCCCGCCACCTTGAACAGCCGGGTCGCGACAACGCCTGTAAAGACAAGCGGGTCTATCCAATGGAAATTGCGGGTCACCCATGCGCCGATATTGCCGATCACGGTGAAGATGTCCAACAAGGCATTCCCGATGGACACCAGGCCACGGGTAAATTCCGGAGCCTTGAACTTTGCCAGAAAAGTGCGGAGCACAGTGCGGATAGAGGGTTCCAACACCTCGTATGCCTGCATGAACCCTTCGGTCAGCTGGGAGGTCACCTGCGCCCACAATCCCTTGGTCGTATTCTGCTTTACCAATGCCAGTTCTGAGGAAACGCCCTGGGACCCCCGGTTATATGAAGTCAGTTCTCGTAGTTTGTCGTAGTTCTTCAGGAACATCATCGCCGCGTTACCGCCAATTTTCCCGAAGATTGCCTGGACATCCGCCATCGACGCGCCCTTCTTGTTCAATTCCTCGAAAATGTCCGCTATAGGACGGAGTTTCTCGACCTGCACCCCCTCGATGTCGCGCATTTCCGTGAACCGGATGCCCAGGCGGTCCAGAACTTCCTGTGCCTCCTTGGTAGGTTTGGCAAAACGTGTGGAAAGAGCACGCAACGAGGTTCCCGCCAGCGTTCCCTTCAGACCCATATTGCCCAAAAGACCGATGGCGGCACTGCTTTCCGTGAAGTCCACGCCCGCCATACGCAGGTAACCGGCAGCCATCTTGTATGACTCCGCCATCTCCACGATATTCACATTCGAGCGGGAAATGGTGGAGGAGATAATGTCCGCCACGCTGTCCATGCTGTCGTTATGGATATCATAACCGGCCATGATGTTCGTGGCCAGGTCGGCGATATACGACACGTCGTTGTCACCGATAAGTGCCAGGTTCGTGATCGGGCGGATGGACTTGTTGATTGTCTCGATATTCATGCCCGCCATCGACAGGTATTTGACGGCACCGGCAATCTCCACGGCTGTGTATTTCGTGTCGATGCCGATTTTACGGACATGACGGGCCATACTGTCAAAACGGGTCTCGAATGTCTTGAGGTCGCTGTCCGCCACACGGAGGATGGAATGTGCCGATTCCATGATGTTGGAATAGTCGATGGCCTTCGTCAGTTCCGAACGGATCAGGCTGTAACCCATATAGGCATTGAGCATCGAAGCGAACGGGAGGTTCCTGAGTGACGGCGCTTTCGAATACTGGATACGGTTGATGGCGGCACGGCGTTTACTGCGGTAGAGCGTACCGGCTGCAGTATGTTCCCGCTGCATGAGCCTGACGGACTGCATCGCATTGCGCTGTTCCTGCCGTCTTGCAGCCTGCTCGGCCTTTATACGTTCCGTTTCTGCCTTACGGCGTGCCTGTTCTGCCTGCCGGCGTATTTTCTCCGCAGCACGGGCGGCATTCTTGCACTCCCGTTCTTTAGCCCGCGCTTCATCGGCACGCCGCTTTTCCGCCGCGGCGGTTTCTGCCAGAGCCGCCTTACGGCGCTGGTCTGCGGTAAAGAGCTCCTCCGCGTGGACCAGTTTCTGGCGATGCAGCTGCTGTCCTGCATAAAGCCGTTCCATCAGTTTTTGCCGGGCCTTTTCGGGCATTACGAAGGCCTGCGGAGCATATGGCACCGGAACGGAAGGTGTGAGTCCTTCGGATGGTATGCCTCCCTGCATGTTGAAAGAAATGACAGAAGCACTTTTGATACGACCCAATAGGGAAAGTATCTGCTGCAACCTGTTTTCCGCCGTCCCGGTCTTGATTTGCAGTTCCCGGTCACGTTCCATGGAAACCAGGGCGGAGTTGATTTTCCCGATGGCTTTGGTAATGCGTTTCTGTGCGTCTGCCATCGTGCCAACGGACGAGGCGGCATTCTTTTCGATCTCCGCTTTGCGCATCTCGGCAGCCTTTTTCTCGTAAAGGCTTTTGGCGTTGGCCTTGATTTTCTTGCTGTCCAAAGCCTGACCGGCATTGATGGTCAGGCTGATGCCTTTGGAAAGCGTGGAAATATCCGTGAGTAACCCCTTGATACGTTCCAGCTTCTCTTCGCTTTTTTTCGTATCGATGGTCAGGCGGTAATCGAAATTACGTTTCTTGCCGTTCTTGGTGCGGAACACGCGGTCTATCTCGTCCATCATATTCTTGATGTTCGTGACGGCCGGAGTCAGGGACGCTTTCGCCTGTACCAGCTTGCCTACCGCCTCACCGAAGGCGATAACCTGCTTGGTGCCCTGAGAGGCATCCACGTTGATGGAGTAGTTGACCTGATAGTTCTGTTCCTGAGCCATGGTAATGGGTACTGCGTTAAAAGAATAGTCTTTCCGCAAGGGCGGAGATTATGAAACGAAGGCCGCCGCAAACCGGAAGCTTACGGCGGCAGGTCAAGGAGTCCTCTCCGGCAATGACATCGGAACGGGCATACGGCTGATGAGCATCTGCTCGTGCAGCCACAACGCCTCTTCGGAAAGCATCGCGAACTCCTCGTCGGAAATCGTGTCGAGGTTGACGCCGGGAAAGTAGTGGCGGACATAGATCATCCGCTGGCGGATGCGCTGCTCGTCGGTCACTACCCACCGGCTTATAAGTTTACCAGGACACTCTGGCGGGTGGTGATCAGCTCGGAAAGCTGTCCCATCAGACCGAACAGGAAGAGCGACTCGTCGTCCACGAGTTCCTTATCTCCGTCCACGAAGCAGTCGCGGGCCAACGTGCGCATGGCGATTACCTCGTCCTTTTTGGAAGCGGCCATGAATTTGCTGAACTGCGGAAAGCTCGGTTCGGACATGTAGGCCACATAAATCTCTTTCTCGCCGTTTGCGGTGTCTCCGAAAACGACCATCGGACAAATCTTGCGGAGTTTCTTCTCCTCTTTCAGTTTGAGGGCTTTTTCCTTGATCTTGATCTCCTGTTCCAATGAAAGCATTTTTTCGTCCATATCGAATTTGTTTTGATTCACCGAAAGAGTAGGACAAAGAATCGTGGAAAGGTTGAAGACACGGTTCTTATTCACTTGTAATCCATATGTTATACAAAAAACTTCTTTGCTCCTGATATTCCCAGATCAGTCTTTAAAGGAAATTTCGCTGAATATATTTCATATATTTCTTTGATATATAGTATATAATCGTTAATTTTGCATATTCTCAAACATAAATGATTATGTGCAAAATAGATGATTTTATAGATGTGACAAGCCGGTACATCGCTGAATTGCTTGATTTGAGGGCGGACATCAGGCCGGTCGAAAAGGATGTCTTGCATACATTCCCAGCCAATATTACTGCCGGTTATACATTTTGTACGGCTAACTTGTTGGGGCATGACGTAGTTCTTCTGTATAGTGCAGACAGTTCTGCATATACTCCGGGGCAGATGCGGAAACAAAAAGAACTGGTTGAGCGAAAAGCCCAATGCCCGGTAATATTTGTATTGCGTACAGTGGCGGCCTATAATGTACGGCGTCTTGTCAGACATCGTGTAAATTTCATCATACCGCAAAAGCAAATGTTCATACCGGATTTGTTGATAGATTTGAAACCGCATAAAAATAATATCGGGGGAGGTGAAGAAACGCAGATTCCTGCAATTGCCCAATGCATAATCCTTTATCATCTTGAAGTAAAGTCTCTCGAAGGGAAAGGAACTTATGATATTGCAGATCTTTTCAACGTGTCGTATGCCAATGTAAACCGGGCGGTCAGATGGCTGAAAGATAAAGAAGTTATCGCTTTATCCGGCGGCAAGACAAAGAGTATGATATTTCAGTTCAAAAAGCGTGAATTATGGGACAGGATGTTGCCGTTCCTGGCGAACCCCATCGAGCGGATTGTATATACCGATAGTCTGCCTGATGAAGTATTTTGTATTAGTGGAGTAAATGCCTTGTCGGAATATTCAATGCTGAACAAGGAAAAAAATGACACTTATGCCATTGCAAAAGAAGAAGCTCGACGGTTGCAAATCCGGACAGACAAGGAATATGGCGAGACCCGCATAGAGATATGGCGTTACAATCCATGTTTTTTCTCAAAAAACGGCATTGTAGACAAATTGTCTTTATTTCTGGCCATGAAGGATATGGATGATGAACGCATTCAAATAGAATTGGAAACTATGATAAATAATATGATATGGTAAGAGGAATTGATAAATTCAGGGAGTTTTTCACCGGATATGAAGGAAACTATGTCATCATAGGTGGTACTGCCTGTGAAATGCATGAAGAAATATATGCACAAACTCCAAGGGCGACCAAGGACATAGACATTATACTGATTGTGGAGGCGCTGTCTTCGGATTTTGCTGCAAAATTCTGGGAGTTTGTAAAAACCGCAGGGTACAGACAAAGGAATAAGGGAACCGGGAACGGGGAATGCAGGCATGAATATTACAGGTTCAAGGAACCGGGAAATCCGGATTTCCCGTATCAGATAGAACTCTTTTCACGAAATATCGGGGTTGTCAAATTCCCGGACGATGCCCACATTACCCCCATTCCGGTTGATGATGACCTGTCAAGTCTGTCAGCCATTTTGATGGATGATGACTATTATAATTATACCATTGAACACAGCACGTTGGAGGAGGGCGTACATATTGCGAACATTGAAAGTCTTATCTGTCTGAAATGCAGGGCCTATTTAGAAATGACCGAGCGGAAAAGCAATGGAGAACAAGTGGACAGCAAACATATCGTCAAGCACAAGAAAGATGTATTCCGGCTGGTTGCCATGCTTGCTCCTGCCGACACCTACGAAGTTCCTGATTCGCTTAAACAAGATGTTGACAGGTTTTGCCTGGCTGTCAAAGAAGAAGTGCCAAACTCTGATTTTTTCAAATCGGCAGGACTTAAAAGCATTTCCGGAGAACAGTTATTGGAACAACTTGAAGCCAATTTCATAACACAACAATGAGAATCCAATACGCATCCGACCTGCATCTCGAGTTTCGGGAGAACAGCAGTTTTTTGAAGCACAACCCGCTGGCTGTTGCCGGAGAAGTGCTTGTCCTTGCCGGAGATATAGGATATATCGGAGATGAGAACTACTCCAGACATCCGTTCTGGGACTGGGCTTCCGGAAATTACAGCCGGGTCATCGTGGTTCCCGGAAACCACGAGTTTTACAAGATGTTCGACATAGACAAGCTGTATAACGGCTGGTCGCTCAAAATCAGGGAAAACATCACCTGCCACTATAATGCCGTTATCCCATTGGGTAACGATATAGAATTGATCGCTACCACACTGTGGTCACATATCCTGTTGCAGGATGCCTATGAAACTGAGGCAGCCATCACAGATTTCCGCAGGATGCGTTACGGCAGCGAACCGCTGGACTGGACAAGGTTCAATGACGAACATTCGCGCTGTTTCCGTTTTCTGGAACAGAGCGTAAAACAAAGTACTGCCAGACATCTCATTGTCGCCACTCATCATGTACCGTCATTCGAACTGATGGCGCCGGAGTTCAAGGGCAGTCCGCTCAATGGGGCATTTACCGTGGAGCTTGGCGGTTTCATTGCAGACAGCCCGATTGAATACTGGATATATGGCCACTCGCACCGCAATATCAATAAGGTCATCGGAAACACCCGGTGCATATGCAACCAGTTGGGCTATGTGTTCAGTAACGAGCATACGTCATTCGATAAGGAAGCGCATATTTCGATTTAAGTCTGCCATACATAAATCCCGTCTGTCAGCCAAGGTCAATATCCGGCAAACAGACGGGTTATTATGTAACAAATTTATGGTTGACTATTGAAGTCGTGGCTTCACCAACTTCCCGTCGATACCGCATGTTTCCAGAACCGCGGTATTTTCTTTGTTGAAGGCGATCAGGCATGACGGCGCTCCGGCCGTACCACCCTGTTCCCCCGTAACATGGTAAAAACTGAGCCGTCCCTTGATAAAGAGTATTGAATCGGCGTTTGGGAATATCAGTTCGTGGAACAGGCGCGTGTCCGTGCGGGCAAAAGTGAGCGCGACGGCATTCCTGTGTTCGACACACCTGCGGATAAACCGGACAATCAGTGCAGTGTCATAGGGAGGATTGCAGAACACACGTCCGAACCAGGGTTGTTGCAGGCCGTCATCCTCAATGGTATAGTGATGTCGCGCCGTATCCCATGGGCGGTTTACGGGCGAACACGGATCCAAATCGAACGGCCCCAGCCTCCGAAGCAGGCAGGGAGGCGTGAGCCATTCGTTCTTTCCGGTAGAAGATTTCCCCTCGAAAGTTACATCCATGACAGCTTAGATTGTATCACCCGAGCCGATTTGGATATCGAACGGGTTGAGATCGAATTCATGGGTGATATTGGTATCATCCTGCTGTGACTCGAGACAATCCTCCGTGAAGATGCAACCTTTGAGCGTTACGGTCGTCGTTGTCCAGTCCTCGCCGGCCATCGGGTTGGCAAAGCTGATAATCAGGTCGAACTCGCCGATTTCGAGCAGCGAGCCGTACACCGAACGCAACAGCTGTTGCGTGGCATAGTCCATCGTGATGCTCGCCGTATAGGTAATGTTCCCGAACCCCCTCGACACCGGCCGTCCTCCCATGCCGTAGTTACTTTCGACCTTGCGCTTCTTCGACCATTTGATGGCCGACACGCCTTCAAGGGTCGTGGAACCTTCATCGATTCCCAGGGCGGTCGATGACAGGGTTATCATCGACCACGAGTATGCTACATTGTTGATTATTGCCATATGCTATGTCTTATTTGCGGTTAATGACAGTCCTTCCTCTACATAAATCTTCACGGCCACGCCCACCGGGACAAGGACATAGGAGATGCGCAGCGTGTCGTCCACCAACACGTTCTGGTTCGGGTCGATAGTGACGGCGTATCCTGAAATTTCCTGCGCCGCCTGCATCTTGGCCAGTATATCCCCGATGAGTGTCTTGAAAGCTGTAATCTTCGACGGGGCGAGGAACCCGGTTGAAGGATTGACCATCAGCGGTGAGTTCACATACGGCAGCAGGGCTGCACGCACGGCACGGCGGCTCTTGTTGATGGTGCGGTTCCGGGCAATGGTACGGAAATCCCCATGTGAGCATGTCTGGTCTTTCGAGATGTAGATCCCGTTCTCGCGGCCGGCATACTTGATGGGAAAAATATACCCCTTATCGTCGAGTTCGTCCAGCAGTGACGGGGAGAGTGACTCGTACCGGTTCAGGCTGAGGAAGTTCTCCTCTGCCTCGTCGAGGTTGATGTCCCCGAACCCCAACTCTATTTCCTGGAAATCGTCCGCGAAGAGATTGAACTGCTTGACCCATGCGATGGATTCGTGCACGTTGGCCTTTGCTATGGCTCCCATAACCGCTCCCAAAAATCCCACGGGCGTATGGTTCCTGTTGCACATCTGCATCGTGGAGATCTTTTCGTGATGCGCCTGGCCGAATATACAGCTGATACGGCTTGATTCACAGATGCATGAAGGTATTTTATTCAGGTCAATCTGACGCCCCTCAGTCGTATCCGCCCCCGTATTGGAAGGATTGGCGGAAAGGATGAGCGAGAGCGGCTGGTTCTGCTCCGCAAGCCCCACGGCCACGTCGTTGAGCCCCTTTACCAGATTGAGGTTGTATTGTTCCGATGCGCCGTTCGCTTTCCACAGCGGCTGTTCCGTCCATATGCCTATCTGGTTGATCATACCCCCGGCAGCACGCTGCATGATTTCCAGCGCATCCCAGTTCGCCGAACAGTCCGCGAACATCACGTAGAGTTTTCCTGAACCGCCCGGATTGCCGGACATGCGGAAAAATTCACGGATATGGTATGCCGGGATGCCGTGCAGGAAATTGACATTCATCTCCTCCTCGTCGGTTGCCTCCACACGTTCGATGATACCGAAGTCGTTCACGGCGGACTTGAACGAGGTGATGTAGCAGACATCGCCAGGCTTGAGCCTGGTCTCATTGGTTTTACCATACCCCTCCGTGAAAAGCGTCGGCTGGAGGGACACGTCGAACAGCAGTCCCGTCACCTTCTCGCCCGACGAGCCGGTATCGTAAGGAATATTGCCGTCCACATCCTTGATAAATACATTACCGAGTGCCATTATGATTTCTTTTTAAGTTCGTTGTAGAAAGGATTCCTGTAGAGTACGGCCTTGCCCCTGATGGCGGCCGCCGTGTCCGGCGCATAGGTTCCTCCGTGCGTGTCGATGTACAGCGACGGATATGCCGGGAACTTTTTCAACAGGGACAGGATGTGAGGCTCTGTCGTCTCCTCCGACCCTGCATTCCCTTTCCCCGCGGTCTTGGCCGGCAGCCTGTCTTCAGTCTCGCCGCCTGTCCCGAGGTTTTCCGATGCCGTTTCCGGAACGGGCACCGCCTGAGCCTCCGGTGCAGGAATATTATTGTTGTCTGTCTGCGGAGTTTCCTCCGTGTTGATTTTCTTTGCCATAACAGTAGAATGAAAATGGGGAACGGGGCCTTGCCTCCGCTCCCCGGGTGGATATTGAGAATGAAGAAAGGTGTGTTATTCGCTCTTCTTGTAGGCGGTATGGACCACGATCTCCGCCGGGCGGACGATGTTCACGTCCATTTTCATGCGCATCTGGAAAAAGAACAGCTCGGAGTTGGCCTGCAGACGGTCGATTTTCAGGATGTCCGTGTCGTTCGCGTAATCCACCCCCATCCACAGGTTGGAGTCCATGCCGGTGGAGAACTCGCCGAGCACCATCGTGTGTTCGGGGATTCCCACGACCGGGACGATGCGCTTGCCCTTGAAGCGATAGCGGTTGACCTCGGTATTCTCGGAATACTTGACCTGCTTGTCCGAGATATATTGGTCATACGCGTCCCAGGCGTCCCATCCGACCACAAAGGTCAGAGATGTCTTCTTTCGGATCTGCTTCGGACATTTCCTCCACATCGCATAGAGCGCCGCCTCCACCGCGGCCCCGTCCGTCAGCTCGGTCGTTCCCGAAATGATGCACTGCCCTCCGGCAACCACCTCGGCATCGGAGGAGTTCACATTGTCGAGGATCCGTTTGATGACCCCGTCAAAATATTTCTCCTTGTTGGCTCCGATTTTCGTGCAGCCTTCCGGTGCGGTAATCTTGGCCACCGTCTCTCCTCCGCGGGCGGAAGTCCAGATGGCGTTTCCGATATACTCGTTTTTCTTGTCCATAAGGAGACGGAGCATCGTCGCCTGGATTTTCGGGTCGAGCTCGCGGAACACGAGATTGCCTTCCGGCTGCGCGAAACGCCAGTACTTCTCGTAGTCCCTCGGGTTAAACTCGAGATAGACCATAAAATCGGACGGCTCAAGATGGCGTTCGGTGAACTGGTACTCGTTCGTGCCGTCATCGCCCTTGGCTCCGTGGATGGGTTGTGGGGTCGGCACGTTGTCCTGGATAATGTTGCCCAGCTTGATGGCAGGAAGCGTATAGCGGTGCTGGATGCCCGTCTTGATATGAATCAGTCCCTCGCGGACCGTATCATTGCCCTGCACGGTATAGGTCAGCAAGTCCTCAAGTACTTCGCCGCTATACCCGTTTTGAAGAAAGTTTACTGTATCAGCCATTGTCGTTTTAAGTTTTCCGTTGAAGAATGAAACTCGGCCGACTGGCGGATACCTGCTGTTTCCGCGCGAGACACTGCGGTCTCCGGCATGTCAGTTAAAATCGGGCGGACGCCCGCGGATAGTCTGTCAGAGCTTTCGGAACTTGAAATCCGCACCGACCACTTCCGCCACCTTCTCGGCCATCAGCTGTTCGGCGGTCTTTGTCGCTTCCGCCGTGGCCTGGATGTTGGCAGGGTCATCGGCGATTTCCTTCGAGATTTTCTCCCGCGCGGGAATGGAAGCCAGCGTGCTTTCCGCCAACTCGAAGTTGGAACCGGCCATCTCCACCCACTGCGTTTTCGCCTCACGGTCAATCTTGCCTTCTGCAATGGCATTCTCCACCAATGTCTCGATACGGGAAGCCTGCTCGTCCTTCTCTTTCTGCTCGTAGGCGGAAAGGCGTGCCGTCGCTGCGGCCAGGTCTGTCTGCAAGTTCCGGATGGAGGCGTCTTTTCCGGCGATGACGGTCTGCGCGTCGCTCAGTGATTTCTGTATTTCTCTGTATTTGGGTTCCATCGCGGCCAGTTCAGAGATACGTGCCATCACGTCCTTGACCTCACCGTCCTTCATGCCCAGCGAGGCTGCAATCGCCCCGTACTCAAAGCCTTGTGTCTTGTTTTCGTTTGCCATATCGTTTTCCGTTTCTGTAAGAGTAGGTTCAATGCCTTTGAAAGGTTTATTTCCCGCGCTGACACGGCTCATCAGTTCCTGGATGGCGGCCGTATCGGTCAATCCTTCTATCTCGTCATGCACTTTACGGCAAAGCTGCTTCGAGGTATGGATGACATGCTCCGCAGGTATGATGCCGGCCTTGACGGCAGCCTGTGCGTCGAAATAGGTCCCGTCCTTTCCTGCCTGTCCGTCCATGATGGCCCGCACATGCTCCGCTTTCAGGCCGAACCGTTTCCGGTAAATCGTCTCGATCTGTTTGGTAAAAGCCGTTACCATGTCCGACGGTTCCCCTCCGTCATCGTCCGGCAACATCGGGTTATGAATCATCAGTATGGCATAATCACGCATGAGAGAACGCTTGCCCGCCGCCCAGATGATGGAGGCCATCGATGCCGCGACCCCTTCGATGATACATTCCGTATCCACCGTGGCATTGGCGATGGTGGAATAGGTGGACATGCCGTAAAGGACACTGCCGCCCTCCGAGTTGATCAACACGCGGATACAGGAGGGACGGATGATATTTTCCAAAAAGTCGAACTCGTCATTGAAACGTGAGGTCGTCTCTTCCGTCACGCGACCGAAGAAACGGATAACAGCCGGCTGGCCTGCCTTCGCCTCTCCGACGACATATTGAAGTGTGTTCATATCCATATGCAAGGGTTATTTGAACAAGAGTAGGCGGTGGAAAAAGAAAAGGTTTTGCACTGCTATTTATGGAAGTGGAAATATGAGAATCCATCCATTTATGGAAATGCGATTATCTTTACAGTATAATAGATTGTTCAAATTACAGACCGGTTGCAACTATTTGTATCAAGACCGGCATGCTGAACATTCTAAATTCAGCAAGTACAGAAAATGTATCATGAGTCTTGTATTATCTGCTGATTCATGTCTGTTTATACGCAGTGCGGATAAATCTCCTGCATGGATTTCAATTTTCCGATCCGGTATCCGAAAAACCAGATACTTCGTCATGTTCCGGACGCGGATGGAAGCCGTGTCCGCCGCTGTCATGTTGCGGCGCATCGCTGTGTTGGGTGAACGGGGGCATGACCACATACCTTTTTACCCAGTCCCTGTATTTCCACGCGGAAGATTCCCTGAACCATACCTCGTAGTCTATCCAGTACGCCTGCAACATATTGGTTGAAAGCGGCATGTCGAAATAGGTCAGGTTGCACCGCTCGCTCAGCGCCGGCTCATGGTTCTTGGCATCCTGTATGGCTACATTGAGCCGCTGGAAGACCAGAAACGCCTCGCATTCCTTGTCTTCGTCCGCATTGTTGAGCGTATTCAAGATAAACCGCACGCGCATGGTGGCGCGTCCCTCACCGATACGCTGTTGCTGTACCAGGTACCTCACGTTGATAAAGTGGATGAACACGGCAGGGAACACAGTCTCATACTCCGTGTTATCGTCACGGACAATGCGGGCGAACTGGCCGTTGTCGATAGCGACGGTTTTGAACAGGGGCGGCGACAACGGGTCGTCCGGATTCTCCCGCAGGGTCAGGACAGCCCGCTTAACGGCCCGGTATATCTCCACGAAAGGGTTCGCGGAAACTTCTTCAGGCAGGCTCTCCGCCGGTGCCGACGGTTGTGCGGGCTGTGGTGCTGGGTGTTTGTCTTTTATCATAACGGCTGGTGTGGAAATCCTTTAAAAATCATATCTATGAAATGGGCGGCGATATAGTCGTCCGTCTTCGGTGAGAATCCGATGAACTGCCGGTGTACGGGACGGCGCGTGGAATACTGGTTTACCGTGTACAGCCCGAACTTCGGATCGGTATTGTGTATGGCGGCATAATGCCCGTAACGCTCCTTGCTGCGTCCCCGCTTGCCCTTGACTGGAAAGCTCTTTTCCGTAGTCCACATGCAATACCTGGCGCCTTTCCGGAAGATGCGCGTACGGTCCGAACGCCGTCCCACTATGTCTGTCCGGCCGGCTTCCGACTGTATGCTCCGGGCCAGAGTCCCCGTATCGTTCATGAGAGGATGGGTGAACCTCTTTCCCCATTTGGAGGTACGAGGCGCCCATTTGCTACCGTTGAATCCCCCCGAAGCGAATGAGGACACGAACTGCTGCCTGGTATAGTCACCGGCAGCAGTTGCGAAGTCGAATACGTTGAACTCCAGCCGGCTGGCCATGACGCGCGTACTGGTCCTGCTTACCCAGTGGCTGCAAAACTCATCAAGCGTTATCTTGGGCATAGGCGAACTTTCCTTTAATGCGTTTCACAATATCATTCATGTAACCCGGAAGCGGGACGGAGAAATAGCGGTGCGCATCGGAAAAGATACGCCCGCCGGTTGCCAGGCTCTCCCGGAAGACCGGATCCACCTTTTCCAGATAGTCTCCCTTATCCGGCAAAGCCGCCCGGACAGCGGCGAACCCCTCCGCGACCAGAAAGCAGCGGCATCCCCATTCGATCGGCGGTATCAGCTCCGGAGGAAACTCGGATTTGCGGAAGGAAATCCCTTCCAATGAAAGATGCCAGGCACGTACCCGTTCATCGCCTTGTGTCATGTAGGTAAGCACGGTATCCATATCCACCGCCATCCACCATGCGGCCATCGAGGCCGCGAAGAATACCTGGTTGTTCTCTTCCTCCGCATGGACGAGGTTATACCTGCGGCATATCTTTTCGTATGCTTCCATGTCCTGTTCATCCGCTGTCTCGGGCAGTTCCCCGAGCATGGCATACTCCTCTGCCGCGGCAAAATCCACCAGGTTGTCTATAGCTGCAATCAGGATGTCACGCTGCTGCCGTTCCCTCTCTGTTGTAAAGGAGTTGTGATTTTTCAGTATCTCCAATGCCCGGTCCATATCGATTCGCAGACCTGTCAGCGCACGGTCTATGAGGAAAGAGGCACGCAGGGTGATGATGTCCTCTATAATGTCGAGACGTTCCGCGCTGTTCTCCCAATAGAGGATCAGCCTGCGGAATGCATCGAAAATGACACGATACTCCTTTTCCGTATCGGATTCCGTGGTTGCAGATGCCCTGACAGCCCTGAACGGAGCGTTGTCCGGGAGCGGAAGACGGGCTTCTATTCCGCTCCCCGCAGAAAATTTCCGACCTTCGCCCCCCGGGGGCGTCCGTAACGCCGGAAATACTCCTCGTCCGACATGATGCCCCGGTCGTTGTGGCTGAGACCGGATGAGCCGCCTTCGGCTCCGAAACCTAATCCCGGGATAACATTGAGCTGCCGGCCCACATTGATACCGAACTCTTTCTCGATCTCATCGGCCGCCACTTCATATTTGTCCGTGATCAGCGAATAGAGCTTGATGCGGTCCTCGTTGCTCATCTCTATCCGGTTCGAATACCGGAACTCCAATCCTCCGGGGATATACCCGATAGCCACCAGGCGGGGGATTATCTCCTCGTTCATGACGTTTTCGATATACCGACGGTAGACTTCGATACGGTCGCGGAAAATGTCCTGGTGTGCTTTCGTGGAACCCACGTACGACTGCATCCCTCCGGCCATCGACTCGGAGCCGAGCACGAGGTTGGCAACTTCCTTGTTCACAAACTCGATAAGCCCGGTATATATCTTTTCCGAGTTGGACATGGTGAATGTCTTGATATCGACCTCGTCCTCAATGCCGGTAACCACCACCTTGTTCTGTGCCGCGTTGGCTATCTCGTTAGCCAGCCTCTTGCGGTCGGCGTTGCTCTCGCTGACCGTCTTTCCGTGGATAATCGGCTGTCCGTAAGTATGGGAAAAGTTCACATAGTTGGCCACCGTGAATTTCTTGGCCAGTATCAAAGGGGTCGTGGCGGAAAAAAGTCCCAAGTCGCCGGAGTTTACCAGTACATAACAACGGTAATATGCCGGGTCATGTAAATCCCAATGCGGCTCCCACAGTCCCTGCCGCTTCAGTACCGTTTTCTGGTCCGGCAACACATTACGCCGTTCGATGATGTTGACTTCCGCCAGCCTGCCCGTTCTGGGGTCAGTATGCGGCATGATTTCAAGCAGGGTGTACCCGTAGAGCTTGGATTCCACTATGCCCTTGATTATCTTGTCGAACTGCGAACCCTGTATCTTCAGGGAGTTCGCCACGTCCTTGATGTATTTTCCCTTTTCGTTTACACGGGCAAGCATATAGCGGTCGCCGAGAATCTGGCTTTCCAGTGTCTCGACAACGGAACGTATATGAGCGTCCTGTTGCAGGCAGGCTTCATACAGGTCAATGAGCCGGGCGCGGTCATCGAGAATATATCCCGAGCCGGTATCCTGACGGCATGAACGGTAGCGGTTGTTGCGCTCGATTTCGCGGACATACTCCTGAATTGTCTTTTTGGAGGTCTTAAAAATACTCTCCAAGAGTTCCCCGTTAAATGATTTGTCCGATGTAGCCATAATTTTTTTGTTTCTTGTTCAAAGAGTAGAGACAATCCTCAAGAGAGGTTTTTACGGCTAAAAGAATATATGGAGAACGGGACTCTTAATGCTTGATTTACAAACCGAAATATACAACTTAAATATATAGATATTTCGGTTTTATTTATGTTGTAAATATCTTATTATCAGTGATTAACAATTTATTAAAAGTGTAATTTATGTATATATTTATAGTGTATTTCATATTAAAAAGATATATCTTTGCACCACGTTAGATACAAATCCAAGAACAATGAAAAAGAGAACATGAAAGAAGAAAAGATTCCCTGCCGGATAATCCGGTACAGGGAGTTCCCCGATCTGCTTTTCGGAACGTTACGGGAAGACGGACCGGTCTATTTCGACGCGACACGCTTCATCCAGGCCAAAGGAGATGCACGCCGGCATAATGTCCGTGATTTCCGTGTCGCTTTCCATCACTGGGCAACGGCGTTGGCAGACGCCTACGGAATAGACAGGGAAAAGATGATCATCCGTGACGAGGCGTCGGGACACCTGTTAATTGATGAATGTCTGGCTCTATTATTTGTCGTTTACATCGATCCCGCGTTCGGTGTCTACCTTCTGGAGCGCGTGGACGAACTGCTGTCCGGTGGATTTACGGTTTCAGACACTTGGCTGGTACAGGCTGCCGGTCTTAGATTTACAAAGGAGGAATTAACGCAAATTTTAGAACAACATGAGACGCAGCACATTTAAACGACCCAAGATGGTGCTCATCTTCAACGGGGCACAGGTTCTTGTAGCGGTCACGCGCTCGCTGCACAGCGCGGCGGAATTGACAAAAGGCAACTTGCAGGCTATCTCATTCTGTTGCACGGGCAAGTATGTATGCAGCGGCGGACTCTATTTCAGGCATCTGCATCCGGATGTGGAAATCGAGCTGGCCGACCTCGGCACACTGATGCTGAAAGATTATGACGCCCTTTGCGGCGAGAAACGCACGTACTATCCGGTGCGCAAGATGGCACATAAGAGAGCCTTGCTTGAAAACAAACGTAAGTCTGATAACCAAAAGAAAGGAGGAAATACCTATGAGGGAAAATAGGAATGTTCCGTTCCGGGACTGGAACATAAGGGTTTCCCGGAACCATAACGGCCAGCTCCATATCTGCGCCGTGGATATATGCGATATACTCAAGCGGGACGAACTGCTTGAAAACGG
Source organism: Butyricimonas faecalis (assembly GCF_003991565.1). Classification (NCBI taxonomy): domain Bacteria; kingdom Pseudomonadati; phylum Bacteroidota; class Bacteroidia; order Bacteroidales; family Odoribacteraceae; genus Butyricimonas; species Butyricimonas faecalis. The sequence goes on along the minus strand of NZ_CP032819.1, from coordinate 3,697,286 downwards.
CGCCATCGCCCGTGTTTGCCCGACGGCATTGAAAATCAGTTTCCGGAAAAACGGCAGGGAACAGTGGGGTTTCCGTCCCATCGATATGCGCCGGCTTTTACAACTGGTACGCAAGGAGACTATTATACCCCGTGACCTGCTTGATGAATTGGAAGTGTGGGGCAACAAGCTTCTGGAACTGGAAGCCGGGGAGCTGCACGCCGTCCCGCAGGACGACATCGTCATGCACTTCGAGGAAGGGTTCCCCGTCACGTTCCGGCGTGTCGGCGACAAGCTGATGGTCAACGCCACGCAGATCACGATGCACTTCGGGAAAATCCCGTCTGAATGGCTACGCATCGCTTCCACGGATATGCTCCGCAGGGAAATGGCCGGCAACGGACATACCGGGAAATACGAGTCGCAAGTCTTCACCACACGGGGGCGGGGGCACGGTGCGACCTGGTTGGAATCACCGCTTGTCATACCGTTGGCCAGATGGATCGCCCCTGACCTGTCTTTGGCGGAATGGTTGGGCGAGGCTATCGGCAAACTCTCCGTGAAACGAGGGAAGACAATCGTACGCGAACGCCCCAGGGTGGCGGCACCCGGTCTGCCCTGTATGGATTGTCCCATGCCGCAGGATATGGAATCGGCGACGAGACTGATTCTGGAACTGCGGAAGGTGGTGAGTGAATCCCTGCCGAAAATCGTATTCTACGAGGAGTTTATCGAGAACAGGGACTGGTTCAAGAGCACGCGCATCGCTGACGAACTCGGCATATCGCCGCGACAGTTGCACCAGTTCCTTGCCGAAGAGGGCATCTGCAAGTACGAGAAGCGGCAATGGGTGGTCTTTCCTTCCTGCCGGGCCTGGCAATGCGATGTGCCTTACACGTGGGAGAACAGCCGGGGCAAGGTATATACTTTCGGATCCACCAAACGATGGACACAGGCCGGACGGGAGTGTATCATAGAACTGTGGCGCAAGAGGAACCCTGAATACTGCCCACCGGGTGCATAGCGATGGAAACGGCATTACAGCGGATCATCCGCAAGACAGGAAGACGGCCGGTAGAGTGCCGTTGCCGTCTGTGCAGGCAGCAATGCCGGATACCGTGCCTCGGTACGCCGGAAGACATCCTCCGGTTGCTGAAAGCCGGATACAGGGAGCGTCTTGCACCCACTCGGTGGGCGGTAGGCCTGCTGTTAGGAAAAATCCCGTATATCGTGCCGATGGTACAGGCGAAACAGGAAGCAGGCGGGTGCACATTCTTTCAGGACGGACTGTGTGAACTGCACGCGGCAGGGCTCAAGCCCACTGAAGGCAGGTTGTCGCACCATACCATCACCATGGAGAACCTGAAGTTCGGAATGTCGCTCTCGTGGAACGTGGCCAAAGAATGGCTGGACGAGCGGAACTTCGACACGATACGGGAGATTGTCCGGATAATGGGAAAATAGATGAGGGACGGTTTCATGAATGAAGTATCAGTATAACCGGTTGATTCCTCCTTTGCCGATTTCATGGAACCGCCTCTTATTAATTCATACCATTTGCAAACAGTTCGTATTAGTCGCGGCTATCCTTTATCAGGAAAACATTTAAACGCGAATGATATGAAACTGAAAAGCAGAATGACCGTCGGGGAGATGTCGGAACACCTGACGGAACATACCGGCAAGTTCGCCAACCGCGTATCCGTGGGGCGTTACGCCAAAAAACTGGGATACGCCGTGTATAAACCGATGATAAACGGCAGGATATGCCAGTTCTATGTCAATCCGTCGATTAAGGATGACGGGGAAGCGGAAACATTACGGACGAACGAACGCGAAAACGGACATGAAAGGGAATGACGACAAAAGGCAACACGTGATACCGTTTATGAAATGCTTCACCGGGCTGGTCGGCGCGTTCACCCCGGAAGAGGTCATCTTCATGCTGTACATGGCAGACCGTACACGCCTGCGTGAAAAAGGTTACGACACCTTGCGCAGCAAGCGGTACTACATGGAGAACATGGAGATGGGTTCGCGGATTTTCGACAAGTGCGTGGAAAAGACAACGCGTATGGGATTGCTTGAACGGGTGCCGGTCAGCGGGATGTACGATTACCTGTGGCACATGGATTCCTACAACCGGCTTGTAGGGATATTGGCGGAACTTGGAAATCCTTTTTCTACCAGGGCATTCTGTCATCGGATGTTCGATGTGGAAAAAAGGACCGTGGCATCCGTCTCTGACGAAGAGGTCAGCCAATGGAAAGAGAGACACCGAAAAGTTTGAGCGTATCTGTCCACGGAACGTAAATGAATAAAAACAGACGGCATCGTTGTGATTTGCCGTCTGTTTTTGTGTTTTTGCGACATAAAATCCGATAAAACCGGAAGGAGGTGGTAGCCGGGTACAATATTATCCGGGCAAACGACAGAATATGCTAAATATACTTATTCAGTTCTTCCACAAGAAGATGCACCGTTGTCGAAGATTCCGCCTGTGCCGGCGGTATTCCCTCCATTCGGCGCAATACGGCTTTTGCGTTCGTGATGGCCTGAGCCTGTTTACCGCCCAGCTCCCTGAAAACACGACCGCCTGTACCGGCTTCCTTGTTGTAGGAGAAGCCCAACAAGCCGGATAGCTTTGTTTCATATTGATTTCTGTGCATCGGGCCTTGTACCAGGTTATAGTGCAGCAAGAACCAATACTCGAAAGCCTGGTTGCTGTATGCCACCCTCATGCCACCGGCTTCCGCCATACCGATAGCCCGGTTGAAATCCCGATCGGGAAAGTCATCCTTGTCAAATACCACCCAGCACTGGTCATACTCGCGTCCTTTCTTCCGCTCTTCTTCTTTCATCCGTAAAGCCTTTTGGACAAGACCTACCGTATTGAGTCCCTGGCCTACCGCTTTAATATTGGCGGAAGTCAGGCGAAATGCATTGAAATAATCCGGTTCCGTATTTACCCCCTCGCAGATGATCAGGAAGGATTGTTTGACCTCACGGACAAAACTGATACGCCTGAGTGTCCGTGCCGCGCGTGGATCACGCTTGTTCGTCCGTGCTGCCATATTCTTCCTCCCTCAGGTCAAATAACCGTTCAAACTGGCCGATGACAGGGATACCGCCATATTTCCCCATCAGGTACTCCTTTTCGAAAGGTGCACTGTTGCGAACCTTGTATTCCGCCAACGAATAGAGTTCCGAGGCTCCAAACGAATCTTTCTGTGTAAACCAGATCTGATCCCTGC